>CAZEYP010000018.1:0-15214 GCA_964515925.1 uncultured Nitrospirota bacterium
TCTGATAAAAATCCGACATCCCGTTCCTCCTTTATATTATTGGATTATACCATAATTTATTCACAACAGTTGATTTAAACCCAAATATCACTTTACTGAATTTGAAAAATTCCACTCCAAAGTTATAAACTATCTTTTCAGATACCATGAGTGTGCTTGACTGCATAGGCAATACCCCACTGGTGTTACTTGAGAGGATTAATCCTAATCCAAGGGTTAAGCTATACGCAAAGCTTGAAGGAGCCAATCCAGGCGGCTCTGTAAAAGACCGTATAGCCTATTATATGATTAAAGATGCCGAAGAACAGGGAAAGCTAAAGCCTGGCCTTACCATACTTGAACCAACAAGCGGAAACACTGGCATCGGGCTTGCCATGGTTGGTGCAGCAAAGGGCTACAGGGTAAAACTTGTTATGCCCGAGTGTGTAAGCATTGAAAGACGGAAGACTCTTGAGGCCTTTGGAGCTGAACTAATCCTAAGCCCTGGTCAGGAGGGCACTGACGGTGCCATCAGGCTTGCCCACAGGCTTTACGACGAAGCAAGAGGTGCTTACTTTATGCCCGACCAGTTCAACAATCCATCAAACATAAAGGCCCACTATGAAACCACAGGACGAGAAGTATATGAACAGACTAATGGTGAAATAACACACTTTGTGGCTGGAATGGGCACTACTGGAACCCTGATGGGGTCTGCAAGAAGGCTTAAAGAGTACAGTAAAGACATACAAATAATCGGCGTAGAGCCCAATCTTGGCCATCGAATACAGGGGCTTAAGAATATGCAGGAGGCAATCGTTCCTGGAATATATGATCCTTCACGGCTTGATGAAAAACACAATGTCGACGACGACAGTGCCTACCAGACTGCCAGAGAGCTTGCTGTGAAGGAAGGGCTCTTTGTTGGAATGAGTAGTGGTGCTGCCATGAGCGTGGCACTTAAAAAGGCAAAGGAATTAAAGGAAGGAACCATTGTGGTTATACTTCCTGACAGGGGTGACCGATACCTAAGCACAGCTCTTTTTGCCTCTGTATGTGCCGAGTGCCCACCTTAAAAAGAAATCCTAAATCCTAAACTGTTGCTTTTCGCATGATGTAAAGTCTTCTAAGTGATACAAGGTTTGAGAGCACTCCTATAAAGACCAGAAACAGATAGAGTTCGTTAAGGATTGAAAAGACCATTACAAGAAACAGCCTTGTATCCCTGCCAAAGCGCCAGGTTGAACTCTTGGTCTTTTTAACTATCTCATCATACTTTGTTGCAGTATAACTGCTAATTAGACTACCCACCAGTGCTATATAACCAATAAGCCAGACCTCTGTATTAGCCGAATAATTCCATAGTCCATAAATTATACCGAGCACTATTGCAGCATCTCCATAACGGTCAAGCACTGCATCAAGCCATGCTCCGTATCTTGATGTCTGAAACTTCAATCGTGCCACTTCACCGTCGCAGCCGTCAAGCACAGAGGTAAACTGGGCAAGGAGACCGCCAAGGAAAAAAGAAATATAACTTCCAATTGAAAACAGTGCAGCAGCGATCAGACAAAAAACAAAGCTTATAATAGACAGGGCATTTGGCGTGAGGTTTGTATTAACAAGCCATCGGGTAATTCTTTTTGAAACAGGTCTGTTAAACATCCTGGATATAAAACCATCAGTGGGCTTTATCAGATTGTTAAGAAGTAGCTCTTCGGCCAGTTTTAATGATTCCTCTGTGTCCACATCTATCCAGAACTCATCACCAATGTCAAAGGCCTTAAGCCTACCCTGTTTCGCCAGCTCATCCATAACATCATTAAGTGTATCCTTGCCCTTTTTAATCAGTTCTTCAGCAAAATCCAGCACCTCTGTTGATACCAGAAAGGCTCCACAATCAACTGCATCATAATCCTTCAGTGCTTTTGAAACAGCCCTTATTTTATTTTCTTTTACTATTACCTTTGTGGCATCATCCATGTCTATATAATCCCTGGGATTTAAATCAATTGCAAGGATAGCAGAACCAGGCTCTGGTCTTTTAAGAGAAAGCCTCTTTATTATTTCGGTTGAGAATATATGGTCAGACATAATAAGCAGAAACCTCTTTTTTACAAGCCCTTTAGCAGCAAGCATGGAAAGGGCATTACCCCGTTGCCACTGTGGATTTTGCACATAGGTTATACTAACACCATATCTCCTGCCATCGCCCAGCTTTTCCTTGATCATCTCCCCCATAAACCCCACTATTACCACAATATCTCTTATGCCTGCCTCTTTCAGTGTGAGTATTGACCGTAGAATAAGGGGAAGACCAAGAAGCCGCACCAGGGGTTTTGGTCTCCCCTTTTCAGGAGCGCCTATCCTGCGGCCCTGTCCTGCGGCCAGTATAACCGCTTTCATGGCTTACCTCTCGCGTTTACCCTGAATAAACTCCTCTACCATTTCGAGGGCAACATTGTCAGGATACTGCTCTGGAGGATGCTTCATTGTGTAGGCAGATATGGAAAGCAGTGGGCCTCCTGTGCCTCTGTCAAGTGCAAGCTTGCAACACCTTATGGCATCTATGGCACAGCCTGCGGAGTTTGGAGAGTCCTCCACCGAAAGCCTCAACTCAAGGTTTATTGGCACATCTCCAAAGATACGGCCCTCCATACGGAGAAAACATATCTTGTTGTCTTTAAGCCAGGGGATATAGTCTGATGGCCCGATATGGATATTCTTTGCTTCAAGTGGCTCGTTCAGGACAGACTGGACAGCCTGGGTCTTTGAAATCTTTTTGGATTTCAGCCTTTCTCGAGCAAGCATATTGAGAAAGTCCGTGTTTCCACCTGTATTCATCTGGTAGGTTCGGTCTAATTTTACGCCACGGTCTACAAATAGTTTTGCAAGGGTTCTGTGTGTTATGGTTGCTCCAATCTGTGCCTTTATGTCATCACCAACAATAGGGATTCCTCTTTCTCTGAATCTGGTTGCCCAGAGATTGTCAGAAGCTATGAAAACAGGCATACAGTTAATAAAGGCAACTCCTGCCTCGAGGCAACACTCTGCATAATAACGAACAGCATTTTCAGAACCCACCGGTAAATAGTTAAGGGCAATCTCTGCACCACTTTCTTTAAGCACCTTAACCACATCTACCTCTGGTTCGTCAGAGACCACAAAGGTCTCATCCTCTGGATAATCCTTCATGTGCGGAGCCACACCATCCATCACCTGCCCCATCATTACCTTCACACCGGTTTCAGGAACATCCTTGTGAAAAATAGTTGTGCAATTTGGTGGTGCAAAAATTGCTTCAGCTACATCACGGCCCACCTTTCTTTTGTCAATGTCAAAGGCTGCAACAACCTCAATGTCAGAAGGTGTATACCCTCCGATCTCCCAGTGCATAAGCCCAATGGCGTCTTTGGGTTCTTTGTCTTTGTAGTAATAGATACCCTGAATTAAAGAGCTTGCACAGTTTCCAACACCAAACACAACTATCTTGATCTTCTCCATAACCTATGCACCTCCTTTTAGGATTTCTTGAGGCTGTTAAACAGCTCTTCTAAGTATTAAAAGAATTTATAACGAATTTTAACTTATATAATCTTATAAATACAATGTAATTATTTTACTGTTAATTGATGCGTGAAGCTCTCCGACCACAGGCCGGGAATTATTGGTCTGGAAAGATATATAGTGAAATGTGTATATTAATAACATAAAAAAATCAAAAATATTTTTTCAAGATATCTTTATGAAAAAAATTTTCAGATTTCTACACATATCAGACCTTCATCTTTGTTTATTTCATCCTCTATGTCCTGCAGATGCTACAAAAGACAAGTCAGAGCTATTCTATCAACTTGCGCTAATGGCTCTCAAAAACAGTGTTTCGGTGGTGAACAGACAGAAACTTGATGCACTGATAATAGCAGGAGACCTTTTTGAATCATACCCTGCAGAGCACAAAGTATTAAAGGATGTCTTCTCTTTGCTTTCTGATTGCAATGCACAGGTAATAATTACACCTGGCAATCATGACCTTTATAGCACTACCTACAAACAGGAAAGGCTCAATTTCTATGGCATAAAGTGTTCAGAAAATGTCCATATCTTTTCGTCTCCGTCCTTCAGTAGCATTCAGATTAATGAAACCAACATCTACGGTATGGCAAACACCACACGAGATATAAGGCCATTTGAACTACTTCCAGAAATCAATCTGGAAAATATTAACATTGCTGTTTTTCATGGCTCACTGCTATCCTTCCTTCCAGAGGGCAAAGAGGTATGGCTTCCCTTTAGCGATAATGAAGTCTTGAATTCGCGCTTTGATTATGTTGCGCTTGGGCACTACCATGGCTATTCTGAAATAAAAGACAGCCAGGGCATTATCAGAGCTATCTATCCAGGCTCAGCCACGCCTGCAGGTAAAAGTGAGAGAGACAAAAGAGGCGGAGTGCTTGTGGAAATTGAAAAGACCGGTAAATACTCAAATGTACAGGCAGAGTTTGTTACACTCTCTGAATTAAGTGTAAAAGAGATTGTACTTAATATTACCGAAGAGTATACTCAGGATGAGATTAAAAGATTGTTGTTTTCAGAAATTCCTGAAGAAGAAAGACCTCATACTGTGCTGAACATCAAGGTTGAAGGAACCGGGCACTTTGCTTTCTCAGAACTGATAGATAGCATTTCAGAGCAGTTTCTACATATCGAGGTTGATACATCCAGAATTTTTTCTGACAATGTGGATATCCTTCTTGCAACTCACAATCCTGAAACCATCGTAGGACAGTTTATAAAAACCATAAAAGAAGAGATGGACAAATCCGATGAAGCAGGAAAGCTGATTCTCAGAAATGCCCTGCTTTACGGGCTTGATGCACTGAGAGGAAAGGAAATAGAGCCAAGGTATGAAGATAGAAAGATTCAGAGCTGAAAACTACCGTATATTTAAAGAGATTGATTTTGTATTCCCCAGAACAAACTGTCTTATAATCGTTGACGACAACGAAAAAGGCAAGTCAAGCCTTCTGCTTGGCATACTCAGTTGTCTCTACTGCCACAGAAAAGACCCATCAATTAACAAAGACACTCGCCTTGAGCTTACATTTACTCTGAAAGGTCATAAATACACTGTTGTAGTTCATGGTGAGAAAAAAAGGGTCTTTGAAGATGAAAAGGATATAACCAGAGAGATCTACAAAAAGGTTGGCCGTGCTTATCGTTATCTGGTTGGTGAGAGTCTTTTTGGTCTTAATGAAGAAGAGTTTATAAATACAGCAGTGGTTAAACAGCATGAACTAATATCCTCCGCAATAAGTGAACACTCTGGCAGCCTGGTTCCCAAAATACAATCCATGGTGGAGGTATCCACAGAAGGCCATAACTCAGCAAAGGCTATAGAGCTTTTAAGAAGAGGCATTAAAAAAAACTTCCCCCGCACTACCCTTAAAAACAGGGCAAAAGGAGACGCAAGACAGGAACTTAAGGCGCTCAAAAAAAGGCTTCAGGATGCCTTAAACAGGAAGAGACAGATTCTTGAGGAACTCTCAATTGAAGACTCACTGGTGAAACAATACGAAGGTCTTGTTCGTAAAATACAGGAAACCGAACATGCAATAAAACTAAAGGAACTCAAAAAAAATATAGCAACGATTAAAGAATATGAAAACAACAGGGCTGTAGTGGAAAAATTAAAAAAAGAGCTATCCGATTTAATGCCCTGCCCTGAAATAGACATCAATGAGCTTCTTGAAATTGAATCTGCTATTAAAGGTGATAGAAGATATATTGAAACAGAAAGGAATGCATTAAAGAAGAAATCTGAGGAAATAGTAATCTTAGAAAAAAGTCTCTCAGAGATTAACGACAATTTAAAAAGATATGGTGAGATAAAAAACAGGAGCATTGAGCAGGCACTGAAACTTCAGGAGTTCTCAACAACACTTTCTGAGATAGATAAGGAATTGCAGCAGATACACCAGAGCTATCACTCTAAAATCAATACCTTTACTGTGCCGCTTGAGAAATTTGAAAAACTCCACAGCGTTGTAGAGAGACTCTCTGCCCAGGACCTGAAACTATTAGAGGAATATCCAGAACAGCAAAAAAAGCTAAAGGACCTGGAACAGTCTTTGCTTTCTCTTGGAAGACTGAAAAAGAAAAGACTTGTCCTGTTGTCTTCTGCCCTATCCATAGTAATCCTTTCCATTATTCTTTCCTCTGCATCAAAGTTTTTTCTCCTGTTATTACTCCTCATACTACCATTAATTGTTTATTATCAACGCATTTCTTCAGATATTAAGTCTGCTGAAGAGAAAAGGGGTCAGCATTATGATTCTCTGGATGAAATAAGGAAAAAAATAATCCTTAATGAGGAGGGAATAAGGCGGATAAAGGAGCTTTACAACATTGATAGCTCTGAATATATGGAGTATCTAAGACTTGTGCATGACTACAAAAGTATAAAAGACCTTGAAGAAAAAATGATGACACTGAAAGAAAAACGAGCTTCTCTTGTTGCTGACATAAAAGGCATCTATCCCTTTAATAATGAGCCATCATCAGAGATGCTTCAGCAGCTCATAAAGGACATAAAACAATGCTCAGAACTCCGTCAGAACCTGACATTTCTACAACAGAGAATTGAAGGGCTAAGAAATGAAATTAACGAAATGAACACCAAGATTATTGAGACAGTGAATAAACTCAGGAAACTTGTAGAAAAAACTCTCCTTGTATCAGTTGATGGTTTATCAGAGGAAGAGTTATTCCTTGCTTCCTTTGATAAAGTAAAAAAAATAAAAAGGGCAATTGAGTTAAAGGACAAACTTTCCAGAACAGTTCTGATAGAAAGGGAAAAGGTTGAAGAGTTGAAAACAGCCATAGACAAACTTTCAGTAGAGCTGTCCATCAAAAACCCTCCTGAAACAAACCGGCCACCATCACTTTATGAAGAGGATATAAAGAAGTTAAACGAATTTCTTAGAGAGCTTTACACAAAAAAGAATGCCTTCGAATCAAGAAGAAGGGAAATCCTGACACTCAAAGACCAGTTATCAGAGATAGAACATTCTATAGCCAGTTTGAATCTTCGCATTGATTTTACAGAGCAGTATATTAATGCAATTGACAGGGCAGCCGGGATACTGCAGCAACTCTCTCTTTCAGGTTACAACATCTGGTCTGAAAGGCTTAACAAAGATGCCTCCGATATATTTTCCTTCTTCACCGACAGCAAGAGGAAAATAGTCTTTGGGAAAAACCTTAATTTCAGGATCATATCTGAAAATGAAGAACTAACAGACGATGAGGCTCAATGGTACCTCAGCGGTGGCACCCTTGAGCAGCTTTACCTTGCTATAAGAGTTACTGTTTCTGAATATATTACCCCTGATATAAAACTTCCGCTACTTCTTGATGAGCCCTTTGCCCATGCAGATGACGACAGGTTTTTAAGGGCAATGCGGTATATAACAGAAAGACTTTCTAGCAGACGACAGTTTATAATCTTAAGCTGTCACCGTCTGAGACACCTGTTGATCAAAGATAAACTTCAGGGTGACTTCATTCTTATAGATGGTATTATCTGAGAAGATATTTGATTACAAAAAAGCCACCCACCAGCAAAATCATAAACACCACTGTAAGGGTATTAAAATACCTGTCAATAAACTCCCTGATTCTCTCGCCAAAAAAGTAAATCAGTGTGGACACAAGAAAAAACCTGGCCCCTCTGCTTAAAAAAGATGCTATAAGAAACACGGGAAAGTTCACCCTGAAAAACCCAGCTGAAATGGTGAATACCTTATAAGGTATAGGGGTAAAACCTGCAGCAGCCACAGCCCATGCCTCATACTGCTGAAAGTACATCCTTACAGTCTCAAAGCTTTGCTGGTCTATATAGTGAAAAAGTATCCCCTTTGCAATGTGCCAGAAATTAAGACCAATAAAAAAACCAAAAACTCCACCAATCACTGATCCTGAAGTACAAAGCAAGGCATAAAAAAATGCCCTTCTGGGCCTTGAGATACACAGAACCATAAGCAATACATCAGGTGGCACAGGGAAAAATGATGCCTCTGAAAAGGCAAGCAGAAAAAGGGCACGTGAGCCATAGGGTGTATCTGCCCAGTGTAGCACCCAGTTATATAGCCTCTTTAAATAATTCATAGGATATGTATTTTAACAAATCAGGACAGTCTTTCCCACCATAGAACCGCAATGTCTGTCCAGTCAGGCAAAAGAACCTTACCATCAATCACTTCAGTTTCAAATGAGACACCAAACAGTCTGGTAAAATCCTCAGCCTCCCTTTCATCTTCAAACACAAAACTGCTGTCACATCGGTAGTTCTTGATGTACAGGAACTGGTAGTCCTGCTGCATGGCGTCAATCTCTTTGAAATCAATAAATAGGGACTGATTAATCTCTGAGATAAGACAAACATACTCAGGAAGCAGTGAAAATACCTTTTTCATTCCACCCTTTATACCACCATCGGTTAAATGCAGACTATTGCAGGCAAGAATCAGATTATATTCCTTCCTGTCACCTTCGTAATCCTCCCATCTGGTATTTAAGATGCCAATATCAAGCCCTGTGTTCACAATCTTTTTTTGAAGTATCTCAATCATACCCTTTGATGGCTCAAGGGCGTGCATTTTGCATCCCATGGCTGAAAGAGGTATTGAAAGCACACCAGTGGCAGCACCAATGTCTAATATCTTCCAGCCCTGCTCTATCATCTGTGAAAGCTCAAACAGGATGGGTTTATGGTACTGCCCCCTTGAAGCCCACTTTTCGTACCATAAAGCAAATCTATCCCAGAAATCCCTATTTCCCTTCAGGTTTGTAAGGTTCATAGTAATAGGATAACAAAATCACTGTATTTTTAACCCTTTAAAAGTCTTATAATAATACTATGGGATGGAAGGATAAAAAGAAAAAGCAATACCAATGCGTTGCCTGTGGCAAAAAGGTTCGTTTTGCCTGGACATGCGACTGCGGTTTTGCAATGTGTCAGGAATGTATGCAGGAAAACCTCTGGGGCATGACCTGTAACAACATCACCTGGTACTGCCCGGATTGTGGAAAGGAGAATAATTTTGGGAATCAGTAGGAAGTGGTGTATTGGTATATTGGTATATTGGTGATTGGGGAAAGTTATGAAGGATGGAGAGGGGATAAAAAAAGCAAAAGAAAGCGATAAAGACAATCATTATGAGGTTGAGTGCCGATGTAAGGAATCAAAAAAGATGTCTCTGAAAGAAATCATAAAGACCTCTATAAGGGATCTGCTGGGGAATAAGAAAAAGAAATAGTTAAGGGGCAGTGCCTTCAGGCACTGCCCCTTTTAATGTTTTATATAGCCAGCATCTCAGCAAGCTCAAGACAGTCTCTACTTTCACGCTCTTTCGCCTTACAAAGACAATCCATTATGTCTTCCTCGGGCGTCTTTATCGGCTTAATGTCGTAATTTTCCACCAGGAAGTTAAGCACATTTGGTGTAAGAAATGCCGGAAGCGATGGGCCAAGCCTGATCCCCTTTATTCCAAGATAAAGAAGCGTAAGCAGTATGGATACTGCCTTCTGCTCGTACCAGGAAAGCACAAATGAAAGGGGCAGCTCATTCACACCCACACAAAAGGCATCTGCCAGTGCTGTGGCAATCCTGATAGCAGAGTACGCATCATTACACTGCCCCACATCAAGCAGTCTTGGAATTCCATCTATATCGCCAAGGTCTTTGTCAAAGAAACGGAACTTTCCGCATGCAAGGGTAAGCACAACACAGTTTCGAGGCACAAGCTCAACAAATCTGCTGTAGTAGTCTCTGCCTGGTTTTGCACCATCACAGCCACCTACAAGGAAGAAGTGTTTGATTTTGCCTGCCTTTACTGCCTCAACAATCTTGTCTGCCACAAAAAGCACGGCATTTCTTGCAAAACCTGTCATCACGGTTTTCCCTGGAATGTCTTCCTGAAAACCTGGGAGTTCCATTGCCCTTTTTATTACAGGTGAAAAGTCATGGTTTTCAATATGTGTTACACCCGGCCAGTAAACAGGTCCAGATGTGAAGATGTTGTCCTTATAAGAATCAAGAGGCTTCTGGATACAGTTGGTGGTCATTACAATAGCACCTGGAAACTCAGCAAACTCCTTCTGCTGGTTCTGCCAGGCAGTTCCGTAGTGGCCAACCAGATGTTTATACTTTTTCAGCCTCGGATAACCATGAGCTGGAAGCATTTCACCATGAGTGTAAACATTTATACCTGTTCCTTCAGTCTGCTTGAGAATCTCTTCAAGGTCCTTAAGGTCGTGGCCAGACACAAGTATGGCCTTTCCTTTCTTGGCACCCAGTGAGACCTCTGTTGGCACCGGGTCACCATAATGGCCTGTGTTTGCAGCATCAAGAAGCTCTATTACTTTTAGATTTATCTCTCCACACTTAAGTGCTATTTGAACCCAGTCGTTCAGGGTTAAATCCTTATTAAGCATGGATGCAAGGGCTTCATGTATAAAGGCATATATACTGTCGTCCTCTTTACCAAGTACCCTTGCATGTACTGCATAGGCTGCAATACCCTTTAAGCCATACATTACGGTATGCATAAGCGAGCGGATATCAGGGTCGTCATGAAGCGACTGGATTCCATAGAGCGCACCCTGGCCAACCATTCCGCTTATATCAGGTGCTGGGATAAAATTTGTTGCATCATTTTCAATAGATACCTTGATCCGTTCCTTAAGTCTTTCCTTGAGTTCAACAGCCCTTCTTACTAAAACAGCAGTTGCTTCTTCATCAAAATTAACGTTTGTAAGTGTTGAAAATAGTGCATCGATAGTAAAGGCATTGACTTCACTGTCAACGATACCCTTTTTCTTTGCCTCTACGGCATATACTGAAAGCCCTCTAAGGGCATGTTCTAACAGGTCCTGTAATGCTGAAACCGTTGGTGGCTTGCCACACACACCTACCTTAGTACAACCTGTTCCCTTTGCAGCCTGTTCACATTGATAACAAAACATTGCGAAGATCCTCCTTGATTTTTTATTTTTCCGATGCCTATGGCATCCTTTGTCTTAATTATGCTTTAAATTAATAATCATCAGCAATGATATAAATCATAATTTTAGATTTATTTTAATATTCCTTTATAATATATTTTTATCTCTGTTATAATTACATCAGTTTTTATTCTAATATCGGAAATTGAAGGGAAAACTTTATGGGTGAACTTATAGGCTTAGACCTTTCTATAGCATCAGAAGAGGTGATTTCCATACTTCTTGAAAACCCTGCTGATGAAAGGGTGTTTTACGAGATCCTCGAGGCAAACAGACAGAGACCCGAAGTCCTTCGTTTGCTTTACGAATGCCGCAGGACACCTGAGCCGGTTATAAAAGAGGTTGCCGAATTATTAAGCCTTCCTGTTAAGGCAACAGGCACTGCTGTGGTAGGAGCTGAAACCGAGGTTGAGGCAGAAGCTGAAGAAGCAGTTGAGGCCACTGAAGAAAAGACAAAGGGTTTGCTTCAAAAAATCCAGCGCCTTCGTATAGGGGAGAAAATACAGCTTGCCCTCAGAGGTGGCAAGGAGATACGAAATATCCTGCTTAGAGACCCCAATAAAGAGGTTGTTCTAAAGGTATTAGAAAATCCAAAAATCACAGAAAGTGAAGTTGAAATGGCTGCTCGAAACCCTGCTATACCTGAAGAGGCTCTTCGCTACATCTCTAAAAAGCGTGATTGGATAAGGCGTTATCCCGTAAAGGTGGCACTGGTTGGAAATCCAAAAACACCTCCTGGAATTTCCACCACCTTTATATCCCATTTAAGGATGACCGATCTGGTAATTCTTGAGAAGAACAAAAACATCCCTGAAGTCGTCCGTAATGCAATAAAGAGATACATAAAGATGAAAAAGAGGTAGAGCTTCCATGAAACCTGAATTCATAAAGGAATTCACCTGGGACAAGGTGCTTAACTTTATTGCCTCTACAGACATGCCCACGCCCTTTCTTCTTATTGACAGAGATATCGTTAAAGAAAAGCTTTCCATCATTGGGAAAAAAATCAAAAACTCAAGGGTCTTTTATGCCATAAAGGCACTGCCTGATCCAGCAGTGGTCAGCCTAATAAACAATGCCAATTGGGGCTTTGAAATCGCTTCTGAAGGGGAACTCAGGATATTAAAAGACCTCTCAGTGGAACCAGAGCGTATAATATCAAGCAATCCTGTAAAAAGCATATCCTTTATAAAAGAGGCTTACTCTTACGGAGTCAGGCTCTTTGCCTTTGACTCTGAAACAGAGATTGAAAAAATGGCAATTTACGCCCCTGAAAGCAAACTCTACATCAGGCTTTCGGTTCCCAATGAGGGAAGCGACTGGCCACTTAGCAAGAAATTCGGTGTTGAGCCAGACAGGGCACTGAAACTGCTGGTTATGGCAAGGGAAAGGGGGCTTCAGCCTGCAGGTATCACCTTTCATGTGGGCTCACAGTGTAAAAACATCTACTCATGGGCTACAGCACTGGATAAGGCTGTGGATTTGTGGAGAAAGGCAGAAAAGAAAGGTTTAAAACTAAACCTCCTGAACATAGGCGGTGGCTATCCAATAAGATATACCCAAGATGTGGTGGATATTGGGTCTATAGAAGAGAAAATAAACCAGATATTAAAAGAAAAATTTCCACAGGATCTGGAGATACATCTTGAACCCGGAAGAGCTGTGGTTGGCGATGCAGGGATATTTGTAACCACAGTAATTGGAAAGGCACGCAGGGGAGATGAAAACTGGCTTTATATTGATGCTGGGGTTTTTAATGGCCTCATGGAAAGCATTGGGGGGATTCGGTATACCTATGTGGTTGGTAGCAGGGCAAGAAAGAAACGCTGGATACTGGCTGGCCCAAGCTGCGACAGCTTTGATGTGATCGACAGGAATGTAGTCTTGCCAGAGCCATCAGTGGGAGACCATCTACTTATACTCTCGGCTGGAGCCTACACCATTTCCTATGCCTCTGAGTTCAACGGCTTTCCCATACCAGAGACAATTCTTATATGAAGGACTATCTATCGTAATGCTCGTCTTTGTAATAATCTGATATGTCTCTTTCGTTGTAGTATTCATAATCCTCTTCATTGTCATCCACATAACGCCGCTTTTTTACAAGCAATACGATAAACCCAACTATTGTAATCAACGCACCAAAAAAGAAGAGTATCTCATAAATATTGTTTGAAACAAAATGCAACCAGGTGTACTGCCTCTGTACTTCAGCCTTCCACCTCCTGACAATCTTTCTGAACTCAACACTATAAACAGACCTGAAGGCAACAGCAAAGTCCCTGCCAGCCTGAAGTTCATTTATAAGCCTGTATAATCTGTCTCGTCCGTATCTCTTTATCAGAAACTCAACTATGCTTTTGCTTTGCTCATAGGCAAGTGTGAGGCCTTGTCGGTCAGATGGAAAGGCCCTCTCGAGTCTCCAGAATGGAATCAGCCTGTCTGATGTAAGGGCAGCCTTCAGGTTCTTTTCTCCTTTTAAGGGATAAAACTCGTTGAAACCTCCAGCAACCCACTGGGCAATGCCTTCGTCAAACCAACGGGGTATGGGTTTTGGGCTTTTAAGTGCAAGATGGGCAAGCTCGTGTTTGAGGGTGTCTTCAAGGGTAAAGGGCTCCTTCATCCTCGAAAAATCAATTACAATCAACGACCTTGCAGGCACTGCAAAGGCCATTATAAGGTCTGTCTGGGTAAGCCTTGTAAACTCATCATGCCTTTTGTAAAGAACAATACGAACAGGCCCTTTAATCTCTCTTTTTAACTTTTGCTCGACAAACCCCTTTGCTGCTGGAAATAACCTGATAACCTCTTCTGAAGCCGCCTTGAGCTCGCTATTGAACCTGATAGAAAACCCCTTACTCTTTATCTCAAGCCATGTTGCTGCCTGTGCAGTGCAGACAAACAAAAAGAGGAACCCACAAAGAAGTGAAGTTCCTCTTATTGTTTTATGCCAGAATGCCCTGAATTTATGCCTTTGATCTGTCAACAAGCTTTTCCTTCTTAAGCCAGGGCATCATTGCCCTGAGGCGCTTTCCAACCTCTTCAATCGGATGGGCCTCTCCTTTCTTTGTAAGTGCATTAAACACGGGCTTTCCAGCCTTACACTCAAGCATCCACTCACGGGCAAACTCACCAGACTGAATCTCCTTCAGAATCTTCTTCATCTCCTCTTTTACCGACTGGTTTATCACCCTTGGTCCCCTTGTGAGGTCGCCATACTGGGCAGTATTACTGATGGAGTAACGCATGTTGGCAATGCCGCCCTCGTAAATAAGGTCCGTAATCAGCTTTACCTCATGGAGGCATTCAAAGTATGCCATCTCTGGTGCATAGCCTGCCTCAACAAGGGTCTCGTATGCAGCCTGTATCAGGGCTGTCAGTCCACCGCAAAGCACCACCTGCTCACCAAAAAGGTCTGTCTCGGTCTCCTCCCTGAAGGTGGTCTCAATGATTCCAGCCCTTCCACCACCTATGGCTGAGGCATAGGCAAGACCAATCTCTTTGGTATCGCCTGATGGGTCCTGATGAATGGCAAGTAGACAGGGAACACCGCTTCCTTTTGTGTACTCACTTCTTACAAGGTGCCCTGGGCCCTTTGGGGCAACCATGAAGACATTAATGTCTGATGCTGGAACTATCTGGTTGAAGTGGATGTTAAAGCCATGTGCAAAGGCAAGGTATGCACCGGATTTTATGTTTGGCTCTATCTCCTTTTTATATACATCTGCCTGCAGCTCATCAGGAAGAAGAATCATGATCACATCTGCCTCAGCTGCTGCCTCCGAGGGTATCTTCACAGTAAAGCCAGCAGCCTCTGCCTTTTTCCAGCTTCCGCCCTTACGAACACCGATGATTACATCCATTCCACTGTCTCTGAGGTTGTTTGCATGGGCATGGCCCTGACTGCCGTATCCCATAATGCATATCTTCTTTCCTTTAAGCACATCCAGGTTTGCGTCTTTATCATAGTAGACCTTGATCATTATAAAACCTCCTTTAAAAGTTTTTGTGAAATATTATATTACAAATAGTTCTATAAAAACCAACTATATTAACATTATTTTACCCCGCACATTCATGCACTTCGGATGTGCAAGAATTCTTGCACGTCGGAAGTGGAAGGAAAGGTGTGTACATCAAAACCCTTGCCTTAAGAAGGAAAACCACC
>CAZEYP010000018.1:15314-45799 GCA_964515925.1 uncultured Nitrospirota bacterium
AAGTGGAAGGAAAGGTGTGTACATCAAAACCCTTGCCTTAAGAAGGAAAACCACCTACGAGGTGGATTATCCTTTTAATCCCTTTCGAAGGGCAAAGCGTTTGAGGGCTGCTATGTGGGAGGTTATGTCTATCTCCTTAGGGCAGACCTCAACGCAGTTGAATATGGAGTGGCAACGCCAGAGGCCATGGGAGTGGATGATTCGTTTTAATCGTTCCCCGGTTGCCCTGTCTCGGGAGTCAAATATGAACTTATATGCCTTGAGTAAGGCAGATGGGCCAAGATACTTTTTATCTGCCCAGAAAACAGGACAGGCCGATGTGCAGGAACCGCACATTATGCAGGTAATAGATTCAACAAGCCGCTGCTGCTCCTCGGGGCTTTGAAGTCTTTCCCTCTCAGGCGGTGGCTCCTCATTTATCAAATAGGGTAGCACTGCCTCGTTTTTTGAAAAGAAGGGCTCCATGTCAACCACAAGGTCCTTTATCACCGGGTATGCCTCAAGGGGCTCAATCTCCACAGTCTCTGGCATATCTTTAACCAGCGTCTGGCAGGCAAGCCTGTTACGGCCATTTATCTTCATTGCACAGGAGCCACAAATCCCATGGGCACAGGAGCGCCTGAAGGTAAGTGAGCCGTCAAGTTCTTCCTTTATCTTTATCAGTCCGTCAAGCACCCGCTGCATGGGCTCAAGTTTAACCTGAAACTCCTGCCAGTATGGAGCCTGGTCTTTCTCGGGATTAAACCTCTTTATCCTGAACAGATAGTTCCTCATCTCAGTATTTACGTTCCTCGGGCTGAAACCTTGTTATGCTTACAGGTTTGAAACGAAACTCTATTTTGCCGTCCTTTTTAAATGCCATCGTGTGTTTGAGCCAGTTTTCATCATCTCTTTCCGGAAAGTCCTCCCTGTAATGAGCACCTCTGCTTTCTGTTCGCTGAAGCGCAGAGTGGGCTATCACCTCGGCAATACTAATCAGATGGCCAAGCTCCACTGCCTCAAGCATTTCGGTATTGAAGGTTCTTGACCTGTCTTTAATTCCGATAGCCCTGTAACGTGCCTTTATCTCTTCAAGTTCATCTAAAAGCAAATGAAGATGCTTCTCTGTTCTGAACACAGAGCAATGCTCCATCATCAAATCCTGAAGTTTTTTCCTTATTGCTCCAGCCCTCTCATCACCCTTTGAGTTTAAAAGACCCTCCACCTGTGCCTGCACCCTGTTCAGCTGTTCCTTTTCAATGCTGCCAGGTGGAATTGCTTCTATCTCCAGTGCTATAGCCTTTCCTGCCCTTCTTCCAAACACCACGGTATCAAGCAATGAGTTGCAACCAAGCCTGTTTGCCCCGTGCACTGACACGCAGGCACACTCACCTGCAGCATAAAGGCCCTTAACAGTATCGCCCTTTTCATTTATCACACGACCATCCACATCAGTTGGTATTCCGCCCATTGCATAATGGGCAGTAGGAAGCACAGGGATTGGCTCCTCTGCAGGGTCGATGCCAAGGTAAATTTTACAAAAGGATGATATTTCAGGAAGACGCTCCTGTATGTTTTTCCTTGGCACATGGGTAAGGTCTAAATAGACATAGTCTTTTCCATCAACTCCCCTACCCTCCCTTATCTCGGTAAGTATTGCCCTTGAAACCATGTCTCTTGGTGCAAGGTCTTTGATGGTGGGGGCGTAACGTTCCATGAAACGCTCACCCTTTGAGTTTCTCAATATTCCACCCTCACCTCTTGCACCTTCGGTAATCAGTATTCCAAGGCCGTATATGCCTGTTGGATGAAACTGGAAGAACTCCATATCCTCAAGGGGAACCCCGCGGTTAAAAAGCATGGAAAGGCAGTCGCCTGTGCTTGCAATTGCATTTGAGGTTGTCTTGAAGACTCTTCCATATCCACCGCTTGCCACAAGGGTCGCCCTTGCCTGAAAGAGATGAAGCTCTCCAGTGCGTATCTCCATTGCTAAAACACCATGACATCTGCCATCCTCTATTACAATATCAAGCACATGAAACTCGGAGAAAAACTCCACCCCTCTGAGCATACACTGTTCATATAGGGCAAACACTATGGCATGGCCTGTGCGGTCTGCAGAATAACAGGCCCTTCTAACAGGTGCGGCTCCAAACTCCCTTGTATGTCCGCCAAAACGCCTCTGGGCAATCTTGCCCTCAGGTGTGCGGGAAAAGGGCACTCCCATGTGTTCAAGCTCAACAACCGTTCTGATGGCATCCTCGCACATCACCTCAATGGCATCCTGGTCGCCAAGGAAATCGCTGCCCTTTACTGTGTCGTAGAAGTGCCACTCAGGGCTGTCTGGCTCATCATTTCCAAGAGCTGCTGCAATGCCACCCTGTGCGGCAGTGGAATGACAACGGGTTGGGTAAAGCTTGGCAAGCACTGCTACAGAACCCGCAGCCGTGGTCTCAAGGGCTGCTCTCAAGCCTGCCAGGCCAGAACCAATTATTACTGTATCGTATTCGTGGAAGGTTATTTCCATAAATTTCTTGAAATTAACTTTAATCTAAGCAACAAGAGTGGTATAATTATAACATTACTGAAGGAAGATATAATGATTGATTATACAAAGAGGATAATTTCAGACCCAAACATATGCAGTGGTAAACCATGCATAAAGGGCACAAGAATACCTGTACACATAATACTTGATCTTCTTGCTGCAGGAGAAGACTTTGAAGAAATAAAAAAAGCCTATCCTGGAATTACCGATGAAGACATCAGAGCCTGTCTCCAGTATGCCTCAATGCTTGCTGATGAAGAGGCAGGTGCTACTGTATGAGATACAGATGGCACACAGGCTCTACAGCATGGCTTATACACCGGATTACAGGGGTGCTTCTTACCCTTTATATATTTGTTCATCTTTATGTGCTCAGCCATTTGAAGGATCTCGACTCATACAAAAAGCTGCTTCAGTTGATGGAAAACCCATTAGTAAAACTAAGCGAAATAGGACTTCTTGCACTGGTTCTTGCCCATGGTTTAAACGGTATTCGTGTAACATTACTTGAGCTTGGCATTCCTTCCAGGAAGCAGAAAAGACTTTTCTGGTATGCTGTTGCGACTGGCATTTTGCTGTTTGTTATTGGCGGGATACCCTTGATTTAGGAGGCATCTGTTAATTTATGTTCAATTGGCTTTTACAGAGGATTAGCGGACTGATACTTTTTGTAGGGCTGATTGTGCATTTCTACATTATGCACTACAGCGGTGCAGAAAACATTACCTTTGAGGCTGTGATGACAAGGCTTTCCTCACCCTTGTGGAAGGCCTTTGATATAATTTTTCTTGTGTCTGTTCTTTATCACGGTTTTAATGGCCTGTGGGGAATCTCCATAGAATATATAAAAAAGGAGGGAAATTTAAAAAACCTAAGAGCCATTCTGGTGTTGTTGTCGATTATGCTTTTTCTAAAGGGAGTAACGATAATTTTATAAAAAGGGGGCTTTGTCTCCTATGAATCCTCTTTAAACCCTTATAGAGGAACTACTTAGCAAAATTAAGGAGGGAATCCCATGGATACCCAAAACTTTGAAGACCTTGTTAAAAAAGGTATGGACTTTCAGCAGAGCTTCAGGAAAAAAAGGATAAATATACACCCCCGCTCTCTCTTGATACTCCTTCTACTCATCCTAATAATCGTTGGAGCTTACTCCTCCTTTTTCACTGTTGAGCCAGAGGAGGTTGGAGTAATTTTGAGATTTGGTCGTTATATACGCACTGTCAACCCGGGGCTTCATTTCAAGATCCCCTTTGGTGTTGAAGAGGTTTTCAAGGTTCCTGCAGAGAGGCAGATGAAGGAAGAGTTTGGCTTCAGAACACTCAAGGCCACAAGAAGAACAGAGTATTCTAAGACAGATTACACCGAGGAATCTCTCATGTTAACAGGCGACCTGAATGCTGCTGATGTGGAATGGATTGTGCAGTTTCGAATTTCAGACCCCTATAATTTTCTGTTCAAGGTTCGAAATGTCCTTGACACATTCAGGGATATGAATGAGGCGGTCATGAGAACAGTGGTTGGTGACCGCAGCGTAAACGAGGTGCTGACAGTTGGTAGGGTTGAAATTGAAACAGAGGTGAAAAACAGGCTTCAGGAACTTGTAAATCAATATGAAATGGGCATAAAGGTAATGCAGATTGTGCTTCAGGATGTTAATCCACCTGAGCCTGTAAAACCAGCTTTCAACGAGGTAAACGAGGCACAGCAGGAAAAGGAACGTCTGATAAACGAGGCTCAATCTGAATACAACAAGGTAATCCCGAGGGCAAGAGGTGAGGCAAAGAGGATCATTGAAGAGGCAAAGGGCTATGCAATTGAGCGTGTCAACAGGGCAAAAGGTGAGGCTGAAAAATTCACGGCAGTCTATTCCGAGTATATGAAGGCCCCGGAGGTAACGAAACAACGCATATTCCTTGAAACCATGAACGAGGTGCTCCCACGCCTTGGCAGAAAACTGATAACCGACAGGGAGACAATGGGCATACTACCGCTTTTTCAGCTAAATGGAGTCTCCGGGTTTAAAGGAGGTAAGTGATGAAACAGGTAAAGATAGTATTGTTAATCATAATAGGTATTATAGTCATTGTCACTTTGAACTCAGCAATTTATATAGTTAATGAAACCCAGCAGGTTATCATAACACAATTTGGAAAACCCATTGGAAAGCCAATTACAGAGCCTGGTATTCATATCAAGACACCTTTTATACAGAAGGCCAATTACTTTGAAAAACGTTTCCTTGAGTGGGATGGCGATGCAAACCAGATTCCCACGAAGGACAAAAGGTTCATCTGGGTTGACACCTATGCAAGATGGAAGATCTCCGACCCCTTACTTTTCTTCCAGAGGGTCAGAAACGAAAGGGGTGCAAAGACAAGGTTAGATGATATACTTGATGGAGAAACGAGAAATGTAATCGCAAGCCACGACCTTGTTGAGATCATCAGAACCACCAATCGTGTACTACAGTTTGGCGACATCTTCAGGGAACAAAAAACAGTAAATCCTTCAAGGGCTATCAATTTTGGTAGAGACAGCATAACCCAGAGCATAATAGAGGCTGCCTCCCCAAGACTGAAAGAACTCGGAATAGAGCTTCTTGATCTGAAATTCAAAAGGATCAACTATGTCAAAGAGGTCCAGCGTAAGATATTTGATCGAATGATTGCAGAAAGAAAGCGTATTGCAGAGCGTTTCAGATCGGAGGGACGAGGCAAGGCAGCAGAGATACTGGGCAAAAAAGAAAGGGAACTCAGAAAGATAAGATCAGAGGCGTATATGGTGGCACAGAAGATTATGGGTAAGGCTGACGCAGAGGCTACCAACATATACGCCAGGGCATACAATCAGAGCAAGGCTGCAAGAGAATTCTACCAGTTTCTTAAAACCATGGAGGTCTATCAGAAGACCCTCTCTGATAAGGACTGGCTGATTATCTCAACCGAGGGAGACCTGTTTAGGTTTCTTAGGGAGTCTATGAAAAAATAGCATGCTAAATTATTATAAACATCCTGACCATTTGCCCTTAAAAGGGCTTTTTGGTTATATTATATATCGTCATGGTGAAGGAGAGGTGGCCGAGAGGCTGAAGGCAGCCGCCTGCTAAGCGGTTGAGGGGGTAACACCCCTCCGTGGGTTCGAATCCCACCCTCTCCGCCATATTAATTCTATGTCGGGAATCTACATACATATCCCCTTCTGTGTAAAGAAGTGCCGTTATTGCGATTTTTACTCTGTCACCTTGCAAGATGAGCTGAAAAAATACTTTCTTCAAGCCCTGAAAAAAGAGCTCTCTCTTTACTCAGATTACAGAGCCGAAATAGAAACCATATACTTCGGTGGAGGGACTCCTTCTCTGCTTTCGGTTTCAGAGGTTGTGGGGGTCCTTGAAGCAATCCACCGTTTCTTCCGAATTACCCAAAACCCGGAAATCACCCTTGAAGCAAACCCTGGGACACTGGATGGCAGAGTTGCGAGGGAATACCTGAGAGCTGGAATCAACAGATTAAGCGTAGGGGTTCAGTCCTTTTCAGATGATGAATTAAGAACTCTTGGGAGGATTCACTACTCGCATCAGTCCCGACAGGCAGTTGCCTGCGTTAAGGAACACTTTGAGAATTTTTCTGTGGATATAATCTATGGCATTTCAGGTCAGAGTGTTGATTCATTAAAAAAGACACTTCGTATAATAAAAGAGTTTGAGGTTCCCCATGTTTCAGCCTACGAACTCACAGTTGAAGAGCATACTGAGATGGCTGAGATGATCAGAAAGGGCATCTTTCGGCAGCAAACAGAAGAGGAAAAGGTCGCACTCTACTGGACAGTGGCAGAGGAGCTTGATAACTACCTGCATTATGAAATTTCTAACTATGCTGTGAAAGGATTTCAGTGTCGTCATAACATGGGCTACTGGTTGAGGAAGGACTACCTTGGTTTCGGACCCTCTGCTCATGGCCTTATTAACAGAAAAAGATATGAAAACATCAAAGATGTAGAGAAATATATTCATCTTATAGAAGATGGTAAAAAACCGATCAAGAAGGTTAAAACACTTTCAGATAGGGAAATAAAAGAGGAAAGGGTCTTTCTTGGCCTGAGAACATCAAGGGGAGTAGAACTTGATGCATATGATTTTAATAAAGAAACCCTCTCGACACTCAGCAATGATGGTCTTATATTGATCGAGGATGGTCGGGTAAGACTTACAGACAGGGGAATGTTACTTTCAAACAAGGTAATCTCAGAACTTCTCTGGTCTTAATCATTTATAAAACAGAAGGGGTCTTTGTTTTTTGTAAAGTCCATGTCCAAACTGTATGTAACCGCAAGACAACCACCGCAGACAGGCCTTATCCTGCAACCTTTACACTCAGATGGGCCTCTTCTGAACATCTCAGCCCGTTCTGAGTGGTATAAGTCATACAATGACTCTTCAAAGACATTTCCTATGTAGGACGGAAACTTTCTACAGGCATGCACCTCTCCATCAGGTAGAAGGGATACAAAGTTAAAGGCTGCTCCACAGCCAAAACCAGTGCAGCCCCCAAATGGCTCTTCACCCCTTTTAGCAAGGATAATATTAAACAGATTATCCTTTATCTCTACCATATCACTTTTCTTTGCCCTATCCATATATTCTTCAAGAAATCCCTCGAATCCCTTTCTGTCAGGAAGCCTGAGAGATGCACCCTCTCCAACCATGGACAGCCTGTTAAAGGTGAAGGTATCCACAAGTCCTTCAAGTTCCTTTGTAAGCGGAATCACCTGCTTCATATTGTCTCTGTTCATGGTAAGCATTACCATGGAGTAAATACCCAGCTCTTTCAGGAGTTTCAGGAACTGGATGGTTCGCTCAAAGTGACCTTCCCCTCTGATGTAATCGTTGTACTGTCTGAGCCCCTCAAGGCTTACCTGATAAAAGCAGGGTTTCTTTATCTGCAATAGCTCTTCCAGTTTGCTTCTGGATACAGGATTTCCGAGTACAGCCACACTGAATCCCCTCTCAACCGCCTCTCTGTAAATATCATAAAACCTTGGGTGCAAAAAGGGGTTTCCTCCTGAAATTGATACCCTGCCAGACACATTCATTCTCTCACAGAAATTATAAAGGTCATCAAGAACCCTAACGGCATCGTTGAACCTCAGTGTCTTTCTGTCGCTCCTGTCATAACAGTGACGGCAGTGGAGGTCACAGTTCTGTGTTATATGCCATTGAAGGGTGAATGTCTCTGAAACAAGATAGCCCTCGTTAAAATCCCTGCAGGCTTCTGAAAGCTCCGGTGGTCTTCTTATTTTTGATTCAGGTTTTAATATTAGCTCCCTGTCAACTGCTCGCTCAATAACCTCTCGTAGAAACCACAGGGGCCTTTCAATCTGTTTTGAAACCTCTCTCAGGTCATATCCCTCAACAATGAGTTTTAGTGCAAGGAGATCCTCATCCTCTGCCCTTTTCACTTCGAGCACATCATCCCTGAGCCTTTTCCAGATAATCACTATTTCCTGTCCCCTTGAAGGGACAGCCACTGCATCTCTTTCTTCAAATATGCTGGTAAGGTTCTTCCAGGAAAGTTCAACGAGAGATAACGATGGATTTATAGTACAGGTTGTGAGATTTTTGGGAATGTTAAAAGATGAATTCTTTACCTTAAAAACCTCGTATTCAAGGCGGGCAAGCTCGATAAGATAAGCCTTTTCAGCAAGCCTGCCCGCCTTTTCTTCTAAATACTCTGCTAGATATTCTATCTTCCCTTTTGCAGAAAGAATCTCCTCTTTAATCTCTGATGGTAACCTCCTCCAGGTCTCTGGATAGATCTGCTCAAACCTTAAAAGACTCATTTTCAATTATACCTTTTTGGTGTAACCTACACCAAGAGCACTACTTTGTTCAGCTACTACCGCCCGATGGTTTCTGTTTTACGGGCTGCTGTTGAGTGCTTCCAGCACCCGAGCTACCAGTTCAACTACTCTGACCCGTCTTCTTTTCAGTTGTGTTGCAACCTGTGATTGCTATGGAAGATGTGGCAACCAGAGCTACTAAGCTCATCCCTGCAAGAACCTTTTTGATTTTCTCGGCATCCATTCTCACACCCCCTTTCCTTGTGGGATATAGTAATTTAATTTTTTTATTAATTAAGTTAATTATATCAGTTATTTCTATAAAGTCAAGAAAAAAAGAATGGGAGATTGGTTAATTGGTTATTGGGTTATTGGGTTTTAGTTCAGGTGGTGTCGGCTATTCTTTTCAGAGAGTCAAGGGACTTTACAATTATATATTTACCTTCAAAATCAATGATGCCCTGTTTTTTCATCTTATTCAGTGTGGCGGTTACTGTCTCACGGGTTGAGGCAATCAGGTCAGCATAGTCACTGTGTTTAAGCTTGAGTTTTATCATATAGCCGTCACTATGGGGCACTCCGAAATCATCAAGCAGGTTAAGAAGGGTTCGGGCAAGCCGTTGCTCAACAGTGCTGTAAAGGAGGTCAAGTATCTTGTTTTCTATCTTCCATCTTCTAAGCCCTATCATCTTTGTAAGTCTTATGGAAAGCCCTGGCACCATCTTTAGCATCCTGTCAAAATCCTCTTTTTTCATGATACACAAAAGCCCATCCTCTATAACCTCTGCTGACTCATCCCTTTCAACGGGCTCAACATAGGTCATCTCGCCAAATATGGTGCCACCTTTACATATGTCAAGGATTATCTCCTTTCCCTTTGGTGTCAGTTTGGTAATCTTTACAGCCCCCTTCTTGAGTATATAGATGTTTTTGTCAGATGAGCCCTGAAGATAAAGGATGTCTCCCTTTTTAACCTCCTTCATTTGGGAGTATTCGTCAAGCATTCGGTACTCTTCATCTCTAAGATGACTGAATATGTCAAGATTCTTCAGATACCAGAGCTTTGTTCTCGATGTTGTCATAATTAATTCTATTATAGCCGATTATTCCTGTAATGTAATAAAGCTTACACTTTATGTGGTAATATTAAGATACTATGGTAAAAGGTAATATATGTTACCAGTGCGGCAGAGAGATGCCATTCTGGTATGTTGAAGAAGGTGACCTCACGATTAGTAGCAAACGGATTGTCTGTCCCTACTGTGGATGGGTACTTGAGGGGGCAATGGATTTGCACGAGGATGAAAATAACTCCAGTAGAAAAGAGGAGAATAAGGAGTTATAATTAAGGCAATGGACAGGAAAATAAATCCTAAGCACGAAGCACTAAATTCTAAAGAAAGGGGTCAAGTGGTCAAGTTAATAATTGGTGCAATGGTAATTAGTAATTAGTTATTAGTTATCAGGAGAAAGAGTGAAATAGTGAAAGCTTGGTAAATTGTGAAATTGGGATTTGGGGTTTGTTTCGGATTTAGAATTTAGAATTTTAAAATCAGGAGGATATATGAGAAGGGGAACATTATCAACAATGGTATTTTTAACTTTGATGTTCTTAGCCATTACCACATCAGCACATATGAAATACAAACCAAAGGGCAAGATAGAGGGATTTACCAAACACTTTGAAAAGAGCCTGTTCGAGATAACTCAGAAGGGCTACTATAGTGTCGAGATGGTAATAAAGAGTGGTATTTTAAAACAGGGTAAAAACGAGATAGACCTTGTTCTTCATGACAACAAAGACAGAGATGTTACCGATGCAGAGATAACAATACAGCCCTGGATGCCAGAGATGGGGCATGGTATAGACATTGAGCCATGGATAGAGGAAAAGGGTGGCGGGCTTTATCATGTAAGCAATCTGGTGCTTACCATGGGTGGGCACTGGCAGTTGAGAATAATGGTGTCAAAAAACGGAGTAACCGATACAGCGGTATTTGATTTCCCTGAAGTCACTGGAATGATGATGCACAAACATGTGAAAATACCTGAAAAGATAGATACCTCAAGGACTCAGATATCTGAAAAGGGGCTCTACAGGGTCTCTTACAAACCCGAAATCGACCCCATAAGGATAAACACCATTCACGCCTGGGAGGTGACGGTTAAAGATAAAAAAGGAAATCCTGTTACAGGTGCCCGTATTACTGTTACAGGAGATATGCCCGAGCATGGTCATGGTTTGCCCACCGAGCCACAGATGGTTGAAGAATTGCCTGCTGGCAGATACATAATTGATGGGATGAAGTTTCAGATGCCAGGCTGGTGGGTGGTAAAGCTTCACATACACTCTTCAAAAGGCATGGACACGGTAACATTTCAGCTGGATATTCAATAGGAGGCAAAGATGAAACGACTTTTTATTCTGATAATAGCGATACTATTTCTATGCATATCCATTAATTCGGTTCATGCCATTGATGACCTTCACAAATGGTCTGAAAGGGAAAAACAGATACTGAAAAGTCTCTGGCTTGGCTCCCTTCCGCCGCCACCAAAGGACCCTTCAAACCGATACGACGGAAATCCTGCTGCCATAAGGCTTGGCAGGAAGTTCTTTTTTGAAAACCGCTTCAGTGGAAACAAGAAGGTCTCCTGTGCAACCTGTCATCCTGAAAACATGAACTTTGCCGACAGCCTTCCGCTTGCCCATGGTATGGGCTTTACAAAAAGAAGAACCATGCCGCTGATAGGAGTTGCCTATTCTCCCTGGCTTTTCTGGGATGGAAGAAAGGACTCCACCTGGGCACAGGCACTTGGCCCCATTGAAAGTCCTGTGGAGCATGGATTTACAAGGACGCAGGTAGCGGTGGTTATCAAGCACTTTTATAAGGATGAATATGAAAGGGTATTTGGAAGCCTTCCAGATTTTGACGAAAAAAAGCTTCCTCTAAAGGCAAAACCCTCGCCTGACGACCCGAAGGCACTGAAGCTCTGGGTTACCCTTCCTGATAAGACAAAACAGGCTGTCAACGAGATATATGTAAATGTTGGTAAAGCAATCGGCGCATTTGTAAGAACCATAATGCCCACACCTGCTCCATTTGACAGGTATGTAAAGGCAATACTGAAAGGCGATATAGAAAAGGCATCAGAGATACTCACACCGATGCAGGTTAAAGGGCTCAGGCTGTTCATTGGAAAGGCAAAGTGCATTAACTGTCACAACGGCCCGATGTTTACAGACTACGACTTTCACAACATCCATGTCCCCCAGCCACGGGGACTTCCACCTGATGATGGAAGGGCTTCTGCTATTGTAAAGGTTCTGACAGATGAGTTTAACTGCCTGAGTCGTTACAGTGATGCAAAACCACGGCAGTGCAGGACACTCAGGTTTATGAGCACTGATGTCTTTAAATACAAAGGAGCCTTTAAAACACCAACCTTGAGGAATGTGGCAGAAAGGGCACCCTACATGCACGCAGGTCAGTTTTCCACACTTCACGAGGTGCTTCATTTCTACAGAGATATGCCTGAGAGTATAAGACCTGCAGACCTGGAGCACGGAGCACTTACAGATCAGGAACTACTGTATCTGGAGGAATTTCTCAAATCACTCAGTTCTCCACCAGTGTACTATAAATAGCCTGAGCATTTAAAAAAGGAGGACAGAAGCTTCAGGCACAGAAATAGCTTTTGATGTATAATAATTTTGTAAGATGGGAATAATTAAGGAGGAGAAAATTTATGAAAAAGACATTGTATTTTATCCTGTCTCTTACCTTCCTGTTTTCCATTTATGGCTGTCAGACCTATTCAAAAAGGGGAGAGCCAACATATCATCCAGGACATCCAAGGCACGAGTATCATTATTAAAGATGGTAAATTGGTATATTGGTGTATTGGTTATAGGGTTAATTGCGTTTATAGCGTTTACAGGGTTAGTTGCCTTGATACTTCTAACTATGAGCTGTGAGCTGCCAATAACCAATGGATTTATAATTTGAGGAATTGTAGCTTGGGATTTGTTTAGGATTTAGAATTTAGGATTTAGAAATTTGTTAAAAGTATATTTGGTGTATTGGGAAGTGGTAGAAATGTAAGCCTGATTACTTAAAGAACATATAGATTAATCTATTATTATAACAATAACTTTTGGCTTAAAGGAGTGAAAGATGCTTAAAAAGATAAACCCCACAACACTTAAGACCTGGCAAGAACTCATGGAGCATTACCAGCAGATGAAGAGTGTGCACATGCGTGACCTCTTTGCTTCAGACCCTGATCGTTTTGAAAAGTTCTCACTTCGTTTTGAAGATATGCTTGTTGATTTCTCAAAAAATATCATAACCGAAAAGACCCTTGAACTCCTCTTAACACTGGCAAGGGAGTGCAGCATTAACAAGGCCATTGAGGCAATGTTTATTGGAGAGAAGATCAACGAAACAGAAGGCCGTGCTGTGCTTCATGTAGCACTGAGAAACCGCTCAAACACACCCACATTCGTAGATGGCACAGATGTGATGCCTGAAGTAAACAGGGTACTGGAAAAGATGCATCGATTCTCAGAACAACTACTCTCTGGCAAATGGAAGGGTTTTACCGGCAAACCCATAACAGATATTGTAAATATTGGTATAGGCGGCTCTGACCTTGGCCCCTACATGGTCACAGAGGCACTGAGGCCCTACTGGATGCACATAACACCTCATTTTGTATCAAACATTGACGGCACTCATATAACAGAGACACTTAAAAAACTTAATCCAGAGACCACACTTTTCATAGTAGCATCAAAAACATTCACCACACAGGAGACCATGACCAATGCTGAAACTGCAAGAAACTGGTTTCTCGAAAGTGCAAAGGACACCCAGGCAGTAAAGAAGCACTTTGTTGCTGTGTCAACAAATACCGAAAGGGTAAGGGAATTCGGGATTGATCCTGAGAATATGTTCGAGTTCTGGGACTGGGTTGGAGGAAGATACTCACTCTGGTCTGCAATTGGGCTTTCAATTGCCTGCACTATTGGTTTTGATAACTTTGTTATGCTCCTTGAAGGTGCCCACGCAATGGACCGCCACTTCAGAGAGACCCCCCTTGAACAGAATATTCCGGTTATACTTGCCATGATCAGTCTCTGGTATAACAATTTTTTTGGCTCACAAACAGAGGCAATACTGCCCTACGACCAATACTTACATCGTCTGCCAGCATATCTTCAGCAGGCATTCATGGAAAGCAATGGCAAGTTTGTTGACCGATCAGGCAACGAGGTCAGCTACCAGACAGGCTATATAATCTGGGGAGAACCGGGCACCAATGGCCAGCATTCATTTTACCAGTTAATCCATCAGGGCACCAAACTGATTCCCTGTGACTTCATCGCACCAGCTCAAAGTCATAACCCCGTTGGTGAGCATCATGATATTCTTATATCAAACTTTCTTGCCCAGACCGAAGCACTGATGAAAGGTAAGACCGAGGAGGAAGTGGTTGAAGAGATGAGGGCCTCTGGCATTGAAGAAGAGCGAATTGAAAAACTCAAACCCTTCAGGGTATTTAAAGGAAACAAACCCACCAATTCTATTTTGATAAGAAAACTCACCCCCTATACCCTGGGGGCATTGATTGCCATGTATGAGCATAAGATATTCGTTCAGGGTGTGGTCTGGAACATATTCAGTTTTGACCAATGGGGTGTGGAACTTGGAAAACAGCTTGCAAAGAGGATTCAGAAGGAACTCTCCACAGGCAATGTATCTGATGAGCATGACTCTTCAACCAGGGCATTAATAAAAGAGTATCTGAAATTGAGAAAGTAGAAGAATGAAAAAAAAGATAATTATCCTGCTGGTTATTGCCATAGTGGTCGCCCTGTTCTTTGTGTTTGACCTTGGACAGTACCTTAATCTTCAGTATCTAAAGGCATCCCGTCATAAGTTTCAGACACTTTATGAAACCCACAGGGTGCTGGTTATTCTCTCCTATGCCCTGATATACATAATCGTTACATCCCTTTCACTTCCAGGTGCAGCAGTGATGACACTTGCAGGGGGGGCGCTATTTGGGCTCGTGGTGGGCACAGTGGTAGTCTCATTTTCGAGCACCATTGGGGCAACCCTTGCCTTTCTGGTCTCCCGATTTGTCCTGAGAGATTGGGTTCAGAGTAAGTTTGGAAACAGAATAAAAAAGATAAATCAGGGTCTTGAACGGGAAGGAAAGTTTTATCTTTTCACCTTAAGACTCATTCCTGTGTTTCCCTTCTGGCTAATAAATCTTGCAATGGGGCCTACCACACTGAGAACATGGACCTTTTACTGGGTATCTCAGGTGGGAATGCTTCCTGGCACCATTGTTTATGTAAACGCTGGGACTCAACTTGCAAAGATTAAATCCTTAAGCGGCATCATGTCGCCAGGTGTGATAGTTTCCTTTGTGCTACTTGGCCTTTTCCCGCTGATTGCAAAAAAGGGGATCGGGTTTTATAAGAAAAGGAGAGAAGCACATGCCTGAATACAACTACGACATAGGAATACTTGGCGGCGGAGCCGCAGGGCTTACAGTGGCAGCAGGTTCAGCACAACTTGGGGTAAAGGTATTACTTATAGAGAAAGAACCTCACCTTGGTGGTGACTGCCTTCACTACGGCTGTGTGCCAAGCAAGACACTTATAAAAACCGCAAGGCTCTATCACCTGATAAGAAACGCAAAGAGGTTTGGCCTTCCTGAGGCCTCTATCGGAAGGGTTGACTACAGAGAGTTGGCTAAAAGGATTCAGTCGGTTATCCAGACCATTCAAAAACACGACTCTCCTGAGAGATTCTGCCGACTCGGGGTAAAGGTGGAGTTTGGTGAACCCTTTTTCAAAGACGAACACAGCATAAATCTAAACGGAAAGACCTGCTCTGCCAGAAAGTGGGTAATAGCAACAGGTTCTTCTCCTTCGGCACCACCAGTGAAAGGACTTCAGGATGTAGAATACCTCACCAATAAGGAGGTATTCTCCCTTGAGGCATTGCCTTCATCAATGGTGGTGCTTGGCGGTGGCCCCATTGCAGTTGAGATGGCACAGGCCTTCGCAAGGCTTGGAACAGATATAACAGTAATTCAAAGAAGCCCCCAGATACTCACAAAGGAAGACCCGGACATGGCAGAAGAAGTAATGAAGGTGCTTGAGTCAGAGGGGGTCAGGTTTTTCACAGGCACAAAACTAATTGAGGTCGCTGAGACAGAGGGTATCAAGAAGGTTGTGTTTGAGCATGAGGGCAGGAAAAAATCTGTAACTTCAAAGACACTGCTTGTTGCAATGGGACGTAAGGCAAATCTTGAGGGACTTAACCTTGAGAAAATTGGTGTTGATTTTAGCCCGAAGGGACTAAAACTTGATGAGAGGCTCAGAACAACCCAGATGCACATCTACGGTGCAGGCGATGTAACAGGCACATACCAGTTTACCCATGCCGCTGGCTATGAAGGCGGTGTGGTGATTGCAAATGCCATATTTCATATACCAAGGAAGATCAATTATAAATTTATGCCAAGGTGCATCTATACAGACCCTGAACTTGCTTGTATAGGGATTACAGAAAAAGAGGCAAAAAAGGCAGGCATTGAATACACCCTGTGGAAAGAACACTTTAAAGACAATGACCGTGCCCTTGCAGAGGGTGAACCCTCTGGTTTGATAAAGTTATTGATTGACAGAAAGGGACACCCCCTTGGTGTGCAGATACTGGGGCTTCATGCAGGCGAACTACTTTCGGAGTGGGTGGCAGCACTTAATGGAGGAGTGAAACTCTCCACACTTGCCTCATCGGTTCATCCCTACCCCACCCTTTCAGAGATTAACAAGCGGGTGGCAGGAAGTCTCCTTTCAACAAAACTATTTTCTGAGCGTGTCAGAAAGACCCTCAGGTTTTTCTTTCACTTTAAAGGCAGGGCATGTGGGGAGGAGGAAACAAAAAAAGATTAACTTGATTTTTTGTTTTTGAAGTGTATTGTAATAGAGACAGTTCAATGAAAAGGCAGGTTTTTCATTTATCAGCCTCTACTATCTGAACACCTCATATAAAAACTCCTTAATCATTTTCCAGGAATGTCTGTCTGCATAGGGGTTGTAGGCAACACCCACCGATGGGTCATCCCCTGATTCTGGATTTGTAAAGCTATGTACCGCACCACCGTAAATGTGTATCTCCCACTGAACCCCCGATGACTGAAGCTCTCTCCAGAGCCTTAAGAGTTTATCAGAGCCCACAAAGGGGTCGTCTCCACCGTGAAGCACAAGCACCCTTGTCCTTATATTGGAACTGCTCTTAACATCAGGGTACAGAGAGCCGTAAACACTTATCACACCTTTAAGCGGCACTCCTGTTCTGGCAAGCTCAAGCACAGCCATACCTCCAAAGCTGTAACCCACAGCAACAATCAACCCTGGATTAACCTGTGGAAAGGATTTAAGCCTTTTGAGCCCTGCATTCAGCCTTCTTCTTAATAGTTTGACATTCTTTTTAAATCTATAAGAAACCCTCTCTGCATCCTCCAGAGTTTCAGGCCGATAGTCTCTGCCATAGATGTCTGCTGCAAAGGCCACATAACCAAGGGAGGCAAACCTTCGTGCCCTGTCTTTGATGTAGTCATTAATACCAGTCCATTCGTGAACTATCAGCACACCTGGCCTTTTGCCTTTTATTGAACTGTCGTAGGCAATGTAGCCCTGTAGCTCTGTGGCACCGTCTTTGTACTTCACATCACGCCCCACTATCTCTGAGTATGCGATAGAAGGGGTGATAAGTATCAGAACAGTGAATAAGACAAATATCTTTTTCATCTTTATCCTCCCTTATGTTCTTTTGAAACTGAGATGTCCTTTGCTTTATAATGCTTCGGTATGCCCCATTCCTCTTACTCAAATTCACCCAGGACACCTAAGCTTTAATAATTTTCTCTATGTTGATATTTATAACCCTTATTGTTAGACTATAGCAAACTCAATTTGATGTCAACTTCTTAATTAGAGGGAGGATGTTCCATGCTTTTCTGCAGGGGGATTTATAAAGGAAAAACCCTCAAGGGAATTGTTAAGGGAAAGAGTTTTTTTCCACTCTATGGTGAGCACAAAGGAAAGCGAATTCCTCTTAAAAACCTGAAGATTCTGACACCTGTTAAGCCATCAAAGATTATTTGCGTGGGGCTTAACTACCGTGATCATGCCGAAGAGCTGGGCATGTCGCCTCCTGAAGAGCCAATTATATTCCTCAAGCCTCCAACAGCCTGCCTTGCCCATGGTGAAGATATAGTAATCCCATCTGCATCAAAAAGGGTGGAATACGAGGCAGAGCTTGCTGTAGTTATTGGCAGAAGGTGTAGAAATGTCAGTCCTGATGAGGCAAAAGGATTCATCCTTGGTTATACCTGTTTTAATGATGTCACCGCAAGGGACCTTCAGAAAAAAAATGGCCAATGGACACGCGCAAAGGGTTTTGACACCTTTGCCCCCTTTGGCCCCTATGTGGTAAGCCCTGATGAGGTGCCTGATGAGATGGAGATAAAACTCTTCCTTAATGGAAAGCTCCGCCAGCAGGGAAGCACAAAAAATATGATATTTTCTGTTGAGGAGATTATCTCCTTTGTATCAAAGATAATGACGCTTCTACCCGGTGACATAATCGCCACTGGCACCCCGCCAGGCGTGGGGCAGCTTAAACCCGGCGACAGGGTGGAGGTTGAGATTACAGGTGTGGGAAGGCTTGTTAATTGGGTTAAAGTTGCATAAAATACTGATTAGAGCGATCTGAAACCCAATATTCCCGTGGCATTCATTCTGTTTTTATCTGTTCCCCATATCTTACTGAAAGTGAAATTTGTAAAACTATTTAAACCTCTTCAATCTCTGTAAGCTCTGTGTCCTCTGAGGTTGCTTTTTGCAACATGTAGCTTAACTGTAATGTCCATTACTTTCTGCAAATCTGTTTCGTGATATGGTTAAACATAAATAAAAAAGGGAAGGAGGTTTTGTCATGAAAGGGATCAAGGGAGTATTGGTTTCAATGGTTATAACACTTCTTGACTCCTTGGCTCAGCGGATGTATATGTAAACGGAAAACTCATTTACAAGGGACTTGACGGACATATCATGTACACCGAGCGAATCAGAGACACTTTTACACAGGCCATTTACAATCACGACAGAACAGGCTATTACAGCCCCAAACACCCTGCAGACTCCTCAATTGCTGCAGCCGATGAAACAGAACTTCACTTTATTGCACACAGTCTTGATAAGGACCCGGGAAATTTTCCACCCAAAAGGGTATTTATCCACCTGAACTTTGAACAGGTCAGGGATGTAACAAACAACTGCCCTTCAACCTGCACCTGTGGTTACCAGAAGGGTCTGCCCTGTAAGTGCGGGCTGAGGTGAAATCTGAAATACAATAATTAATACAATCTCAAAATAATTTCTGTTAAAATAAGCAGAAGTAAGGGATGTGTTGAGAATTATTGCAAAGGAGGTTATTCAGTGCAGAAAGTCAGGGAATTAACTGAAACATCTATCAAAAAATCAACTATTAAGACCATCCAGATAAATATTGGAAACCGCTGTAACCAGTCCTGTCGTCACTGTCATATTGGGGCATCCCCACGGGGCACAAAAAACATGGACAGACAAACGGCAGTGCGTATAATAGAAAAACTCATTAACTCACCCATCAAAGAGGTGGAATTTACAGGCGGTACACCTGAACTTAATCCAAACCTTCCTCTATTTATAAAAAAACTCTCAGATGCTGAAAAGCATCTGACCGTAAGAACCAGTCTTACGGTGCTTGACATGCCTGAGTACCAGAGGTTTGTGGAATTATACAGAAAACACAGGGTTAAGGTAATAGCCTCACTCCCGGGGCTCTTTCCTGATGAAACCGACAGGCAGCGCGGGCGTGGTGTATTTCAGAAATCTATTGAAATGATCAAGAAACTCAATGAGTTGGGCTTTGGCTCAAATGGCCTCTATCTTGATCTTGTCTATAACCCCCTGGGACCAGAACTGCCCCCACCGCAGGAAGAACTCCAGAGGCAATTCAAAAAGGTCCTTGGCGAAAGATACGGTATCCAGTTTAACAATCTTATCTCAATTGTAAACGCACCGGTGGGAAGGTTCAGAAGGGCGCTTGAAAGACAGGGCATAATTGACGAATATCTTGAGAAACTGAAAAGCCAGTTTAATCCTGAAACCATTGAATCCATCATGTGTAGAAGCATTATTTCTGTTGACTATCAGGGTCATGTCTATGACTGCGACTTCAATCTCGCCCTTGGACACAGGATCAAAGGCTACGAGAACAAGAAGTTCTGGGAGATTGACCTTGACGATTTCTCACCAGAGATAACCATCCTTGAGCACTGTTATGCCTGCACCGTTGGAAGGGGTAGTTCCTGTCAGGGAGAGCTTATAAAAAGCAAAACCCATCAAAAGGTAAGCGAATATTACGGGAAGAAACTCTCAGGCACCAGGGACCTCAAGACCTCTGCCTGCTGCACAGGCGACTCAATGCCTTCCTATGTGCGTGATGTTATGCCTTATATCGTGCATGAGGTGGTAGAGAAATTCTACGGCTGCGGATCCCCCATCCCCCCGGCCATTGAGGGCTGCACTGTGCTTGACCTTGGCTGTGGCACTGGAAGGGACTGCTTTGTTGCTTCAAAACTTGTGGGCCCATCAGGCAGGGTTATCGGCATTGACATGACAGAGGAACAACTGGAGGTTGCAAGGAGGAACCTGAAGGCCCAGATGGAGAGGTTTGGCTACAGAAGGCCAAATGTGGAGTTCAAAAAAGGCTTTATAGAGGACCTCCACAGTTCAGGCATTAAGGACAACTCCATTGATATTGTGATATCAAACTGTGTTATAAACCTCTCGCCTGAGAAAAAGGCGGTATTCAGTGAGATATTCCGGGTGCTTAAACCCGGTGGTGAACTATACTTTTCTGATCTCTTCACAGGTCGCAGAGTGCCTGCTCATCTGAGAGATGACCCTGTGCTTTTAGGTGAATGTCTGGCAGGTGCCATGTACATAGAGGACTTCCGCAGGCTACTGCTTGAACTTGGCATCAGAGACTACAGGATTGTTTCAAAAAAGAAAATCACCCTTGACAATCCTGAAATAGAAGAGAAGATAGGTATGGTTGATTTTTATTCTATAACCATCCGTGCCTTTAAACTCTACGGGCTTGAGGACCGCTGTGAGGATTACGGACAGATTGCTATTTACAAAGGCACAATCCCTGGCTTTCCTCATTTCTTCGAATTAGACGACCACCACAGGTTTATCACCGGAAAACCCATGCTTGTCTGTGGAAACACGGCAATGATGCTTCAGCAGACAAGATTCAGTGAGCACTTCGATGTAGTTGGTGACAGGTCTGTCCATTATGGAATTTTTGAATGCGCCCCTGCCACTGAGAAGCCTTCAACAACAGAAGACTCCTGCACAGGCGGTGCCTGCTGTTAAGATGAAAAACATCTTCTCCCTGGAGCCTTCCATACTTTTGTATCAGATAAGGGATGCCTTCATCTACTGGGTAGTCGTCCCTGCTTTGATTATCACATCAGGAAGGCTCTTTGAAAGGGTTACAGGTATAGGCAGCATCCCATCGGTTATGTTAATATATTTGATAGGTTTAATACTGACCCTCCTTGGATTGATATTGATATTCAGGTCTATTTATGACCTGAGGCACTTTGGTGAAGGAACACCAAATTACCGAAAGCCACCAAAGAGGCTTGTAAAGGAGGGCTCATATGCAATATGTAGGCATCCCATGTTTCTGGGTTATGACCTTATTGCTGTGGGTGTAGCGGTTTTATTAAGAAGCACAGGGATGCTTGTTTTTTCAATACCTCTAATGCTTTTTTTTGAGGTCAGGTTTCTAAGAAAAGAGGAAAGACGATTACAGAGAAGGTTTGGTAGCGAGTTTGTTAAATACTCTGAGGAAGTGCCCTTCTTACTGCCTTTCAGGATAAAGAGATGAAAAACACAGCCCAACTGATTAAAAAGCTTACCGCCTTTTCAAGGCTACACAGGGAGGTTGAACTGGCCCTGTTTGATTACCTTAAAGACATTGTCCCTGAGAGGTTTGTCTTTACAGAAAGGAAAAATCCTCTTGGCCCCAGATACATTGAAAAAAACATTTTCTCTATCCTGTTTCTCTCTATATACGACTCCGTAGGCATCCCAGTCGAAAGACAGCGGCTTTATGGAATGCTTAACCACTCAGTGAGGGGAATAGTAACCTCTACTGATAACATCCTTGATAGAGAAAACAAATTCATGCTTCCCGTCAGGTTTGGAAAAGAAGGATTTTTCCCGAGCATAATGCATATACTGCTTTTTGACAGGCTTCTTTATCGTGTGTTAATTGATGCTGAAAGGGATGGGCTTCTTTTGGGGTTGTCAGCTTTGATGGTTGAAAACACCCTGTTCAGGGCACTGCTTGAGATAGGGCTTGAGGAGGCAGGTGAGGAAGGGGGAGTGGATGAGATTATAGAGCCCCGGAGAGTGCTTGCAGAGGTTCACACTCAGAAAGGCGGAAACCTCTTAAGGCTTGCATTTGTGGCACCAAGGCTCATTGAAAGGGATAAAGAGACAACAGAGAGGCTGATGCTTGCCGACAGGGGTGTGTTCAGCATTGGAATGGCACTTCAGTGTATCGACGATATTACAGACATAAAGATTGATCTGAAAGACAGAAGGCACAACTACCTTGTCTCTCTGATATGGCATGAGGGAAGTAAAAGTGAAAAGCAGAGGCTTAAAGAAATGATAAAGCGCCCCGATAAGATTGAGAGCATCTCAGATACATTCGGTAACACCGTAGCCCAGGCTGTGCAATATGCAATCGCTGAGGCTGTAAGGGGCTTCAGGGTACTTGAAGGAGCAGGCTTCTGGATTGATGCAAGTTATGCAATAAATCTCCTTAAGATACTATTCAGGCTAAGGGGAGTCTCTGAACTGGTCCGGTTTTTTCCTGAAAATCCTATCTCCGATGCCGGTGTAAACCCCCATTACGACGAATCCTTCGGGGGCGCGATGCAGTGAAATACTATCTTTACATAGCCTTCAGAAATCTCTGGAGAAACCAGAGGAGGACCCTTTTTAACATCATTGCCATATCCTTTGGTCTTTTCTGCCTCATCGTGTTTCAGGCCCTTAAGGTAGGACTTCACAGACAGATGTATGCAAGCACTGTCAATCTTGATGTTGGCTCTTTCCAGATACATCCAGAGGGCTTTGAGGTAGGACTGTTTATAAACGACTATCTCAGTAACGATGACCTTGTAAGAATAAAAGATTCCCTGAAGAGGCTCCCCATTAAGGCAGTAGCCCCAAGGCTCAGGACAACTGCCATTGCAATGTCTGAGAAAAAAAGTGGTTCTGTGGTTCTTACAGGTATTGTTCCTGAGAAAGAATCCCTCATCACATTTATAAAAACGCGACTCATAAAGGGTGATTACCTTGAAAGCAGGGACGGTCTCCTTGTGGGCAGAGCATTACTTAAAAGCCTGGGGCTTAAATACGGTGAGTCTCTTACACTCGTATTTCAGGACTCAAAGGGGTTTCCAAGACGCGTTTCCTTGCCAGTAACAGGTGTTTACAGCACCGAGCTTTCTACCTTTGACAGAACCCATATCTACATACATCTAAAAAAGCTTCAGGCACTCATGGGTGTAAACAATAGTTATAGCTCTATTGTGCTTCTTACAGACAGACAGGATGAGGCAGAGGTAAAAGAGGCATTAAAGGGTTCCGAGGTTTTAAAAAAATACAGGGTTATGTCGTGGGATGAGATCGCCCCTGATGTAAAACAGATAATGCAGTTAAACAACGCCACCATGAGCCTCCTGATAATCATAGTGTTTGCAATAGTTGCAATGGGAATTACCAATACAATGACAACGCTGATTTTTGAAAGGTTCAGGGAGTTTGGAACCCTTACAGCAATAGGCACTCCACCTGAAGGCATTGTAACCATAGTGCTTTCAGAATCTGCCCTCCTTGGCATTATTGCCTGTGTGATTGGCACACTAACAGGGTATCTGGTATGCCTTTATCTAAGGCAGCATGGCGTTGACCTTAACCAGTTTACCAGTGCAAATCAACACATGGCGTTCAGTCATGTACTGAAGGCATACGCATTACCAGGGGACATAATAAAGGCAGATGTAATAACCTTTCTAACAGCCCTTGTTGCCGGGCTTTATCCATCTCTGAAGGCAGCAAGGCTTAATCCAGTAGATGCATTGAGGCATGTCTGAGAATGATTGAGCTGAAAAACATAATAAAGACCTACCAAATCGGGCAGGTTGCAGTAACAGCCCTTAACGGTGTCAGTTTAAGGATAAAGCAGGGTGAGTTTGTGTGCGTGGCAGGACCATCCGGCTCTGGAAAAACTACACTTCTTAACATTATAGGCTGCCTTGACAGACCCGACAACGGTGAGCTCTTTCTTGATGGAATTCATATAAGAAACATGGGAAGAAGGAAACTTGCTTCAATAAGGCATCAGAAGATAGGTTTTATCTTTCAGTCATTTAACCTTATACCAGTGCTGAGCGTATATGAAAACATAGAGTATCCGCTGCTTCTTATGGGTTTGAAAAAAACTGAAAGGACACACAGGGTATCGGAGATTATCAGGGCAGTGGGACTTGAAGGGCTTGAGGCAAGAAGGCCACCTGAGCTGTCAGGCGGACAGCAGCAGAGGGTAGCAGTCGCAAGGGCACTGGTTACCAGGCCTCTTGTGGTGCTGGCAGATGAACCCACTGCAAACCTTGACCATAAAACAGGCCAGCAGCTAATAGAACTCTTTCATCAGCAAAACACAGAAAGGGGTGTAACCTTTGTATTTTCCTCCCACGATCCGGAAATCATCAACCGTGCAAGCAGGATTGTGAGATTGAGAGACGGAACGGTCGAGGGTTGATTTCCTGTTCAGTATCTCATTTTGTTCATTCCCAGGACAGACCCATCTTTCTTGTTCATCTTAAAACTGCACTTGGAAAGGACGATGCCCAGTTCTGCGTTGCCTACAATGTTATCTGGGCAGCAATGTCTATTAAGGGTAGGACTGTAAGATGAAACAGGCAAAATACACAGGGCTTGGAAGCATAATCGCCTCCTTCCTTGCAGCCTCGTGCTGTGTGGGGCCTGCAATATTTGTGATATTTGGAACATCAGCAGGCTTTTTTAGTAAACTTTCCTTTCTTGAGAAGTATCGTCCCTATCTTCTTGGTGCTGCCTTTTTGATGCTTGGCTACTCTTTTGTAAATCTCTACATCAGAAAACCCTCCTGCGACTGTGCCGAGGATATCCGTAACCGTAAGATAGCCCGTGGGATATTCTGGGTGGGTCTTGTGGCTGTGGTCTTTTCCCTTACTTTCAGAAAGATTATATTGTGGATTTATGGGTAAGTTTTTTTCTTTCCATTATTGACTCACCCAATGAAAGTGTATATAATGATTATATACAATGATTAATTTTGAAGGCATAACAGGTTTTCAGTGGGATGAGGGCAATATTGACAAAAATTTCAAAAAACATGGTGTTCACTGGACAGAATGTGAAGAGGTGTTTTTCAACAAACCATTAGTTGTAAAACCAGACCTGAAACATTCACAAAAGGAAGATAGATACTATGCACTTGGCAAAACAAATAACGGAAGGCTTCTATTCATAGTTTTTACAATAAGGCAGGACAGGATAAGGATAATTTCTGCAAGAGATATGAATAAAAAGGAAAGGAGATTTTACAATGAAACATAAAAAAATACCCCTCTTCAGGTCAGAAGACAAAGAGAGGCTTTTCTGGGCAGAACATGACTCAACTGAATATATAGACTGGAGCAAAGCAGAAAGGGCAACATTTCCAGACCTTAAACCTACAACAAGAACTATCTCTATACGCTTACCCGAACATCTGATAGAGGATATTAAAAGAGCTGCACACAGGCTTGATGTTCCTTATCAGAGCCTGATAAAGATGATCCTTGCAGAGGGTATAAAAACCGTTGACATGAAATAACCCTCCATTAACCCTAATAACTGGCCATATGAATTTTAAATGAGACATTATGCACTATGACCTTATAATAATAGGTGGAGGAGCCGCAGGTTTTGCTGCAGCACACAGGGCTGAAAAACTCAGCCTTAAGACCCTGCTGATAAACGACAGCACCATTGTGCCCCTTGGTGGCACCTGCGTGAATGTGGGCTGTATCCCTTCAAAGATTATGCTCCATCAGGCAGGGCTTATTTACTCTGCCATGAAAAACACCTTCAGGGCTTTATCCTTCTCAGGCTCGGCTGATTTTATTGAAGCACTTAAAGAGACCCGTGAGATGGTCACCGAATTTCAGGAAACAAACTACCTGAAGGTTTTAAAGACCAAAAAGCATGTGCAATACATCGAGGGTAAGGCCCGTTTTGTTGATGATAGCAGGATAGAGGTCTCGGGGCAGGTCTTTGAGGGTAGATACTTTCTTGTTGCAACAGGTGCATCAACCTATATCCCTGAGGTTGATGGCATCCATGATGTCCCTTACCTTACTAACAGGACGGTCTTTGACCTTAAAGAAAAACCTGCATCTATAATAATCCTTGGTGGTGGCTCAGAGGCCGTGGAGTTTGCTCAGATATTTTATCGCTTCGGAATCAGGACCACGATTATTCAACGCTCCCCGAGGATTCTTACCAGATTCGACCCCATAGTAGCAGAAAAACTTCAGGAGATACTCCTTAAAGAAGGCATTGAAATCATAACTGATACCAGAGTTGTTAGTATAAAAAATAATGATACCGAAGTTGAGGTGCTCTTTGAGCATGGCAGAGAATCCATAAAGCATGCAACTGCAGAAAAGCTCCTCATTGCCACCGGCCTTAGGGGTAATACCATGGGGCTTGGGCTTGAGGAAGCAGGGGTTCAGACCGATGAAAGGGGCTTTATAAAGGTAAACGGTTTTTTGCAAAGCAGTAGCCCCCATATATTTGCTGCTGGCGATGTGACAGGTATAATGCCCCTTGAGACAGTGGCTGCAAAACAGGGCACTACCGCCGTAAGGAATATGTTTGAGGATAAGGCTGAGATAGACTATGGCCTTATTCCAAGGGCTGTATTTACCTCTCCTGAACTTGCCAGTGTTGGCATGACTGAGGATGAGTTCATGAAGAGGTATAATGTCTGCCTTTGTAGGACCCTCTCACTTAAGCATATTGAAAAAACTGCCCTTATGAAAGAGGCAGAAGGTCTGATAAGGATGGTGGTGCATCCCGGGACAAAAGAGGTGGCAGGTGTTCAGATGGTAGGCCCCCATGCCTCTGAGGTGATAACCACCGCAGCCTATGCCATCAAAAACCGAATGACCATCTATGATATAAGAGATACGGTACACATATTCCCCACTGTAAGCGAGGTGCTTAAAAAGGTTGCCCAGAGTTTTGATGAAGACATATCAGATATGCCATGCTGTATAGAATGAAGACAGGGGGTAGCGGGTAGGGGGTAGGGTGTAGGATAAAAAGGCTATAATCTATAGGCAATGGGCAATAGGCAATAGAGAATAGTTATAAAAACAGGCAATAGGGTGTATGGAAGATGGCTTTTAGAGTTTTTTACTACCATCTACACCCTACACCCTGATTAGTAGGAGGTTTGAGATGCTTAAAAAAATAACTGTTTTGATGCTCCTTTTTGTTTTTCTTTCCGTCTCCATTGCCTATGCAGTTGAGCAGAAGGTGGTGATGGAAATTCAGGGAATGGTCTGTGAACTCTGACCCCTTGCGATCAAAAAATCCCTGGAAGGGGTTGAAGGCGTGAAAAAGGTAAAGGTTTCTTTCAAGGAAAAGAAGGCATGGCTTGTAGTGGATGAAAAGGTTACCAACGAGCAGCTTGAAAAGGCAGTCTCCAGGGCCGGTGGATATAAGGGAAAGGTGATTGAAAGGAAGTGATGTGAATTGATTAAAATTGACTGTTATATGTCAATGACCTGTGGGTCTGAGGAGGCATTGAGGGAAAACATCCAGAAGGCCATTGAAGCAGAGGCATTGGATGCAGAGGTAAATTTTTACAGAATTACCGAGGATGAGGCTAAAGGGCTTGGCCTCAGAGGCTCTCCCTCAGTGTTGATAAATGGCAAGGATATCCAACCTGCTCCTGTAACAGGCTTTTCCTGAAGGATGTTCTATGATGCCTCGGGCAGGCTTACAAATGTCCCTTCAGTGGAATTGCTCAGGGAAGCACTAAAGAAGTTCAAGACCTCTTAAGCCTTACCACTGCCCTTAAGAAACATCAATGTGATCTCTGCCACCCTTTTTCCGTAAAGTTCTGCAGTCTCTATATCACCCTTTGGCGGTGCCTGAGGGGGCTTAACCTCAAAACTCGCTGCCATAGGACCTATGAAAGAGCCAAGACGATTGTGTGTATCAGGGCCCGGGCCATCAACCGTCTTCATTGACTCAGGTCTATTGGCTGCTGGATGCATTGCATTGCCAACCCATATCATTCCATGCTGCATTGCAAAGGTCATTATGCCCTGAAGTGTGTTCAGTTTATCACCAGAGAAGGCGCTTGAGTTGGTAAACCCACCTGCTATCTTGTCCTTCCATGCCTGTGTAAACCATTTCTTTACTGATGCCTCCATAAAACGCTTTAGCTCAGCCGAGATGTTACCCATGTAAGTGGCGGTGCCAAAGATGATGGCATCAGCTCCATCAAGTTCATCTATCCGCTCAATTGCCTCTGTGGCTGTAAGAAGCACTACTTCCACACCATCCACTGAACCTGCACCCCGTGCCACAGCCTCTGCCTGAAGTTTTGTGTGGCCATAGGTGCTGTGATAAACCACATAAACTTTTGCCATAATAACCCCCTTCTGATTCTAAATTCTAAATCCTAATTTTCCAACAATAAGTAAAACCACAGAGCACACAGAGTATTCTGAAATCCTAAACTCAACACTAAACACTCAAAACTCAAAACTTATTTTCTTACTCCCTACTCCCTACACGCTACCCCCTACACCCTATACCCTACTCTCTGTCTTTTTCAATTCATTAACATACTGATCAAGAAGCACGCCCAGGTAGATACAGACATAACCATCCATACAGGCATCGGCATCTTTTTTGTCAAGGATAGCGTATCTTTTAATTCCATTCTTTTCAAACTTTACTAACCATGCATTTTTCTCATCATCAAATTCGAGGCTGAGCTTAATGTTATGTTTCTGCAGTTCAGGATAAAGCTCGTAGATTTTTTCTTCAAGTGCTACCTGTGTGTAACCCATAGTTTACCTCCATAATATCATTGTCTGTTTTCTTCATTATATCAAAGAAATGGGAAAATGTATATTGGTGTATAAGATAATAGATTGTTTATGTTTCGTGTTATAATTAGTTCTATATGTCAGAAACCATCAGGGAGCACTTAAAGAGATTGCCGGGATAATCGGACAGGACACAGAAGAGCCAGCTTACTGGTATGAGTTTACCTCAAAGGCAATCAGGCAGAGGCTTTATCATACAGAGCACCATATGTTTGATTTTTACGATCTTGTTGAAAAAAGACTCGTGGATGTAGAGACAGCCGCAGGCTTTATGCCCCTTCTCTGTGGTGCACCAACCAGAGAGCAGGCTGACAGGATATACGGGTATCTTAACTCAAAGAGCTTCTGTGCCCTTCATCAGGGTAACTGCTTCAGCATCCCTAACTACTACACCCAGAAGGAGGACTTTGACCGTCTGAACTACTGGCGTGGCCCTGTATGGATTAATATAAACTGGCTGCTGATGCAGGGGCTAAGAAGATACGGCTACCATCAGAAGGCAGACTCTGTGGCTAAAGACATACTTGAACTGCCCATGAGATTTGGCTTTTATGAGTATTTCGATTCACTCAATGGAAGAGGCTATGATTCAAGCAATTTCTCCTGGACTGCAGCCCTGAGAAACTACGACCTTGAGCTTCTTAAGACCAGACAGGAGGGGCTCTCTTTCTGGATCAATATCTACAATACCATAGTGGTTGACGGTATCATCCAGCTTGGAATAAAAAGCTCTGTAAAGGAGGTAATGGGCTTTTTCTCCAGAATAAAATACATTATCGGAGGATATAGCTTCTCACCTGATGATATAGAGCATGGCATTCTAAGGGCCAATAAAAGACATCCTTCCCGCCCCTTCAGACAGTTTGGCTCCTTTGATACAAGAAAAAGATACGCCCTTGAAGAATTAGACCCGAGAATACACTTTGCCCTTGTTTGCGGCTCCCGCTCATGCGCCCCAATCAGGTTCTATACACCCCAGGGGATAGACAGAGAACTCGATACGGCAGCCACAAATTTTATTAACAGCTCCGAGGTCGTGGTAATCCCTGAAGAGCATCGCATCGTTCTTTCTATGATATTTAAGTGGTACCAGAAGGACTTTGGGGGCCTTGATGGTGTAATTGACTTCATAATTCGTTATTTTGACGATGACAAAAGAAGCTTTCTTTCAGAACACAGATATGGGCTTACAGTTGACTATCTTTACTACGACTGGAATCTGAACAAGTGACTCTGTTGTAAGCTGCAGAAAATTCCATTGATTTAGTGAGATAATTAATGTATGATATAGATTATATAAATAATTATTATTCTTTCAGGAGGTTCTATTTATGAAGATGATTACGGCTATTATCAAGCACTTTAAACTTGATGAGGTGCGTAAGGCTCTCACAGATGCGGGTGTGCATGGAATGACTGTAGTGGATGTGAAAGGTTTTGGCCGTCAGAAAGGTTATGTGGAGGTCTATCGTGGTGTGGAATACGAGGTAAAGTTTCTTCCTAAACTGAAGATAGAGGTAGCGGTGCCGGATGACAGGGCTGAAGAGATAATCAATATCATTACAGAAGCTGCAAGGACAGGTGAAATCGGAGACGGAAAGATATTCGTACATAATCTGCAGGAGGTGGTAAGGATAAGAACAGGAGAAAGGGGAAGAGAAGCGATATAAATATAGGGGGTAGGGGGTAGCGTGTAGGGGGTAGGGACATGAGTGGTGAGTTTAGGATTTCAGAT
>CAZEYP010000019.1:0-44223 GCA_964515925.1 uncultured Nitrospirota bacterium
TTATGGTATAATCCAATAATATAAAGGAGGAACGGGATGTCGGATTTTTATCAGACTGGTATAGTATCTACCTTTCACAGGCTCGGTAATATTGATATAGAAAGGATTGAGGCAGAGCTTACCTGGTATGCTGCTGAGAGGCCTGTGGCACTTGTGTTGCCCTCTCTTTACAGTGAATTAGAAGGTGATGCACTGAGGGGAATTATAAAAATACTAAAAGATGTCAGGTATATTGATGAGGTAGTCGTAACCCTTGGTCCCTGCAGCAGAGAACAGTTTGAGCATGCAAGGGAGTATTTTTCCGAGCTTCCACAGAGAACACGACTTATATGGAATGATGGAGAAAGAATAAAAGCCATTTACAGGGCTATAGAGGAGGCAGAGCTTCCGGTTGGAGAAGAGGGGAAGGGAAGGTCTGCCTGGATGGCTTATGGATACATACTATCTGAGCACAAGTTTCATGCTATAGTGCTTCACGACTGTGATATAGTGACATACAACAGGGAGATGCTTGCGAGGCTTGCTTACCCGGTGACAAATCCTAATCTTGATTATCATTTCTGCAAGGGATACTACAGCAGGGTTACTGACAGGCTACATGGAAGGTTAACAAGGCTCCTGGTTACCCCTCTTATCAGGGCATTACAGAAGATACTTGGTTGTGAGAATCAGCTTCTTATGTTTTTTGATAGCTTCAGGTATCCGCTGGCTGGCGAGTTTTCAATGGTTACAGACCTTGCGAGGGTTTTGAGGATACCCGGCGACTGGGGACTCGAAGTGGGCGTGCTTGCAGAGGTTTATCGTAATACCTCTTTGCGAAGGGTCTGTCAGGTTGACATCGCTGAAAACTATGAACATAAACACCAGGAACTCTCTCCCTCTGATGCCTCAAAGGGTCTGAACAAGATGTGCGTTGATATATGTAAGTCCATGTTCAGGACACTGGCATCAGAAGGTATAGTCTTTTCCGATGGTTTCTTTAATACGCTTATATCTACATATATGAGAACCGCTCAGGACATGCTCAAACGATATGAAGATGATGCAGCTATAAACGGTCTGCACTTTGACCGACATGAGGAAAGTCTGGCAGTAGAGACCTTTACTAGAGGAATCAAACAGGCAGCAGATATAATAATGAAAGACCCACTTGGCGTGCCTCTTATATCGAGCTGGGACAGGGTATCATCGGCAATACCAGATATATTTACAAGGATCAGGGAGGCTGTTGAAAAGGACAACGGAGGAGATTAATGGAAAACCTCAGACATCTTTTACTACCATCGGTGGTTACTATAGTAAGCATTTTTGTTTTGTTTGTTTTAAGAGAGATTGGCTTCAGGATACTTCAAAGATGGGCAAAAAAGACCACCACCACAGTTGATGATGTAATAATAAGGACTTTAAAAACTCCAACCATTTTCTGGGCAGTTGCAATGTCTCTTTATGCAGGTGTGGCCTTCTCAAAGGTTCCCGATAAGTATATTAACTATATAAATAAGATAATTTATGTGGCGCTTGTGCTATCAGTAACAATTGTATTTACCAGTCTTTCAGCAAAGATATTCAAATACTATGTTAATCGTGCCAAAAGTCCTATACCTGCTACAGGTCTTGCCACAGCAACCATTAAGGGCGTAATACTTGTAACAGGGATACTGCTTATAATGAGCGGGCTTGGCATATCCATAACCCCTATTATCACAGCACTGGGTGTTGGTGGTCTTGCCGTGGCACTTGCCCTTCAGGATACCCTTGCAAATATGTTTGCTGGTTTACACATAATGCTTGAGAGGACGATCAGGGTAGGTGATTTTATAAGGCTTGAAAGTGGTGAAGAGGGGTATGTAGAGGATATCACCTGGAGGACAACCAGAATCAGGATGCTTCCTAACAACATGGTGCTTATCCCTAACAGTAAACTTGCACAGAGTATTATTACAAATTATTACCTTCCCATTAAGAGGATGTCTTTGCTAATCAGGGTGGGTGTCAGCTATGATGCTGACCCTGAGCATGTTGAAAGGGTGCTCATTGATGTGGCAAAGTCAGCAGTTGGTGAGATTCCAGGGCTTGTAGGTGAGCCAGAGCCTTTCGTAAGGTTTATTCCAGGCTTTGGTGATAGCTCGCTGGACTTTACTCTGATATGCCAGGTAAAGGAGTTCGTTGATCAGTATTTAGTTCAGCACGAACTTAGAAAGAGGATATTTAAACGGTTCAAAGAAGAGGGAATTGAGATACCTTTCCCTCACAGAACTGTTTATCTCAGGGAGGAAAAGGATTGGCAGAAATAAACGGTTCTTTTGAGTTTAAACGATGCTATACCGTGTTAATCTCAACAGGCCGCAGTGCAAGCTCTATAAGGGAATTGCTTGATATCCTGAAAGAGGTAAGCCCTGGTTCTGTATTCCATCACACCTACCAGTATTTCATGAAGGCACATCACCTGAGTTACACAAACGACTTTGCCCAGTGGGCCGGGGAGTCACTTGAGGAAAGGGCGCTTTCTGAGCTACTTTCAAGTATAGACCCCTTTGAGTACGGAGATGTTGAGCAACTCAGAGAAAAACTGATAGAGACCATAGAGGGGTTTCTTGAGGAGTTCCCTACACCAAGGAGAGTGTTTCCTGGAAACGAGTTTTATTTTAACGAGACCCTGTCCTTTGTATATCCTGTTGGAATAAAGGTAACAAATCTAAACGAGTTTTTGCATGCCCTTAAGACAGTGGATGGACAGTGTATTTATTATCACTTCTACGAGGCACGAACCAGGCTGGAGCACTCGATGGATGACTTTTCCATGTGGATCGAGCATGGTCTCGGTGAAAAGGCCCTTGCTGATGAGGTAAGGGCAATCGACCTCTTCATGCACACAACAGAAGGTATAAGGGAAAGGCTTATAGAGTTAATTCAGGAAAGGCTTCTTCATGGAGGCTTGAGTTGATTGAACTATACAGAGGCATAGCTCCAGAGGGTGACCTTGTAATCATCGAAAGGCTTTGCAGTAAACTCAAAAACAGGACTTTTCTTCACATAAACTCCACAAAGGCTGGTGGCGGCGTGGCTGAGATACTGCAACGAATGATCCCCTTTCTTCAAAGCCTCGGTATAAAGGCTCGATGGGAAGTGATAGAAGGGGATGATAGGTTTTTTGATATAACAAAGAAGATGCACAACGCACTTCAGGGAAATGACATTACCTTTACGGAAGATATGTTTCAGTACCACTATGAGGTAAACCGAAGGAACGCCCAGGAGCTTGACCTTGAAGCTGATATGGTCTTTATTCACGACCCTCAACCCTCACCACTTGTGGAGTTCAGAAAGAAGGGCTCAGGTAAATGGCTCTGGCGATGTCATATAGACCTGTCAATGCCTTCAAAATCTGTATGCGATTACCTTATGCATTACTACAAGAAATACGATGCATCGATTTTTTCAATATCAAAATTTGCAAGGGGTATTAAGAGATTTGAGTTTATCGTCCCTCCCTCGATAGACCCAATCAGCGAAAAGAATCGTGATTTAACAGAGGATGAGATAGAAAGGATACTGGAGAAATACAACATCCCTCGTGACCGTCCAATGATACTTCAGGTATCTCGTTTTGACAGGTTTAAAGACCCCATAGGTGTAATCAAGGCTTACAAGATAGTAAAGAACTATAATGACTGTATCCTTGTGCTGGCAGGAAGCCCTGCAACAGACGACCCCGAGGGAGAGGAGGTCCTGAGGGAGGTTCAGGCTTACGCAGAGGGTGACCCTGATATTTATATACTGATGCTTCCACCAAACAGTAATCTTGAGATAAACGCCCTTCAAAGGGCTGCCACAGTGGTGTTACAGAAATCCATAAAGGAGGGCTTTGGGCTTACGGTGTCTGAGGCAATGTGGAAGGGAAAGCCGGTGATTGGCGGTGCTGTGGGAGGAATACCACTTCAGATAATTCATGGCATAACAGGTTTTCTTGTTTATTCCATAGAGGGAGCCGCCTTCAGGATAAGGCAGTTTCTCAATAACCCCGAAATGACCAGGAGGATGGGTGCGAGAGGAAGAGAGCATGTAAGGAACAACTTCTTTATTACGCGACAAATAAGGGATTATCTCTCAATCTGGTACTACCTTGAGTTCGGGGAGGGCAGGATACTGGAACTCTGATGTCTGAAGGTTTCAGGACATTGCTTGACAGGGATTTTTCAGGACGCAGGCTTATTATAGTTACCAACAGAGAACCTTATATACATAAAAAGACAACCTCTGGAATCCGTGCAGAAACACCGGCCGGTGGTGTGACGGCTGCGCTGGATGATGTCTTGAAGGCCACTGGTGGCGTATGGGTTGCCTGGGGAAGCGGCACCGGTGATAAAGAGGTGGTAAATGATGCCTCTGAAGTAGCAGTCCCACCAGGAGAACCTTCCTATATACTAAAGAGGGTCTGGCTGAGCACATCTGATGTGGATAACTACTATCATGGTTACTCAAACCGATTGCTATGGCCCTTAAGCCACATTGCGATGGAAAGGGTCTTTTTCAGAAAAAGATTCTGGAATGCCTACAGGAAGGTAAACAGATTGTTTTCCGAAGCAGTGCTCGAGGTGATGAAGGAAAAACAGGAGTCTTTGTTGTGGATACACGACTATCATTTATGCCTTGTTGCATCTCATATCAGGCAGGTAATTCCAGAGGCAACCATAGCCCATTTCTGGCATATACCATGGCCCGACTGGAGTGTGTTCAGGATATGCCCACAGGCAAGGCAGCTGGTGGAAGGTCTGCTTGGCAGTGATCTGTTAGGGTTTCAGATACCTCTGTTTGTAAAAAACTTTATGGATTGTGTGAGGGAACTGATTCCAGAGGCTGAGATAGACCAGCACAGACAGAAGGTAATATACAAAGGACATAGCACGTTGCTCAGGTCATATCCAATAAGCATTGATTTTGACAAATTTGACAGGGAAGCATCAAAAAGGAGTATTGAGAGAGTAATAAAGAATATAAAAAAACAGTATAGCCTCGAACAGAAGTTCATTGGGGTGGGAGTGGACAGGCTCGAATACACAAAGGCACTGATAAAGAGGCTTCAGGCTATAGAGCTCTTTTTTGAGAAATACCGTAGCCATGTAGGACGGTTTACTTTCGTGCAGATTGTGACAGCAACAAGGATGAAGGAGCCCTATCTGAGTTACAAGAAGGCAGTGGAAGATATGGTTGAAAAGATAAACAGGAAGTACAGGAGGGACGACTGGACACCGGTCCTTTATATTGAAAAGAAACTAAGCTTCCAGGAACTCGTTGCCTTCTATCGAATGGCCGACCTTGGAGTGATAAGCTCCATATATGATGGTATGAATCTTGTGGCAAAGGAGTTTATCGCATCACAGGTTGAGAGCAAGGGTGTTCTTATTTTAAGCGAACTGGCTGGTGCTGCTGAGGAGCTGGACGGCGCTGTGCTTATAAATCCTTATGATGTAGAGGGCTTTGCAGAGCAGATATACAGGGCCTTGAAAATGAAACCTGAAGAGAAGAGACAGAGGATGCAGTCTCTAAGAGCACATATAAAGGAAAGGGATATATACAAATGGATTACTGATGTGCTTTCAGACATGGTTGAAGTTGCAGATTTTAAAAATAAAAAATGCACCTACTTAGAAGACCCACACCGGGTTTTAAAAGAGAATGTGGGAGACAGGGAGATTTTCCTGTTTCTTGATTATGATGGCACCCTGACACCAATAGTGGAGACACCAGACAGGGCAGTGCTTGGTAAAGAGATGCGTGATACACTTAACAGGCTTAAAGAGGTGGTGCCTGTATCTGTGATAAGTGGAAGGTCCTTAGAGGATCTGCGTAAAAGGGTGGCGGTTGAGGGTATTTATTACGCAGGCAATCACGGTGCAGAGATATACGATGGTGAAAATGTAATAATCAGCAAGGAGACAGAGCTTGAAAGGCAAAGGATGAATGAGCTGGTGGAAAAGCTGAAAGTGGCATTCGAGGATATAGAGGGTGTGATAGTAGAGGACAAGGGCATAACCACAAGTGTTCATTTCAGGAGGGTTAAGGTAAAGGAGCTTGGCAGGCTTGTCAGGATATTTAACCACATAATAAGGGAATACTCTGAGACCTTCAGGGTGACTACAGGTAAAAAGGTCTTCGAGATCAGACCCATTAGTGCCTGGAATAAGGGAGAGGCTGTGCAATGGATATTAGGGCGATATGGTGATGGAAGGATGCCAATTTATCTGGGCGATGATGTGACAGACGAGGATGCCTTTAAGGTTGTGCAGGGCAGGGGAATATCTATCGGGGTTGGGATTAACTGCAGGGTAGATTATTATCTCAGGGATTATAAAGAGGTCAGAGAGTTCTTAGAGGAGGTTATCAGGTGGCAGGGGCGTTGATGTTTATGGGCACTGGCTCGGGAGTGGGAAAGAGCTTTCTATCTGCTGCATTTTGCAGGATATTGAAAAGAAAGGGCTACAGGGTTGCGCCCTTTAAGGCTCAGAACATGGCGCTTAACTCCTTTGTTACTGTTGAAGGAGGAGAAATAGGAAGGGCACAGGCACTTCAGGCTGAGGCGGCAGGGGTGGAGCCTTCTGTTTATATGAATCCGGTGCTACTTAAGGCATCAGGGGAGAAGGGCTCACAGGTGATACTTCTTGGTAAGGTTCACTCTACAATGACGGCAATGGATTACTACAGCTTCAGAGACAGGGCCTGGGAGGCAGTAGTGGAAGGCTGGAGCAGGCTTAAAGGCAGGTATGATGTTGTGGTAATAGAGGGTGCTGGCTCACCTGCTGAGATAAACCTGATGGATAAAGAAATAGTGAACATGGCAGTAGCAAAACTGACCGATGCATCGGTAATACTTATTGGTGATATAGACCGTGGAGGGGTCTTTGCCTCTCTTTATGGCACCGTGAAACTGCTTGAAGATGATGCCAGGTACATAAAGGGGTTTATTATCAATAAGTTCAGAGGTGATGTGGAGATACTAAAGCCTGGTAACAGGCTTATTGAGCAGAAGACAGGTATCCCTGTGCTGGGAGTTTTGCCTTATCTTAGCAGAACCGGACTTCCAGAGGAGGATGGACTTTCACTGAATTATGGTTTCAACGGCAGGATACAAAAAGAGGAGATAAAGATAACGGTTCTCAGGCTTCCGTACATATCTAACTTTACAGATTTTGATCCCTTTCTGTTTGAGCCCGGGGTTTCTTTGATTTACAGCCTCAGAGCCGAGGATATACTGAACTCGGATATGGTTATTATCCCGGGCACCAAAAACACAACTAAGGACCTTATATATCTGAAAGAGCATGGCATCGACAGGGTTATAAGAGACGCCATCAGCAAAGGGGTTTCTGTGATAGGGATCTGTGGTGGCTACCAGATGATGGGCAGTGTGATAAAAGACCCAGTTTTAGTTGAAGGCACAGAGGAGGAGGTGAGGGGGCTTGGGATTCTTGAGACAGAGACATTGTTTGAGGAGCCAAAGATAACCTCTCAGGTGAGGGCTGTTGTGAAAGACAGGGCCTTCCCCTTTGATGTAGATGCTCAGGAGTTAAGAGGCTATGAGATACATATGGGGAGGTCAACTGGCAAAATCGGGCTTTTTCAGATAAGACGCATCCCCTCGGATGAGATACTTGACGATGGAGCAAAAAGTGGCATCTGCTGGGGCACATATCTGCATGGTATCTTTGACAACGACAGATTCAGATGGGCTCTGATTAACCATCTGAGGGAGAAAAGGGGACTCAAACCTGCCGAGAACCTCATAGAGTATCAACGGTACAGAAACACAGCAATTGATCGATTTGCCGATACAGTTATGGAGTATGTAGATGTGGATTATATACTTGGTCTTCTTGAGACTAATTCAGATCGCTGAAAAGAGAGTAATCCAGCTCTCCATAGCTGTCCTGGAAGAAGAAGTTTTCCTTGCCAAAGGCTGGCACAAGATCGTCAAGCCAGTAGGCATTTTCATCGTACTCAGCATAAAAGGGTCTCATAACCCAGTCAGGGTCTCTGCCCTGAAGCATGGTAAGATTTATCACAGGCTCACCCCTTACATAGGAGACACCATAAACATGAATCTTACCGGGTGTGGTTGACATCACAGGGCCTCTTACAGTTCGGGCAAGGCCGCTTACCTGACGGAAGGCAGCCCTGAAGATATTGTATGCATCCACTATGGGTACTCCAAAATAATGCTGTGCACCAGTGTCTCTAACCATGAACATATAGTATGGTACACATCCAAGCTGCACCTGACGCTCCCACATCTCAGCCCACAGGTCAGGGTCGTCGTTTATATTACGGAGTATGGGAGACTGGGTTCTAATCTCTGCACCGGTTTCCCTGATTCGTTTTATTGCCTCCTCTACCTCCCTGGTTTCCAGCTCTCTGGGATGATTAAAATGAGCCATAAAGGCAAGGTGCATCCCGGATTTTACGATCTTCTCAAAGGTTGAAAGCATAATGTCTGCATCATCGGTAAGAAACCTGTATGGCCAGTATGTCAGCACCCTTGAGCCGATTCTGATATTACGGATATTGTGTAGATCGGCATTTATAATGGCATCTATATACTCTGAAAACAGCGATGCCTTCATTATCATAGGGTCTCCGCCGGTGAAGAGTAGGTCTGTTACCTCTGGATGTTCACTCAGATAATCAATCAGTTCGTTTATATCATTGCTGCCAATTTTTAGCTCTGTGTCTCCAATAAACTGGGGCCAGCGAAAACAGAAGGTGCAATAGGCATGACAGGTCTGAACCCTTCTTGCGAAAAACAGAACAGTTTCACGATATTTATGTTGAACACCCTTGAGTTTTTTCCCCCTGAAGGTGGGGATATTGTATTCTAACTGACCTGCTGGATGAGGGTTAAGTGTGTATCTGATCTCTTTAACTATTGACCTGAGCCTTTCCCTGTTGCCTTCCCTGTAAGCTGAGGCCACCATGCTGTAATGTTCGGGGTTTAACATCCCTTTCTGGGGAAAGTTAAGGATGAACAGCGGGTCATTTGGAACATTGTCCCAGTCAATTAGCTTTTCCACAACATAGTTATTGGTCTTAAAAGGGAAAACCTGCGATGTTACCTCTATTTCGAATATCTCCTCCTCTGTAAGCCTGTCTATGTATGGAATCTCTCTCAGGTTTCTTAAGGTATAGGATATGAATTTCACTGCCCCATCCTCCTTTCATGAGTTTTTGGGCCTGTTATATTCATCTAAGAGGATGATAATGGGTTTGTATTTTTCCACATCCTCTTCCTGTATGTACCTCCAGGAGAAGATAAAGACCCTGTCTCCTACAGAACCCTTATGAGCAGTGGCACCATTAAGGCATATAGTGCCAGAGCCACGCCTGCCGGGTATCACATAGGTTTCAAAACGCTCCCCATTGTTGTAATTGCTGATGAGGACGAACTCATAGGGTCTTATATTTGCAAGCTCCATTAATTCCTCATCAATGGTGCAACTTCCCTCATAGTCGAGGTTAGCCTCTGTCACCTTTGCCATGTGTAGTTTAGACTTTAATAACTTTATGTATGCCATCGCCCTCTTAAGACAACTTGACCATCTTTTTATCTTCAGGATTACAACTATAAAGTTAGGTTATAAAAAAAGAAGGTTTTTTTATTGGTAATCTATATTACCAAAAAAGGGTGGTCTCAATCAAATTCATGGTTCCTGAAGTAAAGAGATTATCCTCTCAATACCCTCGTCAGTAAAATAGGAATTCACCGAATTATCAATGCGTTTTATAAGACCTGACAGGACCTTACCAGGGCCAACTTCTATAAAGATGTTGAAACCAGAGTCTACCATATTCCGAATAGAGTCTTCCCAGAGAAGCGGACTATCAAGCTGTTTAACCAGCGATGCCTTTATACTGTCCACTGTGTTAAGGAAAATTGCATCAGCGTTGTTTACGACCGGTATCTCTGGCACTGAAAACTCTATGTTTTTTAGTTCAGCATCAAGCCTTTTACATGCCTCAACCATCAGGGCACAATGAGACGGTGCGCTCACTGCAAGGGGTATTGCCCTTTTTGCTCCCATCTCTTTAGCAAGAGCCATGGCTTCTTCCACTGCCTCCCGCTCACCAGCTATTACAATCTGTCCAGGGCAGTTATAATTTGCAGGGGCCACATAACCAGCCTTTACACTGAGACAGACCTCGTCAACCTGGTATCTCTTGAGTCCTAAAATTGCAGCCATCAGCCCTTTACCCTCAGGAACAGCCTCCTGCATGAACCTTCCTCTCTTCTCTGTAAGTGAAACAGCATCCTTAAACCCTATCACCCCTGCAGCCACCAGAGCAGAATACTCACCAAGGCTATGGCCTGCAACTGCCTGGGGCCTGATGCCCCTTTTTTGGAGCACCCTTAAGGCAGCAATACTTGCAGTCAGAAGAGCGGGCTGGGTTCTGAAGGTCCTGTCGAGTTCCTGTTTAGGGCCTTCAAAACAGAGCTTTGCCATATCGTACCCGAGTGTATCAGATGCCTCCTGAAAGACCTCTTTTGCCTCTGGGTAATTCTCATAAAGCTCCCTGCCCATTCCCACATACTGGGAGCCCTGTCCTGGAAAAATAAAGGCTATATTCATAGTCCCTTTACCTCTTTTACCTTTTTTATTAGCTCTGGAACAACCTCAGATACATCGCCAACAATACCGATGTTGGCTACATTGAATATGGGTGCCTCGGGATTTTTGTTTATTGCTATAATAACATCAGAGGACTGCATTCCAACAAGATGCTGAACTGCTCCTGATATGCCACAGGCTATGTATATCTTGGGACAAACGGTTTTCCCAGTCTGGCCAACCTGATGAGAGTAGGAAATCCATCCCTCATCTACTGCTGCCCTTGATGCACCTACAGCACCTCCAAGCAGGGTTGCGAGTTCTTCAAGCATTTTAAAGCCCTCAGGACCCCCAATCCCTCTTCCGCCTGCTACAATAATATCCACCTCCTGAAGATTCACCTTTGCATCAGAGGTCTCTTTTACCGACTCAAGAACCTTTGTCCTTGATACAAGCTCACTGGTATCTATCTTAATGATTTCACCCTTTCTCTGCTCGTTAAACTCACCCTTTTTCATGACCCTTGGCCTTACAGTGGCCATCTGAGGACGATGCCTGGGGCATAGTATGGTAGCCATTATGTTTCCACCAAAGGCGGGTCTTATCTGAAGAAGGTAACCTCTTTCACTGTCTATCTCAAGTGAGGTGCAGTCAGCCGTAAGCCCTGTTTTTACCCTTGCTGCAACTCGAGGAAAGAATGACCTGCCCACCGGGGTAGCACCTGTAAGCACTATTTCGGGCTTGTACTGGTTAATAAGTCGGCTCAGAAGCTCCACATAGGGGTCGTCATTGAAATGTTCAAATACAGGGGAGTCTGCATGAAGTACCCTGTCAGCTCCCCAGTGTATAAGGCGGGCTGCCTCCTCTTCTGAGGCACCAAACAAAACTGCAGTGAGTTCAGAGCCACGCTCATCAGATAGTTTCCTGCCAACACCAAGGAGTTCAAGAGAGACATCTGCAACTTTTCCATTCCTCTGCTCAGCCATGACCCAGACGCCTCTGAACTGTGAAAGGTCAACACCCTCAACCCTGTCTTCCTCTGTCTCGTATTCCTTTATTGCACCCTCAGGACAGACACTTAAACAGTTTCTGCACATCTGACAGTATTCAGTAATAAATGCCTTTTCATCTTTAATCACTATAGCATCGTAGGGGCACGAATCTATACAGGATTCACAACCTGTACAAAGTTCAGAATCTACTTTAATTCTCATATCCTAACGCCTCCAAATTAAATAATATTAGGGTGTAGCGTGTAGGGTGTAGGGTGTAAGACTTAGTGAAGAGAAAATTGTTTTTTACTACTCCCTACACCCTACACCCTATTCCCTGCCTCACAGGCATTTAAGGCACTTTAGTTCCTCAATCAGTGCCTCAACCTGCTCATGGGCAGAACCCTCTAATATTTTACGGTCCTTTTTGACTTCAGGGGCGAATATATTTTTAACTGCAGTGGGTGAGCCCTTAAGCCCCACCATCTCTTCTTCTGCTCCTATATCTTCATGAGAGAGCTTTTTAATTTCAGCCTTTTTAGCCTTCATCTTTCCTTTAAGAGAGGGTAAGCGTGGTTCATTAAGCTCTCGAACTACAGTAAGAAGAACCGGTAGAGATGATTCGACCACATCGTAGCCCTCTTCCATAAGCCTGTGAACCCGTATTTTGTCGCTTCCCAGTTCCTCTATCTTTTTGACATAGGCAACATGAGGGATTGAAAGGAACTCTGCAATCTCAGGACCTACCTGTGCTGTGTCACCGTCTATGGCCTGTTTTCCGCAGAGGATTATATCAAAACCCAGTTTCTGTGCAGCTCTGGATAGGGTGTAAGAAGTTGCCAGTGTATCGGCTCCTGCAAAGGCACGGTCAGTAAGGAGCACTGCATCGTCTGCACCCATGGAGATGGCCTCTCTGAGGGCCTCTTCTGCCTGTGGAGGCCCCATGGTAACCACTGTAACCGTTGTATCAGGTATCAGCTCCTTTATCTGAAGACCTGCCTCAATTGCGTGAAGATCGTAGGGGTTGATTATGCTCGGCACCCCATCCCTTATCAGGGTATTGGTTTCTGGATTAATCCTTACCTCTGCTGCGTCCGGAACCTGTTTTATAAATACCAGAACCTTCACCTTACTGACCTCCTAAGCCTTCCATTTTGCCGACTCTTTTATGATTGCCTGACCTATCACATTACGCTGTATCTGGTTTGTACCCTCGTATATCTGAAGAATCTTTGCATCCCTCATCATCTTTTCCACTGGATACTCCCTCATGTAGCCGCTACCACCCATCACCTGAACAGCATTGGTTGTTACTCTCATGGCGACATCTGTGGCAAAGGTCTTTGCCATGGCAGATACCTTGGTTATGTCTTTTGCACCACTGTCTATGTAACGGGCAACCGAGTAAACCAGTGCCCTTGCAGCCTCAATCTCTGTAGCCATGTCAGCAAGCATGTGCTGAACCGCCTGAAAGCTGATCACAGGCTTTCCAAACTGCACCCTCTGACGGGCAAATTTTACAGCCTCTTCATAGGCACCCTGTGCAACGCCAACTCCCTGTGCTCCAACGCCGATCCTTGACTGGTCAAGGGTCTTCATGGCCACAATAAAGCCCATTCCCTCTCTGCCAAGCAGGTTTTCCTTTGGGATTCGGCAGTCTTCAAATATGAGTTCCCTTGTAACAGATGCGCGTATACCCATCTTTTTCTCTTTCTTTCCGAAACTGAACCCTGGCGTGCCCTTTTCTACTATAAAGGCACTGGCCCCGCGGGCACCCCTTGATCGGTCGGTAATTGCTATTATTGTATAAATATCAGCCTCTCCTGCATTGGTAATCCACTGTTTTGTACCATTAAGCACATAGTAATCGCCGTCTTTTGTGGCAGTGGTCTGAATTCCTGCGGCATCACTTCCAGCGTTTGCCTCAGTAAGACCAAAGGCAACCAGTTTTTTACCCTGTGCAATGTCAGGAAGATACTTCTTCTTCTGCTCCTCTGTGCCAAAAAGCAAAAGCGGATAGGTGCCAAGGGCATTTGCCGCATAGCTTGTTGAAACACCAAGACAGGCCCTGCTTAATTCCTCAACAGCTATACAGAGCTCCAGTGCTCCCATGCCCAGCCCACCATACTCCTCGGGGATAAATATCCCGAACATATCAGACTGGGCAAGCACCTTCATTATCTCAGTTGGAAATTCCTCTTTTTCGTCAAGCTCAGCCCTGACGGGCACGACCTTTTCTTCTGCAATCTGCCTTGCAAGGTCACGGATCATCTGCTGTTCTTCTGTAAAAAAGTAATCCATCCCAAACCTCCAAATATTCTATTAGTCAGTAGCGTGTAGGGGGTAGGGAGTAGGATGTAAAGTATAGAGTATTGAATTGAATATTGAATACTCCCTATGCCCTACACCCTGTCTTTCACCCACTTATATCCACCCCTTCAATAAGCAGATGGGGCGTGCCAATTTTACCATAGAACCTTATCTCATTACCAACCCCTACTACACGGCTGAAGATATCAAGCATATTCCCTGAAATAGCAGCCTCCTTTACAGGGTATTTTATTTCTCCATTTTCTACCCACAGTCCGGTTATACCAAAGGAAAAATCACCGGTTATGGGATTGGCTGTATGCACACCCATTGCTTCGGTTACTATTACACCATGGGACATCTGTGTTATCAACTCTTTGAAGGGGTATTGGAATCTTTTATCTGATGCTTTTATATAAAGGTTTGAAATTCCAACCGATGGAGGTGAGAAGATACCTCCCCTTGTTGCACTTGCAGTGGATTGAGTTGAGCCCTTCTTTGCAGTATAAAGATTATGGAGATAGCCTTTAACCGTTCCTTCTTCAACAAGTATATTTTCTCTGCTTGATACTCCTTCGGCATCAAAGGGGCGACTGCCGATATGATAGGCAAGAAGGGCATTGTCTATAATATTGATACTTTCAGAGAAGACCCTTTTGTCCAGCCTGTCAATTAACAGGGACTTTCCCTTCTGGACATTGTCAGCAGAAAAGGATGATGAAAGCACACTAAGGAATTCGGCTGCCACTGATGTATCAAGCAATACATAGGTCTTGCATGTTTTGGCCTTCCGAGCACCAAGAAGATTAATAGCCCTTTCTGCAGCCTCTCTGCCGATTCGCTTAAAATCGATATCCGCAAGTTTTCTGCTTCCCTCATATCCCCATCCCATCTGGGCATCTCCGTTGTCTTCAGCTGCCAGTGTGATCTGTGCTGTGCATGAGGTTGCCTGAAAAGAATGGGCAATGCCCCTGGAGTTTACAATAAATATTTCAGATTCAGTAAAAGAACCACCGGCTTTCCTTACTTTTTTAATTCTACTGTCATAGTTGAGGGCAGACTGTTCGGTACTCATAACAAGCTCTATGGCCCTATCCTGATTGATTGAGGATATATTTTCATCAAAAACAGGCACAGATGGTATATCAGAAAGGGAGGCAATGTCAAAGTTCGGATCCTCTGAAGTAAGGCTGGCTGTGGTTATTGCCTCCTGTACAACCTCTCTATATCTGTCTGGTTCGGTGGAGTAAGCAAATCCGAGTTTCCCATTTTTCAGAACCCTTATGGCATAGCCTGTGCTTTCAGATATATCTATATTCTCTATTTCCTGTGACTTGACCTCTATGTTAAGAGTCTTTGAGTTAAGAGCAAAGACCTCGGCATCTGAGGCAGATGCTGATATAGCCTCTTTTACTATGTCCTCAAGTAGCTCTTTATTAATCTTCATAGTATGTGGCAGATGCGGTGTCAGATTCCCACACTGTTACTGCTGACACCCTTATGTCATCGTCATTTATTTTCTTTTTCAAAGATTCGAATATCCATCTTGCGATGTTTTCAGAAGATGGATTGATCTCTGTAAAGGGAAATATTTCATTAAGCATTGAATGGTCAAGCTGTTTTATTATCTCATTTGTGTATGCCTTTAAGTCATGGAAGTCTATGGCAATGTCTATCTCATTAAGTTTAGTTGCAGTTACATGAACCTGCACTTTCCAGTTATGACCGTGAAGCTCTTCACATTTGCCCTTATATCCCCTTAACTGATGGGCAGCTGAAAAGGTGGTCTCTATCATTAATTCATACATGCTTTTTCCTCCTTTTACTATATAACTACCCCTACCCCCTACCCCCTGTCTTCACTATATACTCTTTTTAAATATCGAGATATAGGGCAGATTTCTGTACTGATTGTCATAGTCAAGTCCGTAACCGACCACAAACTCGTTTGGTATTTCAAATCCTTTGTAATCCAGTGGTATGTCAACAATTCGTCTTTCCTTTTTATCTAATAGGGCGCATACCTTCAAAGCCTTTGGCGACTGCTCTAAGAACCTCTCTCGCAGATAGTTCAGCGTAACCCCTGTGTCAACGATGTCCTCCACTAATAGCACATTTTTATCCTTTATATCTTCTCTGATGTCATAGTAGATCTTTACCTCACCAGTAGTAGAGTCCTTAACATAGCTTGAGGCTACAATGAAATCTATAGTTAAGGGTACCTGTATGTGTCTGACGAGGTCAGCAAAAAACATAAAGGCGCCTTTCAGAATGCCTATAGCAACCAGTTCCTGTCCTTCGAAGTCAGTGGATATCTGAGCAGCAAGTTCCTTTACCCTCTTCTGAATCTCATCTTCTGAAAATAGAGGCTTACCTACAATCACTTTGTCCTCCTGAGCTTAGTATAGTTAACCGCAATAGGTTATGCGGTAGAATGTGTGTTAAATTTTCATAAGCTGTAGTAGTCTCTATGAATACACAATTGCAGTATATATTACCATAAACTGCAAAAAACCTTCCTCAGAAAACCAGTGGACAAAGGGAGGAAAAAACTTGGTCACCGAACAAGGCTTGGGCATTATCAATCGCTACCTGTGGCCAGTTGCATGCTCGAGTATGTTTACAAGTCCTTCAAAAAGGAAAGTAATGGATTCCACATCTAAAAAACGGTCTGCTGTGGAATCAAATAGTATTTTAAGGGAGGATGGTTCCTCGTCGGTTTCCTGCCAGTAAAGTATCAGGGCTGAGACTTTTGGCAGGGCCTCAATAATCCATGCGTTTTCACAGGCTTCATGTTTTATTTTTCTTCCACCCAGGGCAGGTAACATTCTTTCAATAACCTGACCCTGTCTGTCAAAGAGTTCCTTAAGTGGGTCTTCACATTCCCTTTTGAATGATGAAGCCTTGACCATACCTGATTTGAGTTCAGAAAAAGAGACCCATTTTCCCGATGGTTGTCCTGCTCCAGCAGTTCTTATGTAATGAAGAAGAAGTATTTTTATCCAGGGGTTTATATGTCCCTTTGTGCTTATTTCACCATCCTGTCTCACTATGTATTCAGTGCCAAAACAATTGATTGAAAGTGTATTGTCCTTGAGCTCAGCCCCAATACCTGGTGCAATTTTTTCAAGGTCAAGGCCACTTACCTCTTTTTTAAGTTTTTCAATTAGCTCGGCTTTCCAGTCTTTGATCTCGATCTCAGACAAAACCCTTTTTGCCCCTTCAGACAGATAGGGGCATTCCTCCACTGTAGCCTCTCCCTTTAAAACTGAAAGTGCAAAGGCCATGCAGGTCTTTTGTGGGCATTGGCCACAGTTTGTTTTTGGCAGGAGTTTATAGATTTCCACTGGGTTCATAAAGAGAATATTAACATATTTCAGAGGCTATAATCTAAGCTGTCATGGAACCTGAAAAAATTTCTCATGGATATGCTACATACAGGAGTAATGTCTATCAAAAGGAAAACCTTAAGGGTCTTAATGCCTCAAAGGCACTTATAATCTCGATGGTTTCATTGGTTATCTCTTCCTGTCTCAGGTAATTGTATAGCTCTGACAGCTCTGAAAACCTATCCTGTATTGCCTTTGATGCCCTTTCCATACTGAGCAGCCGGGAGGCATTTTCACTTGCAAGGGACTCTACAAAGGCCTTATATAGTGATATAGAGAGAAATTGCTGAAGTAGCTCTTCCATAATCTCTTCTGGTTTCATATAAATCAGGGGAGGTCTTCTGGTTCTTGCCCTTTTCATTATCTTTTTCATCGGTGGGGGCAGTACCCGCTGACGTACAATAAGATAGTCACCCTTTTTCCTGTGATATGCAAAAAGCAGATAGAGTTGCTGAAAACGGCCTTCCTGGTATAATTGAAATAGCTCGGTTGTTAAATTCATTACCTTGATGTCCACTGCATCCACACTTACAGGGCTTGAGAGGGTAAGCATCACAGGAAGTCCTCTTGCTCTGGCCTCATTAAAACCCCTGGTTCCAGAGACAACAATTCCTGTGACATGCTCATTTATGATGCTTTGGGCCTGGGATATTATTTTTTCGTTAAAAAGGCCGCAGAGACCCTGCTCAGAGCAGAAAACAACAATAAGACTCCTGTCTTCATTGTCTGGAAAAAACCTTAATGCCTCGGGGAAGTAATGGAGTATCTGTGCCATTGAGTCTTCGATGTTTTTTGAATAAGTTCGCAGGTCAGGAAGGATTGCCTCTGCCTTTCTTATAGAAAGCGCAGAGAGTGCCTTCATTGAGCTAACAATATCCTTGATGCTTTTAAGTGCTCTGATTCGTGCTTCAAGGCCTTCAAGGGTTATATCGGTCATCTGTTATCACCATTGAAAAGTTTTATTAGCTTGTTTTTCGACTTCAGTGTAAGTTCACCTGTAGAGTTAATCTCTTCAATTACATCAGGCATTGTTGTTTTTACCTTATGCAGTTTAGAGTTAACAAAGGCACTAACATTTTCAAGTTTGATGCTGTCAAGATAACCTTCGTTTAACATAAAAAAGACAACGACCTGTTCAGCAAGTCCAAGACCTGAGAACCTTGGCTGTTTTAGAACCTCTCTTAATCTCTGCCCCCTTGAAATCAATGCCTTTGTCTCCTCCTCCACACGGGCTCCAAACTTTGTGAAAATCTCCACTTCAAGGAACTGGGCATAGTCGAGCTTCAGTCTTTCTGCCACCTGTTTCATGGCAGGCCTTTGAGTTTTTCCACCAATTCTTGATACTGACCTGCCAATGTCAACTGCTGGAATAATTCCACTGTTGAACAGATTAAGGTCAAGGAAAATCTGACCATCGGTAATGGATATGAGATTTGTTGGGATATAGGCCGTTAGCCTCCCAGCATAGGTCTCGGCTATTGGAAGGGCAGTGATAGAGCCTCTGCCAAAGTTCTCATGTCTTCTGGCAGCCCTCTCAAGCAGGCTTGAATGTATATAGAATATGTCCCCTGGAAAGGCCTCTCTACCAGGAGGTCTGCGTAGAAGGAGAGAGAGGCTTCTGTAAGCATCGGCATGCCTTGTGAGGTCATCGTACACCACCAGGACATCTCTTCCCTTTAACATGAAGTATTCAGCCACTGCTGAGCCTGCATAGGGGGCAATGTATTTAAGCCCCAGAGATGAGCCTGCATCTGCTACAACCAATGCAGTGTATTTCAGGGCATCATGGACTCTTAATTCCTCTATTACACGAGCAATCTCTGCCTTTCTTTTGCCGATGGCAACATATACACATATTACATCTGCTTCTTTCTGGTTTATTATTGTGTCTACTGCAAGGGCTGTCTTTCCAGTGCCGCTGTCGCCAATGATTAACTCTCTCTGCCCCCTTCCAATTGGAAGCATGGAGTCTATTATCTTGATGCCCGTGTAAAGGGGCTCTTTAACAAAGTCTCTCTCAATAAGTGGTGGGGCATCCCTGTCAAGAGGCATCAGTTCAGCCTCTTTTATATCTCCAAGTCCATCTAATGGCCTGCCAAGTGGGTCGATAATCCTGCCAAGTACTTCATCGCTTACCCCTATTGAAAGCACTTTGCCTGTAAGCCTGACAGTATCGCCAGCCCTGACCGCATCAGGCTCACCAACTATCACCACCTCAACCCTGTCAGGTTTTAGTGAAAACACTATACCGTAGTTCTGGTTATCAAAATAAACCAGTTCATTATACTTTACAGGTGAAAGTCCTGAGATGCGAGCAACACCGTCGCCTGCATCTTCAACAAACCCCACCTCCTCAATGTGAACCCCAAAGGGGAAGTCATTGAGTCTATTTTTCAGGTCCTTCAGGCTGTTATCCTTCATGGCTGTTGCCTTTCAAGAGCTTCTATTGCACGCTCAATGTTCCCGAGTACTGTGCCATCAAAGATCCTGCTGTTGACCCTTATTGCCACACCACCTATATATTCAGGGGCTATCTTGTATGTAATATCTGCCTGACACCCAAAGACATGATTCACTGTTTCTGAGATATCCTGCTTTATCTGCTCATCGAGTTCTGAGGCTGAAATTACCTCGACAACACAGTCCTTATAACCGGAAAGGATTTCTTCAGCTGCCTCTCTATTTAACGATTTTATTTCCATGAGTGTCCTGTTGATAAAGCTTTCATTTAGTTTTTCATTCCATAGCGAAGAAAGTAGCCCTCCAGAGAGTTTCTTTGTAAGTTCTATTGCATCCTTTTTGATTTTTTCCTGTAGTGTTTTTCTCCTGTCTTCAAGTTGTTTTTCAATGCCCTTCCATTTCGACTCTATTTCTCTGGATGTCTCCTCAAGTATCCTCTGCCTTTCAAGTAAGGCTTCAGCCCTTGCATCCTCGACTATGGATTTTTTTAGTTCATCTAATTTATTAAGCCTTTCGTCCAGTTCCCTTTTCAGTTCTGCAATTTTGACTTTTTCTTTTTCAAGGGCATCCTTTTCTGTCTGTACTTTTTCCTGCCTCTTAAGTATTATCTCCTTTACTGGCTTAAAAAGTAGCCGATAAAGCAGAAAGGCAACTACTGCAAAGTTTATTATCTGGAAAACAAAGGTCCACCAGTTGAACATGACTTTATTCTATTTAACTAAATAACCGAGTAGTGGGTTTGCAAAAAGTATTATCAGTGAGATAACCAGACAGTAGATTGCCACGGATTCCACCATTGCCATTCCAACAAAGAGTGTACGGATAATCTGATTGGTTGCCTCTGGTTGGCGGGCAATGGCCTCAATAGCCTTTGTTAGTGCCTCTCCTTCTCCTCTTGAAGGGCCATAACCACCGATGGCAATGGTTATGCCTGCCGTGAAAATAGATACCGCAATTACAATGGTTAATGCATCCATGGAATCCTCCTTTTGTTTCTTTTAAGTGTTTTATATCAAAGTTATCGCTTTGGTAACCATGCCTGTTTTAACCCTCTGTCTGTTCGGTTTCAGTTATTACAAAACCCTTTTGCTCTATGGTCTGAATGCTTCCAGCAATAAATACCAGAGTAAGCGCTCCAAACAGATATGCCTGTATAAGGTCTCCAACAAGGCTGAGAATTATTATTGGCACTGGCACCAGGAATCCTGCAAGAACAAGCAGTATAGCAACCATCATTTCCCAGCTAAGCATATTACCAAATAGCCTCACTGCCATTGCTGCTGACCTTGAAAGTTCACCAAAGAGATTAAAGGGAGCAAGGATGAAGACAGGCTCAAAATAATGCTTCATATACCTCAGAAGTCCATTATGTTTTATACCATAGTAGTGAACTGACATAAAGGATACAAAGGCAAGTGCTGTTGTGGTAGCAAGGTCTCTTGTTGGGTTATGTAGCCCTGGCAGCAGATTTACCAGATTCATAAAACCAATATAGATCCATAAACCCCCAATGAGGGGAACAAAGGGCCAGGGGGGTGCATTAATGGTCTTTTCAATGGTTTCTGCAATTGCCTCGACAATAGATTCAATTACAATTTGCATCTTGCCTGGCCGCCATAGACTCAGCCTTCGGGTAAACATCATGCTTAAAATGGATATAACAGCAATAACAGCCCATGAGGTTATAAGGGCCTCTGTTATCTGTACAGGTCCGAAACTGAAGATTACCTTTGAGAATATGCTACTTTCCACCTGATACCCCAAAGATAGTTTTCTTTCTTGTATATAAATAGACTGGTTTTGCCAGAGAAACACCTGAAGCTATCCATAGAGCTGACTCAGGCAGATAGCAGAACAGAAGTGTAAGGCAAGCAGTTAGCCCTGAAAAACGAACCCAGAACCGTAACAAAAAGAAGGGATTATTTTTCCCCAGAGAGCTTGCCTCAAGCCATATATGATGGTAGTAAAGTCCACCCAGCACTATGCCTGTAATTATATATGCTACATATGATGCGTGTATCATCTGCCTCCTCTGTAGAAAAAGAATCTCCACACTGTATAAATGCCAATTCCCAGACCAATTAGTATGAATGTGATGCTCCAGGAAATTCCTTCTGGTCCTGTGATTTTTGAATCTATGTATTTGCCAAGATATGCCCCGATTACAGTAGGAAGGGCAATCATCCATCCTATTACCCCAAAGGTGGCTATTGATTGCCAGAATACACCTTTTCCCCTGAAGCGACTCAGAAAACCTGAATGCCTTTTTATCTTTTCAGCAAACTCATCTTCCTGTTTTTTTTTATCCATACTCCCTCTCAAGTTCAACGAGTCTTTTAAGAAAGCCCCTCTCCATATTCATTATGGTCTCTTCAAGCATCTTTTCCCGTTCGCTTATCTTCAGGTAATGCTTCTGAACCAGTTTGTGAAGGTCTTCAATGGCCTCTCCCTTGATGGCACTTTCAGTGGTTATGACAGCGGTGTTTTCTCTAAAGGAAAGTATTCCTCCCTTGACAGCAAAATACATTTCCTTTCCTTGTTTTTTTATAATTAACACCGAGGGCTTCAAAATAGTAAGAAAGTCAGTATGCTTTGGGAGGATACCAAAGGAACCAGTGCTGTCTTCGGCTCTCAAGAAGTCGATATCCTCATCGAACACCATGGCAGATGGGATATGTATCTTCAGTCTGAACATCTATATATCCCTGTCAGAGCCAATCATATAGAACCTTCTCTCGTCAACATCATCGTAGCGGCCTTCGAGTATGTTTTTGCATCCCCTTATGGTATCCTTCAGGGCAACATGCTTTCCCGGTTTACCTGTAAAGGCTTCTGTGAGAAAAAAGGGTTGTGTCAGAAATCTTTCAAGCTTCCTTGCTCTCTTAACCACGAGCCTGTCCTCAGGGGTGAGTTCATCAATGCCTAACATTGCAATAATATCCTGAAGCTCAGCGTATCTGGCAAGTGTTTCCTTTACAGCTCTTGCCACCTCATAATGTTCAACTCCAACAAGGTCAAGGCTTAAGAGCTTGGACCTTGACCTTAAGGGATCAACCGATGGGTAAAGACCCTTTGCTGCGATTGTTCTTGAAAGTATAACAACTGTATCAAGGTGAGGCATGATAGATGTAACAGCAGGATCGGTGATATCGTCTGCAGGCACATAAACCGCCTGAACAGATGTTATTGAGCCCTTTTGGGTGGATGTAATTCGTTCTTCTATTGCTGATATTTCGGAAAACATCGTAGGCTGATAGCCTGACCTTGAGGGAATTCTCCCTAAAAGTGCGGATACCTCTGTGCCAGCCTGTACAAATCTGTAGATATTATCCATTAAAAGCAGCACATCCTTTCCCAATTCATCCCTGAAAAACTCTGATATGCTAAGGGCTGTCATTGCAACCCTGTATCTCACACCAGGGGATTCATTCATCTGACCAAGAACAATAACCGTATGGTCAATAACACCTGTTTGTTTCATATCTTCATATAACTCGTGTCCTTCCCGAATGCGCTCCCCAATGCCTGCAAAGACCGATACCCCTGAGTAGACCTTTACGGCCTTGTATATAAACTCCATGAGAAGAATGGTTTTGCCCACACCTGCTCCTCCAAAGAGTCCAACTTTTCCACCCCTTATGAATGGACACAGAAGGTCGATTACCTTAATGCCTGTTTCATAAACTTCAGGCTGCACAATCTGGCTCTGGAGTGTTGGGGCACTTCTGTGTATCGGGAGCTTATGGTCAGAGATAATTGGTCCTCTGCCATCAATGGGGTCACCAAGTATATTGACCACTCTGCCAAGGAGGCTCTCTCCTACAGGAACTTCTATAAATTTTCCCGTTCGTCTGACTTTAAGGCCTCTTTTCAGTCCCTGGGTTTTTCCAAGTGAAATGCATCTTACCCTGTGTCTGTCTATGTACTGATGTGTTTCAAAGATAACACTGGAGCCATCTGTATCAACCACAAGTGCCTCATTTATGGAAGGGCGGTCCTCTTCTACAAAGACCACATCAACCACACTACCTTCTATAGATGAAATATATCCCATAAAAATTAATCTCTAAGACTCAGAATCTGAGTCTTAACCATAACCATTAGAGGAGTATTTATGGAAACTACCAAAATACTCAGCCCTTTAGTTGTGCAACATCACTTTCAGGATATCAGAAAAAATGCTACATTTCAACAATTAGTTTTTAAAATTTTATACAGTGAAATTATAGATGAGTACATTGGTCTCTGGGGGTGGTTTAACTTTACAGAATTGTTGTTACTATGTTATTCTTAAAAACATTTTAGGAAAGAAAGGAGTGAGGAAGGTGGGACTTAGTAAGGAGAGGAAACAGGAGATTATAGAAGCATTTAAGACCCATGATGGTGACACAGGGTCACCGGAGGTTCAGGTTGCTATTTTAACAGAAAGAATTAATTACCTGACCGAGCATTTCAGGATTCATAAAAAGGACCACCACTCAAGAAGGGGGCTCTTGAAGATGGTGGCCCAGAGAAAAAAACTTTTAAATTATCTAAAGAAAAAGGACCAGCAACGTTACGAAAAACTTATTGAACGACTGGGACTAAGAAAGTAGAACAAAGGAGAGTGATATATGTCAGATGTTGAGACCGAACGGTCTGCGCCTAATGTAAGCAAGGAGACAGTTGAGACAGAGATTAGAGGAAAAAAGTTAATTATAGAAACGGGGGAATTAGCAAAACAGGCAGACGGCTCTGCACTGCTCAGATATGGTGACACAGTCGTTCTGGCCACCTGTGTATCAGAAAAAAAAGAGAAAGATGACCTGGACTTTTTCCCACTTACCATAGATTATCAGGAAAAGGCATACGCTGCAGGAAAGATTCCTGGTGGATTTTTCAAAAGAGAAGGCAAACCCTCTGAAAAAGAGGTGCTTGTATCCCGCCTTATAGACCGACCGGTGCGGCCTCTTTTCCCTGATGGATACAAATGTGAAACCCAGGGGATTGTATCTGTCCTTTCTTATGGTGATGAGAATGCCTCAGATATACTGGGCATCATAGGTATCTCCACAGCCCTGATGCTTTCTGATATTCCATTTAATGGTCCTGTATCAGCCGTGAGGGTAGGGATATTAAATGGAGAGCTTGTTTCCATGCCTGACCTTTCAGAATCAGAAGACCTTGAACTGAACTTTGTTGTGGCAGGAACAGATGAAGCAGTGGTGATGGTGGAAGGTGGTGCAAGAGAGGTCTCTGAAGATTTGGTGCTTAAGGCAATAGACTTTGCCCATCAGGATATAAAAAAGATTAACGCTCTACAAAGAGAGATAGCTTCAAGGTGCGGAAAACCAAAGAGAGAGTTTCAGGCAAAGGGCATAGATGAGGCACTAAAGACTGAAATTGAGTCTTTTGTTAAAGAGCCCTTAACAGAAGCAATAAAGATACCTGAGAAGCTGAAAAGGCAGGATGCTATAAAGGCAGTCGAGGAGAAGGTGATAGAGAGGTTCAACTCAGAAGATGAAGACCGTAGCAGCGAAATAAAGGAGATTTTCCACGAGATAGAAAAGAGTATTGTTCGTGGAATGATTTTGAATGATGGTATAAGGGCTGATGGAAGAAAGCCTGAAGATATAAGACCAATAACCTGTAAGGTAAACTTATTACCAAGGGTACACGGTTCTGCCCTGTTTACTCGTGGAGAGACTCAGGCATTGGTAGCTGTTACCCTTGGTACTCAGGAAGATGAACAGAAGATAGACGCCCTTGAAGGTGAGTCTTACAAGTCCTTTATGCTTCACTATAACTTCCCTCCCTTCAGTGTTGGCGAGGTCAAGAGGCTTGGCTCACCAGGAAGAAGGGAGATAGGACACGGTGCACTTGCTGAAAGGGCATTAAAACCCCTTATTCCACCAAAGGAGAAATTTCCCTATACAATCAGAGTGGTGTCAGACATACTTGAGTCTAATGGTTCATCCTCAATGGCAACGGTTTGTGGTGCCTCTCTTGCGCTTATGGATGCAGGCGTACCAATAGATGTCCCTGTAGCAGGAATTGCCATGGGGCTCGTAAAAGAGGGTGACAGGACAGTGGTGCTTTCAGACATCATGGGGATGGAAGACCATCTTGGCGACATGGACTTCAAGGTTACGGGTACCTCAAAGGGTGTCACAGCCTTCCAGATGGATGTAAAGATAGCAGGCATTACAAGGGATATTATGGAAAGGGCCCTTGAACAGGCGAGGAAGGGAAGGCTTTATATACTTGAGAGGATGAAGGAGACAATTGCTGCTCCAAGAAAGAGGCTTTCACCCTTTGCACCGAGGATTTACACCATGCATGTAAAGCCCGAAAAGATTAGAGACATAATAGGTGTGGGGGGTAAGGTGATAAGAAACATCATTGACCAGACTGGAGTAAAAATAGACATCGAGGATGACGGCACGGTAAACATAGCATCAAATGATGAGGCATCGGCCAATAAGGCAAAGGAGATCATAGAGGGAATTGTAAAAGAGGTGGAGGTCGGAGAGATTTATCTTGGCAAGGTAAAAAGGGTGGTTGATTTTGGTGCCTTTGTAGAGATAACACCTAATGTGGAGGGCCTGCTTCATATCTCACAGATATCTGACAGGCGTATAAATAAGGTCAGTGATGTGCTTCAGGTTGGAGACGAGGTAATGGTTAAAGTTATTCAGATTGATGAACTTGGTCGAGTTCGCCTTAGCAGAAAAGAAGCAATAAAGGCTGAAAATTCCCCCCGCCGCTAAATAGTTTTAATGTTTAAGAAGACCTTTCTAAAAAACGGTATTCCCTTTGTGTCAGAAATGCTTGGCCATACCCATTCAGCCTGTATTGGTTTGTGGGTGAAAGTAGGTTCTCGCTTTGAAAGCCCGGAAAAAAGCGGCATCTCCCATTTTCTTGAGCATATGTTTTTCAAGGGGACAAAGAGCAGGTCGCAGAAAGACATTGCCTTTGAGATTGACTCACTTGGCGGTGACCTTAATGCCTTTACTTCAAAAGAGACAACGACCTTTTATATAAAGGTTCTTGATGAATACCTTGAAAGGGCACTGGAATTGATTACCGATATATTCATGAATTCGGTTTTCCCTGAAGATGAGATGGAGAGAGAAAAATTAATTGTTCTCGAAGAGATTAAAATGGTTGAAGACACACCGGATGACCATATACATGACCTTTTTTTCGAATTCATATGGCAGGGCGATGCGCTGGGGAGAAAGATACTCGGAACCCAGGAAACCGTTATGTCTCTTGGCAGGCATGATTTGCTTTCATATATAGATGAATATTATCATGCCGGAAAGCTGGTAATATCATCTGCCGGAAACATCAGCCACGAAACCATGGAGGCTATGCTTAATGAGACACTGGGGGAGATAAAGAGCCGTCAGAGTAGAACAGAGCTAAGAAAGCCACCTTTTAAAAACGGCATAAATGTTTACAGAAAGGACCACGCCGAGGTTCACCTGTGTCTTGGCTCAGAGGGCGTAGAGCAGGCAAGTGAGCAGAGGTACTGCATACTGCTTCTTAACTCCATTGTGGGTTCAGGTGTAAGCTCCCGTCTATTTCAGAAGATAAGGGAGCAGAGAGGGCTTGCCTACAATGTGTATTCCTTTGTTTCCTCTTATTACGATACAGGGGTTTTTGGGGTTTATGTGGGGACATCTCCTGAAAGATACCAGGAGGTAATTGACCTGATAGTGGAGGAACTTACCGGTCTGTCAAAAACGCTAAAAGAGGATGAACTGAACAAGGCAAAGCGGCAGTTAAGGGGAAACCTGCTTCTTGCCATGGAGTCAACCACAGGCAGAATGAATAACATAGCACGGCAGGAGATCTATTACGGTCGATACTACTCTGCAGAGGAAATACTGCAGGCAATTGACAGGGTTACAATAGATGAGGCAAGGCAACTGGCAGAAAGACTATTTTCTGAAAAAGACAGATTGGCCCTTACGGTGCTTGGGCCTGTTAAAGATGTCAGCCTGTAAAGCCTGAAAATAAAGGGTTTCTTGACTTTTTAGGCTGTTTAAATGTATTTTTAAAGACCATGGCAAAGGACTACAGGGATACACTTAATCTACCGAAGACCGATTTCCCGATGAAGGCAAATCTTGCCAGACGGGAACCCCGGATACTTTCCTTCTGGGAAGAGAAGGGTATCTATAAGAAAATCCAGGAGAAAAACAGGGGGAAGGAGCCTTTCATTCTCCACGATGGTCCTCCCTATGCAAATGGTCACATTCATATGGGTCATGCACTTAATAAGGTGCTGAAAGATATTATAGTAAGGTTCAGGTCAATGAAGGGTTATTATACTCCCTATGTGCCTGGATGGGACTGCCACGGTCTTCCCATTGAGCATCAGGTTGATAAAAAGCTTGGCAGTAAAAAATACGAAACACCATTGATAGAGAAAAGAAAGCTGTGTAGAGAGTATGCTCTGAGGTTTGTGGACATTCAGCGTGAGGAATTTAAACGGCTTGGTGTAATTGGAGACTGGGACAAGCCATACATAACCATGAGCTATGAGTACGAGGCCTCCATAGCCGCCACATTTCTTGAGATACTGAAAAGGGGCTATGTTTATAAAGGTAAAAAGCCAGTTCACTGGTGTCCAACCTGTATTACAGCACTTGCCGAGGCTGAGGTGGAATATGCCGATAAGGTCTCTCCTTCAATATATGTAAGATTTAAAGTTAATACAGAAGATGCCCGAAAGTTAGTTGGTGAAGAAGATGTTTATTTTGTAATATGGACTACCACGCCCTGGACCCTGCCTGCAAACCTCGCCCTTGCAGTGCATCCAGATGTGAAATATGTAGCTTTAAAGGAAGGACAAACAGTCTATATTGTAGCCGAAGCACTGAGAGAGAGCCTGTCAGAGCAGGTGGGACTGAAAGGAGACAGGGTAAGGGAATTTACAGGTGCAGAACTTGAGGGAATAAAGGCAAGACACCCCTTTGTTGACAGGGAATCAATCGTGGTAACCGGAGAGTTTGTTACTACAGAGGATGGAACAGGCATTGTGCATATTGCCCCTGGACACGGTGAGGACGATTATTTAATCGGGCTTAAACACAATTTAGATATATACGCACCTGTTGATGACAGAGGTAGATTTACTACAGATGCCCTGGGACTCAAGGGTGAATTTGTATTTAAGGCAAACGAGCTGATTATAGAAAAGCTCAGGGAGCTGGGCGCATTGCTTGGTGCCTTTGAGATAGAGCATTCCTATCCGCACTGCTGGAGATGTAAAAGGCCGGTTATCTTCAGGGCAACAGAGCAATGGTTTATTTCAGTGGAAAAGGATGAACTAAGGAGGAAGTGCCTTGAAGAGATAGACAGGGTTCAGTGGGTGCCTAAATGGGGTAGGGAGAGAATATTCTCCATGATGTCAGGCAGGCCTGACTGGTGTATATCAAGGCAGAGGGCCTGGGGAGTGCCTATAACTATTATCTCCTGTGAAGGCTGTGGAGAGCCTGTTGTGGATGATCAGGTCTTCCAGAGGATAGTGAACTCCTTTAAGGAAAGAGGTGCTGATGCATGGTTTGAAACACCTGTAAAGGAGTATGTTGGAGAGAACTATAAATGCAAGAAATGTGGTGGAGCTGAGTTCAAGAAGGAGCTTGATATACTTGATGTGTGGTTTGACTCTGGAGTCAGTCACATTGCTGTTTGCCAGGAAGACGAAAGACTGAAGTGGCCTGCTGAGATGTATCTTGAGGGCAGCGACCAGCACAGGGGATGGTTTCAGAGTTCCTTGATAACCTCTGTTGCTTTAAAGGACAGGGCACCTTACGATACTGTGCTTACCCATGGTTTTGTTGTAGACGGTAAAGGGAAAAAGATGTCAAAGAGCCTTGGCAATGTAATCTCCCCATCTGATATTATCAAACAAAATGGTGCTGAGATACTGAGACTCTGGGTATCTGCAGAGGACTACAGGGACGACATAAGAATTTCAAAGGAGATCCTCAGCCGTCTTATAGAGGCATACAGAAAGATAAGAAATACCTGCAGGTTCCTCCTGGGCAATATACATGACTTTGACCATGGAGATTACTCTGCAAGCCTTCTTGAGATAGACCGCTGGGCCATGAGCAGACTTCAGAGACTAATTCAAAGGGTTAGTGATGCCTACGAGAGATACGACTTTCACGAGGTCTTCCACAGGGTTTATAACTTTTGCGTGGTTGACATGAGTTCGTTTTATCTTGATATTTTGAAGGACAGACTCTATACATTCAGTAAGGATTCTGCTGAGAGAAGGGCAGCCCAGTGGACCATAAAGGAGATACTTGTAAATCTTACTAAACTGATGGCGCCGGTGCTTTCATTTACTGCTGAAGAGATATGGCAGTTTATGGAGTTTACAGAGGAAGAAAGCGTTTTCCTCAGTGATTTTCCTGTTGTTAAAGATGAATTCCTTGATGATGAGCTTGAATCAAGATGGAAGACCCTTATTGATGTAAGAGACCTGGTAAATAAGGCCATTGAGGAAAAGAGGGTTGAGAAGGTCATTGGTAATTCGCTTGAGGCAAGAGTTACTGTTTATGCTAAAGGCGAAGTAAAGGACCTCCTTGAGAAATACACCGACTTTCTTCCTTCTCTGTTTATTGTATCTGCTGTAGGTGTAGAGGATTACTCTCTTAGGCCAGATAATGCATTAACCTCAGATGAGCTGAAGGATGTTTCAGTGGCAGTGGAGCATGCAGAGGGGAAGAAATGTCAGCGTTGCTGGAACTGGTCTGTTAGTGTTGGTTCCTTTGAGGATGAACCAGAGGTTTGCAGTAGATGTTATCAGGTTTTGAAGGGGTAGGCAGGGAGGATAATTGTCTCAAAAAAGGGTTCAGCCTTTTCTGATAGCCGCTCTGGTGCTTTTTTTAGACCAACTTACAAAATACATAGTCGTTACCTATTTAAAGACCTACGAGAGTATAGAGATTCTTCCTGTTTTTCAAATAGTTCATGTAAGAAACACAGGGGCTGCCTTTGGAATATTAAGAGGCCTCGGAAATGGTGTTTTTATAGGGATAACTATACTGGCTATCATGATTATAGTCGTGCTTCTGTTTAAGAGCAAAGACGACCATGTTGCCTTTTCACTTATACTCGGTGGTGCCCTTGGTAACCTTACAGACAGGCTGCTCAGGGGGTATGTGGTGGATTTTCTGGATTTCCATGTTGGAAAGTTTCACTGGCCTGCCTTTAATGTGGCTGATTCTGCTTTAACATTTGGAATTGGATTGTTGTTTATAGGTGCGGTTGTTAAAAGCAAGAAGTAGGGTTTTCAAAAAACGGTGGGTATTGCAAATCAACCCTGAGGCGGTATTAACTTGGAAAAATTAATCCATGACCATCTTCTTTTACAGCCCCAGAGAAAACCGATACTCCATTAATGCATTGCTTGCTGCTGCAGAGGATTTTATTATAAAGCAGAAGATACAGGTCTATATCTGCTTTGATGAGACTGAACTTATAGAAACACTAAGCACCATAACATCAGAGACGCTTAAGGTGGTTGTGCTTTCCTTCTTTAGCACACAGCTCTGGGATATAGAGTGCCTTGTAAAGAGGATTAAAGACACAACTGATGCAATAGTGGTTGCCGGAGGTCCCCATCCAACAGGTATCCCTGAAAAAACCCTTTCCATGGGTGTTGATTATGTGGTGAGGGGCGAGGGAGAGGAGGTCTTTACCAGATTGCTATTCAGCTTAATAAGAGGAGATGACCCTTCCTCTCTAAAGGGGCTTTCCTTTAAGTCTGAACGGGGAATGATTATTAACAATGGAATGGCTAATCCCGTTGATCTTGACAGCTTCAGACCCTATCCTTACAAATTCCAGAGATTTGGTCCTGTTGAAATAACCAGGGGATGCCCCTTTGGCTGTCATTACTGTCAGACTCCCCGGTTGTTTAAGGGCAGAATCAGACACAGAAGCATTGAAAAGATAGTTGAGGCGGTTGAAGAAAGGCTAAAAAGAGGGCTTACGGATATCCGTTTTATTACACCCAATGCTCTATCCTATGGCTCCATAGATGGAAGGCAGGTAAACCTGAAGGCCATTGAAGAGTTGCTTAAAAGTATAAGAGATGTGCTTGCAGATGAAGGCAGGATATTCTTTGGCTCCTTTCCATCTGAGGTAAGACCCGAACAGATAACCGAGGAGGTGCTTGAGGTGTTGAAAAGGTATGTTGATAACGACAACCTTGTCGTGGGTGCTCAGTCAGGCAGTAACAGGATCCTTGAGCTATGCCACCGTGGTCACACGGTGGATGATGTGCTTCGGGCAGTGAGGCTTGGCATAAAGGCAGGGTTTAAGATGAATGTGGATTTTATATTTTCTTTGCCAGGAGAGGATGAGAGAGATATTAGAGAAACAGAAGAGTTTATATTAGATTTAGTTTCTCTGGGAGCTCGTGTTCATGCCCATACATTTATGCCCCTTCCTCAGACCCCATTCCAAAAACAAAGACCCCGGGAAATAGATAAGAGATATATAAAACTGATTAACAGACTGATGCCCAGAGGTGTTGTATTTGGCGACTGGCAGCGGCAGGCTGCTATTGCCTATAGGCTTTATCAATTTCTGTCAGCCTGAGTGCGTCTTTCTTGATTTTGAGATACTGGAGTTCTTCTTCAGGGGAAAGCAACTTTCCAAGAGCTTTGATCTCTTCTGCTTCAAGCTTTGAAAGCTCTGCTTCTAATGAGGCTATCTCTGTAACCAGCGATTCGATGGTTTGCCTTCTCAGGTTATCCTTTTTCAGATTTTTCAGCCTTCTTAACAGAATATTTCTTCTTTTTAAAAGGTTTGTTCGTCTTCCGTCAAAAATATCTATAGTATTGAAGAGTTCTTCAAGTTTGCTTCTGTCAGGTTTAAGCCTTTCACGGATAAGTCGGTTTCTTACTATCATGAAATCATCCATTGTATTGTCAGTATTTCCAGTGTTCATGCTATCGAGATTGTTTGTAATGTTTAGCGAAGAAGTATTTTGTTGAAGTTGATTTTGTTTTTCAAGATCTAAGATTGAATTTTGAATGACAGAGGAGAATACCCACACTATCAGTATGCCAAGAATTACATACAGGGATAAATAGAGATAGTTTTCCTTTGTGTTTTTATCCTCTTGTGTTTCTTTTTTCATTATAAAGTAGCTCAGTATTACTGACTTTGTGATATAATATAAAAGATTTGGTCAGAAAAATAAAACAGGGGTGTGATGTTATGAGGAGATTATTTCATCTTTTGGTGCTGGCCACAATACTGATAAGTTTTTCAGCCTGTGTAAAAAGCGGCAGACAGATAATGGAAAAGGAAGGTTGTTTCAGTTGTCACAGATATAAAAATTATGGTGCTGATATATGCCCTGACCTGACTGATATTACAAAGAAAAGAAGCGATCAGTTTATAAGACAGCAACTAAAGGACCCTTCTAAAAATTTTACTAACTCAAGAATGCCAAGTTACAGCTATCTGTCAGACAAGGACATAGATGCAATTATCAGGTATTTAAAGACCGGAAAATAGATTTTTAGAAATTTTAAGAATTTTGATGTCCCTTGGGGGAGGCTTTAGCCTGAGAACCCCGCAGCAAGTTTGACACATGAGCAGAGTAAATTAACGGAGGCAGAAAATTTATAGCCCCTGCTTTTATTTAAACCGCTGTATCAAACTTGTTGAGGGGGACCCCTTGAACCTGAACCGGGTAATGCCGGCGTAGGGAAAGGGAAGGGTAGGCAGGCCGTATCTCCTTAAAGGGATACGGCTTTTTTGTTTATTTAAAAGTTGTTATGAAGATAAGGTTAAATGGAAAAGAATATGAACTTGACCGTGAGCTTTCGGTAACGGAGCTCCTTGAGAGGCTCCAAATAAAGCCCCAGACAGTGGCTGTTGAGGTAAACCTCAATATCGTAAAAAAAGCAGATTACGAAAATTATATAATAAAAGAGGGTGATCAGGTTGAGGTGGTAAGTTTTGTGGGAGGAGGATAAGACAGGGTGCAGGGGGTAGGGTGTAGGGGGTAGTAAAGACAGGGTGTAGGGGGTAGTAATAACCCTTTCCCCTACAAAAATAAATAACGCGATAAACGCTATTAACTCAATTAACGCTATTAACGCGATAAACGCTATGAACGCAATAACCTCTCTTGAAAGGAGACAATATGGAAGACAAACTGGTAATCAGAGGAATAGAATTCAAATCACGCCTCTGGGTAGGCACAGGAAAGTATAAGGATTTTGAAGAGACAGCAAGGGCTGTGGAGGTATCAGGCACAGATGTGGTAACGGTGGCTGTGCGAAGAGTAAACATCTTTGACCGTAAGAGTCCCAACCTGCTTGATTACATTGACCCCAAAAAGTACAAGATACTCCCGAACACAGCAGGTTGTTATACTGTAGAAGATGCGCTGCGTTATGCCCGTCTGGCAAGGGAGGCAGGAATTTCGGATATGATAAAACTTGAGGTTATAGGTGATGAAAAGACCCTGTTTCCTGATGTATGTGGCCTGCTTGAGGCAACCGAGATACTTGCAAAGGAAGGGTTTATAGTTTTTCCCTACACCAGTGACGACCCCATTACAGCAAAGAGGCTTGTGGATGCAGGGGCCGCTGCAGTTATGCCACTTGGTGCACCCATAGGCTCAGGGCTTGGTATAAGAAATCCCTACAACATAAAGATAATACTTGAGACAGTGGACATACCGGTTATTGTGGATGCGGGAGTAGGCACGGCTTCTGACGCTACAATAGCAATGGAGCTTGGATGTGATGCGGTCTTAATAAACACAGGTATTGCTGGCGCTAAAGACCCTATTTTGATGGCAGAGGCAATGAAGAATGCCGTACTTGCTGGAAGGGCTGCATACAGGGCAGGCAGGATACCAAAGAAACTCTATGCCACAGCAAGCAGCCCTTTAGAGGGAATGCTATAAAGACAGGGTGTAGGGTATAATAGCGTGTAGGGAAATAAAAATAATACTACCCCCTACTCCCTACCCTCTACACCCTAATAAATTAGGGAGGTGCGAGGATGCAGGCTTACAGGTATCAGGAGATTGTGTATTTAATTATTCCGGTTATATTAGGGGTTGAGTTTTTCAGGACAGCAAGGGATGAAAAAAAGGGCAAGGAAGAAACCCCAATTGGCTCTTATGTGCTGGACTTTTTTGGTTTTCTGTTTATAACAGTTGTGCCAGCCATGTTTTTATTTACTATCTGGGCAATAGAAAAGGGTGCCTTTTCCTTTGGCGAAGAGACTCTTGCCCGATTCGACCGCTATGGTGTGATGTTTATGTTTATGGGTGCATGGTGGCAGGTTTATTTGATAGCTGCGCTCAGGGCAAGAAGGCTTCGTAATCAAAACAGTTCTTTGAACTTATGGTTACCCTTTGTGGGACTTGGAATCTTTGTATCCTTTCTTGTCCTTTGGGTTTCACCCTGGGGACTTAAATGGGTCTCGGTTGCCTGGTTTCTGATACTGACTGGACTGTTGTGGGGATTTAAAGTTAAACCAAAAACCCTTGAAAGGGTCTTCTGGCTGCTTGCTATATTGACTTTTTTTATTGAGAATATAGTTTTTGTATGGCTTGAATCCATTGTCTGATGAGTGTTGATTTTAGATTATACCTGATAACTGATAGAAAGAAAACAGGGTTTCCTCTTTCTGAGGCAATTGAAAAGGCCTTAAAAGGTGGTGTTAAGGCAATACAGCTCAGGGAAAAGGACCTTCAGGTAAAGGAGCTATTAGAGCTGGCAGAAAAAATAAGGGAGATAACAAGACATTATGAAGCATTGCTCTTTATAAACGATAGAGTTGATGTGGCATTGGCTGTGGGGGCTGATGGTGTACACCTTGCAGGTACAAGTATGCCGACAGGAGCTGTCAGAAAAATGTTGGGAAACAGGTTGCTTATCGGGGTATCTACTCATTCTCTAAATGAGGCCCTCAGGGCTCAGGGTGATGGTGCAGATTTTATAACCTTTGGGCCTGTCTTCGAGACAGAATCAAAGAAAAAATATGGCCCACCACAGGGAGTTGGAAGGCTTAAGGAAATTGTAAAAAGTCTGAAGATTCCTGTTTTCGGCCTTGGTGGAATAAATGAGCAGAACATCCCTGAGGTCCTGGACACAGGGGTTTATGGTATATCAATGATTTCGGCCATACTTGGAGCCGAAGACATTGAGGAGAAAACAAAAAGGATTGTGAGGTTATTATGACAAGGATTGAAAGAGCAAAAAAGGGAGAAATTACAGAAGAGGTAAGGCAGGCTGCCTCTAAAGAGCCTGTTTCAGCAGAGCAGATTTCAGAGGACATTGCAAAGGGCGTAACAGTTATTCTGCGTAATAGTATCCATGATATAGAACCTGTTGCAGTCGGGAAAGGGCTCTTTACAAAGATCAATGCAAATATTGGCACATCAAAGGATCACATATCTCTTGATGAGGAGCTGAAAAAACTTGACCTCCTTGTAGAGCTGGGTGCAGATGCGGTGATGGACCTTTCAACAGGCGGGCCTGTAAGGGACATAAGAAAGCTGATGCTCAGAAAATCGCCCATTCCTGTGGGAACTGTGCCGATTTATGAGGCAGCACTCAGGGCCGCAGAAGACAGAGGCTCAATAGTCAGGATGACCGTGGATGACCTTTTTGAGGTTATAGAGGAGCATGGCCGTGAGGGTGTGGATTTTGTTACAGTGCATTCAGGACTAACGCTAAAGGCAGTGGAGCATCTTAAACAGGAAGGTCGTGTCCTTGATGTGGTAAGCCGTGGTGGTGCCTTTCTGGTTGAATGGATGATTTATAATGAAAAGGAAAACCCCCTTTATGAACAGTACGACAGGTTGCTTGAGATTGCCTACCGTTATGATATGACCCTGAGTCTTGGAGATGGGCTCAGGCCCGGCTGTCTTGAGGATGCAACAGACAGGGCACAGATTGAAGAACTTCTTACCCTTGGCGAACTCCATCAAAGGGCACTTGAGGCAGGTGTGCAGAGCATGATCGAGGGGCCCGGGCATGTCCCGCTGAATCAGGTGGAACTCAACATAAGGATACAGAAGGAGCTCTGTAATGAGGCCCCATTTTATGTGCTTGGCCCACTGGTGACCGATGTGGCAATGGGGTATGACCATATTGCAGCAGCCATTGGAGGTGCTCTGGCTGCCTGGGCAGGAGCAGACTTCCTCTGCTATGTAACCCCTGCTGAGCATATCAGGCTTCCTTCCCTTGAAGATGTTCGGGAGGGTGTGATTGCCTCTAAGATTGCTGCCCATGCCGCAGACATAGCAAAGGGGCTCAAGGGCGCAATGGAAAGAGACCAGAAGATGGCCCGTTACCGTAAGGCCCTTGACTGGGAGGGGCAGATTAGCCAGAGCTTTGACCCTGAAAAGGTGCGTCGGTACAGAGAGTCTCTCCCACCATCAGAATCGGAAGTCTGTAGCATGTGTGGCGAGTTCTGTGCCATAAAAACGGTCGAAAGGGCACTTAAAAAGGGAAAATAATCCTCAGGTTCAGATAATTGAAAATATTTAACCTTTTCCTTTCATAACAGGATATTTCTGCCCAAAAAGGAGCATAAAACCCCTTGAAATGAAAACAAAAAGAGTTATTAAATAAAATTAGCACTCTCTCAGATGGAGTGCTAACAAAGCAGTTCCTCTCTTCCTTACCCCTGAGGGGAAAGTTACATCGTGTTATTTGCGTTAGTTGCGTTTATAGCGTTTATCGCGTTTATTGCGTTAATTGCGTTATTTGAGTTATTTGCGTTAATAGCGTTTATTGCGTTGATAGCGTTGATAGAGTTTATTGAGTTTGTGGGTGGGGTGTAGTTAGTGTTGAGTGTTGAATTTGAGTATTGAGTTAAGGTTTTTTACTAAACACTAAAAACTATGCACTTAAAACTAAAAACTACCCCCTACACCCTACACGCTACACCCTACCCCCTAAAAAAATAAGGAGGTGGCGGTAGTGAGAATAGCGCAGGTATCTCCACTTTATGAAAGTGTACCACCGAGGCTATACGGTGGAACTGAAAGGGTTGTCTCATACCTCACAGAGGAACTTGTCAATATGGGACATGATGTAACACTGTTTGCCAGTGCCGATTCTGAAACCTCAGCAAGGCTTATTGGTGTGTGTCCTTCAGCGCTGAGGCTTAGTAGAGATGTGATTGATCCACTGGCACATCATGTATTGATGCTCGAGAAGGTAATTAAACATCTCAGAGAGTTTGACATCATACACTTTCACATCGACTACATACACTTTCCACTGATAAGGTCGAAAAAGCTCCGCTCCCTTACCACCCTTCATGGCAGACTTGACATAGGAGACATCCTTCCACTTTACAAGGAGTACAGAGAAATTCCCGTTGTATCAATCTCGAATGAACAGAGACGCCCCTTACCATTTCTCAACTGGGTTGGAACGGTTTATCATGGTATACCAGAGGACCTATACAAACCCGTTTACGAAAAGGGGCAGTATCTTGCATTTATTGGCAGAATGTCGCCAGAGAAGCGCCCTGACCTTGCCATAGAGATAGCTAAAAAGACTGGTATTCCGTTAAAGATGGCAGCAAAGGTGGACGATGCAAATAAGGAGTATTTTGAGGCTGTGGTGAAGCCGCTTCTTGATACAGAGCTGGTAGAGTTTATCGGTGAGATAGGAGAGGCAGAGAAAAATGAATTCCTGGGCAATGCCCTGGCAATGCTCTTTCCTATAGACTGGCCAGAGCCCTTTGGACTTGTTATGATCGAGTCAATGGCCTGTGGCACACCTGTTCTGGCAAGAAGATGTGGTTCGGTTCCAGAGGTTATGAAAGATGGGGTATCAGGATATATATTTGATGAGGTGGATGAAGCCGTGAAACTTCTTGATAGGATTGATCAGATTGACCGAAGGTCGGTCAGGAGGTATTTTGAGCAGAGGTTTACTGCAAAAAGGATGGCAAGGGACTATGTTGAGCTTTACAACATGCAGTTGGAGACACTGAAGAAGGTCGCATAAATGCTCAAATTGATTGCCCCAGGGTAGTGGTATCGGGTTTTCGCTCATTCTCGCCGCACATCCCTGTGCGGCTCCGAGGTATCTTCCTGGCCTCACCATCAAGGTGAGGCTTTAGGAAGATAAAACCGCTCAAACCCGATACCACACCACTATAAGTGGTTCAGTTGATAAATTCATCATATGGGTTATGGTATATGGATATCAAGACCTTTGGGCTTAAAGATGGAGACCTATTTGTCATACTTAATCCCTTTGGAGACATCAACCCCTCCTCTATCTCTCCTCACGAGGGGCTTTACAGGGATGATACAAGGTTTCTCAGCAGGTGGGAACTGAGGATTAATGGCGATGTTCCCCACCTGTTGAGTTCTACTGTGAAGTCTAACAATCTGCTTTTTACCGCTGACCTGACAAACCCTGTTATACAGAGAGAAAATAGACACTTCAGAAAAGACAAGATTCATATATTCAGGTCAGTTTTCTTATATCATAATACGCTATATGGAAAGATAAGATTAATAAATTATGACCAGGCAGAGGTATCATTTTCACTTGAGCTATACTTTGATGCAGACTTCTATGATATATTTGAACTCAGAGGGGTTAAAAGAAAAAGGAGAGGGAATCGGGAGACATCTATTATTGATAATTCATCGGTCATTTTCAGATACAATGGTATTGATGGTATCAGGAGATATACAAGGATATCCTTTCTGAACAGTCCTGCTCATATAGAGCAACAGAGGGTATGTTATAACATCACCCTGCAACCGAAGGAACACCTGGAGATATTATTTACGGTAACTGCAGATTATGAAGAGTTTAATAAGCCTTTAACAGCTGAGAATGCCTACCAGAGAGCACTTAATGAACGACAGCAGGAGGAGCAATCCACAGTTAGCATAAATACATCTAATGAGCACTTCAACGAACTACTGCATCGTTCAAAGGCAGACATCTGCACCATGCTGACCTATACCCCCTATGGGAACTATTATTATGCAGGTATTCCATGGTATTGCACCACCTTTGGGCGCGATGGGATTATAACTGCACTTCAATGTCTGTGGATTGCACCACAAAACGCCCGTGGTGTGCTAAATTTTCTTGCAGCCAATCAGGCAAAAGAGATAGACCCCAAAAACGATGCTGAGCCAGGAAAGATTCCCCATGAGATGCGCTCTGGAGAAATGGCAAGAACCGAGGAGGTTCCCTTCAGGCGTTACTATGGCACGGTAGATGCTACACCTCTTTTCATTGTGCTTGCAGGTGAGTATTTTAAACGAACAGGTGATATGGAGACCATTGAGACACTCTGGCCTAATATAAAAGCCGCCATGAGATGGATGATAGATTATGGTGACATGGATGGTGATGGCTTCATAGAGTACTATCGTCACAGACCTGACGGACTGGAAAACCAGGGCTGGAAGGATTCCTTTGATTCGGTATTCCATGCAGATGGCAGGCTTGCAAAAGGTCCAATAGCCCTTGTTGAGGTTCAGGGTTATGCCTATCTTGCCTACAACCATATTGTTCACATGGCAAGATTATTGGGTGATAAGGATATACAGAATGAGGCATTAAAAAGGGCAAAGGAACTGAAAAACAAATTCCACAGGGCCTTCTGGTCAAAGAGGATCGGCATGTATGGGATAGCACTGGATGGAGAAAAAAGACTCTGTGAGGTAAAAACCTCCAATTCAGGACAGGTGCTTTTAAGCGGCATTGCATCCAAAAGATATGCACGGATATTAGCCAGAAGGCTGATGGACAGGAGTTTCTTTTCAGGGTGGGGGATCAGGACAGTTGCCAAGGACCAGATACTTTACAACCCCATGAGCTACCACAATGGCTCAGTATGGCCCCACGACAACTCCCTGATTGGCTGGGGCCTTCAAAGATACGATTTAAAAGATGAGATATTGAAGATCCTGTCAGGACTCTTTGATGCAAGCCTCTTTGTGGAGTTAAGGAGACTGCCAGAGCTGTTCTGTGGCTTTGACAGAAGGCCAGATGAGGGACCCACCCTTTATCCGGTTGCCTGTCAGCCACAGGCATGGGCCTCTGGTGCGGTGTTTCTGCTTCTTCAGGCAGCCATAGGGGTGGAGTTTGAGCATCAGAGCCATTCTGTTATATTCAAATCCCCACGATTGCCTGAATACATTGACTGGATTGAAATAGATGGGATTGGGTTTCACGAAGGTAAAGTTAACCTGCTACTTGAACGATATAAAGATGATGTGGTAGTAAAGGTGCTTAAGAAGGAAGGTGATGTGAATGTTATAATATACAAGTAGATTTTTTTTATAATCCCCAAGGGTATAGGAAGACAGGATGTTATCAATTTTATGTATTTAAATCCCTCTATGTTTGGAGGGATATTACATCTTAAAAGGAGGCTTTATGAAACGTCTTATTTCTCTATCATTTTTAGTTTTCTTAACACTTTTTATGTTTACTTATAATGCAGGGGCTGTAGGTCTTGAGATGGCCGTGGGTTATTGGAAGCAGAAACCAGGTGGAGATATTGCTTACAAACCCATATCATCAAGCGACAGACTTGACCTTAAGGATGACCTGAATTATGACGATGAAAACAAACCCTTTGTGAGGGCAAAACTATACACACCTCTTTTTCTTCCAAACATCTATTTTATGGCAACGCCCATGAAGTTTGATGCAGACAGCACCCTGAACAGACAGTTCAAGTTCGGTGACATTACTGTAAATGTAAACGAGCCATTTTCATCAAAGGTGAAACTTGACCATTACGATATCGCCCTTTTTTACAGGATCCCTTTAATCAAAACAGCAACTCTTAATACACTGAATCTGGAACTTGGCCTTAATGCAAGGATAGTTGATTTCTCAGCTGATGTGAAGACTACTGTAAGAAGCGAACACAAAAGCCTCACCCTTCCTGTGCCAATGATTTATGTGGGTGTGCAGTTCAGACCAATAAAGCTTATCAACGTTGAAGCAGAAGGCAGAGTCATAAGTTACAACTCAGACCATTACTATGATTTTATTGGAAGGGTAAGGATAAACCCCTTCGGGCCTTTCTTTATCTCTGGTGGTTACAGATATGAGGATATCAAGATTGACGAAGAAGATGTAGAAGCTGATGTAACCTTTAAGGGTCCCTTTGCTGAGATTGGAGTTTCTTTCTGACCAGGTCTTTAAGAGCCTCAATGAAGAGTGGATAGGTGTTGAGGGAGTCGACTCTGTGCAGGTTGACTCCCTCTTTTTCTGCCATATCTCTATACAGGATATCTATCTCGTAGAGTGTTTCAATATGGTCTGATACAAAGCTTATAGGTACAACCAGGATATTCTTTGCTCCCTTTCTTGCAAGCTCCTTTATTGCCTCGTCAGTTGAAGGCTCAAGCCACTTTACAGGTCCTGAACGGCTCTGGAAGCTAAGCATGTAGGGCGGGACCTTTCTCACCCTTTTTAGTTCAGACATTACAGCTTTTATGGTACCGATAATATGATCAAGATAGGGGTCTCCTTCCTTTATAAAACTCTCGGGCAGGCTGTGGGCACTGAAAAGGAGCACATCAGCCCAGTTCAGGTCTTTACTGATCAGTTCAACAAGCGCCCTGATATATAGTGGATGGTCATACCAGTAATCAATGAAATCAGTTTCGATTTTAGCTTTGGACGAAGCAGCAAGAAAAACCTCTCTGGTTGAGCCTGTGGTTGCCCTGCTGTAGTGGGGATAAAGGCTCAATCCGATGAGTTTTGTTATACCATCGGCCTTTGCCCTTTTAATCTCATCATCAATAAAGGGTCTCCAGTAACGCATTCCCACATAAACAGGCATGCCACCAAGGGATTTACTCAGGAGATCTGCCTGTTTTAGAGTAATCTCGTATATAGGTGAACCACCCCCTATCAGTTTATAAGCTGCCTTTGTTTTTGGTGCCCTGAAGATGGAGATTAAAAAGGCTATAGGCCTTTGCAGTGGCCTTGGTCCTAATGGAATGATTTCTCTGTCTGAAAAAAGATTATAAAGAAAAGGCCTTACATCTGATAGGGTTTCAGGTCCCCCGAGATTAAGTAGTATTATCCCTGTTTTCATTTGTCGTTAACTCCCTGTATGTAAGAAGTAGTGTAATGCTTGAGAAGGTCACAAATAATGATGAAAGGACCACATTTGCCATGACGCCAACAAATCTGAATATACTTAAGAAAATCTCGATCAACTGTACTGTTATTGCCAGCCCAATAAGCACTAAAAACAGTACTATTGTCTCAGAGAGGTTGGCTCTGGCTATTTTATAGCTTGCCCACAGTGCATCAATAGGACTGGTATTGTTTGTCATTATTATTACAAAGGTAAACATAAAAACATAAGCCACAATAAGTGCTGGAATAATCAGGAACATTGCCCCAATCGCTGCAAGAAAGGATATTATAAAGGTAGCAATCAGGATACTTATAAAATTTGAAGCACTTTTAGAAAAGGCAGCTCCAAAGCCAGGCGGTGTTCCTTTTAGTATATCCATTGTCATGGAAATAATAATGCAAACTGAAAAGGCATGTATTATGAATCCAACAAGACCAACTAACATGAACCGTCCATACATCTGTTCATTAAACTGCATTCCAGTTATGGATATCCCAAAAATAGATGTCACCAGCGTTGCTATAATAGAAGGTGCAATAAGGATGGTGTTCTTCTTGAGAATATTTATTGATGTCTTTAGTATCTCTGGTAGTTCCATAAAATGTTTAAAGACTAAAACCCCTTATGACTAAAAGCACACTATGAAGAGGTAAAGTTATTATACATTTGATTAAATATTCTACAATTATACCATGATAAAAGAGAAAAAGAGGAACAGGGCCGTAGTGCTTTTTGCTAAGGCACCGCTTGAGGGACGGTGTAAAACTCGACTTATACCAGAGCTTGGAGTAAAGAAGGCCACTGAAATATATAAGAAACTACTTAAAGAAACTGTAAGAAACATGCTGAAATTAAAAGATAAAGATATAATTGTATTTTATTCTCCACGGGGTTACAGGAAGTTCTTTGAGTGGATTTCTGACATGGTTTTTTTACAGAGAGGGGAGGACCTTGGCGAAAGGATGTTTAATGCCTTTCAAAGGGTCTTTGCATGGGGTTATGAAACGGCTGTGCTCATTGGTTCAGATATACCAGGTCTTGATGATGGAGTTATTAAGGATGCCTTCACCAAACTGGGGCATTCAGATGTGGTGTTTGGTCCGTCAACAGATGGTGGATATTATCTGATAGGGCTGAAGAGGCCCTGGGAGGGGCTTTTTGTAGATATTCCATGGTCATCAAAGGACACACTTAGAGAGTCGTTAAAGAAAGCAGAGGCTATGGGTTTGAAGGTCTCCTTTACCAGAGAGCTTTCAGACCTTGATACTGTTGAAGACTACCGGTATTTAAAAACAAAGGGAATGCTGTAAACTCAGAAAG
>CAZEYP010000020.1:0-33506 GCA_964515925.1 uncultured Nitrospirota bacterium
TTTACATGGGGTTTTGTCCTTTCAAATTTCTCCTTTGCCATAACTCCTCCCTTCTGTATCTATAAGACCTTAAATTTGTTATCCCTTAAGGATTATCAAAAACGGATAAATAATATACCAAAAATCGAACAAAAAAATCTCTATTTTTTTTACTCTCCCTTAACCTTTGATATTATTGCTTCGGCAATGTTCTTCGGAACCTCTTCATAATGGGAAAACTGCATTGTATACGTTGCCCTGCCCTGTGTCTTACTCCTGAGGTCTGTTGCATACCCAAACATCTCTGAAAGGGGTACCTCAGCACGAATAACCTGGGAATTACCTCTTTTCTCCATACTCTGAACCTTACCTCTTCTTGAGTTAAGGTCACCTATAACATCACCCATGTAATCCTCTGGGGTCACCACCTCAACAGCCATAATCGGCTCTAAAAGCACAGGATTTGCCTTCTGGCATGCATCCTTGAATGCCATGGAGCCTGCAATCTTAAAGGCCATCTCTGATGAGTCCACCTCATGGTAAGAACCATCATATAGCGTTACCCTTACATCCACCACAGGATAACCTGCGAGTATCCCTGACTCCATGGCCTCCTTTATTCCCTTTTCAACAGCAGGAATGTATTCCTTTGGTATCACACCACCTACGATCTTGTTGACAAACTCAAAGCCCTTACCCTTCTCAAGTGGCTCTACATCTATAAGAACATGACCGTACTGGCCACGGCCACCTGTCTGACGGATGAACTTACCCTCTGCCTTGGCAGGCACCTTAATGGTTTCACGATAGGCAACCTGTGGTTTACCCACATTAGCACCAACCTTGAACTCCCTGATAAGCCTGTCAACTATGATCTCAAGATGAAGCTCACCCATACCAGAGATAAGGGTCTGTCCTGTTTCCTCATCAAAGGTAACCCTGAATGATGGGTCTTCCTGTGCAAGCTTTGCAAGTGCTGCTGAGAGCTTTTCCTGGTCAGCCTTTGTCTTGGGCTCTATAGCTATGGAAATAACAGGCTCAGGAAACTCCATTGCCTCGAGTATGATTGGATTACTCTCATCACAGAGGGTATCCCCTGTAAGTGTATACTTAAGGCCAACAGCAGCAGCAATATCACCAGCCCTTATCTCCTTTATCTCCTCACGCTTGTTGGCGTGCATCTTTAGAAGTCTTCCGATACGCTCCTTTTTGTCTTTTGTAATATTGTAAACATAGGAGCCTGCCGTCATCACACCCGAATAAACTCTTATATAGGTAAGCTGCCCAACATAGGGGTCTGTCATAACCTTAAAGGCCAGAGCCGAGAAGGGCTCATCATCAGAGGCCTTCCTTTCAGCCTCCTGCCCATCAGGAGTCTTACCCTTTACAGGCGGAATATCTAAAGGTGAGGGAAGATAGTCAACTATTGCATCAAGCAGTAACTGAACACCCTTGTTCTTAAAGGCTGAACCACAAAGCACCGGAGTAATCTTCATCTCCAGAGTACCCTGCCTGAGCGCCTTCTTTATCTCCTCTTCGGTAATATCCTCACCATTTAAGTATTTCTCCATAATATTTTCATCCACATCTGCAAGGGCCTCTATCATCTTCTCCCTGTACTCTTCAGCCTGTGCTCTGTATTCATCAGGAATCTCGTCTTCAACAAACTTCGCCCCCAGGGTCTCATCATCAAAGTAGAAGGCCCTCATCTTCACAAGATCTATCGGTCCCCTGAAGGTCTCTTCAGCGCCAATTGGAATCTGCACAGCCACAGGATTGGCACCAAGACGGTCAACCATTGAATCTATCGACATAAAAAAGTCGGCCCCCATCTTGTCCATCTTGTTCATGAAGGCAATTCTCGGAACCCTGTATTTATTGGCCTGCCTCCATACGGTCTCAGACTGAGGCTCAACACCTGCCGCTGCATCAAACACAGCAACAGCACCATCAAGAACCCTCAATGCCCTTTCCACCTCAATCGTGAAATCCACATGTCCAGGTGTATCAATTATGTTTATCCTGTGCTCCCGCCAGAAGCAGGTGGTTGCAGCAGAGGTAATGGTAATCCCCCTTTCCTGCTCCTGAACCATCCAGTCCATGACAGCTGTGCCCTCATGAACCTCACCTATCTTGTAAGTCACACCTGTATAATATAGAATTCTTTCAGTAGTAGTGGTCTTACCCGCATCAATGTGGGCCATTATACCGATATTTCTTACCTTTTCTAACGGAAACCTCGACACTTTCTCCTTCTCCTTTAAAAGACAATAGTTATCTCTCTTAATTAATCCTCAAACAATTAATTTCTTACAGTTCAGGAAATCTGAAGAGGTTAACCTACCACCTGTAGTGAGCGAAGGCCCTGTTTGCCTCTGCCATTTTGTGGGTATCCTCTCTCTTCTTTATAGAAGCACCCGTACCATTGTAAGCATCCAGCAACTCGCCAGCAAGCCGCTGCATCATGGTCCTCTCACCCCTCTTGCGGGAATTATCCCTTATCCACCTGAAAGCAAGTGCCAGACTACGGTTTGGCCTCACCTCTACAGGAACCTGATAGGTTGCACCACCAACCCTTCTTGGACGAACCTCTATCACGGGGCGAACATTCTCTATTGCGGTCTTAAAGACCTTCAGAGGGTCTTCACCGGTTTTTTCCCTGATTATCTCAAAGGCCCCATAGCATATACGCTCTGCTAGGGACTTTTTACCATCCTTCATTATTGCATTTATAAACTTGCTTACGAGTTTACTGTTGTATTTTGGATCCGGTAATACCTCTCTCTTTTCAGCAACCCTTCTTCTTGGCATCGCTATCTCCTATTTTGGTCTCTTTGCACCGTATTTGGATCTTCCCTGACGCCTGTCAGCAACACCCTGCGTATCCAGCGCACCCCTGACTATATGATACCTCACACCCGGAAGGTCCTTAACCCTTCCTCCTCTGATAAGCACAATGGAATGCTCCTGCAGGTTGTGTCCTATACCAGGGATATATGCTATTACCTCATAGCCATTTGTCAGCCTTACCTTTGCCACCTTTCTTAATGCCGAGTTAGGTTTTTTAGGAGTTGTAGTATAAACCCTTGTGCAAACCCCACGACGCTGCGGACTGTTCTGCAGAGCAGGACTCTTTGTCTTTTCCTTGATCCTCTTTCTGCCTTTTCTGATTAATTGCTGTATAGTTGGCACTTGAACCTCCTCAGTCTCTCTTAAAAAGACTTGATATATTACCAGAAAAGATATGTTTTGTCAAGTCTGTATCTGGATTCCGTAACTTTTAATTTTCCTGTACAGGTTACTTCGCTCTATATTCAACATCTCGGCTGTTTTCGATATATTCCAGTTGTTTTCCTTGAGCTTTTTTAATATAAAGTCTCTCTCAAAGGCCTCTCGAGCCTCTCTCAGGGTTTTATATGAAAAATAATCATCAGAAGCGTCTTTCCTGAACAGGGCAATATCTCTGGAGCTGATAACATCGGAAGGGCACATTATAACCAGCCGCTCCACAGCGTTCTTCAGCTCTCTTACATTACCAGGCCAGTCATACTGCATCATGACCTCAAGGGCATCCTCCTTTATTGTCTTAGGTGGGCGACCGTACTCAGCAGAGATGGTCTTCAAGAAGTACTCAACCAGAACAGGTATGTCCTCCTTCCTTTCCCTCAATGGAGGAATATGAATTGGTATAACATTCAGTCTGTAATAAAGGTCTTCCCTGAAGTTACCCTCTTTTACCTCCTTTTCCAGGTCCTTGTTTGTCGCAGCTATGATGCGAACATCGGTCTTTATATTCTTGCTCCCCCCTACCCTTTGAAACTCCTGGGTCTCTATTACCCTCAGCACCTTAGCCTGTGTAAGAAGCGACATATCACCAATCTCATCAAGAAACAGAGTGCCCCTGTCGGCAAGCTCAAATTTACCCTTCTTTCTTTCATGTGCCCCTGTAAAAGAGCCCTTTTCGTGTCCAAAAAGCTCACTTTCGATAAGCTCCTGGGGGATGGCTGCACAGTTTACCTCTACAAAGCTCTGGCGACTTCTTGGGCTACTCTCATGAATCAGCCTTGCAATAAGTTCCTTACCTGTTCCGCTTTCCCCTGTAATCAGGACCCTGCTGTTGGTTTTTGCAACCCTCTCCACCTCGGCCTTCAGTCGTCTGACCACCTCAGATTGACCAATGAACTGATACCTGTCAGAGAGCCGGGACTTTAATTCCCTGTACTCAGACTCCAACCTTCCCCTTTCGATGGCTCTCTGAGCAGTCAGCAGTACCCTTTCAAGGGAGAGGGGTTTTTCAAGGAAGTCGTAGGCACCTAATTTTGTAGCCTTCACTGCAACCTCAATGGTTCCGTGTCCTGAAATCATCACCACAGGCACTGAGCTATTTCTGGCCTTTATCTCTTCCAGCACCTCAAGTCCATCTCTGTCAGGAAGCCATATATCAAGGTATATCAGGTCAGGTAAAGACTGGTTAAAAACAGCTATAGCTTCCTCGGCGTTTGAAGCAGTCAGCACCTCATAACCCTCGTCTTCAAGTATATCTCGCAGGCTCTCTCTTATTCCTGCTTCATCATCTACTACTAATACCGTGTATTGCATATAAAATCTCCATTATTAAGGGCTTCCGCAGCAGGTGCGTTCTCTAATAAGAATACCTAAAGATTTACCTTATTGGCAATAATATGCTGAATACCGTTCCCACTGGATTGTTGTCTCTAACACTTATCTTGCCGTCATGGTCTGTAATAATCTTATGCACAATCGCAAGCCCAAGTCCAGTGCCACCCTTCTTTTTAGAAAAATAGGGAAGAAACAGTTTTTCCCTGTCCTCCTCACTAACACCAACTCCTGTGTCAGCAACCTCTATACTCAATTGCTCTGATGCCTCAAGGTATCTTATTGAAACCTCAATACTACCATCATCACCTATAGCAGCTATTGCATTGTCTATCAGGTTCATTAATGCCCTTTTTATCTGGTTCCTGTCAATCATCACCCGTGGTATGTTACCATTTACATCAAAGCTCATCCTGTCGTCAAAGTCACGGTAAATCTGTTTTAGCTCATTCAATATCTCCTTGAAATCGGTCTCAGACTTTCTTATCTGGGGCATTCTGCCAAGCCTTGAAAACTCATTGACCATGCCCTGAAGCTGCTCTACCTCTTTTATTATAGTGTTGGTTGCATTAACTATTACATTACCAATGTTTTCATCCCCTCTTTTCCACTTTTTCAGTATTCGCTCTGCAGACAGCTTAATTGGCGTAAGGGGATTTTTTATCTCATGAGCCATTCGTCTTGCCACCTCCTGCCACGCAAGGGCCTGCTGGGCCTTTAGCATCTCTGTTATATCCTCGAAAACAACTAACAGTCCCAGAGAATGGCCGTAACTGTCTCTCAGATTCGAAACAAATACCTTAAGCACCCTGGTATGCCCTCTGACTTTCACCTCAAACTGCCTGCTGGAGCTGTTAAACTCGCTCAGTTTTATACTCTGAAAAAACTCCTTGAGTTCTTCTGATTCAATATAATTAAAAATCCTGCTGTAAGAGCTGCCAACAAGTTCCTGAGGCTTAATACCAAGTATCTCAGAAGCAGTTGAATTCATTGTTATGACCTCGCCATTTTCATTAACAGAGACAACTCCGGAGTCTATATTTTCAACTATATTCTCAAAGCATACCCTCCTTCGGTCTGACTCATGATAGGCGTTCTCAAGAGACTCCTTTATCTCCTTGAGCTCTCTGACCATCTTATTAAAGGAGTCAACAAGCATACCAATCTCATCATCTCTCTTCAGATCAACTCTCACATCAAGGTCACCCCTTGCCACCTGTTCAGTCGCATAGGCCAGTTTCTGAATTGGAACACTTATCCAGTTTGATATCTTCAGAGACACCCATATTGCAACAAAGATGATTAAAAGGGTCAGAAATCCCATCAACAGGATATAGTTCATCTTAAGGGGTATCTTCCATTGATAAAGGGTAATGAAGTTTTCGTAATCCTCCTTGATCTTCTCAGCATGCACAACAAACTGCTTTGGAAGGGTCTCTTCGATTATAAGCACATTTCTGACCTTTCCCTGCCTCATAACAGGGATTGCCGCTCGAATAATATCACCATCAGGAGATGTAATGACCTCCACTCCCTCAATCCCATTAAAAGCAGCCTTTACAGTCTCTGAATCATTCTCTGATGCCTTCTTCAGCCACTTAATCCTGTAGTCCCTGGAAACAGGTAGCCCTTTAAGGAATCGTTTGCCCTCTTCGAGCACCTTTTGTTTTTCCTTTTCATAAAAGGTCTGGGCAATAAACATGGCATTGTCGATAGGTATCTTAATGTTGGGGCTGAACCACCTGTCTATGTAGGCTGATAGCACACCAGTGGCTATCAGAAATAAAAGCACCGAGGGGATAAGGGTAATTGTCACAAAGAGGGCAACTATCTTTGTTCTGAATTTATAACCTATAACTCTATTTCTCTTTGCAATATAGAGCTTAAAGAGGCTCTTGAATATAAAGAATCCAAGCGTGAGGATGGCAATTATCGAGAGATTAAAAAGGAGGATCAGAAAGATCTTTGTTACTGCATAATTATTCATTTTTCAACCTTGACGGTCTTTCCATCCCATATCAAAAAGGGTGAGTTCTTTTCAATCTTCAGCTCATGCACTGGAAGCAGTATCAATATATTAGAGATAAGTGAGGAAAGGCCACTCTTTTTTGACTCCACTGTCACCTTTACATAGTATCTTCCAGGGTCAAGTCCCTCCATCGATTCCTGTAGTGCATTATCAAACCTGAGAAACCACCTCAGAAGACTCTCGTAACCCTTGAACCTTTTATACAAATAGACTTCTCCATCAAAGGAGCCTCCAATATACTCCTTCTTAATGGGGTCAATACTCAGGGTCCTTACATATTTCTTTCCCCTGATAAACTCATCAGGCCATATGTCCCAGTGCCTGAAGATATCTACATATACATTAAACTCCTTTGTCAGGCCCTCTCTTATGGACTGGCTGTAGGCCTGCGTAACCTTCAGGTCAAAGCTCACATTCAGCGTTGGCCCCTTTGTCTTTATATCTATCTCAGATATGCTGATTCCCTGCTCATCTGCACCTGCCAGTGATACAAAGGACAGAAGAATCAACAGCAAGATAATTATTTTATTTTTAAACATAATAATACGGGCATCCTTTTAGAAATGTATATAATGTCAGGCTACTTTTAGATAGTAGATTCATTTATAAGTTCAATACCCTGGCAACAAAGCTGAACGCACTTGCAACTTAAAGCATTATCATTATATCATAACAGGTCAGAAAGACAGGGAGTAAAAGTCAGGGTGTAGGCAGTACAGTGTAAGAAGCAGGGGAAATTAAACAAATGGAGGAAGGATTGTGAAAGTCTTTGTTACAGGAGTGGCGGGTTTTATAGGAAGCAAGGTAGCTGAGGGGCTACTTAAAAGAGGAGACCAGGTAGTTGGCATAGACGACATGAACGACTACTATGACCCAAGACTGAAGAGATGGCGTCTTGAGCAGATTGAAAGACTTGAGGGGTTTACATTCATTGAGGGCGATATTGTTGACTTTGAGAGCATTAGATCAATCTTTAATCAATACGACTTTGATGCCTGTATTAATCTTGCAGCAAGGGCAGGCGTCAGATACTCGGTTAAAGACCCCTGGATTTACCTCGATACCAATGTGAAGGGAACTATAAATCTTCTGGAATGCTGTAAGGACAAAGGGGTAAAAAAGTTTATACTTGCCTCCACCTCAAGTCTCTATGGCTTCAATGAGATGCCCTTTTCTGAAACCCAGCGGACCGACACACCCCTTGCACCTTATGGTGCCACCAAAAAGGCAGCAGAGGCGGTCTGCTACAGTTATCATTATCTCTATGGTCTTGATATTATTATCCCCCGTTACTTTACCGTTTATGGTCCTGCTGGAAGACCTGACATGAGTATCTTTAAATTCATAAAAAATATAGACACCGGAAAACCAATCCCGGTTTTTGGTGACGGTAAGCAAAAACGGGACTTCACATTCATTGATGATATTGCCGATGGCACTATAAGGTGTCTTGACCAGAAGGGCTATGAAATAATAAACCTGGGCAACGACAACTCTGTTGTCCTGATGTATGTCATAAACCTTATAGAAGAGGCATTGGGTAAAAAGGCTGAGATAAACTGGCTTGAGCGTCACCCTGCAGATGTAGAGGCTACCTGGGCTGACATCACAAAGGCACGCACCTTGCTCGGCTGGCAGCCAGCAGTAAAGATAGAAGAGGGCATAAAGCGAACAGTAAAGTGGTATATGGAAAACAGGGATTTTCTGATTTCCCTTAGGGAGGCCGAATGAAAAAGAATCTTGCTTCAGCGTTAATACTCTTATTGTTATTGTCATCTGTCATAGCCTGTTCATCTAAAGAGAAAAAACCCGTTCCCGAGGAGGCACAGCTTACAAAAAGGGCATTCAGTATTGCGGAGAAATTAAAGGATGCCTATCTTGAAAAAAACAAGAGGGTATTTAAAAGATACTGCAGCAGAAAGGGCTATCTGAAAATAATTAGCTCCCTCAAGGAGTTTGACCAGGCAACCCTCAGTTTCAGACCCGAGTGGGTGGATATTGAAGATGGTAACTTAATACTTTACATAAGATGGGAAGGCACCTGGAGTGCAAATGGTAAATCTTACACAGAAAAGGGCCTTACCGCATTTCAGTACAGGCTCTCACCCCTTCTGCTGGATGACATACTGAGGAACAATCCCTTTTCCTATCCCAGATAACACTACCGGGCTACTTACAGGAACTACACCTGCTGCTTCCTCCACCACTACCACAGGTTGAGCAGCCCGAAGAGCCTGCAAAGGGTTTTTCCACCCCGCTCATCCCGAAAACAGAGAACTTCTTTGTCAGGTCATCACTGCTACAGTCAGGGCATGTTACCTTCTGAGAGCCAAATACCAGTTTCTCAAACTCTGCCCCGCAACTATTACATTTATACTCGTATATTGGCATCTCTTACCTCCTGTTTTTACTTTAACATAATCCTGCTATTGCTTTCTAACTTCTTCGGATTTCCTGTCTTTCAGCTCCATCATCTCCTCAACTATTTCAACAGTATGTATAACTCGCGGGTGATCAATCATCTTTGACAGTTGAAACATACATCCAGGGCAAGATGTCACAACAATGTCTGCACCTGTTTTCTCAAACTCATTAATCCTGTCTTTTAGCATCTGGTGGGAGCGCTCCTTGAATCTCAACGAATAAGTGCCAGCGTGTCCGCAGCAGCCTGTTGATTGTCCTTTGAGCTCTACTCCTGCAGTCTTAATCAAGCTGATTGAAGACTCGTATCCCTTATAATGCCTCATGTGGCAGGGGGGGTGATAAAAGGCACTGCTTTCGAGCGTTGACCTATGAGCCCTGCCTAAATGTTCTTTAATAAAATCATCAAAGACCATCATCTCAAGCGAGGTCCCAAAGAGCCTTCTGTAAATGCCACCTGTTACGGTTACACAGGTTGGACACAGAGAAACAATGGCATCTGCCTTCAGCTTTTCAAAGACCCTGATGTTCATTTCAGCAAGTCTTTCTGTTTCTTTCATCAAACCAAGCCCAAGAAGAGGCGCTCCACAGCAGTATTCCTTCCTCTGAAGAACCACCTCGAAACCAAGACCGGTCATAACAGTTATAAAAGACTGTCCAAGGTAGGGATATAAAAACCTGACTGAACAACCAGTATAAAGAACAACCCTACCCCGTCTTGTACCTTCAGGCTGAAACACGGTGTCAACACTCTGTAGTGGTGGCATGTCAAGCTTAAGTCCCCTGTGAATAATCCCCTTCCTGACAAGCAATGGATTAAGCAGTTCCTTTAACAATGAAAGTAATTTATAGGTCAAAATGGGCCTTTTTGAACCAGAACTAATGAGTCTTCTTAAGAGTCTTCCCTTTCTGTCGTGTTTTTTAACAACAAAGCGGCCAAGCAACAATGCCTCAATCACATCCACACCTGATGGACACACCCCTTCACAGGCCCCACACAACAGGCAACTGTAAACCCTGTCTATAATGCCCTGATCAATTGATTTGTCATTACAGGATGCCTCGTAAAGAAGCAAAAGCCTGCCTCGTGGGCATTGAGACTCCTTATGCTCATTCAGATAGGTGGGACAATCCTTCTTGCATCTTCCACAAAGGGCACAAACACTGAGCTTTTTCTTCAGCCTTTCTCTTTCATTCATTTTAAAAGCCTGTTCATCTTTCCACTTATCAATCCTTCAAGGTCAAGGGTGACAAACTTATATCCAAGATTCAACAGCCCTTCTACCACCTTCGCCCTGATATCTTCTTTACAAATCATATCTATATCTTTTTCTGGTATCTCTATCCTTGCAATCTCACCATGATGTCTGACCCTTAATTCCCTAAAACCAAGCTCTCTGAGAAGCACCTCTGCAGCCTCCACCTTCCTTAACACCTCCTCATCAATACTCACCCCGTATGCCACCCTTGAAGAAAGACAGGGTGAAGAGGGCTTACTCCAGAGCCAGATACCAAACATTTTTAAAAGCTCACGTACATCAGATTTGGTTATACGTGCCTCGGCAAGTGGACTTAATACATTGTGAGACTTACAGGCCCTGAGTCCTGGCCTGTAATCCCTGAGGTCGTCAGCATTTGTGCCCTCAAGTACGCTACTATAACCCTCTTTTTCAGCAATCTCACGGAGTTTTCCAAACAGGGTATCCTTACAGTAAAAACACCTCTCAGGGTCGTTTCTTGCAAACTCTTCCCTTTTGTGTTCATCTGTCTGAATAAACCTGTGCTTAATCTGAAGAAGTCCTTTAAGCGTCCTGACATCCTCAATATCTGCTTTCGGCATGGTAGGGGAAAGACCTGTTACTGCGAGGTATCTTACGCCACTTTCCTTTACAGCCTTAACCAGAAGGGTGCTGTCCACACCTCCTGAGAAAGCAACCACCGATGAACCAGCATCTTTAATTATCCGTACAAGCCTACGGTATTTATCCTTTATATCCTGCATACCTGAGATATTCCGAAAGTATAAAGACAGGTAATACAATCCTGGGGCCTGAGCAGGGTCTTATGTCTATAAGTTACACATCACCATTAACCTTTGTTATATCAGCCTTCCCTACCCCCTACACGCTACCCCCTACCCCCTATAATACGGTTATACTGTAGTTTTCCTGATGTATGTTTTTGTTTTCCTTTATAATTATCTCTATCCCTTTGGTCCTTTCAAGGGTTTCAACTATGTAGCTTTTTTCATCACTTAAAAGCTCTGCAACCTCGGGATGGGCGGTTATAATCACCTTTGTCCCCTTTGGTGCGGTAATCTTCTGAAGCTTTCTGAATATCTCAAAGCATATGGTTCTTGCAGAAAGCACAAAACCCTTGCCATCACAGTAGGGGCATACCTCGCAGAGTTTTCTGCCAAGGCTCTCTCTCACCCGCTTGCGGGTCATCTGTATAAGGCCAAGCTCCGAGATATTAAATATGGTATTTTTTGCCTTGTCCCTCTTCATTGCCTCTTTAAAGGCATTGAACACCTTATCTCTGTTTTCCTGAAGCTCCATATCTATGAAGTCGATTATTATTATTCCTCCAAGGTTTCTGAGCCTTATCTGATAGGCAATCTCCTTTACTGCCTCAAGGTTGGTCTGAAGTATGGTATTTTCCAGATTTTCCTTACCTACAAATTTCCCGGTATTTACATCAATAACAGTCATCGCCTCTGTCTGGTCTATTACGATATAACCACCTGACTTGAGCCAGACCTTCCTTCCAAGTGCCCTGGCTATATCAGGCTCAACCCCATGGGCATCAAAAAGGGGCTCATTGCTCTGGTAAAGCTCTATCTTGTCGCTCAACTTACTGAAGTAGGTATTGACAAACTCCTTCAAACGCTTAAACTCCTTCTGAGAGTCTATCACCACCCTTTCTACATCCTGACTCATCATATCCCTGACACTCCTTAGAACCAGGTCGAAATCACTATAAAGCATCATCGGAGCTGAGCATCGATGGTTCTTCTCCTGAATGTCCTTCCACAGAAGAAGCAGAAACTCCAGGTCCTGTCTTAGCTCTTCCTCTTCAGCCCCCTCAGCAGCCGTCCTAACTATAAGTCCGTGCCCCTGTGGTCTGAAGTTGTCAACCAGGCTCTTCAGTCTTTCTCTTTCCTCTTCGTTGGTAATTCGACGGGAGATACCCACATGGTCAAGCCCTGGCATAAGCACAAGATAACGACCAGGAATGGTAACATAGGAGGTAACCCTTGCCCCTTTAGTTCCAAGAGGGTCCTTTGAAACCTGTACAAGCAGCTCCTGTCCTTCTCTGATAAGGTCTTCAATGGGGATATCGTTACGGGGTTTTATAGAAGAAAGTTCCAGATGCTCCTCTTCATCAAGAAAGGGGGCATAAGACTCAAGGTCAGCCTTTACATCTGCTACATACAGGAAGGCAGCCTTCTCCAGACCAATATCCACAAAGGCAGATTGCATCCCCGGCAATACCTTGAGCACCTTGCCCTTATAAATATTGCCCACAAGGGATGCCTCTTTTTCCCTTTCAACATATAATTCTACAAGCTGTCCACCTTCAACAAGACCTACCCTGACCTCTTCAAAGGTTACATTTATTAAAATCTCACTTTCCATCAAAACCTTTTTTGACCCTATCTATTAGCTCCATAGGGTCAACCCATTCCTTTAAAAAGCCGTAAAGACCTGTTCTGACAACTTCAAGTTCCTCTATACCTCTATTAAACAGTCCTTTAAGGACATCTGAGAGTTTCACTTTACGGTCTTTACGGTCTCTGAGAACCAGCAGTACCTCTTTATCACCAATTATATCAAATTTTTCCACTAAATCACTAAATTCACTGCCAAGTATTGAAAGTTTAATGCCCGATTCAAAATTAAATCTTACCCTGTAAGAATACTTTGAGATGAAACTACTTAAAGAGGGAAGTTTTCTGTAAACAAAACGCATCTCTTTTATCTTCAACCCATCAGGCAGTGCGGTGTTTATTTTCTCTTTCATAGCCTTTATATCAAAGGGAGGATACACCTGCATATCAAAAAACTCCCTTATGCCTGCCACCCCCACATTAAGTGGCGGGCCAAAGGATACCTTTGGGGCAGGATGAAATCCCTGGGAGTAGACAAGGTTCACACCAGCCCTCCTGAGCCCTCTCAACAGTGCCTGAACCATTTCAAGATGAGAAAGATACCTCAACAGTCCTGCCTTCTCAAAGCAAACCCTCACCATTACAGGAGAAAATCTCTTTCCTGATTTTGCTGTTAAAACATCTATCCTTCCTGGAGATTCTCTTGTTAAAAATTCTCCACTTTTACACCCAATTCCACAGCCAAGACAGCTCTTGAAACTACAGTCATCAGAGTATTCAGCCGAAATTGCCTTCTGGTATTCCCTTTTAAGGAACTCCTTCTTCACGCCTGTGTCTATTACATCCCAGGGAAGCCGGGCATCCATATCGAACTCTTTAGTTGCCATCTCCACAAGGTCAACCGAGGCCCTATCCATTGCCTTTAACCAGAGTTCATAATCAAACAGTTCAGACCAGCCGTCAAGATAGGCACCCAGGCTGACAGCCTCCTGCAGGACCCTGCCTGCATTCTGGTCAGCTCTTGAAAAGGCAGCCTCAAGAAGACTCATCTTCACATTATGGCTCTTAAAGGTGAGTCCCCTTCCAAGCTTTTTCTTCAAATACTCCAGTCTTTCCTGTATTATGTCTTCGTCGGTCTGTCCTACCCATTGAAAGGGAGTGTGTGGCTTTGGCACAAAGGGAGAAAGGCTAACGGTTATGTTTACATTCTTTTTCGTGTATTTCCTTGCTGTTTTTCGTGCCTGTATTGCCATCTTAACAATCGACTCTACATCTTCATCGGTCTCGGTTGGCAGCCCTACCATGAAGTAAAGTTTCAGATTAAGCCAGCCCTCAGAAAAGAGCAGCTCTACAGCCCTTTCAAACTCCTCCATGTTGAAGTCCTTATTTATCACAGCCCTTAACCTGTCTGTTGCAGCCTCAGGAGCAATGGTAAAGCCACTTTTTTTAACACTCTTAATCTCTTTCAAGATCTCAGCACTAACAGCTCCAACCCTTAGTGATGGCAGTGAAAGGGATACCTTCTTTTCAGAAAACCTTTGATTAAATAATCTGAGAAGAGGAGTCAGCCTGGTGTAATCACCAGCACTAAGAGATGTAAAAGACACCTCATCATAGCCTGTACTGTTTATAGACTGCTCAACAAGACCAAGTATTCTCTTTGGAGAACGCTCCCTTAAAGGACGGTATATAATCCCTGCCTGACAGAAACGACATCCCCTGGTGCATCCCCTTGATATTTCTATGTTAATTCGGTCGTGAACAATCTGTGTATAGGGCACCACTGGAGTCACTGGGAAGGGTGCATTGTCTAAGTCTTTAATATACATTCTTTTTACAGGCTTTTCAGAAAACCCGGGCACATAAAACCCCTCAAGAGCTGAAAGCCCTTTAAGTACCTCATCCCGTTTTTTCCCCGTCATGATCAGATCCCTCATAAGTATAAGTGCCTCTGGTAGAACATCCTCTGCATCACCTACAAAGAAGGCATCAATAAAGTCAACCATTGGCATAGGATTTACCGTACAGGGACCTCCTGCAATCACCACAGGAGAGTTATCATCACGGTCAGCTCTTCTTATTGGGATTCCTCCAAGTTTCATCATGGCAAGCACTGTGGTGTAGGAGAGTTCATATTGCAGAGAAAAGCCCACTACATGAAAGTCTTTAAGGGGTCTTTTGCTCTCCAGACTGCCAAGCAACATTCCCTCTTTTTCCATATATCTGAACACATCCTCCCAGGGTGCAAAAACCCTTTCTGCGCGGGCAAAGCCTGTGGAATTTATTATGTGATACAGTATCTTCATACCAAGATGGGACATGCCCACCTCGTAGATGTCCGGGAAGGCAAGGGCAATCTTCAGAGGAGCATCCCTGTGAACAGAATTTACCTCCCTGTCAATATATCTGCTTGGCCTTTGAAATCGAAGAAGATTCATCTATAGTCTGGAAGTAAGCTTCTTATAAAGTCTTAAAGCCTCCTGACCGTCTGGCAGAAGCTGATACCCCTTTCTTGCCCTTATCTTTATATGAATTGCCTTTTCAGTTAGTTTTTCCACACTGAAATAAACTGTTCTGTCGTTGAGTTTTGCCTTTATACTACCATCAGCATAACTTGAGCTAATGATCTTTCCACCCTCTTCTGTTATTATTTGCTTGAAGGTATTATAGGCTCTGCTCTTTGGGGCATCAAGATTTCCAGACACAGTATCAGCTGTCAGGCTGTAAGCAGCACCTGCCCCTACAGCACCTGCAACAAGCACTGCACATCCGTAACTGCCAAAAAGCATTACAATTATTATAAGGCCTGTAAGGAATCTTGATGATTTCATCTACGGTTACCTCCTTTATAAGTAATAATCTGCTAATATTCAGGGTGTAGCGTGTAGGGTGTAGGGTGTAATAAAACCTCTAACCCGAATAGGCAACTTACGCAACAAACCCATTCGCCTAACCATATAACTTAACTTTTAGTCGCTATACCCCTATGCATTTCTGCTTAACCTATAATAATAACATAACCCTTTGCCTTTAATGGGATTGATTTAAAAGGACTATTAGGTTAAAATCCTCTATGAACTTTAAAAAAGCTCTCATCCTCTTTCTATTAATCCTGACCACTGCAGGTTGTGCTGTCAGGCATAGAAAGCCTCAGCCTCTTCTTACACAAAGAGACCTTTACGAAAAACTTATTTCCACTGTAGATTTATCACATATAAAAACCCTTACAGCCGATGTCAGGGTTTCTATATTCTCAAAGAACATTCGCAGAGGCACCTTCAGGGGATACCTGCTATATAAAAAGAACCTTGGCCTTTTCTGCCCTGTTACCGGTCCCTTTGGCATGACAGTGGCAGAGATACTGATAAAGGACCAGCTCCTTGAGTTATTTCTTCCCTCCCGTAATAGGGTTTTTTATGCCTACTGCCCTGTAGAAAGCATCCTTCCAGACAGGGACAAAATCAAAAAAAGTCCCTATCGTATAAAGGAAACCAAAAAGGATGTCGAGCTTTCGGTTATTAACACTGAAATCAATACAGGAGAACTCTCAAGGGTATATGTATTTAAAAAGGAAGACCTTCTCTGGGAAGGAGTGAGGGTGTACACAAAAAAAGGGGGGATCTTTAACATAAAAATAAAGGACAGAGTTAATGGAATTCCCGTTGATTTTTCAATATATACAGGGGATTACATTATTAAGGTGTCTTTAAGGAATGTTAGGACCAATTCTTCATTGAAAAACTCTGTATTTACCAGAGCTTACCCTGTACAGAGACTACCCCTTACCGAGCTGTTTAAGGGTCTATAGTATATCCCTTTCCTTTCTTAAACCAGTCAGGTACTCCTGCCATTCAATGGGCAGCATGTGTTTCTTTTTGTTGTTACACTCCTTGCAGCAGGGCACGAGGTTTGACTTTGTACTCTTACCTCCCCTTATCAGTGGCACAATATGGTCCATTGTAAGCTCTGAAGGGTTAACCTTTCTTCCACAGTAGTAGCATTTCCCCTGCTGCTTCTTCTGTCTCCACCACCTGGTAGCCCTTAATTGCCTTGCTTTAAGCCTTTCCCTTTTTATCTCCTCTTCAGATACAGACGGAAAAAAATTATACATATTGTTATTATAGCAAAGGTGGCATCGTGTGTGTTTAGTTGTGAATGGTTAAAATTGTGAACTAAAAACAGAAAGGGGTTAAGTTTTTCTGAAAACAGGTCGATAAGTATTAAGGAGTTAAAACCCCGGCCATTGGCCGGTAGACTCTGGCAGGTAAAGTCCATTCTAACCGAAAGGAGAAAGAGAAATGCCAGAGAAGGAGCTGATTTTAAAAAAATGTAAGCTTCCTGCACTCCCTCATGTGGCACTGAAGGTACTGCAGGTGGTGAATAATCCAAATACAAAGATAGCCGATCTCCATCACCTTATAAGCCGTGACCAGGCTATGGCATCACGGCTGCTGATGATTGCTAACTCTGCCTACTATGGACTGCCACGAAAGGTAGAAACCATTTCAGACGCAATCCTCTTGCTTGGATTCGATACTGTAAAAAATATTGCCGTTGCTGTTGCAACCAAAGACCTCTACAAAACAAAAAGCCTCATTGGCCAGAAACTATGGGAACATGCCCTCGGTGTGTCTGTTGCATCAGGGATTATCTGCAAGTTTCAGAAGATAAATAATGAAATTTCTCCTGAAGAGGCCCTGGTGGCAGGACTTTTGCATGACATTGGTAAGACGGTAATCAATAATAACTATCCCGAGATGTATGAGGCAGTGTTTGAGATGGTGTACAACGATAAGGTGCCCTTTATTAAGGCCGAAGAAGAGATACTTGGCTACAACCATCAACAGGTCGGTGAGCTACTGTTTTCTGAATGGGGGTTTTCAGACGAGATGGTCGAGATAGTGGCAAAACATCACAAGCGTCACGAAATTGACGATTTAAACCTGAAAACCCTGTGCACAATTGTTGCCTTTTCTGACTGTCTCAATGCCCGTCTTGGGGTAGGGTATGCAGAGCCCATGATCACGCTATGTGAAGATGAAGCAGAGTTTATGGAATACTTTGACTTTAGCATTGAAGAGGTTGAAGCCATAATTGAGGAGTTCAAGGCACGATTTGTGCTTGAAAAGTTAGAGTTTCTGGGATGAAAAAAAATGGCAGTGGAAGGGCTGAAAAGGATCTATGAAACTCCCTTTATCAAGGCAAGGGTTGATATTGTAAAGGAACAGCCAGGAGGGGGTGAGAAGAAACAGAAGAAAAAACAGAAAAAGAGATTCACTGAGGTAAAAGAGGAAAAGAAACCCCAAAAAAAGGGAATCATAGATATCAGAGCATAGAAGGAGGATAAAATGATTGGCTCACTGATGGGTAAAAGGAAAAAAGGTTCAAAAAAAACAGAAGCCATAGAGCTACTGCAGCTTGAGATTTCAGAGATAGAGGAGCTTTCTGCTCTACTTATGAGCCGTATAGATGAGAGAATCAAGAAGCTTAAAGAGGTAGAACAGAGGATTGACTCAAAGCTCTCGGCTCTTGAATCTCTAATACTCAGGGCAGAATCCCTTGAGAAAGAACTCTCTGAGCCTTTAGATAACCGCTACAGTGAGGTTATAACCCTTGCAAGCAAGGGTGTGAAGATCAAAGAGATTGCCCAGCTCCTTGACCTGCCCGAAGGAGAGGTTGAGCTTATACTTAACATGCAGGATTAGATGGAAGATTTTGCCTCCTTAAGGAAAAAGTGTCATTTTCATGGCTTCCCTAATTTCCGACCAATAAGCTATTGCATTCCTGCCTGACTGCTAAATTACCTGTTTTTAAAGAATTTTATCAACACAACCCCTATCAGCAAAGGAAAGTTATGCCTCTGGCACAAACATTGCTTAAAAACAGACTGAAATGTACAGGGCAATATACATAGCAACCTCGGCAGCAGCGGTTAAAGACAGACAACTGGAGTTTATTAACCGCAACATAGCAAATCTCAACACCATCTCTTACAAAAAAGAACGCACTGCATTCAGGTCGTTCATCAGTTCTTCACCAGGTCCATTCAATGCTTCAACAAGGGTATTTGTAGACCCAGGAATAACAATAAAAACAGATTTTTCCGAGGGCAGGCTTATACATACTGGAAACTCTCTGGATCTTGCCATCAAGGGACGGGGCTTTTTTGTACTGGAAGGGAACCGGTACACAAGAAGAGGGGATTTTCAGCTTGACTCTGAGGGTTATCTGGTTAATTACAGGGGGGTGAAAGTGCTGGGTGCAAACTCCAAACCCATCAAAATCCCTGCAGGCAAGATCAATATATCAAGCGACGGAACAATCACTGTTGACAACAAATCTGTTGGAAAACTGAAGATAGTGGAATTCCCTGATGAGAGCAAACTGATAAAGGTCGGTGACTCACTGTTTGTAACAAACATGCAGCAGCAACCTGTAGAGTCTGATTCAGAGGTTGTTCAGGGGGCACTGGAGGGTTCAAATATCAATATCGTAAAAGAGATGGCCCTGATGATAGACACCTTGAGGGAGTTTGAGACCTTTCAGCGCACTATAAAGGCAATTGATGATATGTCTTCTAAGGCAATAAATGAGATAGGGAGGATATAAGTCATGATAAGATCACTCTTTATAGCAGCAACAGGCATGGAGGCACAGACCCTTAACATCGATGTTATAGCTAACAACCTTGCCAATGCCAATACAGCAGGCTTTAAGCGTAGCAGGGCAGACTTTGAGGAGATCATGTATCAGGACATAATTACCCCTGGTGCCACATCTGCCGAGGGAACCACAATGCCTTCGGGGATTCAGGTGGGCCTTGGTGTAAAGCCGGTTTCTGTACACAAGGTCTTTGAGGAGGGACAGCTTATCAACACAGGAAACCCCCTTGACCTTGCAATAGAGGGTGATGGATTCTTCCAGATTACCCGCCCCAACGGTGAGATTGCCTATACCAGGGACGGGACATTTAAACTGGACAGCGAGGGAAGAATAGTCAACTCAGAGGGCTATGCCCTTGAGCCAGAGATTACCATACCCTCCGATGCAACACAGATTACCGTTAGTGCCGATGGAAAGGTCACGGTGCTACAGGCTGGAAGCACAGAGCCAGTGGAGGTGGGTCAGATAGATATCGTAAAGTTCCCAAACCCTGGTGGGCTTAAGGCAATTGGCAAGAATTTATTTTTAGAGACACCCTCTTCCGGGGCACCTATCACGGGCAATCCAGGCCAGGATGGCCTGGGAAGCATTCAACAGGGCTTTGTGGAGCTAAGTAATGTAAACATTGTAGAAGAAATGATCCAGATGATCATCAGTCAGCGTGCCTATGAGATGAACTCAAAGGCAATACAGGCATCTGATGAGATGCTTCAGACTGCAAACAACCTGAGGAGATAGTTCCATGACCATACTCCTTATGATGGCAATGCTTCTTAGCTGGTCACCCTCTGAGGTGATACAGAACTACATTGTCCAGAACTACCCATGGGATAATGTGTCTGTTGAGCATGTCAGATACTACGGTAAGATGCCTGCTGAAAGGCCTGTCAACATAATGGTGCAGCGTGGCCCGGTGGGAAATGCCACCTTCTTGTTTGAATTTCCTGATGGCTCTTACAAAAAGGTCTATGCCCTGGTGGATGCTACCCAGAAGGTTGTTAAGACAGTATATCCACTCAAAAAAGGCACTGTGCTAACTGACAAAGATATATATCTTGCTGATACTGATATTAGAAGGTTGCCCAGAAATGCCATTACAGACCCGAAGGATGCCCTGGGTAAGGTATTGATACGGTCCGTCAGGGCTGACATGGTGCTTACTGATACTTTGCTTACAGATAAGCCACTGATCAGGAAAGGGCAAAAGGTAATGATAGTGTACGAAGGTCCTGGGCTTCGGCTTACAGCGCCTGGTATAGCAAGGGAAGATGGCACTAAAGGCAAGGCTATCCATGTCCTTAATCTCTGGACAAAAAAGGTGCTGATTGGCTTTGTAAAGGACAGTTCAACCATAAACATAACACCCTGAGGGAGTAAAGGCATGAGAAAATCACTGTCCATAATACTATTTGTTTTTATAGGACTCGCGATAAACGCCTGTGCACCATCAACAAAGTCACTGCCTCCACCATCTCCTGCGTATATCAAGAGCTCCACTGTTGATGCTTACAGGGTAGAGCCGCAGTCTCCGGGCTCCATCTACCAGGACAGAGCAGCCCTGTTTGAAGACCGCCGTGCAAGACGACTTAATGACCTTGTAACTGTGCTGATAGTAGAGAAGGTCTCTGGCAATAAAAAAGCAGAAACCAAGACCGGAAGAGACTCCTCAATAGATGCAGGGATTACCAGCTTTTTCGGGGCACCCCTTGATTTCAACCAGAGCAATCTTTACGGAAAGGGTAACAAGTTTTCGCCAGAAGTAAAAAGCTCAATAAAAAATGACTTCACTGGTTCAGGTGAGACCTCCCGTGAAGGCTCCCTGAGAGGCACAATAACAGCCAGAGTGGTAGATGTGCTTCCAAACGGAAATCTCGTAATAGAATCAAGAAAGGAGATTACCCTTAACTTTGAGAAACAGGTCCTTGTACTTAAAGGAATCATCAGACCTGAAGACATCTCTAACGACAATACCATAGAGAGCACCCGAATTGCAGATGCCCAGATATATCTTGTTGGCGAAGGCATAATTGACGAAAAACAGGCCCCGGGACCACTGGGAAGGATTATTGATAAAATCTGGCCCTTTTAACAGGAGGACAAGGGGTGAAGAACTCCACATTAACATTAATATTGCCAGTGCTGTTAATGCTAACATTTGTACTGCCAGCACGAGCTGAAAGACTTAAAGACATAGCCTTTGTGGAAGGAGTAAGGGAGAACCAGCTTGTTGGTTTTGGTTTAGTGGTAGGACTTGACGGAACAGGAGACAAGGGAAAGGCAACACTTCAGAGCATTGCCAATATGCTTTCGAGGATGGGGCTCAGGGTAAATCCAAAGGATATAAAGGCAAAAAATGTGGCAGCAGTGATGGTTACCGCCACACTGCCTCCTTTTCCAAGGCCCGGATTGAAGATTGATGCCACTGTATCTGCCATAGGTGATGCAAAAAACCTTCAGGGAGGCACACTGCTTATGACCCCACTGAAGGGACCAGACGGAAGGGTATATGCTGTGGCTCAAGGACCTGTCTCCATTGGTGGTTTTCAGGCAGGCGGAGGTGGAACAGGTGTTCAGAAGAACCATCCAACAGTGGGCAGGGTGCCTGAGGGAGCCATTATTGAAAGAGATGTATACTTTGATATTGAACATAAAAAAGAACTAAAGCTTGTACTCAAAGAGCCTGACTTTACTGTGGCAACCAACACGATGCGCGCTATAAATACTGTTTTAAGAGGCAATTTTGCTGAAGCAACCGATCCATCGACTATTGTGCTGAAGGTGCCTGTTGATTATCAGGGACGAGTAGTAGAGCTTATGAAACTGATCGAGAATATCAGTGTCCGCACCGATACACCGGCAAGGGTTGTGATAAACGAAAAAACTGGCACAGTGGTAATTGGTAGCAATGTCAGAATATCGCCTGTTGCCATTGCACATGGTGGCCTGACCATTGAGATAAGCACCAGTTACGGAGTCTCCCAACCTGAGCCATTCTCTCAGGGGAAAACCACTGTAGTTCCACAGACCCAGGTAACTGCCAGGGAAAAGGAGGCACATCTTGTTCAGGTCTCTGGCACCACACTTGGTGAGGTGGTGAGGGCACTGAACTCTATGGGTGTAACACCCAGAGACCTGATAGCAATACTTCAGGCCCTTAAGGCTTCAGGAGCGCTCAAGGCCGAGCTGGAGATATTATGATATACGACTCTTTGATTGCATCTGCACCTGGTGGAATAAGCCTGAACAGGCATAACTCTTCAAGGCCTTCTGATGAAGAGATAAAGAAGGCTGCAACAGAGTTCGAAGCCCTGTTTATCTACGAGCTTTTAAAGGAAATGCCCATAAGCAAGGGAATTAGCGGCAAAGGGCTTGGAGGTGATTTTTACGATGGCATGTTCAAGCTTGAGCTCTCACGAGAGTTTGCAAAAAGGGGTATTGGCATAAGAGAGATGATCATCAATGCAGTAAAGCACCGGTACAACAATCCCTCAGGAGAGTTATAATGTTAAAGAATTCTCAATTCTGGCCGATAATAGCTTTAGAAGAAACTCTATCTTTAAAAAAGGAGGTTCAGGATGAAGATTCATGGTAACAGACCTCCTGAGGGACAGGATGTTTATCTCAGGACAGAAAAGACCCAGGGCAAGGATGCCATAGATAAGCTACAGAAGGCCAATGCTATCCAGAAGGGCACGAAGAAAGACAATGTCATGCTTTCTGGTAAGGCAAAGGAAGTGGACCAGATAAAGAAGGCTGTAGAGACACTTCCAGAAATAAGAACAGATAAGGTAGAGGCAATTAAAAAGGCAATCGAAGCAGGCACCTACAGGGTAGAGCCTGAAAAGATTGTGAACAAACTGTTTGAGGAATTATGAAGAAAAAGGATGAATTAATCCGTATACTTAATGAAGAGGTCAGGTGTTACCGCAGTCTTCTGGAACTGCTTGGAAGAGAAAAGGATGCGATAATCTCTTTCAAGCCTGCTGTACTGGAGGAGATTGCAAAAAACAAGGATACAATAATTTTACAGATAAGATTACTTGATGACGAGCGAAAGAGGCTGGTCAGAGAACTTTCCAGACATTATTCAACAGGCACAAGCCTCTCTGATATTTATGCTGCCACTGGAGATGAAGAGTTTTTAAGGATACGATCTGAGCTGGTCAGCATATTACAGTGCATTGAGGAGATAAACGAGATAAACAGGATATTTATTGACAGGGCAACTCTGCATATAAAAACCTCTGCAGCCTATCTTCAATCAGTTTCCAGTTTCTCAGATCTAAATAGTACGGTTTCCAGAGAGGTTTGAAATGTCTCTTTTTTCAATATTCGACATTGGGAAAACTGCCCTTTTGACATCTCAGGCAGCACTTGATGTTATTTCACATAATATCGCCAATGTAAACACACCTGGTTACAGCCGCCAGGAAATCATCCTTGAAAGCCAGCCACCTGTAAAAACAAGCATCGGATATATAGGCCGCGGGGTTATGGCAAGACAGGTAAAGCGTCAGTATGATGGCTTCCTGCAAAAACAGATCTTTGGCCAACAACAGCTCCTCGGCCGATCAGATACACTCTCCGGGATATACAGACAATTAGAAAGCATATTCAATGAGCAAAAGGGCGGTGGTTTTCTGGAGGCCTATTCCGAATATGTTAATGCCTGGCAGGATGTTGCTGACAATCCCGATTCAAAGGCACAGAGGACAGTGTTGCTTTCCAAGGCAGAGGCCCTGGTTATGAGGGCAAAATCAATAGAAAGGTCAATGACAAACCTGCTAAACGATATCAATACCGATATTTCAAACACAGTGGATAAAATAAACGCTATTGCAAAAGAGATTGCTTCAGTAAATGACAAAATCGCACAAATTGAGGCAGGTGGATATCTAAAAGCAAACGACCTCAGAGACAAAAGGGATAACCTTATGAAGGAGCTTGCTGGATTGGTTGGTTACACCTACTATGAGGATGACAATGGAAGAGTCACGATAATCGTGGGCAGAAGAAATCTTGTTGATGGAGTTAACTACAATGAGCTATCAATAAATCGTAATCCTGATGGCTCAATTAATATACTCTCTGGACAGGAGAAGATAAATGATTTTTTAGATAAAGGAAAGCTTGAAGCATTACTGACAGCATCTGATCAGATTCGCAACGGTGCAATGAAGGACTTTCGCAGGCTTATAGCCACTATTATAAGAGACACCAATGTTCAGCACTCCCAGGGCTATGGACTTGATGGTGGAACGGGCAGAAACTTTTTTGACAACATGAGTGTTCAGACCTACGACTACTCTGATGGTGCCAGAGTAACATCTGCCTCTATTACCAGCTTCTTCTCTCTTGAGCTTCATGAATACCAGATTAACTTCACCTCTCCTACTACCTACGAGATAAAAGACCTGGATACAGACACGGTTATTGGCTCAGGCACATATTCAAGCGGCTCTGCAATCTGGTTTAAAGGCATAAGCGTTACCATTGAAAACGATGGTGGTACCCCTCAGACAGGTGACTACTTTATCATAAATCCCTTTGCTAACTCAGTTAAAGACTTCTCTGTATCCTTAACCGACCTCGAGCAAATTGCTGCTTCATCTGACAGCACAGCCCTGCCAGGGGACAACACAAATGCACAGGCATTGATTAATGTTTACAAATCAGATGTCTCGGAGCTTAACAACAGCAACATGTCTGAGTTTTATAACTCCATAGTATCAGACGTTGGTGTACTGAGCTCAGCAGCACAGGATAGCGTAAAGTTTGAACAGACCCTGCTGAACGAACTGAATAGCCGTAGAGAGGCTCTATCAGGAGTCAATATTGATGAAGAAGCCGCAAATCTAATCAGGTTTCAGAAATCCTTTGAAGCAGCATCAAAGTTGATCCAGATAACCAACAATCTCACAGAGGAGGTTCTTAAGTTAGTATGAGGATTTCCACATTTCAGGTATATAACAATATAATCAAAACCATTCAGGATAACATGGGGAAACTCTTCCTTGAGGGAGAAAAACTCACATCTGGCAAAAAAATAAACAGGCCCTCTGATGACCCAACAGCTATCAGTAAAATAACCTCTTATAAATTAAACATCAATGAATATGAGCAGCTCAAGAAAAACCAGGACGATGCCACATCCTATCTGGAGGCAACAGATACCGCCTTAGACGGCATGACAAACGCCCTTACCCGTATCAGAGAGCTGTCAATATCATCACTGAACGACACCCTGTCAGAGGATGATTTAGTAGCATACTCCAGAGAGGTATCGCAACTGAAATCTCATATCCTTGGGCTTGCAAACACAAAGTATCTCAACCGATACATATTCAGTGGAATGTTATACGACAGTCCTGCCTTTGACTCCACAGGTAATTATCAGGGCGACACCAATTACATAGAGGTAAGCATCACTCCTGACCTTAAGGTAAAAGAAAATATCACTGGCCTTGATGGGTTTGCATTTACACTAAAGGAGCATGAGGTCCTGGAGATTGGAGACGGAAGATACATTCATTATGTGCCAGGGCAACTTATAGACACTACCAACCCTGAAACCAGGGTATATATTGCTATAGCCAGCACCAGTGATAAGTCAACAGTAGAAAATGAGCTAAAAAGCGGGCTGTTCACTTCTGTAGAGGATTCCTTCTATTTTGACAACACTATCCAGATGGTCGACAAGATAGAGTATGCCATGAAAAACAACCAAAAAGACCGACTTAAGGCACTTGTAAGAACTATAGATTATGCAATTGATCAGACAACTGACGCTCGTGCAGAGGTAGGAGCAAGGATGAACCTAATCTCAAATGAGCAGGAGCATACTCTTAACACAGTGGTTTCATTAAAACAATTTCTTTCAGAAATACAGGATGCGGATATTACCGAAGTTGTTTCCAACATGGCTAAGTATCAGACAGCCCTTGAGGCACTAAGAAGTTCAGGGGCAAGGATTATGACTCAGTCTTTACTTGATTTTTTACGATAAACCTTAAAAAAACTGGAGGCAGGATGCTGGTATTGACAAGGAGGTCAGATGAGGCAATCAGGATAGGAGATAACATTGTCATCAGGATAGTAGAGATCAAGGGGGCACAGGTAAGAGTAGGTATAGAGGCGCCAAAGGGTGTACGGATTTATCGTGAAGAACTGTACCAGAAGATAAAGGAGGAAAATCTTCAATCAATAAATCCTGATGATGTGGTATTTGGAAAATTAAAGGAGGTCTTCAAAAAGAGATGATAGAATTTTATACCACAAGGTTTGGAAGGCTGCAGGTAGAGGACGACAGGGTCATACACTTCCCCCATGGACTTGTTGGCCTTACACACCTGAAAAGGTATGTACTGCTTGACTATAAAGACACAGAGCTAAAATGGCTTCAATCTGTTGATGACCCATCTATTGCATTTATCGTAATTGAGCCCTTTTTGCTTGATAAGCACTACGAAATAACCCTGCCAGCTCAGGTAATAGATGCTCTTGAAATAACCGATGAACAGGATGTTGCAATACTGATTATCCTGAGAGTGGATGGTGAAAGGCTGGTGGCAAATTTCCAGGGTCCTCTTGTAATAAACACAAAAAAGATGAAGGGCTTTCAATTAATAGTTGAATCTGCCAGTATTGTTTCATATAATAACATTAATACCTCCATCTCAACTCAAAAGGTATAGGGAGAAAAACAAGCATGGCAGATATTTTAGGTATAATAGTTGGTGGTGGTCCTGCTCCAGGGATAAACGGAGTAATCAGCTCTGCAGCCATTGAGGCAATAAACTCAGGCCTCAAGGTGATAGGTATAAAAGATGGCTTTAAGCGGCTTTTTCTTGGCGATAAAAAAGCCGCTATTGAGCTGAATATTGAAGATGTCTCCAGGATTCACATTCAAGGGGGCTCTATCCTTCGTACATCCAGAGACTATCCATCAAGGCTGAAAACCGGTCTTAAAAAGATGATGTCCACTCTCTATGAGCTTAATATTCGTTATCTTATAACCATCGGTGGTGACGGCACCTCTTTCATGGCAAGACTGATCGAGCGAGAGTCTATGGGAAGAATCTCAATAGTACATGTACCTAAAACCATTGACAACGACCTTCCCATCCCCGGTGGTATGCCAACCTTTGGATATGAAACCGCTCGCCACCTTGGAGTGGAGCTTGTAAAGAATCTCATGGAAGACGCAAGAACCATGGGCAGATGGTACTTTGTTACCACCATGGGCAGATATACAGGACATCTTGCCCTCGGAATTGGAAAGGCAGCAGGTGCTACAGTCACGCTTATTCCAGAGGAATTCACAGAAAAAAAACTCTCCTTTAAAAAGGTAGCTGATATACTGGAAGGCTCTATAATCAAGAGGCTCTACTTCGGGAAGGACCACGGTGTTGCAATACTGGCTGAAGGCATAGCTTACAAGTTCAACATGAAAGAGCTGAGCAAATACGAGGAGGTAACCAAGGATGAGGCAGGAAGGGTAAGGCTTTCTGAGATACAGCTTGGCAGGGTGATGAAACATTTTGTAAAGGAAAGCCTTGAAAAGAGGGGGCTGAAACTGACCATAGTTGACAAAAATATCGGCTATGAATTAAGGGCTGCTGACCCTATCCCCTTTGATATCGAGTACACAAGGAATCTTGGTTATGGTGCAGTAAGGTATCTCTTAAGCGGTGGCTCAGGAGCAATGATAGTGCTTTACGATGGACACTTACGACCAATTCCCCTGAAAGACCTGGTTGACCCTCAGACCGACAAGACACGCCTGAGGGCAGTGAGTATTAATTCAGAAGGCTATGAAGTTGCCCGTAAGTATATGATCAGGCTTGAGAGGCCTGACTTCTCAGGTGAGAGGCTAAAACGGCTTGCTGCAGTTGCACAAATGAGCCCACAGGATTTCAAAAAGAAATTCTATTATACTGTTAAATAAATCAAAGGGCTATCTCTTTAAAATACTCCTCATTTTCTGCAAACATCAGGGCATGTTCAAGTTCAACTATCCCTTTCTTGTACAGATCCGAAAGACACAGGTCAAGTGAATAAAAATCATCGGTTCCACTCTGCATCTGGGTTCTTATCTGATGGGTCTTTCCATCTCTTATAAAATTCTTTATGCGATAGGTATTTACAAGTTTTTCATAAGCAGGAATCCTTCCCTTTCCATCCCTTCTGGGTATAAGTTTCTGTGCGAATACAAGCATAAGGGAGTCAGCCATTTTTGATCGAATAAGCTTCTCCTTATTTGTTGGAAACATATCTATAACTCTTTCGATTGTGCCTGTTGTATTAGATGCATGCACTGTGGTAAGAACAAGATGGCCCGTGTCAGCAGCATGAAGTGCAATCTCAAAGCTCTCAGGGTCTCTTAACTCACCAATCACTATTACATCAGGGTCCTGTCTGAATACATGCCTGAGGCCCTCTGCAAAGCTTTCGCAATCGATACCTATCTCTCTCTGATTCACATTGGAATTTTTGTGTTTGTGAAGATACTCTATCGGGTCCTCCAGGGTCACGATATTGCACTTTCTTTTTGTATTAATTATATCTATCATTGCTGAAAGGGTGGTAGTCTTACCATGCCCGGCAGGGCCTGAAATTATAATAAGTCCATGCTGTTTAAGGGCATAATCCTCAAGCCAGTCAGGCAGGTTAAGTTCTGATAGGGTGGGAAGTATTTCATTAACATGCCTGATTGTAATGGAGATAGAATGGCGCTGTCTGTAGACATTCACTCTGAACCTTCCGATATCAGGATAGGTTACTGCAAAATCATAATCTCCCTTCCGTTGAAATATCTGCCAGCCTCTTTCGGTCATCATATCCTTAGCGTATCGTTCACAATCTGCCGGCGTAAGGTTCTCCATAAAAACCCTTCTCACCTCATTATGCAATTTTATCGACGGTGGCACCCCGGCAGTCAAAAGCATATCCGTGGCTTCTGATTTAACCAGATATTTTAAAAGGCTTATAATACCGGGGGGTTTTTCCCTCTTTTCCTTTCTAATCTGCCTTTCAATCTCTTCCGCCAGAGATATACATTCCTTACCAGAGCACAGACTCTTGATAGCAGCCTCCATCTGCGCAGCAGGCACAACCACAGGTTGAACCTTTCTTCCAAGGGTAAACTCTACCTCATTCAGTGCCATCAGGTCATTTGGATTAACCATGGCAAGGGTAACCCCGGCCTCATCTATGCCAATTGGGAGGACCTTCATTGTTCTAATCTTGTCAAGAGGAAGAAGCTTGAGAAGTTCCGGGTCTATTTCAAGTTTTAAAAGGTTTGCAGAGGGCACTCCCAGTTGTTTACTGAGAAAGTTGAGCAGGTCGTCAGTTGTTATATAACCCATTTCAATAAGAATAGAGCCAATCTGTCCCCCAACCTGTGCCTGTCTTCTCAGAGCCTCTTTAAGCTGATTGGTGTTGATAAGACCATATTCAACTAAAAGCTCTCCAAGACGCTGTCTTTTTTCCTCCATTTTCACACTCCCTCAAAATAATTATAATTATTATAAATCTCAAAGCTAAGCCAAAACCCTGCTTAAATTTAGAGTTACAAATGAAAAATCCTAAATCCTGATTTCTAAACAAATCCTAAACATTAAAGGGTGTAGGGGGTAGCGTGTAGGGAGTAGTAAAACCCTTTTACTTTATACGCAATAAACCCAATTAACTCAACTAACGCAAATAACTCAATAACCTAATAACTAATTACTAATTACTAATCCCCCATTACATTTCCCTGTACCTCTCCCTAACCTCTTTAATCTTACCACAGGTATACTCTCCCTCTGGACAGGGGCCTGAGATACAACCAGGGCCTGCCTTCTCAAAGATTACAGGTGCAACCTCTTTAACGAGCTTCAACATCTCCTCGGCCATTGCCCTTATTTCCCACTGCGCCCTCAGACAACAGCGCTGATGAAAAAAATGCAGAAGCTCCCGTGCGTTCATTGTGACTATTATCTTGGTTTCACAGGCATTGGGGAGTACGAACCTGGCATCCTGATTGGCCGACTCTCCCTTCAGACCTTTCTCATTTAGTTTTTCAACAAGATAATTGTACGCCTGCTGTGCCTGATCCATGAACTCCTTAAAATACCCTCTCAACTCCGGGTCGTCCCTGATAGAGGGAGGGATTACATAGTCAAATCCTGCCTCCTCACTAACATACCTCTGAGACTGCTGACTATAGGAGGCAAGACGGTGTCTGACCAGCTGGTGAGAACAGGCCCTTGAGATGCCCTCAATGGCAAATGTAAATGAGGCATGCTCAATCGGGCTTAAATGTCCCATGCTCATCAGCTTTTTTACAAAGCCTCTCTGGTCCTTCTGACTGATCTTATCTTTAAGAGACTCTATATCTGAAGGACTGTAACAGAGTTTTGCTGCCATGGCTACCGTCTCTTCAGGCTTAGGGGTATACCGCAAAAGCAATACCTTTAATTTAGCCTCTTTCATAGACCCTCCAGTTCTAACTTTTATACCTACTGTAACAGGTTTTTCTATCAACACTAATTTAGCATATTTTATAAAAAATTTCCTGTCTTGAAACAAAGCACCTCTTTCCTCTCATACCTGGCAAAAATAATCATTTATAAAAACCTTAATCCTGTTGTATAATAGACTTTCCTGTAAAGATATCCTCTCAAATACTGGAGGAGGCTCTATGAGTAAGGTAGTAATAATCATGGGCTCAAAAAGTGATGCTGACTGGGCAAAAAAGATAAGCAGGCTCCTTGAAGAGTTTGGTATAGAGGTGGTTATGCGTGTCTCCTCTGCTCATAAAACACCACTTAAATGCCATGAAATAATAAAGGAATACGAAGAGGAGGGTGTGGTGTTTATCACTGTTGCAGGAAGGAGCAACGCCCTTGGCGGATTCACAGATGCCCAGACCCACTGTCCTGTTATCTCCTGTCCACCAAGGAGTGATCGGCTCTGGGAAGTAGACATATACTCCAGTTTGCGTATGCCCTCAGGCGTGGCACCTCTGGTAATAACTGAGGCAGAAGGTGCAGCACTGGCTGCAGCCAAGATACTTGCACTGTCAGACGAAGGGGTAAAAGAAAAGGTAATAGCCTATCAGGAACAGATGAGGCAGAAGATATTTCAGGCAGACGGGGAGTTAGCAAATGGGTAGTGTAAAGGACCTCGAGATAATAAAATCACCAACCCGGGAAGAGCCAGGCGTAGGAAGATTTCATTTTTCTGACAGATATTCGGTCTTTGACTGGGGAGAGATGCCTGACCACATCCCTCATAAAGGCACCTCAATTGCTCTTTTAAGTGCCTATTTCTTTGAGAAACTGCAAAAGGAAGGAATTAAAACACACTACAAAGGACTGCTAGAAGAGGCTAAAGTAAAGAGCATTAATGAACTTTCCAGCCCATCGGATGTAATGGAAATAAGCCTTTTAAGGGTTATAAAGCCAGAGATAGAGGGAGATAGCTACGACTATTCTGTCTATAAAGAACAAAGGGGTAACTTTCTGATTCCACTTGAGATTATTTATAGAAATTCCCTCCCTGAAGGAAGCAGTGTATTTAAGAGACTGAAAACCGGACAGTTAAAACTTGAGGACCTGGGACTTAAAGAAATGCCTGAGCCAGGGCAGAAATTATCCAGACCAATATATGATGTGTCCACAAAACTTGAGATTACCGACCGTTATATCTCCTGGAGTGAGGCTCAGGAGATTGCCTCATTAACTAATAAAGAACTTGATGAAATCAAGGCTATCACAGAGCATATAAATAGTTTAATAACCAGTGAGTTTGAAAAAATAGGTCTGCAAAACGAGGATGGAAAGATTGAACTTGGATTTTCCCCTGAAAGAAAAATTATCGTTGTTGATGTGCTTGGCACACTTGATGAGTGCAGATTTACATACAACGGCATACAGGTCAGCAAGGAGATAGCGAGGATATACTACCGCAGGACAGAGTGGTTCAAAGAGGTTGAGGAGGCAAAGGCAAAGGACAGTTTGAACTGGAAGGCACTGGTTAAGAAACCTCCTGCACCACTTCCAAAAAGACTGAAAGAGTTAATTTCCTTTTTATATCAGAGGTGTACAAATGAAATCACTGGCAGGCAATGGTTTCAAGAGCCGCCTCCACTGAAAGAAATAATGTCGGAAATCTCGAGGTATATCAGTTAGTCTTCAATACCACACACAACCACCCACTGCTGCTTTTTATTTCCCACTCACCCACAGCTGCATCAGAAAGCAATCCTGTTATCTCCTCTTCCTGCTCAGATAGAATGCCTGAAAGCACTATCACCCCCTCAGCGTTACAGAGCCTGACAATCTCATCAAAAAGCACCCTTATGGTCTTGAGTGTAAGATTGGCCACCACGGCATCAAAACCCCTCCTGATACAGTCAACCGTTTTGAAGCTGAAACATATATCGGCTGTACCGTTTCGTACAGCATTTTCTCTTGCTACATCCACTGCAACAGGGTCTATATCAATAGCAACTACATCTTCAATACCAAGTTTTCTTGCAGCTACTGCCAGAATACCACTTCCGGTGCCCAGATCAAGGAGGCTCCTGCATCCACTTCTGGCAAGCCTTTCTATCTCTTCAAGACATAGCCTTGTTGTAGCATGATGCCCTGTGCCAAAGGCCATGCCAGGCTCAATGACTATCTTTATTCTGGCACCCTGGTATTTGTGCCAGGGTGCCAGAACCACCAGGGCATCCCCTACTTCCACAGGTGTTAAATTCTTTTTCCATTCCTCATCCCACTGAACAACTGCCTCTTCTTTTACCTCAAAAGAGAGCACATCTGTTAGCTCATACTGGAGTAGATCTCTTTTTTTAGCCTCCAGAACCTTACTAAAGGAGCAGACATCTTTATAAGAGCCAAAACAGGCAATGATCTTACCCGATTCATGGTAGAACCCCTGACAGTTGTGCTTGAATAAAAAGGCAGAAAGGGCATCCTCTGCCGCGGTGGCACACTCAATTATTACCTTCCAGTAGGTTTTCTCTATCATTTATTAAAAATTTTTATAGTTCTTTATTTAAAATTCTAAAATTTATTGTTTTTATAATATCATAATAGCGTTCTTTGCGTTTATTGCGTTGATTGCGTTAATCGAGTTAATAGCGTTATTTGGGGTTGGGTTGGGGTGTTTACTACTCCCTACACGCTACACCCT
>CAZEYP010000020.1:33606-42608 GCA_964515925.1 uncultured Nitrospirota bacterium
CCCTACACGCTACACCCTGTATAGAGGTTTGCACTATGGAACTTGAGGTAAGGTTAGAGGGACAGGACTACACCCTGTCAGTTGAAAATCCCTTTTCTCTTGACCCTGTAAGGGTAACAGAAGAGATAAAAAACCACTTCAACGAAAGGGCTGAAGAACTGGCACAGCTTGACATAGAAGGGCTGCTGCCAAGGATGATCAAAGGGGTTTTCGGTTGTGAGGAGGGCTGTCCTGCTGATGCAAAAAGATTGGTATCCGAGGGTTACAGGAACTTCAATCTTGAGTACATCGAAGGAGGAATCCTCTCTGCAGCCTGCTCATTAAAGGATGGCTCTAAAATAGAAATAAAGGTCTTTCCAGACTTTTAATGTCTCAACTCTCCACTGCCTTCAGCCCTTCAAGGGCGTCAACATTATTCCTGTCCAGCTCCAGCGCCTTTTCAAACTGTCTTTTTGCCCGTTTTTTCAAACCTGCCTTCAGGTATATCTGACCCAGTTCTGAGTAATACTCGGAGTTGAATCTGTCCAGTTTTATTGCCTCAAGAAGTGCCTCTTCAGCATGCTTCAATCTCTTTGGCATGTTAGAAAGTGCCTTGGAAAGGTAAAACCAGTACTTTGGTTCACCGGGGTCAAGCCTTGTAGCCCATCTCAATGCCTCTGCAGCCACCCAGAAGTCACCTTTTTTTAATTCCCTGATTGCCCTCTTATACTGTCTCAAGGCCTGCACCTCTGGTGGCACCTCTTCGGGCTTTTCTTCCTCTACAGCCGACTCTTCCTGCCTCTCATAGGGTTTTCCTTCCTTGATGGAATTATAGGCCTTTGTCATTGCATCAAATATATCTGTAAGCTTTTCTTTAAGTTCTGGAAGGTTATGATTTATATATCTGTCGGGATGATATTTCTTTGCAAGTCTGTAATATTGTTTTTTTGCCTCCTCTGGTGTGCATTCCTCTGAAACACCAAGAAGTTCAGATGCTGACATCTCGTTAAACCTTTTGTGAAACTCTCTGATTTCTTCTAAAAATTTCATTAACTCAGGCGGAACCTTTTCTGTTTCTTCTTTTTCTGGTACTGTCTCTTCTTCATGTTCTTCTGAAGCAGACTCAAGTATTCCTATAGAGTAAAGAACATATAAGGTTTTAAGCGCAGGGAAAGAGCCCTGTTTTGACAAACTCAAAATCTCCCTGATTGTCCTTTTTCCATCAACAAGGGAAAGCACCTCTTTGTCATCTGCAGAAAGCTTGATTTCCTGAAATATACCGGCTCTGTCAGGACTTATTCGGAGAGCTGTCTCAAGTGGCGGCATCTCCTTCTGTATTCTGGTCCAGTTTTCTATCCTCTTTACGCCATGATAAATCAGCTCGCCCAACCCTATTTTAAGTGTAATAATTTCATCAGAAGGTAACTCATCATCTATGAATTCAAACTCTCCATCCTCAAGCTGAAAAAGACTGTAAACTATCTCCTGAATCTGCTCTTTTACACTCCAGAAAAGCTCTTTTGGTGTAAGATATCCAAGTTCAACCAGAATGGCACCCTGTCTTTTCCCTGTTTTCTTTAAAAGCTCAACAGACTTCTCATACTGGTGTATGTTTATCTTGCCTGTTTTTAATAAAAACTCACCAAGTCTGTCGTCCTCATAGGTAGAAGAGGCAAATATAAGGTCTCCAGAGACAAAAAAAAGTCTTTTGGTAAAAAGCTCTGTACTGACACGGAGTGTCCCTGTCAGGGCCTCTTTGTTTATGGCAACAAGAAGCTTTGGTAAGCTAACCTCTTTAAGGATTCCCTTCCTTGTCATTGAGCTGTCCCTTCGCCTCTTTCATCTCTTTAAGCGCCTTTTCACACTCCTGAGCCCGGAGCAGTTCTGTTTCATGTTTTAATGTGAGGGTATCTATTTTCAGTTGAAGTGTCTTTACTCTGGTATTAAGACTAATAATCTCCCTCTGAAGTCTGATTATGTATACACCTGCTACTAATACTATCAGCAAAAGAAAAAGCAGTATCCAACCGTAACTTTTTTTCTTTTGCTGAACCTCCTGTAATTCCCTCTCTAACTTTGTAAGGTCACTCAATGGTATCTCGTTACCCTGAACCTGTATATATCCACATCTGTTTCATCAGGCATTATGCCTGCTTTATACATTGCAATTTCAAGCTGTTTCTGTACTGTATCAACTCCCTCAAGGTCAGGAAGCAAAAGCCCCTTTCTGAAGCCCTTTGATACAATAACACCATACTTCCTGGGGTCAAGCTCCGACAGGTCATGTACCCTCTCCGGTTCAGAAAGTATATCAACTGAGTACTCGATCATGTCAAGCTCATCTTCACTTACAGGTGGAAATCGGGGGTCCTGAGTAGCAGCAGAAATAGCGTTTTTTATTATCTCCCTGGCTACATTCTCTGTAGTTGGCATGAATGTTCCTATGCATCCCCTCAACTGACCATGTTTTTTCAATGACACGAAAACCCCTGCCCTCTGTTTCATCTCGGGTGTCAGCTCCTCTGGGGGCTCTATAACCCTGCCGTTACGCACATACTCCTGAATAGCCTTTTTTGCAAGCTCCACCACGGGATGCATTATCTTCTCCTTAAAAGTGCGTAATCTGCAAGACAGAACAAATCCTCTCTCTGTTTGGAAGGAGGAAAAACCTCAAGCACCCTCTTGGCATTGTTGACAAACTCCTGAGCCCTGCTCATTGAGTGCTCTATTGTGTTGTATTTTTTAAAAAGCTCCTGTATGTCTTCAAGCGACTCCCTTGTAATTGATTCGCTGTGGTTAATAATCTCTTTTACTCGTTCACGCTCAGGCTGACTGCATTGTCTGAGCAGTAAAATCAGAGGCATGGTTATCTTTCCCTCGTCCAGGTCTTTACCAAGCTTTTTACCAAGTCCTGCCTCATCAGCCATGAAATCCAGTATATCATCCACCATCTGAAAGGCTATACCTGTTTTCATCCCGTATTCTTTAAGTGCTTCTACCCTCTCCTGAGGCTGTCCAGCAAGTATGCCACCAATCTGACAGGCTGCAGATACAAGTGCTCCGGTTTTGGCAGATATGATCTTCAGGTATTCCTCCTCCTTCACCTCCGGGTCTCCGATCTTACTTAACTGAAGTAGCTCCCCCTCGGTCATTCGGGTAGTGGCCTCTGAAAGTGCCTCCATAACCACCTGACTCCTCTGAGAAACTGCAATCCTCAGGGCATTGGAATATAGGTAGTCGCCCACAAGTACCACTATCTGGTTTCCCCAGATGGAGTGGGCTGTGGGTTTGCCTCTACGGAGGTCTGCTCCATCAACCACATCATCATGAAGCAGTGAAGCTGTATGTATTGCCTCTATTATGCTTGCAAGCACCACCCTTGGATGGTCTTTATATCCGCAAAGCTCTGCTGAAAGGATCAGGAAAAGAGGTCTCAGTCTCTTGCCCCCACTTTTTACAATGTGATTTCCAATAGCTGGAATCAGGAAGGCATCGCTTTGAAAGAGCCCAAGGAGCTCCTGTTCAACCTTTTTTAACTCTTCGGCATAGGAGGTAAATACATCATCAATGTCGCAGGTTAGCCTTTGCATCTCTCATCTAAAATTATCTTTTATATTTCTCTTTCTGTCAAGCCTTAATTCTTAACTGCTCCAGGTTAATACCCTTCTGATTAAGTTTTTTTACATCCTTTGGCCTGAAGGCACCCTTTTCAGTAATTATTGCCGTCACATATCTTGCAGGCGTAACATCAAAGGCCATGTTTATTATCTTAACACCTTCAGGGGTTATTTGCTGTCCTCTGATGTGGGTGACCTCATCCGAAGGACGCTCCTCAATGGGTATCATGTCACCTGAAGGGATAGAAAGGTCAATGCTGCTTAACGGTGCTGCCACATAAAAGGGCACACCGTTTTCCTTTGCCAGCACAGCCACCATATAGGTACCAATCTTGTTTGCCACATCTCCGTTACGAACAGTCCTGTCTGTCCCCACTATGCATAGGTCTATATCCCCTTTCCGCATCAATGCACCTGCTGAATTGTCGGTAATCACCGTAACATCCACCCCGGCCTGCATGAGTTCCCATGCAGTAAGCCTGGCACCCTGAAGCACGGGCCTGGTTTCATCTGCTATCACCCTGACCGATTTACCCTGCTCAAGGGCAACCAGTATCGGAGCAGTTGCAGTCCCGTAACCACCTGTGGCAAGGGCACCTGCATTACAGTGGGTAAGCACCGTATCACCATCCCGGATAAACTGAGCACCCCATATCCCTATAGCCCTGTTTACCTCTATGTCCTCTTCAAGTATGGCCTTTGCCTCTTCAATGAGAAGTTTTTTAAGCTCATCAATGGATTGCTCACGGTTTTCCTCAAGGAGCCCGAGCATCCTCTTCATTGCCCATTTTATATTAACTGCAGTAGGTCGTGTCTGAAGAAGTGTCTCAACCACAGGCTCAAGGGACCTTATAAATCCATCGTAGTCAGTAGCGGTTATATCCTGAGCTGCCCTTGCAAGGCCCATGGCAGCAGCAATTCCAATAGCCGGTGCTCCCCTGATCTTCAAGGTTTTAATAGTTTCAGCAACCATCAGGTGGTCAGTACAATCAATAAAGGTCACCTCCTGTGGGAGTTTGCTCTGGTCAAGTATCCTTACACAGTCTTCTTTCCACTCAACAGCTTTTATCATGGTTAAAAATTATAACATAAAAGTGATAGTTATTAGGTTCCCCTTATTTCCTGTTAAGGAAGAAAAACAGTTACTGCTTATGGGCCATAAACTGGTGAAATCAGGTAACATGCAAAAATCACGCTTTATCTGTTACATTATCACTATGCCGTCAGTACTGATAGTAGATGATGAGCCACTTCAGAGAGGCATTCTCAAGACAATACTGAGCGAGGAGAGCTTTGAGGTGCTTGAGTCAGGCTCTGTTGATGAGGCATTAAAGGTCTACTCTAAATACCAGCCTGACATAGTGCTTACAGACCTCAAGATGCCCGAAAAAAGTGGCATAGACCTGCTTGATGAGCTAAAGAACCTGTCTGAAAGACCTCCCACCATTATAATCATGACCGCCTACGGCACCATATCCTCTGCTGTTGAGGCAATAAAAAAGGGTGCCTTCGACTACCTCACAAAACCCCTTGAGAAGGAGACCCTGTTAATAAAACTCCGACAGGCAATGGAACGGGTAAGCCTTCTTGATGAAAACCTGTCACTGAAGAAAGAGATTTATCGGCAGTTCAATATTGAAGGTGTAATAGGTGACTCTCCTGCAATGAGGCAGGTTCTGGAGACAGTGAAAAAGGTATCCCCCACTAATGCAACCGTACTTGTACTTGGTGAAAGCGGAACTGGCAAGGAACTGATTGCCCGTGCAATCCACTACCTGAGCCCACGAAAGAAGGCACCTTTTACGGCCCTTAACTGTGCCTCCATTCCAGAAAACCTCCTTGAAAGTGAGCTCTTTGGCTATGAACCAGGTGCCTTCACTGGTGCCAGTACACGGAAAAAGGGGCTAATAGAGTCGACAAATGGTGGGACCCTTTTTTTGGATGAAATAGGCGATATGCCCATCACACTTCAGGCAAAACTGCTCAGGGTGCTTCAGGACGGAGAGATAAGGCGGCTTGGTGGAAAGGAATCCTTCAAAGTGGATATCAGGATAATTGCTGCCACCAATCGAAACCTTGAAGAGATGATTAAAGAGGGCTCCTTCCGGGAAGACCTTTACTACAGACTGAAAGTAGTGACCATAAAGGTACCACCTTTGAGGGAGAGACGGCAGGACATCCCCCTTTTGTGTGATTACTTCATAAAAAGATTCAATCAGGAATTTGGAAAGAGGATAAAGGGTCTGTCTGAGGAGGCAATGAAGGCCCTTATGAACTACTCCTGGCCTGGCAATATCAGGCAGCTTCAGTCTGTGATAGAGCGTGCCGTTATACTCACCGATGGTGAAACTATTGAGTATGAAGACATCAGAGAAGATATATCCACAGGTGGCAGCATCAACATAATGGACTTCGACATCCCTGATGAGGGAATAGTGTTTGAAGAGCTTGAAAAGGCATTGCTTAAAAGGGCAATGGAGAAGACGAACTATGTGGCAAAGAGGGCTGCTGAGCTTCTTGGTATGAGTTACAAGACCTTCTGGTACAGGTGGGAGAAGTTCAGCCTTGGCAAAGGCTCTGAAAAGAAAAACTGACCCTGGTATTATTGAATGCTCTCAGGGAATTATTTTAAAATGTATCACACCACGGTAATCAACTAAGACAGGACATAGGGCGCAGGAAGTGGGGAATTATTATACTACACCCTACACGCTATGCCCTACACCCTATAAAAAAGGAGGTCAATATGTCAGAAAAGGAAATCGAAACACTTGAGGAAGAACTGAAGGGTTATAAGGAAAAGGTAATGACTACCACAAAGGGTTGGATTGAGTGGGACAAGGAGCTAATATTTGTAGGACGCACACAACGGGGCTATGAGATAGATTTTGATGCAAAGGTTGAGTGGGGTTGTATGCCCACTGAGAGCCTTCTTTTAAGCCTGGGGGGCTGCCTTAGCATTGACATGGTCTCATTTCTTACGAAGATGCGCTGCGAGATAAAAAAGTTCAAGGTTGACCTTGAAGGCGACAGAAACCCGACCCCGCCTCAGTATTATAAAGAAATCAGGATGACCGTTCATCTGTGGGGCAACAACATTACCGATAAAAAAGTTCAGCGTGCCATCTCACTTTCTCAGGAGAAATACTGCTCAGTATATCACTCACTGAGAAAAGACCTCAAGGTCACCGTAGATTATCAGATACATGAAGGTGAGCCTGAAGGATAAACCCCATTATCACGGACACAGAGAGAGGCTCAGACAGCGACTGCTCCAGAGTGGCATAGACTCCCTTAAGGATTACGAGGCACTTGAACTACTTCTTACATACGCGATACCACGGAAGGATACAAAACCCATTGCCAAGGCATTGCTTGAAAGGTTCGGCTCTTTAAGAGGTGTGTTTGAGGCTGAGCCAGAAGAGCTACTTTCAATAAAGGGTATCGGGGAGCTGACAGCCTCCTTTTTAAAGGTAGTAAGGGTTGTCTTTGAACTGTCATTAAAAGAGGATATTCTTAAAAGACCTGTTTTCAACTCACCTGAAAAAGTAGTGGATTATCTTAAAGTCGCCCTTGGTGGTGCATCTTATGAGCAGTTTCGAGTTCTTCTCCTTGACAACCAGAACAGGCTTATCAAGGAGATAACTATCTCGGAGGGAACCGTTGACCATGCTCATGTTTATCCAAGGAAGGTGATTGAGAATGCAATAAAACACAGGGCAAGTGGCATGATACTGGTACACAATCATCCAGGGGGAAAGGCCAATCCTTCAAAGGCTGATATTACATTAACCCATAGGATTCATGAACTCTCAAAGGAATTAGACATCAGGCTCCTTGACCACCTTGTGATAACAAAGACAGATTACTTTAGCTTTAATCAGGAAGGGCTACTATAGAATTACCTTTTTTATCATCTTGCGGGGTGCTGGTTTTTCTGTTCCAATCTCAAAGGCAGAGAGGCAAACCTCTTTAGCCTCTTTAAGATATCTGTCATCATTGTAATGTAGCACTGCCACAGGGTCTCCTGCCTTCACCTCATGCCCTGATTTTTTATTAATGGTTATACCCACCGCCGGGTCTATTTCGTCTTCCATACGCTGTCTTCCAGCACCAAGAAGCAGGGTACACTGTGCGATCCTCTCTGCATCAATACGCTGTATGTAACCGTCCCTGGGTGCCTCTATCATGAGTATATTTGATGCTACTGGCAGAAGCCCTGGATTTGGCACTACCTCGGGATTTCCACCCTGGGTCTGTACCATCTCAAGGAACTTTTCAAGTGCATCACCAGAGTTTATCTTACCCTCAAGATTTATCCTCTTTTCCATAAGCACATGCTCCTGTATCTCGACATCCTTTATCTTGAATAAACCCACCTCATCGGTCTCTTCAAGCATCTCCTCTGCAATGTAAAGCATAAAGGCTCCAAGCGTAAGAACCACCTCCATCAGGTCATCATCGGCCTTACCCTTTAAGGCATTTATACACTCCCTCACCTCAAGGGCATTTCCCACGGTCCTTCCAAGGGGTTCATCCATGTCTGTTATCAGGGCAATGGTCTTTATCCCCTGAGAGTTACCTATATCAACCATGAGGCGTGCAAGCTCTTCAGCCTCCTTCATGTCCTTCATAAAAGCACCCGAGCCCACCTTTACATCAAGCACCAGAGCATTTGTGCCCTCGGCGAGCTTTTTTGACATGATACTTGATGCAATAAGAGGTATGCTGTCTACGGTTGCCGTTACACCACGGAGGCTGTACAGTTTTTTATCCGCAGGTGCAATCTCTTCGGTCTGGCTAACGATAGCAGTGCCCACATCCCAGAGGAAATTTCTGAAATCAAGCACACTGAGGTCTGTTTTAAAACCTGGAATAGACTCAAGTTTGTCAATGGTGCCTCCTGTATGACCAAGCCCTCTGCCTGCAATCATTGGTACCACCACTCCTGCAGATGCCACAACTGGAGCCAGTATCAGGCTTACCTTGTCACCAACCCCACCTGTTGAGTGCTTTCCTATCTTTGGGTCAGCCATCTCACGGAGGTCAAGCACCTCACCTGAGTCACGCATGGCCTCGGTAAGGGCAATGGTCTCTTCTTTGTTAAGGCCCTTAAGAAAAGCAGCCATAAGGAAGGCAGCCATCTGATAGTCAGGGACATCTCCCTTTGAGTAACTACTGATAAGTCCTGAGAGTTCTTCCTTTGTAAGACACACTCCCTGTCTTTTCTTTTTTATCAACTCAACCACACGCATGGTGTAAATTATAGCAGAGTGGCACTGTATTTGACAAAATCCATATTGCTTTGTGTAAAATATACAGCAGGCTTCCCCGGTAGCTCAGCCGGCAGAGCGGGTGGCTGTTAACCACTAGGTCGCAGGTTCGAGTCCTGCCCGGGGAGCCATT
>CAZEYP010000021.1:0-42273 GCA_964515925.1 uncultured Nitrospirota bacterium
CTCCTTCAGATAGAGGTCTAAACGGTTTTCCTTAAGATAGGTCTGGTATTGTTCCTTTAACTGAAAGGAAGCCTCTGACACAGCCCCAACCTCCCCTCAGCCTTTTTATAGTGATATTATACCCTCTTTTTTATCTGATGTTAAGAAAAAATTCCTTTTTCATAATAAAAATGGCTATCTCACTTTATCTGAGACAGCCCTGTATTATATGTAGTTAGTTATATTATTTAACCACTTATCTTTTTATAAAACTCACTGTAAAGAAACTGCACTGTCTTTTCTGTCTTAGTGCCTCTTAGCATACTCCTTAACGCACCCGAGTAGATGTATAACACCATGTAGAGATGGCCAAGTAAAGCCACAAGCAGTAGCACGGCAAGTATGTTGTGAACCAGTGCCGCCGTTCTCAGGCCATCGGTTGAGGCAGAAAAGTAAAACATCAGATAGCCAGTATAAAACATCACTATGCTTACAAGGGTTGAAAGCCAGAACCATATCTTCTGCCCTGCATTAAATTTACCTGCAGGAAGAGGCTCATGACTCTTGCTTAGATACCCCCCGAATTTTGAAAGCCAGACAATATCGTATCCCCTGAATATCGAATCCTTTGCCCACATGACAAGCATAATCGAAACAGGAACCACAGTAAATATTCCCAGCAAACCATGGACATACCTCAAAAATCTCACAAAGGCACCACCACCAAGATACTTCCCAAAGGTCATCACCAGTCCGGTCAGTGCAAGAAGGCTTACAGAGACAGCAGAAAGCCAGTGGATGAACCTGTTAAAGAGGCTGTACCAGGGTATTTCGGCTCCACCTTCGGGGAGTTTCTTTCTCCCCACAGCCACCATGTGAAGGGCAAAAAGCACAAGTATGCCCACCACAGCCCAGCCTGTAACCTTTCTTACATACTTACTCTGCCATGTGGTGAACTGCTTCCCCCTGGAAGACCAGTTGCCGACTATCATCTCAGAAAACCCCTTATAGTTTTCGTAATAATTGCCCTGATGAGGGCTTAAAAATACCTGTGAGGACTCGGCTAAAGACAACATAAAGCCACAAACAACGGTCATCAAAAGGGCTAATACAGCTAACCTTTTCATTCCATCCCTCTCCTTCCATTAAATAGGAATAAGGGTATAGGATTGTAGTGAAAAAACTACCCCCTATACCCTACCCCCTGCTACCTGTCTTTTCTATCTTCCATAGGCCCTTGTGGAGACCTTGCTTCCCCAGCTACTGCCACCTGAACCGCGCTGAAAGACCCTCTCCTGGTATATCTTTGAAACCACATCAGCATCTCCTGCAAGCAGTGCCTTTGTGGCACACATGGCTGCACAGAGCGGGGGCTTACCCTCGGCAATGCGGTTCTGGCCGTATAACTTTCTCTCCTCTTCGCTGAAGTCCTCCTCAGGGCCGCCTGCACAGAAGGTGCATTTGTCCATCACACCACGGGCACCAAAGACATTTCCCTTTGGAAACTGGGGTGCACCAAAGGGGCAGGCAAAGAAGCAGTATCCACAGCCAATACACTTCTTTTTGTCAACAAGCACAATGCCATCGTCGCGCTGAAACAGGGCATCCACAGGGCATACCGCAATGCAGGGTGCCTTTGAGCAGTGCATACAGGCAATCGACAGGCTCTGCTCACCCGGACGCCCCTCGTTTATGGTGACCACTCTGCGACGATTAATACCAACAGGGATGTTGTTTCCGTCTTTACAGGCCACAGAGCAGCCATTACAATTTATGCATCTTTCTGTATCGCAAAGAAATCTCATCCTTGCCATCTCTTAGCCCTCCTTTATGCCTTTTTTATTCTGCATAGACCTGTTTTGGTCTCCTGCATCTGCGTAACAATGTCGTAGCCGTAGTTGGTCACGATGTTTGCCGGCTCACCAAGAGCATAGGGCACGGTGCCTTCTGGATACCTGCCAGCCCAGACATCACCCATGAAGTGCCCACCAAAGTGGAAGGGCAGAAAGATGGTGTTTTCATCCACCCTTTCGCTGAACTTTGCCTTTACCTTCACCCGTCCACCGTTTGGCGACTCAATCCATATCATCTGGCCATTACGGATACCGTGATTGTTTGCCGTAACAGGGTGTATCTCTGCAAACATCTCGGGTTGAAGCTCTGCGAGATACTTGTTGCTTCTGGTCTCGGCTCCACCGCCCATGTACTCAACAAGCCTTCCTGTGGTTAGAATGAGAGGGAAATCCTTTACCCAGTCGGGTTTTTGCTCACTCTGGTAACGGGTATCCACCCGGTAGTGATTGGGCTTGTCTTTCCAGGTTGGATACTTCTTTATCAGGTCAGGCCTTGGTGAGTGGAGGGGCTCACGGTGTATGGGGATAGGGTCAGGGAAGTTCCAGACATAGCAGCGAGCACGGGCATTGCCAAAGGGTGCCATTCCACGCCTCAGGGCCTCCTTTATGGTCTTCTGGCTCAGGTCTGTCTTCCAGTTGGTCCCTGGCACAACATCCTTGAACTCAGGATAGCCGCCCTTTACCTCTGAGCCAGGCGGAGCAGAGCCCTCTGCTGCAAGGAGGTTTTCCTTACGGCCGCCTGGATAGGTGTACTCTGTGCCAAACCTTGCCCTGAATGGAAGCCCTCCCTTTGCCACGGGCTTTGAGATGTCGTAGAGAATAGGGGTGCCAGGATGCTCTGTAGTCCAGCATGGCCAGGGCAGTCCATAGTATTCGCCATCACAGGGTCCACCACGGGCCTGAAGTGTATCAACATCAAAGGTATGCCAGTAGTCAGTGTGTTTCTTTATCCTCTCAGGTGTCTGTCCATTGTACCCTATGGTCAGGGTGCCTTTGTTTATCTCCCGGGTGATATCCTCAGGAATTTGTTTTATGTTTTTGTAAAACTCCTTCTCAAAACCAAATCGCCTAACCAGCTCCTTCATGATGGTGTAGTCGTCCTTTGAATCCCAGACAGGCTCCACCACCTTGTAACGCCACTGAATGGAGCGATTAGAGGCGGTAATGCTACCGGAGGTCTCATACTGGGAGGAGCTTGGAAGCAGATAGACATTGTCCCTGTCTGAGGCAACTGCTGTCATGGTAGGGAATGGATCTATCACTACAACAAGATCAATCTTATCAAGTGCCTTTTTAAGCTTGTGATACTGGCTCTGGGAATTTGATGCCGCACCCCAGAAGACAACCGCCCTCAAGGGCTGCTGATAGATCTTGTCTTCCTGTATCACACCCTCGTACCAGCGTGAAAGGGTAAAGCCCTTTGTGTTCATCATCTTCTTGGACTGAAAACGCTTGACCATCCAGTTGTAATCCACATCCCATACCCTGCACCAGTGTTTCCAGGCACCATCACTGATGCCGTAGTAGCCTGGAAGTGAATGTGAAAGCACACACATATCCGTTGCACCCTGGACATTGTCGTGTCCACGAAAGATGTTACATCCTCCACCGCTTACACCCATGTTGCCAAGCACAAGCTGAAGTATGCAGTATGCCCTTGTGTTTGATGAACCGGTTGAGTGCTGGGTGCCACCCATACACCATATCACAGTGCCAGGCCGGTGGGTTGCCATGAGCTTTGCAATCCTCACAATCTCATCAGCAGGCACGCCCGTAATGTCTGAAACCACCTCAGGGGTGTAGTGCTCCACCTCTTTTTTGAGCTCTGGAAAACCAGCAACCCTTGCCTGTATAAACTCTTTGTCTTCCCAGCCGTTTTTAAGTATCACATGGATAAGTCCCATGATGAAAGCCACATCAGTGCCTGAGCGGATTCTTACATAATCGGTTGCCTTGGCAGCGGTCTTTGTAAAGCGTGGGTCAACCACTATTATGCGGGCATCGTTTTTCTCTTTGGCATGAAGGATGTGTTGCATGGCAATGGGATGTGCCTCGGCTGCATTTGAGCCAATCATGAAAACGCACTTTGAGTGACGGATGTCGTTTATGCTGTTGGTCATGGCGCCATAGCCCCAGGTGTTTGCAACACCGGCAACGGTGGTGGAATGGCATATACGGGCCTGATGATCAATATTGTTTGTGCCCCAGAAGGCAGCGAGTTTTCTCTGCAGATAGGCCATCTCATTTGAGACCTTGGCAGAGCCTATCCACATCACGGCATCGGGGCCGTATTTTTCCCTTATCTCCAACAGCTTTTGAGCCACTTCATCAAGGGCCTGCTTCCAGGAGAGTTTCTGCCAGCGGCCACCGGATTTCTTCATCGGGTATTTAAGCCTTTTTTCACTGGTTACCATCTCACGGGCAGATGCACCCTTACAGCAATGTGCTCCTCGGGAGATGGGGTGGTCCTGGGCAATCTCCTGACGAACCCACACACCGTTTTGCACCTCAGCCATCACACCACAGCCCACGGCACAGTGGGTGCAGACGGTTTTTATGAGCTTTGAGCCAGGATAGGGTGTCTTTTTTGCCTTTGCCTCGGACTTTCTAACCATCGTAACCCCAATGCCCGTGCCTGTCAGGGCTGCTGCAACGGTGGCTATCTTAAGAAATGAGCGCCTGCCAAGGGTTGGATTAAGGTTAATGGTTTCTGTTTTTGATGCTCCCCTCACTGTCTTTGTTAACTTAAAACTTGCCATCTCTGCCCTCCTATCAGTCTCTTAAAGATTCATAATACTTCTTGAATGCCTCGGTCTCACGATAAAGCGTCTGATGAGGGATATCCTTCTTCCTGACAGAGGCTGCCGCCTTTTTACCTGTGCCTGTAGCTGCAAGGAATACCCCGGTAAGACCCAATCCCTTAAGAAAGCCCCTTCTGTCAATACCCTTACGTTTCATAGAACACCTCCTCTCTTTGGTATAGGGTATAGGGGGTAGGGGGTAGAGATTATAGATTATTATACCACCCTATCTTCCCTACACCCTACACCCTGTAGTTACTACACCCTGCCTTCACAAATAATCCTCCTCCATTCTGAAAAAGGCCTCAAGAAACCGGGCAACCGCAGGGTAAAAGACCTTACCTTTACTTTTCAGTCTTTCAGAAAAAAGTGGCACCACAGGAAAAAGAAACTGTGAGCATATCTCTTTCTGGACATTCAGTGTCTCCTCTGTTTCCCTTATCAAAAGCTCCATTGCCTCAAATAGCAGGGGGATGTAATCCTCTGGCACACCTGCGTTGTCCTCAGCCTCCAGCCCTGCATCCTGAAGGCATTGCCGGACCCTGACAAGTGTCTGTGAATAGTTTCTCCCCTCAAGGTAAGCTGATATCGTAAGGGGAACCAGGTCATCACTGAAGGGGTCAACAAACAGCCGGTAGTGCTCCTTTTCTATCTCATCTAACCTGCCCTCAAGGCATAAAAGCATCTTACCGACAGCACTGTCAAAGTCGATATTTATGTGCTCTGTAGTGAGGCTTTTTAAAGCCCCCCTCCAGAAATCAAAGGGTAGCCGCTCAGACTGCTCCAGGAAAAAGGACCTCAGCAGCCGGTAAAGAAATCCCCTCGCCTCTGATATACGGGTCTCTTCCACTTCAGCATTATTCATCTATTCCTCCCCCTCAGGCTCTTCAAACATTGCAATCACCCTGCAGTCTTCACAGAAGTCAAGAAACCTTCCCCGCTCCTGAAAAAGCCCTGCCTCAGTAAGCCTTCTCACCACCTCATCAAAAACCCTTCTGTTTCCAAATAGCTTTCCACACCTCCTGCAGTGCATGGGCTCGTCCCTGGCAAGCAGTTTTTCATCAAAAAATGACTCCTCTATCTGCTGAACCATCTCTGAGCTGAGTGCCTTTTCAGGGCATAGCTCTACACAGAGGCCACAATTTATGCAAAAAGATGGATTAAACCTGAGACTGAAATCATCCTGAACCGCCCTCATCGCACCAGCGTTGCACACATTTACACAGGCAAGGCAGAGAGAGCATCTCTGTGCATCACACTGAATCTCAGCAAATCTGTCTGTCATCCTGTTTAGATTGAAAGCAGAAACACCTGCCTCTTTCATCAGCTCCTGGATAATATGAGCTAAAAAGATATGTCTTGGGGCATGTTTAATCTCTAAAGGCAAACCCAGTGGGTTATCTACTGGTTTAAACACTCCTTCTTCATAACTAAAGGGCATAATAAACTCTTCAATACCAAAGAGGTCTTTCAGGAGGCTATTAACAAACTCAGCCTCTCTGTTAATATCACCGATGTATAATCTCCGCACACCCATACAAAAGACACCAAGCAACTGGGCACTATGTAATGCTACAGGGGCAGGATGTTCAATAAATATAACCCCTTCAAAGCGCCTTCCGATGTTTCTGAAATGAAATCTCTTCAGGGCATCTTCCCCTGCAATCACCACACTGTAGCCCGCAGGCTCGATAATCTTCAAATAATTAAGGAATAGCTCATCGTCAAAGGGCAGATATTGCATGGCACCTGTGGGACAGACTAAAACACAGCTTCCGCAGCCTTCGCATCTGAAATGGTCTATGTAAAGCCCTTCGTCGTTCTTTCCAATGGCCTTTGCAGGGCAGGACTCAAGGCACCTCTTACAACCCGAATCAAATCCGCTGTGATACTGACATAATGATGGTGTGTGTCTGATGAGTTCAGAGACCTGATACTCTCCAATATTGGCAAATAACTCTTCTAAACTGCCTGTTCTGTGAATTCCACGCTGGTCATCTGGTAATCTCACCTTAAGCTCGTCATCCAGCAGGACCTGTGAAGCTTCAATCTCTGTTTGTAAATATCTATGTAAATCTATTGCATTCTGCGGACAATGTCGTTCACACTCTCCACAGTAATCACACCTCACAAGGTCAACACTCAGGGAATCACCTATACAGCCTACTGGACATACCTTTATACAGACACCACAGTAGGTACAGCTCTGCAGATCAATCACTGACGGTACTCTTAAGGAAATCCTGTATCTGCCAAGCTCCCCTTCTATGCCCTCAATTTCACCAGCATGGGCATCCGGCAAAAAGAGCCTCTTCATCACCACTGGTTTAATCTCAAGCACACCACCATAGGTATTAACGAAATCATCAAACATCCGGGTCTCGCTGAAGATTGCGGCCACATCGTTTCCCACATTAAAAGTATTGGTCTTTATTGAAACACTGTCCAGTCTTTTAAACTCGGCATCTGCTATCCTTTCAAGCAGAGATGGCGGGAGGTCTGAATGGTGGAGGTTCATAAAAAGGATTGCCGAGGTAAGGATGTCTTCTTTGTTGAAATTTGTTTTAAAGCAGGATACTATAGAGCCTGGTTTTAGTTCATCAGGTCTTTTACATAGATGCTCATCAAGCTGTCTGCCATTTAAAGACAGTTCCTGAGAGCACCTGCAGAGGTAGATATTATTTTTCATTTCTTAACTGTCATCTCTGTTCTTACACTCCCATTTCAGAAATGTTCTGGTTCTGCTGCGGGGTTTTTCAATATAGATAACACAGCCAGAACTCCACACCTTGCCTTTCGAGATATTCCAATTATAACTCCAAACAAACAGGTAGTCAAGGGGAATTGGGTTAATAGCGTTAATTGGGTTAATAGCGTTTTTTGCGTTCATTGGGTTTTTTGCGTTTATTGGGTTGATTGCGTTAGTCGAGTTAATTGCGTTACTACTATTGCCATAAGCTCCGATGGGCTGAAGACCAGTGAGTTTGGAGTTTGGAATTTGGAGTGTGGAATTTGTTTAGTATTTAGGATTTAGAAATTAGGATTTTTCTTTTCCCCTACACCCTGTCTTTTATCCCCCCTCAATTTACCCTGCCTCTATACCGTAAATCACGCAGTTTTTGTAGTTCAGGCTCTTGCAGTAGTTTTCTACCTTGAAAAAGGATGGCACATAGGGTATCATCCCGGCACCACAGATACTATTTCTTTCGCCCTGTAAAAGAAAAGGGCATGTCCGATGATTATCACCCTCCTGTTCTTTATCAACTTTTTTAATTATCTTTTCCATATAGATGCCCCCTTGCCCTTATCGTTCTATACTAAAAAATCCCTCAATTAAAATCTATCCATAACTAACTGATTTTTTTGTAGGAATTTTCTTGCACAAAATTTCCAAAATAAGGTTGATTTCTTTTAAAATATATTTCAGTATGTCTTTTCTTTTTGAAAACATACTTGACATCCTTTCGGCATTCGGGGGCGGAAGAGGGATTCCTCAAGAGGAAATAGTCCGATTCCTTCTACCTTCCGTTTTCTGGACAATCCTTCTTTATACTGCATTAAATCAATGGATTAAATATCGCCTGGAGCGGGACCGCATAATCTCTATTGCAGCCATTATGGGCCTGATAAGAGAGCTTTTTATGTTTTCAGTAAACTTTATAGTCATGAAGGGTCTTGTGAGTTTTAATGTACTGCACAGAATTTTTCCACCTGTGGAGCACTCCCTCATAATGCTTTCGTCAATCATGGTGGTCTATGCCTTTTGCAAACATTTCCTGCCAGGGAAAAAACTGTGGAATAATTTTTTGTATACAGGAATAGGAATAACTGTATTTTTATACTTAATAACAGCTCCAGCATGGGTGAAATTTCTGTCTCTGCATCCACAGCTAAAATTTGGACAATTCTGGGGAGATATGCTTTACAGGGTTACAGCATCAACCTTTTTATCCTTTGCCTTTCTTACAATATTTATATCAAGGAAGAGAAACAAGAATATCCCCTTACTTCTGATTATGGGTGTTGGCATGTTATTAGTTGACGAAATTCTGATGATTATAAATCTCTATCTTAAGGAACTTTACAAAGAAATTTTTAATCCTATCCGTCATAATCTTCACATATGGTCTATTCCTGCATTTATTGGCATCTACTGGAATGAGCTTAGAAGAAAACTATCTGCACAGGAAGAACAGATACAGAATATATTTAAATTAAGCCCTAATGTACTGTGTCTTGCAAGCCCTGAAGGCAAAATAATAATTTCAAACCAGGCTGTAAAAGATGTGTTTGGAGTTGATGAAAAATCTATAAAAGGTAAAAAGCTCTCCGATTTTGGACTTAAAATAAGAGATGTTATGGAATCTTTAGAACGAAAAAGCACTGTATACTTAATTACACCATATAGAGTTAACAATCTCACAACAAGATGGCTCTACTGGAAGGTATTAAGAGACAACGAAAGTGGAAATCTGTTCATCAATGTAACAGATATAACCGAGAAGAAACTTATGGAAGAAAAACTTGCAGCCAGTGAAGAGCAGTACAGGCTCCTGTTCAGGTATGCCTCTGATGCCATATTGCTCTTCGATGAATCAACATCTACTGTAGAGGATGCCAACTACACCGCAGAAATTCTATTTGGTTACTCAGCAAAGGAATTTAAAAATCTTACCATTATGGACCTTTCGGCAGAGCCAGAAAAAACAAGGGAAACGATAATGAAATTGAGGAATGAAAATCTTCGTTTGTTAACGGTTCCAAAAAGGTTGTTTAGAAGGAAAGATGGCTCCCACTTTGCAGGTGAGGTAAATGTGGGCATTTATTCTTTTAAGGGGAAAACAAAATGCATTGTCTCTATTAGAGATATAACCGAGAGACTTAAACAACAGGAAGAACTGAAAAGGTCTGAGCAAAAACTAAGGAATCTCTCATTGCATCTTCAAAATGTCAGAGAAGAAGAGAGGGCAAGGATTGCAAGGGAGATTCACGATGAATTAGGTCAGCTTTTAACTGCCGTTAAAATCGAATTAAATTCATGTTTAAACAGCTCAAACCTTAATGACTCTATATTAAGGTCACGGCTACTAAAGGCAATGTCATTGATTAATAATACAATCTCAACGGTAAAACGTATCTCCATGGAGCTGCGACCTTCAATTTTAGATTACCTTGGTATCACCGCATCTATAGAATGGTATGTGGAAGAATTCGAGGAACGAACAGGAATAAAGTGTTATTTAAATTTTTCACCTCCTACAATCGATATAAACAATTCACTTTCAATTACTATCTTCAGGGTATTACAGGAGGCCCTTACCAATGTTGCACGACACTCTAAGGCAACAGAAGTTGAAATCAATGTTAAAGCCACTGACAATACCCTGTTCATGAGCATCAAAGACAATGGTATAGGGATAAGGGAAGAGGAAATTGCAGGTCCAAACTCCTTTGGCATACTTGGGATAAAAGAGCGTATCAGGCATCACGGAGGCACTGTGAAAATAGAAAGCCCTGTTGAGGGAGGAACATTAATAGAAATTCAGGCTCCACTGCTGGAAGTGAAGGAATATGAAAGCTTAAACAACTAAGAAAGGAGTCCCATGGAAAAAAAGAGAATACTGATTGCCGATGACCACACAATTTTAAGAGAGGGTATTAAACAGATACTGACAGAAAGAGAAAACTCCTTTGAGGTTGATGAGGCTAAAGATGGTCATGAGGCTATAAAAAAGATAAACTCCAACAACTACGACCTCCTGATTCTGGATATCTCCATGCCTGGACTTAACGGTCTGGATGCCCTGAAACAGATAAAATACAGCCATCCTGAACTGCCTGTGCTCATCCTTAGCATGTATCCTGAAAAGCAGTATGCCATAAGGGTGCTAAAGGCAGGGGCATCGGGCTACCTGGCAAAAGATAGTGCACCCGAGATGCTCTTCAGGGCTATTGAAAAGATACTTGCAGGTGGAAAATTTATAAGCGAGTCCCTTGCCGAAAGACTTGCCGTGGAGCTGGTCTCTGGTGGTGATAAACTACCACACGAAAGACTCTCCGACAGAGAGTATCAGGTATTCAATATGATTGCATCTGGAATGACTATATCTGAAATTGCAAATGAACTCTCTCTCAGTGTTAAAACTGTGAGCACCTACCGCTCCAGGATACTTGATAAAATGGGCCTGCGCAATAATGCTGAGATTATCCATTATGCAATAAAGAATAATCTCATCTCGTAAATGTAAGACAATTCCTACAAATTTTTAAAAAATTTTCCTATTGAATTTAAAAATAGTTTATATTAAGATTTATTTAATATTTAAATGCAAACACCTCGAGGGGGCGAGGGGTTTTCCTTCGACACCCCAAAAAACTTCAACCACTCTGAATACCTGCTACTGAGTTACAATCTCAAACCTTTAAAGCTTTACCCTCTACCCCCTAAGCCCTGCTGTCTGTATTTTTACTCTGTGATTCAAATCATCTTTTTTTAAAACATTAACTGTTATAATCTAAGCATGACAGGGAAAAAATTTCGCCAGCGTTATTACATCTCAAAGGAACTCAGATACTCTGTGGCTCTTATGGTTCTCTGGTCATTCCTGTCTGTTGGGCTTTTCTTCCTTTTTGCTAAAAAACTAACAGGCAGCTTTGAACCAAACATTATTACCTTTGCTATTGTCCTTTTTGGTTACGGTATTGTCTGCTTTGTGATGACCTCTGTGTTCTCCCACAGGCTAATAGGGCCCTTTGAACGATTGAAAGCCGAGCTGCGAATGATAATTGAGGGTGATTACAAAAGGAGACTCAAGATAAGAGAAAAGGACGATATCTACATCAGATCTTTTATAAATGAAGTAAACCGCCTTATTGAAGAGCATGAAAGGCTAAGAAACTTCAGTGATGAGTTCTATCATGAAGTGCTTTCTGGACTTTCAGACCTCATCTACAGGATAGAGAAGGAAGAGGAATGCACCCTGGAAGCAAAAAAGGAACTCCTTCTTAACATACACAAAAAACTTAGCGAATTACGAAAAACACATAAAATCAAGTTATAATAAACTAACCTGACCTCAAACAGTAAAACAAACTACCTGAAACATACACGACTACGCCCACTACTAAAAGTCCCAGAGAAACTGCGAAGGGAATATAAAAGGGATCCCGGGCTGCCTCAAGAAGCACCCAGTAAGAAGGAGGATACAACCTCAGTGTATATCCATCAAAGTTAATTTCTCTGTTTGCGGTACCATCAAACACTGTTTTATCGCCTCTTAGCACCTCTATCTGATAAAGAGGAGCACTGATATTATAGCTTCTTGCCACCTCCTTACCCCTGCGGATGATCCTGTTAGGCATTATGTGCATATAAACCTTATAACCATATCCCTTTAAATCAAAGGAGTCAACCGAGCCAAAAGGGACAAGTCTGAGAGCAACCTCTCCCCTCAGTATAGTTTTTCCATCTTTTATAAACTCCACACCAGGGGCAAGTCCAAAATTCAGTATATGCATGTAGGTTCTGCTTAACTTCTCTGGAGGGAATGCACCAATCCTGTGAAGCCTTCCTGCTCTGTCAAGAAAGGTGATATGAGGTTCATAATCAAAAAGCATGGAGTCATCCATTCTGAGTGCATCCCTTCTCAGCGCAGACTCGATCTTTACCACCCTGAAGACCTCCCTTTCCCATGGTAATCGAAGGATATCGCCCTCACCAAGGAGAATCCACCTGCTCTGCCTCATATTTACACTCATAAAAGAAGAAAAAAGAAAAAGCAATACCCCCATCATCAGTGGTGCTCTGATTAACAACTTAAAGGGTTTTCTTTTCAAATTAAACAGGGCACCTGAGACCCGGAGGGTAACATTAAGGAAAAATACTACATACAATGCCCTGACAGGATTACTTTTAGAAAGATACTGTATAAACCTGCCAAAGGCCTCCCCAACCCACAGTGCGGTGCTAAGGTAGTAAAGCACAAAGAGGGCCACAAACCAGAAGGTAAGCCTCCAGGAACTCAGAAAGTTGTATATCTTTTTCAGCATACTCACTTATTAATAAGGTTTTTAGATTTCCCTGTCTTTACAAAATCCCATTTCCTGACGAGTTCATCAACATCTATCTCTACATTCTTTGCCGTAACAAGTGCCTTGAGCGGTATTGGATTACATCCACCTGCCTTACCAAGGCTCTGAGTATTTATAGGTGTGCGACAGTAAAGACACACAAGGTATCCCTCTCCCTGAGCATATCCCTCTGGAGGACATACCTCGCAGGCATCAAGACACACTGCCAGAGAGCCATCGTCTTTTTTGATAACAATAAATCTTATGCTCTCACCCTTTATATCCACCGTAAATTTATGAACCGCACCATCTCTCAGGTCAGCCTCAGGGGTGTTTATAGGTATCACCACCTTGCCAGACTCTGCCACCACAGGCACTGGTTCTGGATTGTACAAAGTGCTCATACTCTCACCACCCTCAGCAAACCAGTTGGTTAATATAAGAATCATAAAAGCAAAAACAGGAATCGTTCGCAGGAGCCGTCTGTTTTTGACGCCTCTTATGTATTTCCGTCTCTTTGCTGCAACTTCAATTCCCTCTGGAACATCCACTGGTGCCTGAAGATAGCTCAGAACAAATGCAAAGAGTGGAGCAAAGAGCACAAACAGCGATAGCCAGAGGGATACCCTTTCACCAAAAAGTATCCCTATAAAGTTCCAGGTGGTGGTCTTAAGGATTGGATGGTCTGGAACCATTAAGGTAACAAAGGTCTGATGTACGATGTCGTGTATGAGTTTCATAAGTCCTTTCTGTACAGCAGGAATAAGTGACAGCTCAGCAAATCCCTTCGTCCCTCCACCCACAAGTTTTATCATGGCAAGCACAAGCAACACCTGAGGAAGTGCAAGAAGTGAAGACAGTCTCTTTAATCGGTTCTTAAAAAGAAGATAAATCAAGAACCCGGAAAACAAAAATGCCACTGCCATGTTGATATAGGGGGTCACTGTCTCCTTAAGCTGTGCCATTGACTTAATAAAAAGCAGGGTACCTGAAAGGTCAGGCACAATAAAGAAAGTGGCCATAAAAAATAAAAACATCACCTCGGTAAATCTGTTAACCATTACTGGCCTGAGTATACCCCAGAGGTCTTCTCCTCTAACCGTTGAATAGAGGAATCCCAGCGAGACCAGATAAATCAGACCAAAACTGTAGCCCACTGCCATACTCACATAGGTCTGGGTTTCAGGCAGAACCGGCAGAAGAAGTGAAATCACAGAAATAAGGGGTAACAGAAAGACAGCCAAAGAGACAAACCTGACCAGGTCCTCTCTTTTAATACCTGAAAGATATGCCCTTACCACAAGATAGGCAAGTGAGAGCTTTGCCCCCTCCTTCAGACCAACCAGTACTGCCTCAGCCTGAAACATACTCATCACTTATTATCCTGCCATCCTCCATCTTAACCACCCTTTCTGCCCATTCGGTAACAAAGGGATCGTGGGTTACCATCACAACGGTAAAATGCTCCTCCTGATGCAGATTTCTCAACAATTCCAGCACGTTTTTCGTATTAGCCCTGTCAAGATTTCCTGTGGGTTCATCAGCAAGCAGGATAGATGGATTGTTAATCAATGCCCTTGCAATGCAGACCCTCTGTTGCTCTCCGCCGCTTAGCTGGGATGGACGATGATGAAGTCTGTGACCAAGACCAACTCTTTTAAGTGCCTCTTCTGCCTCCTTACGGTCAGGCAGGCTATGGAAGTACTGGGCAAGCATAACATTCTCTGTGGCATCAAGATAGGGTATCAGGTGGGATTGCTGAAAGACAAAGCCTATGTTTTCCCTTCTGAATACGGAAAGCTCATCCTCTGAAAGGCTGTTTATATCAGTGCCCTTTATAAAGATGGTTCCACTGCTTGGGTGATCAAGTCCGCCGATGATATTAAGCAGTGTGGTCTTGCCCGAGCCAGATGGCCCGATAATGCTCAGCCACTGACCCTTTTCAATGCTGAGATCCACACCTCTTAAGGCCACGGCAGTGGCATAATCCTTTGTTAGTGACTGAACCTCTATTATGCTCATCCCTCTCCTCTTAAGATGTGTGAAGGTTTTGTAGCTGTAGCCCTTCTTACAGGCATGTAGGTAGCTGAAACAGCAATCAACACTCCAGCTACCACCATAAGTGGAAGCCACTTCAATTTAACCGAAACAAGGGAATTAAAGGCAGTAGTTGAAACCACCTCAGCCACACCAACACCAATCAGCGTCCCTGACAGGGCACCAACTATCCCTGAAAGCAATGCCTCATACAGGAAAAACAACCCAACCTCCGATGCCCTTGCACCCAGGGCCTTCATAAGCCCTATCTCCTGCATCCTTTCTATTATGTTCGCTCCTACAGTGCTCCCCAGTGTGATAGCTGCTGAAAACACCACCACCGCAGAGACCACTATCATAAGAAGCTCTATCTTTTTAAGAAGTCTCTGCTGAGCCACTGCAACCTTTCTAACGGTGGTAACCCTTAGTGCAGGAAAAGCACTTTGTATTTCCTGTCTCACGGTGTCGATATATCTTGTATCCACATCAAGCAAAAGTGCACTGAATCCCTTTATCTTAAACACCTTCCTTGCCGTCTCAAGAGGCATCAGCATAGCACTGTCCTCTCTGGAGCCCTTCTCAAACACACCTGAAACCCTGAAAGTAATGCCGGTTTTATCCTCCTTCAGGCTCTGTCCTTTCTTTATACCAAGGGCATCAGAAAGTTTTATTCCAAGGGCAATCTCATGCTCACCCTCTGGAAAGGCTCCATCAATCCTGGCACCTGAAAAATCCTCCTCTTTTATCCCTATAACCTCCACATCCTGTCCACCTATTGACAGTGTGCCATAGATATGTCCCTTATACCCCCTTACATGCTCAATGGAGGCTATCTTCTTTACATTATCCTCGGTGACAGCAAACCCGGAGGAGTTTGTAATTATCATGTTAGCCCCATAGCTCTGAAGTTCCCTGCTCATTTTTTCTCTTATGCCAGTTGAAAGCACCACAAAGGCCGTAAGCACAGCCACAGTCAGAGCCACTGCTGAAGTAGCAATAATAAATCTTCCCTTTCTCAGGGTTATGTTTTTTAGTACAAAGTAATTAAGCCATCTGCTCTTTTTCATCCTCATTCACCCTTCAGAATCAATGCAGGTCTTATTGCAAGGGCCTTTCTTATAGGCAGATAGGAGCCAAGAACTGCTATCAGAACAGACGCACCAAGACTCATTGGAAACAGTATTGCCCTCTGCCTTAGTGGCGTACCAAAGACCTCTATCCCGATATAATGGCTTATAAACAACGAAAGCAGATACCCGAGCACTCCTCCCACACACCCCACAATAAGTGCCTCAGTGAGGAATATAAGGATTGTCCTCAGCCTGTCAGCACCGATTGCCTTCATAAGGGCTATTTGTCTTGTTCTTCTCAGAAGACTCATTATCATGGTAGTCGAGACTCCAAGTGAGGCTGAAAGCACAGAAACGGCTGAAAGCAGGTATATCAGAAGACCAAGCCTCTTAAGCACCTTCCCTTCGGTCTCGGCCACAGGCCAGATGGGCCTTGCCCTGGAGCCCTTCATCACCTCCTCAATCTGTTTTGCAATGGATGTGACATAGCCGGTGCAGTACCATTTTTCATATTCACGGCGGGACATCTTCTCAGGGTCTTTATAGGCAAAGTCATCCATGGGTGTGGTCAGGGCGCTTACATATACACTGCTTATTTTGTTTTCAAGCCCTGCAATCTTCTGAAGCACCTCAAGGGGTAAGACAAAGGCTTCATCCTCTTTTGCTCCTGTGGCAAGTATGCCTGAAACTGTAAAGTCCTTATCAAAGAGCCGTACCCTGTCGCCCTGTTTTAGATTTAATTTTGATGAAAGTTCACTGCCAACCAGCACCTCCTTATCTCCTTCTGGCCATCTGCCCTTTATCTGCCACCAGGGCATGACCTCAGCAGCACCGGTAATAAAGGGCTCTCTCTCTCCAGGCACCTTTACTGCCTTTTTATACCATGTACCTATCACAGGGGATCTGCTCTGTGGGTCGTCAACAAATAAAAAGGGAACAAACCCGAGGATATTATGTCGCCAGAATATTGTTTTGATCTTTATGAGGTCTGATGCCCTGAGATACCTCTTCTGGCCTGCCAGCTCAGCAATTCCCTGAACCCTCGGCTCAACGATTATATTTGCCCCAAAGGCCCTTAATTCCTTTGAGACCTTGGATTTTATATCAAGAGAAAGAGAAATCAGACTTGAAGCTATGGCTGTACCAACTGCCACGGCCACTATCATAACTGCCATTGCCTTCTTCTGGTTTATAAAGGAATTTCGGACTATCCTCAGCAACATCTATTTAGCAACCTGGAGTCTTTCCATATTTGCCTTTTTTTGCAAGGCGCTGGCGGGCAAACTCATTAAAGGCCCGTCCCTGGGGATACTGGATCATCCAGGATGTTATGTGGCTCATTGGAAATCCCTTCCATGAAACCTGAAACATCCTTGTAAGGATCTTTGGTATGGTGAAGAGTTTTGCTCTCAGGTCAACTATCAGGTCTTCCCTTTCCTCCACCGACATTGTGGGATGCTCAAAAACAGCGTGGTTACCATCGTAACTGTCCCAGTCAAGTCCTGGTATGAGATACTCTCTGTAAAGGTCATAAAGCTCGGTGCCAGGGAATGGGGTGGTCATCACTGGATGGGCAGATACCTTCAGCTCATCGCAGAGCTTCAGTATACCCTCGAAGTCCTCCCTCACATCCTGCCTACCACCAACCATGATAAAGAGCATCACCTCAATGCCATGGTCTCTTATCTTTTTTATTGCATCTCTTCGCTGTCTTCCCTGTTTGTTCACTGCCTTGTACTCCTCAAGGCTCCTCAGATTGCTCGATTCCCACCCAACCAGCACTGCTGTAAGCCCTGCCTTACGGGCATACTTAAGGAGCTCGTCAGCCCTGGGATGCTGCACTGTGACCAGGTCACCAGAGCCGAACCACCACTTACGCTTTATATTTAAGGACATCTCACGGTAGAGCTCAATGGAGCGTTTTATATTGACTCCCCAGATGTTGTCATCTATGCCCCAGAAAAGACGCCACTTGCTCTGGGCAACCTCCTTTACCACCTCGTCAATTGGTCGCATACGGACCTTGCCACCAAAAAAATTATGCACCGAACAGAAGGTGCACCTGTGCGGACATCCCCTTGATGTCTGAAAGTATCCATACACATACCGTGTCTTCCATAGGTTAGTTACAGGGAAGGGGAGGTCCTTCAGATCAGGAAAACCACCATTGTAAACAGGTTTAAGCTTCCTTTTTGATGCATCATCAAGGAGTTCCTTCCAGATATGCTCAGCCTCACCTATCACTATTGCATCCGCATGCTGACGTGCCTCATCAGGCAGTGCTGTTACATGAATCCCTCCAAGCACCACCTGTTTCCCCATCTCACGGAGTCTGTCAGCCATCCTGTATGTCCAGGGTGCCTGAGGAGTCAGCACTGTAAAACAGACAAGGTCAGCATCTATCTGCTCGGGATAAAAGTGTTCCTTATTGGCATCAACAAGCTCTATTTCAGCATCAGGCCATACCTTATAGGTAAGCCCTGCAAGATATTCAAGCACAGGCGGGGCAATTGGCAGGCCCTTTGACATCTGCCCCTTTTCACCAAAGGGGGGCGAGATAAAGAGGATCTTCAGTTTTTTTGACATAATCTATTTAATATGCACAGAAACCAGTTATCCAGCAAGCTCTGTAAAAGACAACCTTTAGAAACTTCTTAATTTTAACATATCAGTCTTAAAATTCTAAATTCTAAGCATTTCAGGGTGTAGGGGGTAGCGTGTAGGGAAGATAGTGTTGGATGTTGAGTTTTTATAACTACCCCCTATACGCTACACGCTACACCCTGATTTTTCAAAGTAATTCAAGACATCTCTTAAGTGACTCCTTCCAGTATGGAAGGCTCAGGCCTGTGGAGGTTTCGGTAAAGAAGGTATCAAGCACTGAGTAGGCAGGTCTTTTTGCAGGAGTTGGAAACTCAGTGGTTGTTATGGGTGTAACCCTTGTCTTTAAACCTTTCAGTGCGATTATCTCACAGGCAAAATCATACCATGAGATGCCACCTTCTGTGCGGTCTGTAACATGGTGGATCCCATAGAGACCTGATTGTACTATCCTCAGTATCCCCTCAGCAAGGGTAACGGTCCAGGTTGGTGAGCCAATCTGGTCGTTTACCACCCGAAGTTCATCCCTTTCTGAGGCAAGCCTGAGGATGGTCTTAACAAAGTTCCTGCCCCCTGAAGCATAAAGCCAGCTTGTCCTTATGATGTAAAATCTGCTTAAGATATCTCTTATATAATGCTCACCAGCAAGTTTACTTAAACCATAGAAATTAACCGGTGATGTGAGGTCAAAGGGTGTGTAGGGCCTCTGTGCATCTCCACTGAAGACATAATCAGTGCTTACATGGCATAGCTCTGAGCCTGACTCAACTGAGGCAATGGCAAGGTTCTGAACCCCTAATCCGTTTATCCTGTAGGCAAGCTCCCTTTCTACTTCAGCATCGTCAACCCTTGTGTAGGCAGCACAATTTATCACCACCTGGGGTTTAATCTCTTTTATCCTAAAAATAGTCCTGTCTCTGTCGGTTATATCCAGTTCTTGATGCCCAAGGGCATAAACATCAATATCTGCTTTTTTTAAAACCCTTACAAGGTCGGCCCCAAGCATCCCTTTAGCACCGGTTACAAGAACCCTCATTTTTTGCTACTCCAGAATCCCCTGCTTTCTCTACCAAGCCTCTCCTTCAACGGCCTCCACCACCACTGATTTTCTCTGTACCAGTTAACCGTCCTGTCAATACCTTCATCAAAGCTGACCTCAGGCTCCCAACCAAGCTCTGTCTTTATCTTTGAGGAGCTAATAGAGTATCGGAAATCATGACCTGGTCTGTCAGGCACATACTCAATGTATTCCTCACCAAGCCCCATTATCTGAAGTACCCTTCTGACAACCTCTATGTTTCGTCTTTCGTTTCCACCACCCACATTGTAGACCTCGCCGATTTTGCCTTTATGAAGTATCAGGTCAACCGCCCTTGCAGTGTCTTCTACAAAAAGCCAGTCTCTTATGTTAAGCCCCTTTCCATAAACAGGCACCTTCTGTCCATCAATGAGGTTGGTAACCATCAGGGGTATCAGTTTTTCAGGAAACTGGTAGGGACCGTAGTTGTTGGATGGTCTTACCACAATGGCATCAAGGCCGTAGGTCTTTATATAAGAACGAAGAAGCAGGTCGCCACCTGCCTTTGATGCAGCATAGGGCGAGTTGGGCATAAGTGGGGAGTCCTCTGTAAAACTTCCCTCCTCTGTCTCAAAACAGCCATAAACCTCATCAGTGGAGATATGAACAAACCTCTTTATTCCCTCAGACAGGGCACAATCAAGGAGCACCTGAAGCCCGACAATATTAGTCATCAGAAAGGGTTGAGCATCATGGATTGACCTGTCCACATGACTTTCAGCAGCAAAATGAACCACTGCATCGCAACCCTTCAGCGCCTGTTCCACGGTCTGTCTGTCCTGTATCCATCCATGTATGAAGCAGTAGTTTTTGGCGTTAGAGATGTCTTTAAGGTTTTCTGGATTTCCAGCATAGGTAAGGGCATCAAGATTGACAATCTCGTAATCAGGATAGCTCCTTACCATGTGCCTTATAAAGTTTGAACCAATAAAACCACAACCACCGGTAACCAGTATTTTCATAAAACCTCCAAAAGTTAGGGAATAGGGGATAGGGAGTAGGGTGTAGCATTAAAGATTATTACCAAAACAACTCCCTACACGCTACGCCCTATGCCCTACACCCTATAATTTAAAAGGACTCTTAGGGTCATTTTCGTATCTTATCTCATCAACTGGCTCCTGTCGGCCCCAGCCAGCATAAAGTCTATCAGGTAGATTAATAACAAGTCCATCAGCCTCTCCTGTGTTTTTGTAAGCATGAACCACACCTGGTGGCACTATTGCGATAGTGCGGTCAACATCCTCTATTACCATTTTATTACCATAGGTTGGTGAGTCCTTTCTGTTGTCCCAGAGATAGAGAGTAAAATTACCAAAGAAACAGAAATAATCGGTCTGCTCCCTGTGCTCGTGAGGACCACGGGTAATGCCTGGATAGGTAAGAGACATATAGGCCATAACCGGCTTAAAACCCTGTGGCAGTTCATCTTCCCTGAAAAGCTCTGTTAGCCAGCCTCTTTTGTCAATATGAACAGCCATCTCCCGTAAAACTACCCCTTCTATGTTTCCCTCTTTAAACTCCATACTATACCTCCACTGTAGTGTCGTCTCCTATCATTAATCTAAGTGCCTTATGTTGACTGTGATTCTTTACCACCCTTGCATCTCTTCCAATCAGACTGTCCTCAAGCCTCTCAATCCCCTGAATCAGTGTGCCTTTTAAGATAACCGAGTGTTCAATTACAGAGTCGATTATCCTTACTTCCTCACCCACACTTGTAAAGGGACCTATGAAGGAGTTCTCTATTACTGCCCCTCTGCATATCTTTACAGGGCCACGAATCACCGAGCCTATCACCTGCGCTCCCCTTTCTATCTCCACCCTCCCGGTAACCTTTGATTTCTTATCAACCCTGCCATTAAGAGATGTCTTTACATACTCATCAAGCACAATGGTGTTTGCCTGAAGCAGGTCGTCCTTTTTCCCTGTGTCAAGCCACCAGCCATCAAGCACCTGAGATTGCACATTCCTGCCCATATTAATAAGCTCCTGAATAGCATCGGTAATCTCAAGCTCTCCCCTCTTTGAGGGTTTAATCCTGTCTATGGCATCATGTATCCTTGAAGAAAAGATATAAACACCAACCAGTGCAAGGTTTGAAGGTGGCCTCTTTGGCTTTTCAACCAGTTTTTTTATACTACCATCTTTGTTAAGGGCTGCCACACCGAACTGCTTTGGGTTTTCAACCTCCTTCAGGTAAATGAGTGCATCGGGGTTGTCTTTTTTGAATCTTGCCAGTGCATCCTTAACACCCTCTTTAAGCAGGTTGTCGCCAAGATACATTACAAAGTCTTCCTCTTTCAGGAAGTCCCTGGCAGTCTTTACCGCATGAGCCAGCCCTAAGGGTTCATCCTGAAGGATGTATTTGATCTTCACACCCCATTTTTTACCCGTGTCAAGATAGGCCTTCACCTCAGTGCCTGTCTCAGGAGATATGATCACCCCTACATCTTTAATCCCTGCCTCGGATATGTGGTCAAGAACATAGCCAAGAATGGGCTTTCCTCCAACAGGCACAAGCTGCTTTGCCATTGTGTGAGTGAGAGGTCTTAGCCTTGTGCCCTTCCCTCCACTGAGTACCAATGCCTTCATTGCTCCTCCCTGAACAAAAGTAATGATGTATAAAGTTCAAAGACTGTGATATTATAACAATAACTCAATCTAAAAAGGAGTGTTAATGAAATCAAAACTTACCCCTTTTTTGCTGTTTTTTTTGCTTATTATTTCTACCTCATCAGTGGCAGCAGGTCTTTATAGCAGGCTTCAAAGCTCACTAAAAAGCATAAAGACCCTTACGGGAAGTTTTGTGCAAAAAACCTATATAAATGACCTGGGGAAAACACAGAAATTTGAGGGCAGATTCTACATAAAATCTCCTGATAAGATGAAGTGGTTATATACTTTAAATAGCACCGATGTGGTATACATCCTTGGTAACAGTATGATAGTTTATCAGCCCTCGGAAAAACAGGCATTCCTAACCAGTGCTAAAAGGATGGGACTTTCTGCATCACCCCTTAGAATCCTACTTGGCAAAGACCTCTCAAACAAGGACTTCCTAATAACTGAATCTAAAGACAGCATCATCCTTACACCCAAAAAGGACGAATTAATGATTAAAAACATAAAACTCACCATCTCCCCTGAAGAACAGTTAATAAAGAAAATTGAACTTATTGACGCAAGTGGCAATCAAACTGTAATTGAGATAAATCACTACAGAATAAACCCGAATATTGAAAATAGTGTTTTTCAATTCAATCCACCGAAAGGCACAACAATTATTAATCAATAAAGGATGCTTATACTTGGAATAGACACATCCTGCGACGATACATCAGTTTCGGTAGTGGAGGATGGAAAGAAAATCCTTTCAAATGTTGTATCATCTCAAATAAAGATTCACTCTCCCTACGGTGGCATCGTGCCAGAGCTTGCCTCCCGTAAACACATAGAGATGATATGGCCTGTTACCCATGAGGCCCTGAGACAGGCAGGCACAGCTCTTGATGATATAACGGTCATAGCAGTCTGCCATGGCCCGGGACTAATTGGCTCTCTTCTTGTGGGGCTTTGTTTTGCAAAGGCCCTATCCCTGAGCAGAGGCATTCCTCTTGTTGCAGTGAACCACCTGGAGGGTCACATCTTTGCATCCAATCTACTGGATACTCCTCCAGAGCCACCCTATCTTGCAATTGTGGTCTCAGGAGGACATACATCTCTGATCAGGGTGGATGGCTTCAGGAGATACAAAGAGATTGGCCGCACAAGGGATGATGCAGCAGGGGAGGCTTACGACAAGGTAGCAAAACTCCTGGGGCTTTCCTACCCGGGAGGACCTATTATAGATAAACTATCTGAAGGTTTGAGCGATGAGCTACGATTTCCGCGCCCCATGATTAACGAGGGGTTTGATATGAGTTTCAGTGGATTGAAGACCGCTGTGTTGCTTCATGTGAAACAGTTAAGACAGAAAGCAGAGCTAACTGAAAAGGATATAAAAAGGGTTTGTGCATCCTTTCAGGAGGCTGTGGTAGATGTTATTGTAAAGAAGACAGAAAGGGCCGCAAAAAAAGAGGGGCTTAGCACCCTCGTGCTTTCTGGAGGGGTAGCTGCAAACAGACGACTGAGACAGAAGATGCAGGAGATGACAAAACAGCAGGATCTAAGGCTTGTGGTGCCACCTGTTACGCTGTGCACAGACAATGCTGCCATGATTGCTGCTGCAGGCTATTATTACTTTAAAGAAGGCATGTTAGCCCCATTAGATATCACTGCAACTGCCTGCCTACCCATTGGTCGTATTTCATAATTTCTTCACATTTATCATTTATAGTAAATACAGAACTTTAAAGATACTACGGCAGCATGCCGTCTTTGAGATGAGGGTGCTTTACTGCACTTGAGAAGAATAATCAACCAAGGGAGGTTTTTATGGCTAAAAAGAAGAATAATAGTAAGAAAAGGCAAAAAGTAAAAGAGATACCCAAAAAGAGCAACAAGGGTTTCATGGTTTTAATAGCGCTGATACTGTTTGCCGGTGCCCTGTTTGTCATATTCTATGATGGCAACAGAACTGTGGAGGCAAAAAAGACATCCTTTAACATCAAAGGTGGTGAAACCCGCCCGGTGCTTAACCCAGCACAGTTTACTGGCATGACAAGGGCTGCCTATGCTGCTGCAGCAAGATATCCTCAGGTGCTTGACCAGGTAAGATGTTATTGTAATTGCGACGAACCTCCCTTTTACCACAAAAGCCTGCTAAGCTGTTTCGTTGAAACCCATGGAGCGGGCTGACTACTCTGTCAACAGGAGGCCCTGAGGGCTTCCCAGCTTTTCAAAGAAGGAAAAAGCATTAAAGAGATTAAACTCGCAATTGATAGTGAGTTTGGAAGGTAATTTATTAGCGGGCAGGGGGTAGGGTGTAGGGTGTAGGTGGTAGGGAGTTGTTAATATTCATAGTAAGATATTATGTTAACAAAGTAATCGTAAAGTTCAGGCTGGTTTACAGGTGAAAGTTCTCTGGTAAAGGAGACTCCTACGAAGTAAATCTCATCCTGTTTAATACTCCAGACCACCTCTCCCTCAACATGGTCTGCCTTTTCCTGTCCATCCTTTTCTATAAACTTTATTTTAATTGATACAGGTTCTCCCTTTTTCAAGGGAACAAAGGAGTAAAGACCTAGACCATACATTGATATATTGTCAACCATTGTAGTGACATGCTCACTGTCAGAGAGTTCAAGTTCGGCTATTGCAAATATAGGGTAGCGAGTTGCCTTTCTCTTGGGCTCCTTCATCCTTCCCTCCTTGGCATTTCATTTCTCTAAAAGACTTAAATACCTCTTTTCAGACCTCCTTAAGACTTCCTGATGCAGACTGTTTCCCTGAGTATCCATGGTTATTATAACAGGGAAATCCTCAACCTCCAGAATCCACATTGCCTCGGTCATCCCAAACTCATCTGCCTTCCACACATCAACCACCCTTTTTATCCTCTTTGCAAGGTAAGCTGCAGCACCACTTACTGCATGCATATACACACAGCCTGCATCCCTCATGGCTTCAAGAGTATTTGAACCCATACCTCCTTTACCAATTATCCCACGAATGCCGTAATTCTTTATTACCCATGGCTCGTACATCTCCATTCTTATGCTGGTTGTTGGACCTGCAGAGGCTATCTCAAAGCCATTGTTGAGATTTCTGACAATAGGTCCACAGTGATAAAGAACCAGACCTTCAAGGTCAACAGGCAGACCAATCTCATCAGGTCTCCTGTTGTAAAGATACCTGTGCACCCTGTCACGGCCTGTTACAATCAGTCCGCTCAACAGTACAAGGTCACCCACAGTAAGCCCTCTTACGGTCTCTTCATATATCGGTGTTATAATCCTCTTTGGCTCCATAATCCTCCTTAATTACCCCCCTACACGCTACACCCTACACCCTAAACTACCCCCACACCAGCCGTCCTCTTCTGTTTGCCCAGCAGGAAAAGGAGACATCCACAAAATAGGATGCCGGATGTCTTGCTGCACAGACAATCTTTACTGAAAGCACGGTGTTTTTGCCACCAAATCCGAGTGGGCCTATACCCAGGCTGTTAAGTTCTTCTTTAACCTCCCTTTCAAATCTGTCCAGCTCTTCGACAGGATTTCTGTCATCAAGCCTTCTTAGAAGCTGTTTTTTTGAAAGAAAGGCAACCTGGTCTTTTGAAGCACCCACAGCCACTGCAATTGTGTATGGAGGGCATCCCTTACCCTGTGCCTTAAACACAGCATCTATTACACATCGTCTTACACCGTCAAGGTCACGTTGAGCTCCTAAACTGGAATCAGGCAGTTTATAGGTCTGTCCAAGGTTTTCGCATCCACCACCCTTTAATATCAGGTCAATAGTAAGTTTACTCTCATCGGTCTCTTCAAAATATATTATCGGAAAGTAATCTCCTGTATTATCACCGGAGTTTTTTTCACTAACACAGTCCACTGCATTTGCCCTCAGTGGTATTTCTCTGGTAGCCCTGCGGGTTGCCTTTATAATTAGCTCTCTTAACTCCTTCTGGCTTATCTGTCGTGGGGCTTTAATATAAAAAGTAGGTGTACCCGTGTCCTGACAGATTGGTCTTCCCTCAGCTCTTGCAATCTCGATGTTTTCTATGACCTTTGAAAGGGATTCCCTGGTGATACCATCCTCAAGTTCAACGGCCTTTCTCAGGGCATCCTCCACATCAGCAGGTAAAGAGGTTGCCACCTTTCTGTAAAGTTCAACTATGCCATCCTCAAGCCTGAGCAAAACAAAACTCCTTTTTTCAATTACTATCATATCAAATTGATTAAATAAAAAACAGCCTGAAGTACAGAAGGATAGGACACATGGGTATAGAGTTTTCACATCATTCTCGAAGGCCATCCATGGCCTTCTCCGAGGGATCACCCTAAAGCTGCCATCACGGCAGCTTCGGCCGTGTGATAAAACCGTTCAAACTCTATACCCATGCATCCTTAGTTGCCTTTGTAATAGCAGCCAGTATTTAGCAGAATATTTTATAATAGATAAATTCTCACAAAACACAGGTTTATTAAACCTGCACAAACACCTAAGGAGGTTCTGTATTATGATAATCAAAGGAAGAGTCTGGAAGTTTGGCGCAGATATAGACACCGATGCCATCATACCTGCCCGTTATCTGAACACATCGGATCCAGAAGAGCTTGCAAAACATGTGATGGAAGATGCAGACAGTGAGTTCCCCAAAAAGGTAAAGCCTGGAGACATAATCGTGGCTGACAAGAACTTTGGCTGTGGCTCTTCCCGAGAGCATGCACCAATTGCAATCAAGGCAGCAGGAATACAGGCTGTGGTGGCCAAAAGCTTTGCAAGGATCTTCTATCGTAATTCCTTTAACATTGGGCTACCTATATTTGAATCCCCTGAGGCAGCAGATGACATACAGGAAGGTGACGAGATTGAGATAGATGCAGATACTGGAATTATCAAGAACCTTACAAGATCTAAACAATATCAGGCAAAACCAATTCCTCCATTCATGCAGGAGTTGATAGCTGCTGGAGGGCTTGTTGAATGGACAAAAAACAAGATTGCTGCATAATAACCGATTACGACCTTTTTCTCTTTGGAGAAGGGAACCATCTCAGAATATATGAAAAATTAGGCTCCCATGTGGTTGAATCAGGCGGAGTCAGGGGAGTTCACTTCGCTGTATGGGCACCAAATGCAGAAGAGGTAAGCCTGATAGGTTCATTCAACGACTGGAACCCATCAACTCATAAAATGACTCCCCTTGGTTCATCCGGAATATGGTTTACCTTTATACCTGAACTTTCAAAAGGACATCTTTATAAGTATCAGATAAAGTCCCGGCTCAACGGTGAGATACGTATAAAAACAGACCCCTATGGATTTTACTTTGAAGAGCGTCCTAAGACTGCCACGATAGTGTATGACATCAATAAATACAGGTGGAATGACTCTGATTGGATGGAGGCACGCCGAAAGATAGACCCACTTAAAAGACCCATGAATATCTATGAGGTTCATCTTGGCTCCTGGATGAAAAAGCCTGATGGTTCCTTTTACAGCTATCGTGAGCTTGCAGAACTGCTTATCCCCTATGTAAAGGATATGGGTTACACACACATTGAACTCCTACCTATTACAGAGCATCCCCTTGATGAGTCCTGGGGATACCAGTGCACAGGATACTTTGCCCCAACCAGTCGATATGGCAGCCCCGAGGACTTTATGTCTTTTGTAGATAGCTGTCATCAGGCAGGCATTGGAGTAATAATGGACTGGGTTCCTGCCCATTTTCCAAGGGATGACTTTTCTCTCAGGGCCTTTGATGGCACCTGCCTTTATGAGCATGAAGATCCCCGTAAGGGTGAACATAAAGACTGGGGCACCCTGATATTTAACTACGGACGTCATGAGGTCAGAAACTTTCTGCTGTCATCAGCACTTTTCTGGCTTGATAAATATCATATAGATGGTCTCAGGGTAGATGCGGTTGCCTCCATGCTTTATCTTGATTATTCAAAAAAGGAAGGAGAGTGGGTTCCCAATCAATATGGTGGAAGAGAAAATCTGGAGGCAATAGATTTTATAAAGAAATTAAATGAGGTCCTGCACCTTTATTATCCTGGTGCGGTTACCATTGCCGAGGAATCCACTGCCTGGCCAGGGGTCTCAAGGCCAACCTATGTGGGTGGGCTTGGTTTCACCTTTAAATGGAATATGGGCTGGATGCATGACACCCTTGAGTATTTCCAGAAGGACCCCATATTCAGAAAGTACCACCACAGTAATCTTACATTTTCTCTGCTTTATGCCTTTTCTGAAAACTTCATACTCCCTCTTTCGCACGATGAGGTTGTCCACGGAAAGAGGTCTCTTCTTGAAAAGATGCCAGGGGACAGATGGCAAAAATTTGCAAATCTAAGGCTTCTTTATGGCCTTATGTTTGGGTATCCAGGGAAGAAGCTACTTTTTATGGGAGGAGAGTTTGGACAGATTAATGAATGGGACTCAAAGAGTGAACTCCAGTGGGCACTCCTTGAGGATGAGATGCACAGAAAGCTAAGAGACTATTTAAAGGACCTCAACAGGATATACCTTTCAGAGCCTGCCCTCTATGAAAGGGACTTTGAGCATGAGGGCTTTGAGTGGATAGATTTCTCTGATGTTGAAGAAAGCATTATCTCCTTTATAAGAAGGGGATATAACAATGAAAACTTCCTTGTCTTTGTATTTAATTTCACACCCGTTCCCCGTCATACCTATCTGGTTGGTGTGCCTGAACCTGGATTTTACAGAGAAATCTTAAATAGCGACTCTGAACTATATGGCGGTTCAAATGTGGGTAATCTGGGAGGAGTGGAGGCTATACCTAACCCTATTCATGGCAGACCCTTCTCAATTAACATAGCCCTACCTCCACTGAGTGTACTGATTTTTAAGAAGGGGTAGGGGGTAAAAAGACAGGGTGTAGGGGGTAGGGAGTAGTAAAAACACCCCAACCCAACCCCAGCAAACGCAATTAACACTATTAACCTGATGAGCCCAATTAACTCTATAACGCGACTAACCCGATTAACGCAAAGAACGCAATTAACTCAAGTAACTCGAAAAACGCAATAAACGCAAAGAACACGACTAACGCAATGAACGCTATAAACGCTATTAACGCAATGAACCCCCTATCGCCTCCCTGGTCAGTCTCTCGGCTGTCTCGAATATTGCCTTCTTCTCCTCTGGGTCTCTTGCGTCTATATAAAAACGCACCTTTGGCTCTGTGCCCGAGGGCCTGATCATAAACCAGGAGCCATCCTCAAGCACAATCTTCACTCCATCGATGGTTATCAAATCAACCACATCAAGCTCCCGCTGGCCGATTTTCACCCTGGAGCCCACTGGATACCTGTCCTTTATCCTGTCTATCTTTTCCCTGAGTGCTGGCCCGGCCATTGAGCGGTCAACCTCTATCCCTGAACGGTCAGGATAGTAATGGCCATACCTGTCCATCAACTCCTGAAGATACTCACTGAGATTCTTACCAGTAGTAGCTACCATCTCAATGGCAAGCAAAAGACCAAAAAGGGCATCCTTTTCAAGGGTGTGGTTATAACCAGAAATGCCATCGGATTCCTCAAAGCACACAATTGCCCTCTCAGGGGCATCTTTAAGCATGTAGGGACGGAAGTTTTTGAAGCCCACCTTTGTCTCCCGCACAGGGATACCATGAGCAGAGCATATTGCATTAACAAAGTTGCTGGTTCCCACTGACTTGACGGCGACCCCCCTTATGCCCTTGTAGTGATAGAGAAAATGAAGTGCCATGGCACCAAAGTAATTCATGGGTATCTGCATCCTGTGGTCAGCAAACCTGACCCTGTCGCCATCAGGGTCCATTATAACGCCTAATCTATATCTGGCCTTTGCGGTTTTAAGCAACCCCTCAACATTCATCATATTCTTTTGAGAGGGCTCAGGTGCCACTCCACCAAACAGATAGTCATCCTCTGTCCTCAAGTAAAAGACCCTCTTACCGTCAAGCCCCATATCAGTGCTCTTAAGTAGCCTCCCTGGTCTTCCACGGGTGGCCCCGTGGACATGGTCTATCACTACAATACAATCCTCTTCCCTGATAAACTGCCTTATCCTTTCAAGATCAATCGTGCCTCTGTGCTCTATGAACTCCATATAAAGTGCCGTTGTATCTATAGTTTTAAACTCAGGCTCTGACACACCCTGCTCTAAGACATCCTCTTTCATGAGCCTGTTTGCCTCATCCTGTATGGCATTGGTAATCTCCGGCCCGGCAGGCCCCCCATCGGACGGATTAAACTTAAGCCCTGAGTAATTGCTAGGATTATGAGAAGGGGTCAGGTTTATGGAGCAGGCCGCCTGTAGCATCTCAATGGAAGCAGAAATCTCGGGCGTGGTGGTCTCACCTGCAAAGAACACCCTTATACCCTCCCTGTTAAGCCTGCTTATCACCTCAATGGAAAACTCATGCCCCAAAAATCTGTTATCATGGCCCACCACTATGCCCCTTTTTTTCACATCCTCAAAGTCCTTTATACCCAGGGCATTTCTTAATGTTTCATCTCTGCTTTTAAGCACATTTATTATAGCCTCTGTCACCACACCAACATTTCTAAATGTAAAGTCTGTTCCAATCTCACCTCGCCACCCTGAGGTGCCAAAGACCACCTTTGCAGGTGCGGTATTCTCCTTTGCAAATCTTTCAATTACTGAAAGAAGCCCTCTGTTCAGAGTGGATTGTATCTCTTTCCAGCACTCAGAGGCATTTGAATAATCCATTTCCACCCCTCCCTGTTATTCAAAAAGTCTTGGCAGAAGTCCAACTATTATGCCTGCCATAACATAGTATAAAATAGTCCGTTTTCTTTCTGCATGTACATCTGGCAAAAGTTCAGAAATACTTATATGCAAAAAGGTTCCACCTGAGAAGGCAAGGGCCTTATAAAGCACCAGCGTGTCCACCTTTAAAAAGAGCATGCTCATAAGTGCCCCAAGTGGCGTAAGAACCGAAAATACCACAAGCAAAAACAGGCTGTCTCTGTATTTATATCCCCTTGAAGAAAGTATGCTTGTAAGTGAAAACCCGATTGGGGCCTTATGAATCATTATGGCAAGGGCTATAATAATGCCCAGTTCAGTTGACTTGCCAAACCCCACCCCCATGGCCACTCCATCCACCAGTGCATGAAAACTCATCCCTGACCATGCCACCATACCACCTGATGGATGGCTTTCAGGACAATGGGCATCTGAGCAGGAGCCAGAACGAGTAAAGCCCTCGATAAGATAGAATATACCAAATCCGGCTACTGCGTAGATATAATTCACCTCCAGTTTTGCCTCGGGAAGCATGTGAGCAAGAGAGATGGTTATAAGGAGTCCTGCTGAAAATCCATTTGAGAGCTTAAGCCACTCCCTGCTAAACCTCAGATTGATCAGGTTCAGTGCACCACCCAGAAAAGCAGAAACAAAGGATACTATTAATGCAAAATAAAATCCGAGCATGATGAAATTGGTTGATTGGTAATTAGTTATTGATTACTGGTATACAGGGCCAAACAACCTGAGTAAGTATACTAAATCCCCACCTTTATCATCAAACAGCAGGTTAAAGTTTTTCAGACTCATTCCGATAAGTATATACAGGAACAATAACATCTAAAATCTCACAGGAGGTGGGATAAGTTGGATATAGCAACCCTGATAGGTCTTGTAGGGGGCCTTGCCCTTGTCATAGTATCCATTATGATGGGCAGCCCCTTAAGTGCCTTTATTAACATTCCCAGTATTATAATCGTCGTTGGTGGAACCATCATGGCAACACTCATAATGCAGAAACTCAATGTGGTGCTTGGTGCAATTTCCGTGGCAATGAATGCCTTTTTTGATAAAACAGAACCACCTGAAAAACTGATAAAACAAATCGTTGATCTTGCAGCAAAGGCCCGTAAGGGAGGCCTTCTTGCCCTTGAAAACGAAAAGATCAACAATCCATACCTTGCCCGTGGAATCAGGATGGCTGTTGATGGTATTGAACCACAGGAGATTATTCAAACCATGACCATCGAGATGAACTCCCTTATAAGAAGACACACCACGGGACACAAGATATTCAGATTTATGGGAGCCACCGCACCTGCAATGGGCATGATAGGAACCCTTATAGGGCTTGTCCAGATGCTTCGTAGCATGAACGATCCATCAACCATCGGTCCTGCAATGGCAGTTGCACTTCTTACAACCCTTTATGGTGCAGTAATGGCCTTTTTAATCTTCAACCCCATTGCAGAAAAACTGGAAAACAGAACAGCACTTGAGAAGGTAAATCTTGAGGTAATCGTTAACGGTATTGATGGTATTACCAAGGGAATAAACCAGACCATACTGGAAGACAAACTGATTGCCTTTGTTGAGCCCAAAAAGAGAAAGAAAAAATAAAAGGAGGTCTATACAATGCCTGATGAAGAAGAAGGCGGAGGTGGAGGAGAAGGAGCACCAGCATGGATGGCCACTTTTTCTGACATGGCCACACTGCTTCTTACATTCTTTATACTGCTTCTGAGCTTTGCTACCATGGACATAACAAAGTTTCGTGACGCAATGGGTTCAATACAGCAGGCCCTTGGTTTCATGCCTGTGGGAACAGGGTTATTCCAACAGTCATCCTCACCTGCAAACTTCAATCTTCCAGTTTCAAGGGGTGCAGGTGGAGTAAACCAGCAACTCAGTAATGACATAAAGGAAATGATAGAAGAACGAGGTCTTCAGGATGACATAAACTTTGAGTCTACCCCACGAGGGGTAATACTCAGAGTAAAGGGAAGGCTCTTCTTTCCTCCTGGAGATGCCTCTTTAAAACCTGAGGCCTACCCAATACTTGACCGGATAGCAGAACTTATAAAAAAGTTTCCCTACAGGGTCTCCATTGAGGGCCATACCGACAATATACCAATAAATAGCCCAAAATATGCCTCTAACTGGGAGCTGTCAATGGCTCGTGCACTATCAGTGTTGAGATTTCTTACAAAATCTAAAGGAATAGACCCTAAAAAACTAAGTATTGCAGGTTTTGCCGACACAAAGCCTGTTGCTCCAAACGACACCCCTGAAGGCAGGGCAAAAAACCGACGGGTAGAGTTTGTATTCTTTGAAGAGTAGGCCCCCCTATCAGAGGGAATAAATCCTCTTTTAAAGGTTTTTAAGTCTTTCAAGCAATACAATAACCTCTTTAATCGACTCTTTAACAAAAAAATCTGCACCCTTTAGTTCTTCATATCCCTTGTATCCATATCCTACACCCACTGTCCTTACCCCTGCAGCCCTGCCTGCCTTTATGTCAGTTAAGCCATCACCAATCATTACAGCTTCCTCGGGGCTGACGCCTAATCTGCCAAGCACATACTGAAGGGGAACTGGTGATGGCTTGGTTTCATCTGTGGTGTCAGAGCCTACAATAAGGTCGAAAAATCTATTAAGGTCAAGCTGTCTGAAAAGAGCTCTGGCAAGTGCTTCTCGCTTATTGGTTACTACTGCCTTTTTATAATCCTTTAGTCTCTCAAGGGTCTCTACAACATCTGGATATGGCCTTGAGTGGTCTGCTATGTGTTTTCCGTAATAATCAAGAAAACTCTGCCGTATCTGTTCAAACTCCCTCCTGCCCTCACCGATTACCTTTTCTATCAATCTTGAAATTCCATCACCTACCAGTTTCTTTGTCTGCTCGTTACTTAAAGGAGGGTAGCCAAAGGGCTTTAGAGCATAGTTAAGCGCTCTGGTGATGTCCTCAGATGTATCCACCAGTGTGCCATCAAGGTCGAATATAAGAAGTCTTATCACCGTCACCTCCAGCAACTATCTGAAACTACTATCTATTTTAAACATTAAAGAACAAAAACTTTCAATTACTTCTTTTATGGGGTATAATTTTAAAGGGGTAGTATATGGATGAGAATGGGACCATAATCTCAAATAATCTCTTCAAGGTTATTGCAGAGACCACATCTACCTGCATATTCATAACTGCTGAAAGGTTCATTTATGTTAATCCTGCATTTGAAAGGCTCACAGGCTACAGCCTCAAAGAGGCACAAGAAATGGAATTCTACAAGCTTGTTCATCCCGAACACCGAGAGATGGTAAAACAAAGGGGCACTGCCAGATTAAAAGATGAGACACCACCCAAGAACTACTCCTTTAAGATCATAACCAAAGACGGAAATGTCCGATGGGTTGACTTCTCTGCTGACAGGATTATCTATGAAGGCCGCCCCGCTATTATAGGCACAGCCTATGATATAACCAGGCTAAAGGAAACCGAGGAAATACTCCGTAATTCAAAGAAGCAGTGGGAACTCACCTTTGACTCCATCACAGATATGGTATCAGTTCACGACAGGGATTTTAACATAGTGAAAGTCAACCGTGCCTTCAAGGAATTCTTTAACATGCCCTTTGAAAAAATAATCGGTAAAAAATGCTACGAGTTTTTTCATATAACCAATGAACCCTGGCCAGAGTGTCCTCATGTAATTGCTATTAAGAATGGAAAACCCTGCACTAAAGAGATAAGATACAAAAATACCGACAGGACCCTTCTGATAACAGTATCTCCAATCTTTGACAGTGAAGGCAAGATTATAGGCTCAGTCCACTTTGCAAAGGATATATCAGAAATAAAGATGATAAAAAATGAAGTAACAAGGAAAGCTGAACAGCTGAAGATAATTAATACAATAATAACCAGAGCCCAGGAAACCTTAGACATAAACAAATTTGCATCAGTGGTTCTTAACGAGGTTAAGACACTATTAGATGCTGACTTAATCAAATTTTTTCTGAAGCAGGGTGATATGCTCAGGTTAACTGATTATATAGGCATAGATAATTCTGATTCTGAAGAGGTAAGGATTGGTGAATGTTTTTGTAGCAGGGCTATTTCTGAAAAAAGAATTATCTTCGTAGAAGATGTACAGAGCTCTTCAATAAAATTATTAAAGCCCTGCAAAAAACTGGGGCTGGTCTCTTTTATTTCAATACCTCTTATAAAGAAAGACACCCCCATTGGTGTGGTTGGAATAGGCTGGAGACGCAGGGTAGACATCAAAGACAAACATGATTTCCTGGAAACACTCTCAGCAGAGCTTGCATTGATTCTCTATAACGCAATACTTTACGAAAAAGTTAAAAATCATGCTAAGGAGCTTGAAGAAAGGGTAAAGGAAAGAACAGAGGAACTTCAGAAGGCGGTAAACCTGATGGCTGGAAGAGAGGTGCGGATGGCAGAGCTTAAAGAGGTTATAAAGAGATTGAGGAATCAGCTTATGGAGGCAGGCATAGAGCCTGAGGCTGATGACCCTTTCAGGGAAACATAACATGAACAAACAGGCGGTTAAGAAATTTGCAATCCTATTTATTTTGTTTACATTTTTTTATTCAAATAAGCTATTAGCCAGAGAGATAACCCTAAATGTTGGAATTTATCATAACCCGCCGTTGGTCTTTTATGAGGGAAAAGCAGAACCGGCAGGGCTTTTTATAGATATCTTAGAGCATATAGCAAAGAAAGAAAATCTCAAATTAAAATACAGGTCCTGTAACTGGAGTGAGTGCCTTGAGTTGCTTAAAAAAGGAAAGATAGATGTTCTTCCTGCCATAGGATACACCAGAGAGAGAGCACGATGGGCAATCTTCACAGATGAAGATGTAATTGTAAACTGGGCAATAGTATGCAGAAGAAAGGGTGTACACATTGATTCCATACCTGATCTTAATGGGAAAACAGTAGCAATACTGAAAGATGATATTTTCACGGCACCCTTTATCGAAATGACTACAGCCTTTGACCTGTTTCCCAGGATTAGATTTTACGATAATTACGAGGAAATATTTAATGCCCTCTCTAATGGTAGGGTTGATGCTGGTGTGGTAAACCGTTTATACGAATCCATAAACATTTCAAAATTTCCTGCTATTGAACCCACGCCAATTGTCTTTTCGCCTATAAAGGTAAAATTTGCTTTATCTAAAAAAACCAGATCAGGCAAAACCCTGAAGCCAAAGATTGATAAACACCTTGAAGATTTAAAACAGGACGATTCTTCTATATATTACAGGAGCATTGATAGATGGTTCGGCGTACCAGAGAAAATATCAATTCCTTCCTGGATATATCTGATAATAGGACTATTGTCAGGACTTGTCATCTCATTTTTTATTGCCATCTATTACCTTAGACGAAAAGTTCAGTTAGCAACAGAGGAGCTTAACGAAAAGTACGATGACTTAAATCAGATGAGACAGTATCTGGAGGCTATTTTCCAGAACACCCCTGACATGATATTTGTTCACGACCACCGTGGAAGGATAATTGATATAAATGAAAATGTAAAAAAACGCTATGGCTTCAGACTTGACGAATTCCAGACACTTCCACCTGAAACAATGATGGGGACCGGTTATACACTGGAGATGGCAATGAAAAGGCTGAAGCGAGCCATTAAAGGTGAATCACAGGATTTTGAGTGGATTGCAAGAGACCGTAAAGGACAGGAGTTTCCTGTTGAAGTAAGGTTGAGGCCATTTGAATTAACCCTGCTTGACGGCACAAAGAAGAGATATGTTTTGTCGATAGTCAGGGATATTACTGACAGGAAAAAGACTGAAGAAAAGCTTAAAATAAGTGAACAATGGTTCAGGACCATCTTTAACGCAGAGCCAGAATGTGTAAAAATACTATCACCTGATGGAAGTCTAATTGATATGAATCCTGCTGGTCTCCGTATGATAAATGCTGAAGACCCTGACATCCTTGTCGGTCAAAATCTTCTCTGTCTCGTCCATGAAGATTTCAAAGAACAGTATCAAAGATTTATTAAAGAGTTATTAGAGGGCAAGGAGAGTTCTTTAGAATTTAAAATAAAAACCTTTTCTGGCGGCTCATTATGGGTGGATAGTCACGGAACATTAATTAAAGACGATGATGGAAAAATAAAGGCTTTACTCATAGTTACCAGAGATATCACGGAAAAGAAACATCTTCAGGAAGAACTTGAAAAAAAGGTAAAAGAGCGAACAGAACACCTCCAGAGGATAATAAACACCATGGCTGAAAGAGAAGTAAAGATGGCTGAACTTAAAAAAATAATAAAACAACTGAAGGAACAACTTAAAGAAGCAGGGCTTGAGCCAGTGGCAGACCATTCCTCTAAGGAGAACGATACACAATGATTGATTTTAGCGAGTTGATTGTATTTATAGTGGGCATTGTTACTCTTGTAGTGATTCTGAAGGACAAGAAGGATGTTGAGCTGCTACCTGATTACCGTCTCTTCATTTTCTCCTTTTATCTTGTGCTTGGTGGATGGTTTTTCACTATAGTGGAAGGGTTCTTTTTACATGATTTTTTCAATCTAATAGAGCATGTACTTTATGCCACATCAAACATCTTTCTTGCATCATGGTGTTATGTTGTATTTAGAAGGAGACCAAAAGGGTGAGTACTATATTTATCATTGATTCTATAGCTACTTTGTCAGCATTTGTGGCGCTTTTATTTCTTGTTACAGGGTTTAAGGGGCAGAAATTATCCCAGATTGCCCACTGTATAATATTCAGTCTGCTTTTGCTAACGCTCACTCATGATATTGGCAATGTTTTTGAGTATGGCAACTTCACCAAATTCTTCGATAAATTTATTGAGAGCCCTATTAAGATTGTACTTTCAGCAGTCTGGCTCGTGTTCCTGCTTGTCTCCCTCCGAGATGTGGAAATAGCAGAGCATATAAAGACAAGAAAGGCTCTATCAAATAGCATTACAATGCTGAAACAAATGGTTGAATTATCAAAGGAACTATCATCAACTACGAATCCACGTCTTCTGTATCGAAAAATAGTCTTATCTGCTATAGAGCTGCTCAGGTTGGATTTTTCTACAATTATGTTACTGTCAGAGGATGGAAAACAGCTTATTATCAAAGACACTATTGGTTTTTCTGAAAACATGATAGACAGTTATAGTCTTACTATTGGAGAGGGCCTCTCTACTTATTCCCTTAAAAACAAAAGAACCGAGACTGTAACCGACTATCAATCAGAAAAAAGATTTAAGATCCCATCTGTAATTTTTAAAGAAAACATTATGTCCGCAATTTCATCACCTATGATGATAGAAGACGAGGTCCTTGGTGTTTTAATAGGACATACAATCCAAAGGAGGGTATTTACAGAAGAGGAAAAGGAGGTCTTTCAGGGCCTTGCTAATGAAGCTGCCCTTGCAGTAAAAAATGCTAAACAGTTAGAGGAGTTAAACAGGGAAAGGTTGCACTTGAAGGCATTACTTGATGCAATACCAGATCTGATACTCAGGATTTCTGCTGACGGAATTGTGCTGAGTTATAAGCCAGCTCTGAATATACCAACTTCCTTTTCCCCAAGAGAACCTGTCGGGAAAAAGCTACAAGAAGTGTTTAATGAAGATATATCAAACTTAACATTAAATACTATATCAAACGCAGTTAATACCGGACATATGGTTCATTTTAACTATAAATTACCATTTCCGGATAAAGAGCGGTTTTTTGAAGCACGAATTGTCCCTGTATCAAAAGATGAGGTTGTGGCCATGATAAGGGATTTTACCGATTGGGTAGAAACTCAAAGCAAACTAAAACGATACCAGTCAGAGCTTGAGACACTTGTTGAAGAAAGAACAAGGGAGCTAAAGGAAAGGATTGGAGAAATTGAGCTCCTTAATCGAGGGATGATGAATCTGCTTGAGGACCTTCAGGAAGCCAATAAAAAACTTGAAATCACTACAAGAAGACTTAAAGAATCCAATGAAGAATTAGAGGCCTTTGCCTACTCTGTTTCTCATGACCTGAGGGCCCCACTTCGTGCCATGCAGGGCTTTTCCGAGGCTTTACTGGAGGATTACTCTGAAAAGCTTGATGAATTAGGAAGAGAGTATGCAAAAAGAATAAGGGATGCTGCTAAGAGAATGGACAACCTGATAGTTGATCTGCTATCCTATAGTAGGTTAACACGCTCTGAGATAAGACTTCAGCCTGTGAATCTGGAGGGAGTGATTAACGAGGCGATTTCACAGTTAAAATCCTTTATAGAGGAAAAGGGGGCAAAGGTGAGTGTTTCAGATAATCTGCCCGTTGTAAGAGCAACCCATAGCATAGCCCTTCAAATATTTAGTAATCTTATAAGCAATGCCGTAAAATTCAGCCGTCCTGATATCTCACCTGAGGTTAAGATTTATACACAGGAAACAGAAAACAACAGGGTAAGGGTTATTGTACAGGACAATGGTATTGGTATAGAACCAGAACATTTTGAAAGGATTTTTAAGATATTTGAAAGGCTTCATGGAATAGAAACATATCCAGGTACCGGAATAGGGCTTGCTATAGTTAAGAAGGGAGCAGAAAAGGTGGGTGGAACAGTAGGGGTAGAATCCACACCAGGGAAGGGTACCCGTTTCTGGGTGGACTTTATCAAATGGAATTTTGAGGGGGCAGCCTATGAACATAAAGAAACCCATTCTATTAGTTGAAGACGACCCGAATGACCGAATGTTGATTAAGAGAGCTTTCAAGAAATCAGGCTTACTAAATCCTTTGTATGAGGTAACAAATGGTCAAGAGGCTGTAGAGTATTTAGAAGGAAAAGGCATTTACTCTAACAGAGAACAATATCCATTACCTGTGCTTATCTTGCTTGACCTGAAGATGCCAAAAATGAATGGTTTTGAGTTTATCCGATGGGCAAGAAGTCATCCCGAACATAAAAAAAACATTATTGTTGTGTTGACATCTTCCAGGGAATCTCCTGATATAAACTATGCTTACGAATTAGGTGCAAATTCCTATCTTGTAAAACCTGTTGAATTCTCAGACCTGATAAATCTTGTTAAAAAGCTACATCTGTACTGGCTAATAATTAATGAATTACCTACAAAATGTTGAGGTGCCTGATATGTTGAAGATATTATTAGTGGACGACAACCCTGACGACAGATTACTTGTAAAAAGGTATCTATCATCCCATTTTGATGATATTCAATTCATAGAAGTGACCAATGGCAATGAACTGGAAGCTGTCTTAAGTTCACAGAACTTTAATCTTGTCATTACAGACTACCAGCTTAAGTGGTCAAACGGGATGGAAATATTAAACAAAATAAGAAAAATATCTCCAGATATGCCCGTAATTATGTTCACAGGCACTGGCAGCGAAGAAATAGCCGTTGAGGCAATGAAAAGAGGGCTTGACGACTACATCTTAAAATCAAGCAAGCATGCCAGAAAACTTCCTCTTGCAGTAAAATCTGTATTAGAAAAGAAAGAAGCAGAAAAGGAAAAAAAGAGGCTTTATGACATACTTGTTACGGTTTTCGACCAGATTCCTGAAGGGGTTTTCCTGCTTAACAATGACAATATCATATCTCTTACAAATCAGATTGCCGATGAGTATTTAAAACTTATTGAGGACAAAAAAAGAGGAGACAGGCTTGATACCCTTGCAGGCAAACCAATTGAACAGTATTTTATTTCTCCACCAAACATTATATGGCACGAAATCAGTATTTCCAAACCCATCGAACGTATTTATGAAGTCGGAGGCCGTTATATCATCTCAAATGGAACACCCTATGGAACAGTATTTATAATCAGGGATGTTACAGAGGAAAGGAAAACTGCAGAAAAACTCCTTTCGCAGGAGCGACTTGCAGCAATTGGGCAGCTTGCTGCTGGTATTGCTCATGATTTTAACAATATCCTTACAGGCATAATTGGCTATGCTGAGATACTCAGTTTTGATGAAAACCTCCCCTACGGTATAAAGAAAAAAATCGATATAATATTGCGAAGTGGTCAGAGAGCAGCGGAACTTGTTAAGCAGATACTTGACTTTAGCAGGAAATCCATAACAGAAAAATCCACTTTTGATCTTATCCCCTTTATTAAGGAATTTGTTAAGTTCATTTCACGGACACTTCCGGAAAACATCCAACTGGATTTTGAAACAAACCTCAAAAAATGTATTATCAAGGCAGATCCAACCAAGATACAACAGGTGCTTGCCAATCTTATAGTAAATGCACGGGATGCAATGCCTGAGGGAGGCTCTATTATGATAACAGCCAGAGAAAAATACATTGTAAATGAAAAACCCTTTAGCGACATCTCAACAGGCAGATGGGTTGAGGTAATGATAAAAGATACGGGCACTGGTATTCCTAAAGATGTACTTCCTCATATTTTTGAGCCTTTTTTCACAACCAAGGGAGTTGGAAAGGGCACCGGACTCGGATTATCCCAGGCCTATGGCATAATAAAGCAGCATGAGGGTTTTATAGAGGTAAGGACAGAAGAAGGACAATACACTGCCTTCTATGTTTACCTTCCCATAAGTGATGTTGAAATTGTTGAGGAAAGGGAAATCAAAGAGCCACCTATACCAGAAGGCAGTGGTGAAAAGGTTCTCATTGTTGAAGATGACGAATCAGTAAGAACTCTAACAATGAACCTGCTTACTGAACTGAATTATTGTTCAGAAATGGCTTCTACAGCACAGGAGGCCATTCAAATATTAGAGCACAAGGGCAAAGAATTTAGCATAGTAATAAGTGATCTGGTCATGCCTGACTTAAATGGTCTGGAGCTCTGTCAAAAGATAAAAGATATACTACCTGATATACCCATAATTGCAGTAAGTGGATATCCACTTATTGATGAAGACAAAAAGACATTGCTTGAACACTTTGATGATTTTCTCCAAAAACCCTTCTCCGTTAAGACATTAGCCGAAACCTTAAAAAGATGTCTTCATGGTAAATAATACAACAAGACTCAAATAAACATATTCCTTCCTGCTCTGAACAAAAAAAGAAGGGATATCCTCTCTGAAGGACATCCCTTCTTAAACCTTAAATCCGGCAGCAACCTACTTTCCCACGACCTCCCGGTCGCAGTATCATCGGCCCTGGTGGGCTTAACTTCCGTGTTCGGAATGGGAACGGGTGTTTCCCCACCGGTATAGCCACCGGAAATCGTTGGCTAATAAAATATTATATGGTTCAAAGAACAAAAAAGTCAAGCAAACATTTTAATTAGTAACTACACCTTTCGTCCATAACCAATAACTAATATACCAATATACCAATAACTAATTATATTTCTTTAACAACAGGAGGATACTGGTTA
>CAZEYP010000022.1:0-41582 GCA_964515925.1 uncultured Nitrospirota bacterium
AAGTTAAAGAGGCTGCACAATTACCTAAAAATATAAGACTATACGATTTAACAAGACATTCCATTGCCTCTGAACTAGCTAATAAAGGAGTTTCACCCTTTCTTATTCAAAACCTGCTTGGCCATAAAGATAGCAGAACCACACAAAAATATACTCATGCAAATGTAAATGCTTTAAAAACTACAATATCTATGATTTCTTTATCTAATAATAATGTTATACCTTTTGAAAAGAAAGTTAAAAACAAACAGTCAGCAAACAGTCAGTAAGGTAATTTTTATACTTAATTTTTTCTTTATTTTCAGGTAGTTAGGTGGTATCAAAGCGGGTTCGATTCCCGCCGCCTCCACCATTTTTACTTGTTTTTCAATAAGTTAGCATCTCTACACCCCCTAAAAATACTGTCTCCAAACTGTCTCCACCTCTGTTTTTCTTCTTTTTGCATAAATTTAAAGACCAGCCATCTTCTATCTATTATCTAAAAAGGCAATGCACTCACTATGCAGTCCACTCTGGTAGCAAAAACAACATATTGCTATAATATCTCTATAAAAACAATCAGTTACCGAATCCCGAACAAGGTGAACAATATGCAAATTATTGCAATTGGTGGTGGCAAAGGTGGTGTTGGCAAAAGTATATTATCCGTGGCAATTTCATTTTCCCTCTGCAGTAAAGGAAACAGGGTAATACTAATAGACCTTGACCTTGGTGCTGCCAACCTTCATACCTATCTTGGCTTAAAAGGTCCGCTTCCCTCTATAAGGGATTTCTTCCTTAAGAAAACATCCTCTTTAGAGGAGCTCATTGTGCCAACAAAGGAAAAAAACCTGTTCCTTATAAGCGGAGCTGGCTTCGTGCCTGGCATTGCAAATCCGGCTTACTGGATGAAGTTGAAAACCATAAAACATATCCGAAATCTTAGAGCCGATTACATAGTTGTTGACCTCGGGGCCGGTGTCAACTTTAATGTGCTTGACTTTTTTTGTATGGCAGACAGAGGTGTGGTAATCACAGCAGCGGAACCTGGCGCTGTGATTAATGCCTACAGCTTTATAAAAGCAGCCTTCCTCAGACGCCTTCAGCAGGTATTCCGTCACGAACCGACTATAAGAGAGTTGATAGATAAAGAGGCTCAAAAGGACGATAGAGAAAGCCGTCTTACGATTCCGTGGTTAAAGGATATAATAACTTTCAATACCCCTGAACTTGTTTCCGTAATGCAGGAACTGGAGAGAGAGTTCAGACCCTTCCTTGTGTTAAACAGAGCCGAAAATACAGACAGGCCTGTGATTGTTAAGAATCTTATAAGATTATGTCATGATAAATTAGGAATTGAGATTATCTATGCAGGTAACCTCCCTGATGTCAAAAGGATGTCTAAATATCTCCTTAATATAACAGAACTTTTCAGCTCAGAATCGGGTAAGTCCTTTATAATGTCAGTTGATAGGGCACTGGATGTGATCCTTGGAAAGGAGTTTGAGAAAACAATATTCTCTGATGATGATATAGAGGAGATCTCCAGCATCCTTGACAGCCTTGATGACTCTGTCTTTAAAGATACCACAAGAAATGCATTAAAACTAAAGCTATACTTCAGGCCCTACCAGGTGATAGAGTTTTTAAACAATATTGGAATAAAAATAGACAGGAGGCCATTTAACAATGGACAGGCATAAACCTCATCTTGTGCCCAAATGGGTAATCTACGGTTTTTTTGTTCTTGGGCTGGTTTCAGCTATTTCCTTCAGGGCAATTATTGTTCTTAAAAAGATAGAGCCCTCACTTGTCAGACCTGTATGGTATGTGGGTGCTGTTGGGTACATGCTCTTTTTTCTATACAGAACCCACATTACAAGGAAGCGCAAATCTGCAATTCAAAAGTATCGGCTGATAGAAAAGGTTAAAACCAATGCCTGCCTCTCAGATGAAGACAGAGAGGTGCTGGGCTATCTACTGTCATCTCTGGAGAAGTCTCCTGAAGAGTTTAACTACTTCTTAATTTTTATTATCTCTATAATTGCAGTGGTGATAGATATATTGATTTGATAAATACTACCATGGTCTTCTTATAAACCGATGGTCATTATCTTCAATGCCTTCAGGCGTTCTGATGTATATTAATAATCTCTTATCAGTCAACCTGTAACTTACCTCTGGAACCTCTGAAAAGCCGTATTTTAGGAGCCATTGAAAAACCCTCAATCCAGGCCATTCATTTCCCCACCCATTAAAGAGCAGGCCAGAGGCCATATCTGATACCTCTGGCCTGTATAGTCCCTTCACTTCAGTGATCTTATGAAATCCTCTACAGGGGCCGCAGGCATGCTCATCAACTGAACAGTTCCCCTGGAGCCTATCTCAACCGACATTCTTGCAACTGTTTCATTATCCGGTGCTTCTACAATATTAACAAAATCATAGGGGCCAAGCACTGCATATTGTGCCCTGACCTTCACTCCCATGGCCTCCAGTTCCCTGTTTACCTCAAGTATCCTTTCAGGGTTGTTTTTAAGCGTTTTTCTGCCTTCATCAGTTAATGTGCTTAAAATTACATAGTAGCCCATAGCACCCCTCCTTTCAAAATATTGACTTAGTCCTCTTAAAAAGAGGCTCTTCACTATGATTATAAACCAAAAAGTTTTGATTGTCACTTTTATGCTGATTATTGGTAAGCTTTGTAGTAAAATAGTTTCTATGATTTCATTAAAAAGGATAAGGAGGATAGAGAAATGAAGCAGACCATTGAAAATCTGTGTAAGGCATTTATTGGTGAAAGTCAGGCAAGGAACAGGTACACCTTTTATGCAAAGATAGCTCAGAAGGAAGGGTATGACCAGATAGCTGAGATATTCCTCATCACCGCAGATAACGAAAGAGAGCATGCCAAATGGCTACTGAGATTGATAAATGAACTAAAGAAAAAAAGCAACGAAAACCTTGATGAAATCACCGTTGAGGCAGTAACTCCAACCACACTTGGCAATACTGTGGAAAACCTCAAAGCTGCCATTGCGGGTGAACATTATGAAAACACAACCATGTATCCTGACTTTGCCAATATTGCAGAACAAGAAGGTTTTCCTGAAATAGCTAAACGGCTGAGAGCAATCTCCAGGGCTGAGGAGCATCATGAAGAGAGATACCGTAAACTGCTTGAACAGGTTGAAAAGGGCACAGTGTTTAAAAAGGATAAAAAGGTTTTATGGGTATGCAGAAAATGTGGTTATGTCCACGAAGGAGAAACTCCTCCAGATGAATGTCCCTCATGCAATCATAAGTCAAATTATTTCCAGCTAAAGTGTGAGAAGTATTAAGTTTAGGGTGTAGGGAGTAGGGGGTTAGGATTTCAGATTTCAGATTTCAGATTTGGGATTTAAGATTTAGGATTTCGCAGCGAACGCATAAAACGCAATGAACGCAATAAACGCAAAGAACGCGATTAACGCTATCAACGCGAATAACTCAATAACAATCCCCCGTTTGATATGCATTTGAATTAAATGTTACAATTGAAATTGTGTAAAAAGTTCAGGGAGGTGTTTAAGTGGGATTATTTGATAAAATAGTGTCATTTTTTGAGGAAAAGGAAGAGGAAATCCCCAGGCTCGGCAGAAACGACCCTTGCTGGTGTGGAAGTGGCAAGAAATACAAAAGATGCCATCTTGAGCAGGATGAGAAAAAACGCTCCCAGAGACGGGCATCCACCTGCAGGACCAATTGAAGTTTATCTTAAACAGGTGGGGACACCTGTAAAATGGGCGAAAAGGTTATATATCAACCGTTAACTACATGGGATAAAATCTCTGTTCTGCTGTACAGAGCTGGTATAGTAATCTTTACAGTTGTTCTTCTTGTACTTGGAGCTACCTGTACTTTAAACTGGAAGGGCTTAAACTGGAATACAATAGCAGGTCAAGTTGATATAACTCCCATAAATATCATCCTTTATCTTCTATATATATCTGTTGGATTAAGTGTGTTTACCATTCATCTATATGTAAAAAGGTTTAGAAGATTCATTAAGACACTCTACAGCATATCACTGATTGCATTAATTGTTATGTTTTTATTAAATGGCCCCAACATAGCTGAACTATTGATAACCAGGCCTGCTTCAGCATTACTGTGGCTTCCTCTTTCAGGTTGTATTGCCTTCATTACCATGAAAGAGGCATTCTGTTTCAGACTTTTAGAAGGCTATTTACTTACCATGCTCTTACCACTATTCGTACTTGTATTTTCAGCCAGGGTCATCTCGCCTCAGGCTACAGGCATGTTTCTGCTCTTAATTGCCCTTATACTGGCACTATTTACCTTTCGAAAGATATTCATGCCCCTTGCTTACGATATAGGTGACAAAACAGCCTATGAAACTTAATATGAACGCTATGAGAACAAAGAAAGAAATTATCATAGTTGGGCCACGGGTACTTGTGGCACCGGAGACAGAAGAAAAAACCAGGGCAGGGCTTTATCTGCCTCCTACCGTAAAGGAAAAAGAAGAGGTTACAGGTGGATTGATTATTAAAACAGGTCCAGGATATCCACTTGCTGAAAGCTCCCATGAAAGTGAGCCATGGAAAGAAAAAAACAAACAGCCCTCTTACATACCACTACAGGCAAAAGAAGGAGATTATGCTATATTCCTAAAAAAAGATGCAGTGGAGATAGAGTATGAGGATAAAAAATACCTTATCGTTCCACACTCTTCCATACTTGCATTGATAAGAACGGTTATAACCGAGGATTAAGGATTATGTTTGATTTTAAAGGCATTAGAGATGATGTAGCAAAGGTATTTGCCAGTTTTTTAGACAGAGTAACCTCTGAATATAAAGATAACATCCACTCTGTTCACCTGACAGGTAGCGCTATTACTGCCGATTATATGCCAGGCAAATCAGACATCAACTCTGTGTTTGTGCTCAAAGAGATGGATCTGGATTTTCTACGACTTCTGGCTCCACTGGGTAAAAGCTATAAAAAAGAGGGATTATCTGCACCCCTTATAATGACACCACAATACATTCAAAGCTCACTTGATGTATTTCCTGTAGAGTTTTTAAATTTCAAACTAATACACAAAACAGTGCTTGGTGAAGACATCCTTGGTGCACTTACAGTAGAAAAAGCCAACCTTAGATTGCAGGTTGAAAGGGAACTTAAATCTAAACTTATATGGTTAAGACAGGGTTACCTCTCCACAATGGGTGAGAAAAAGGCCCTTATAGAGAATATATCTACCAGCATAACAGGATTTATACCTGTATTCAGGGCAATCATATTTCTTACAGGGGCAACACCACCTGTTGAAAAACAAACTGTAATAAAGAAACTCCAAGAGCATGCAGAACTTGACTCAGACATCTATGAGAAGATGATCCTTATTAAGGAAAACAAACTGAAACCTGATAAAGATGAACTTGAGGAACTCTTCAGACAGTACTATAAAACCACAGAAAGGCTTGGCAGGCTTATTGATGCCCTTGAAGTATAAACTCTCGCTTTTTCTGTTGAGCATCCTGTTTATTCTAAATACTGCGTTGGTCAAGGCAGCCACTCCTGAGCCGCCTGAAATACCCCTTAACTATGTGGTAGACCTTGCAAACATCATTGATCAGCCTACAGAGGCACGGCTCAATGCACTGCTTAAGGAGCTTGAGGAAAAGACCACTGCACAGATGCTTATACTGACCATTAACAGCCTTGATGGTGAAAGCATAGAGGAATTCTCCCTGGGGGTTGCAGAAAAGTGGAAACTGGGTCAGAAGGGAAAGGACAATGGCCTTCTTATTACTGTATCAGTGGGTGATAGAAAGTATCGTTTTGAAGTAGGTTATGGGCTTGAAGGCATACTGCCTGACAGCTTTGTTGGCACACTTGGCAGACGTGTGCTTGTTCCAAACTTTAAAAAAGGTGATTTTTCCAGAGGTCTCTATCAGGCAGCCCTGGTGATTGCTAACAGGATAGCTGAATCTGAAGGTGTAAAACTGAAGGGGATACCAGAGGGTTTCAGGGTTCAGGTTAAGGCAAAAAAGATCGGGCTCTTTGAAACCATCGCAGGCATTTTATTTTTTATCTTTGCCGTAATACTTTTTATCAGGAATCCGAGGCTCTTTCTGCTCATGCTTTTCTTCTCCGGTGGTGGAAGAAGAGGCGGTGGCTGGTATTCTGGCGGAGGTTTTGGTGGTGGCGGATTCGGTGGCGGTGGAGGTGGTGGCTTTGGCGGCGGTGGTGCCTCGGGAGGATGGTAAAAAAGACGGGGTGTAGGGTGTAGGGGGTAGTAAAAAAGACAGGGTGTAGGGCATAGGGGGTAGTTATTAGTATAAACTTACCCCCCCTACATTCTACTCACTACTCCCTACCCCCTACCCGCTACACCCTAATAAATAAAGGGGGTCTTATGAGTAAAGGACTAAAGTCATTACTAATTGTTATTGTTGCACTGTTGATTATTGGCATCTCAGTCATTGGCTGGGCAATAGGCCAGTACAACAGGGTAGTGGCAATGGATGAGAAGGTAAAGGCTCAGTGGGCACAGGTGGAAAATCAGCTAAAAAGAAGATACGACCTCATACCAAACTTGGTGGAAACTGTTAAGGGTTATGCAAAGCACGAACGAGAGCTATTTGAAAAGATAGCAGAGGCAAGAACACGATATTTTCAGGCAAAGACCGTTAAAGACAAGATTGTAGCCTCCCGTCAGTTAGAGGGAGTACTTTCGAGGCTACTTCTACTTCGTGAAGCCTATCCACAGCTTAAGGCAAACGAGTCTTTTCTTAAACTTCAGGATAGCCTTGAAGGCACAGAGAATCGTATTGCCGTTGAAAGAAAGAGGTATAACGATGCAGTGCGAGAGCTTAACACTTACAGGAGAACTGTATTTGGTCGTTTCTTTGCCTCCCTTGCAGGTGTGGGAGAGGCTGAATACTTTGAGATCGAAAAGACCGAAAAGGAGGTTCCAAAGGTCAAGTTCTGATGAATGAATACAGAAAAACAGGTTGCAACCGTTGTGGACAATGCTGTAGTAACCACACGCCTTCGTTGCATTTACAGGATATTCAGTTGATAAAAAGAAGGCTATTGAGTTTTTCAGACCTTTACACATTGAGAAAGGGTGAAAGGGTATATGATAACTTTAACAGAGCCACAATACAGCTTAATACCGAACTCATAAAGATAAAAGAAAAACCTGATTCAGGCTTCTGTGTATTTTACGATGAAACAGGCTCAGCCTGTAGTATTTACCATGCAAGGCCCCTTCAGTGCAGGGCATTTGAATGCTGGAGGCCAGAGCCCTTTATTAAGGAGTTTAAAAAACAAAAACTCACTCGAAGAGACCTGATATCAGATAAGAACCTGCTTGAAATTATGGAGCATCACGAAAAAAAGGTCTCACCAGAACGATTCCACAAACTTTTGACATCAACTATTCAACCTTCTGACAATATGGAAAAAATAATAGAGATGATAAACTACGACCTTTATTTCAGAGGTTTTATATCCGAAAAACTGAACCTCCCTGCCGATGAGCTGGATTTGTATTTCGGCCGCCCGCTGATTCATTGTGCAAGGCCCTATGGCTATATACTGAAGCGTACAAACAAAGGTGAGTATGTGTTAGAGCATGTTCAAACATGACCACCGAGCTCACCATAGGCTTTTCTCCCTGCCCTAATGATACCTTTATCTTCTATGCACTGGTTCACGGAAAGGTCTCAATCCCTGATGTAACCTTCAGGGTCATAATAAGGGATGTAGAAGAACTCAATCAGCTTGCCCTGAAAGGTGAGGTAGACATAACAAAGATCTCTTACCACACACTTGGACATGTGCTTGAGAGGTACTGTCTACTCAGGTCCGGTGGAGCCCTTGGTAGAGGTTGCGGTCCACTGCTTGTCACAAAAGAAGGAAAAACCATTGACCACTTAATGAACAAACCCGTGGCAGTGCCAGGCAGATATACAACTGCATACCTTCTGCTGTGGCTCTATAACAGGGAGCTTGCCAAAAATGCAGTTTTTATGCCCTTTGACAGGATAATGCCTGCAATTACTGATGGCGAAGTGCCCTCAGGAGTAATTATACACGAAGGCAGATTCACATACAGACAACACAATCTGTCAATGATAGCTGACCTTGGCAGATGGTGGGAAGATGAGACAGGCCTTCCAATCCCATTGGGTGGAATCATAGCCAGGAGGTCACTTGGAGTATCACTTTTAAAGAATATAGAAAAACTGATAGCAGATAGCATCAGATATGCCTATAACCATCCTGATGAGGCTCTACCATATATTAACAGCCTTGCACAGGAACTTGACCATAATATCCAGAAACAGCACATAGGACTTTATGTGAATGATTTCAGTATTGATATCGGGCATGAAGGTAAAGAAGCGGTCAGAGAGCTGATGAAACGGGCAATGGCATCTAATTTAATACCTGAAAACAACAAAAAAATAATATGTTACGAGTAATTTTAAAAGTTGACATTTAATAAATTTTATTGATACTCTATTATTGTATTATAAAACCTCTCGGGAGTTTTAATGGCAGACAAAACAGCAGTATTGCGTGAAGTCCAGAAGGCCCTTTCCAAAGGTCAATACAACAGGGCAATTAAGCTATGGGAGGGATACGTAAGGGAAAATCCTGATGGCACAATATACAACACAATAGGCGACCTCTATTTCCGAACAGGCAAGAGAGACAGGGCAGTAGAGTACTACCACAGGGCAGCCGACTTCTTTAATAAAGAAGGCTTCCTCACAAAGGCCCAGGCACTGTATAAGAAGATACTCAATGTAAACCCACAGGATGGTAAGGCACTTTTCCTGACAGGTAACACTTACGAAAACAGAGGATTGGTTACCGATGCAATTAAGTACTACCTTTCCTCAATAGATGCATTTGTTAAAAATAACGATAGAGAAGGACTGCAGAAGGCAACAGAACGAATTACCAAGCTCTCTCCTGATAACATCCCCCTGAGGGTTAAACTGGCTGAGTATTTCCAGAAGGAGGGTTTTACAGAAAACACGGCAAAGGAATATGTAAGTATTGGCCAGATATGTGAGCAAAAAGGTGAGATTGACAAGGCAAAACAATTTTATGAAAAGGCAGTAGAGATTTATCCCCGTTATGAAGGGATTTATAGTATTGTAGTAGATTTCTATAAATCACTGCAGCTATACGATGAGGCAATTGCATTGCTTGATAAGGGACTGGAACTTTATCCTGACAGAGTAGAGTATAAACTGAAAAAGGCTGAGTTCCTCATAATGAAAGGGACGGTAGATGAGGCCAAAAACATTCTAAAAGAAATCTTAAGCTCAAAACCTGACAAAGAGTTACATACAGAATCCACTAAATTGCTTGTAGATGCCTATCTTGCCGAAGGCAATAAGGAGCTTGCCTGGGAAAACCTGAAAACCATCCTGCTTGAGATATTCAACACAGAAGGAAAAGAAAAGGCACTTGAAACCGTTGAAAGATTCCGTGATAGTTTCGCCCGGGAAGTATCTGAAAGGCTTATTGAGATATTCAAGGCAAATGATGACTCTGAAGGTCTATTCAATGAGTACATTCGACTTGGTGATCATCTCAAGGCACAGGGTAATACTGAGGAGGCACTCAATTATTATAGAGAGGCTCAAAAGATCAACCAGAACGATGATGAGCTTAATCAGCGTATTTATCAGCTGGAACTTACTCTCAGTCCTGCTCAGGAAATAAAGAAATCAGAAAAGAAGGAAAAAAAGAGCTCGGATGAAAAACTCGTTGACGCAGACATATTTGTCAGGTATGGTCTGCTTGAGGAAGCCCTCGATATACTGGAAAAACTCAAGGTACAGGAACCTGAAAACATCGAGGTTCACAAAAGACTTAAAAAGATCTATCTTGAACTAAACGACAAAGAACAGGCAATTACAGAGTGTCTGATTTTGTCAAGAATCTATGAAAAATACGGAGAATACGAAAACAAAGAGCAGGCACTAAAGGAGGCCTTTGACATAAATCCTGAGGACCCGCGTCTAATAGAGCTCACACAAAAATCAGAAGAGACGCCACAGATGACATCCATCTCTGAAACAGAATTTGTGGGCACAACACTTCCTGATATAGACGAAACCAGGCTTGAAGAGCAAACCGATACCTTTATATCGCCTCCTGAGCCTGAAGAGACACCATCTGTGCAGGAGCCTGAAAGTCCTCCTGCCTTTGAATCATTGGAACCAACTGAACAGGTAGAAGCACCACCTGTTGATGACCTGACAGAACTCATAGCAGAGGCAGATTTCTATTATCGTCAGGAACTGTATAACGATGCACTTAATGTTTACGAAAGGTTACTGTCAATACATCCAGACAATGAGGAATTTAAGAAAAGGATAGAGGAGATACGAAAAAGGCTGGGATTGATTAAGGAAGAGCCCTCCTCAATGGAGGAAGCTATTTATTCACAGGAAGTGGAAACTTCCAGATCAGAAGAAGATGTCACAAAAACTGAAATGCCTGAGATGTCCTTTTCCTATGAATCAACCACAGAAAAAAGCCCTTCTGATATTACAGAAGAAGAGGAACTCATCACAGAGGAGCTTTCAACAACAAAAGAAGAGTTTTCAGCACCTGAACCAGAGCTAACAAACGAGGTCATGGAAATTTTTGAAGAGTTCAAGAAAGGAATAGCCGATGAATTAGAAGAAGAAGATTATGAAACTCATTACAACTTAGGAATAGCTTACAAGGAAATGGGCCTGCTGGATGATGCCATAAAGGAATTCCAGATAGCAAAGAACGACCCTGACCGTAAGGTTAATGTAATGAGCATGCTGGGTGTCTGTTACATGGAAAAACAGCTTTATTCTCTTGCAATAGATGCGTATAAAGAGGCCCTAAAGCACATGAGCAAGCAGGACGAGTCCTACTGGGGCACCAGGTTTGACCTTGCAACGGCATACGAAAAGAACGGAGACCTGAAGGCTGCCCTTGAGATATTTGTAGAAATCTACGGCTGGGATTCAAAGTTCAGAGATGTCGATAAGAAGGTCAACAACCTCAAAAAACTTCTTTCAGAAGACAAAGGTGAAGCAGAGGTAGCCGAGGAGGAACCACAAAAAAGAAAAGACAGGATCTCCTATATTTAAAGTGGAGGCTTGTAAGTGGACTATCTTGAATTTTACGGGCTCAAGGAACACCCCTTTTCAAATGTAGTTGATAACAGGTTTTATTACAACAGTCCCCAGCATTCAGAGGCATTAAAAAAACTGATTTATGCAATTGATTCACGCAAGGGGCTGGCAGTGGTTATTGGTAATATTGGGACAGGGAAAACCACTCTTGCAAGGAGGCTTCTTGAGGAACTGGATGAGCAAAACTATGAGGCAACTCTGCTGGTAGTAATTCATTCATCGGTCAGTTCAGACTGGCTCCTGAGGAAATTTGCGCTTCAGCTTGGCGTTAGCGAGGTAAAAAACAACAAAATCGACATTATCGGGCAGATATACAGAAGACTGGTTGAGATAAACGATGAGGGAAGAAAAGCGGTTATCCTTATTGACGAGGTTCAGATGCTTAACTCCCGTGAGATTATGGAAGAGTTCAGGGGTATTCTTAATATGGAGACCTCTGAAGGAAAGATGGCTAATTTCATCTTTTTTGGCCTGCCAGAGCTGGAGGATGTGCTTGCACTTGATGAGCCTTTAAAACAGAGGGTTGCCGTCCGGATTGAGTTACAGTCTCTTAATCTGGCAAATACCATTGATTATATTAAACACAGACTACATATTGCAGGCGAGCAGGACGGCCTTTTTGCAGAAGATACCTTCGAGTTGATTTATCAATTTTCAAAGGGAATCCCAAGATTAATCAATACTATTTGTGATAATGCTATGCTCGAAGGGTATCTATTGAAAAGAGAACAGATTGACAGAGAGATAATTGAAACAGTTCTGATTGATCTGGGAATGAAAAAATAAGACCTTCTATTTTGAGAAACATACTTCCAGTGCAGATGCTATATCCCTGACACCAACAAGCTCAATGGAAACACCTGAGCCAATCCGATTTACAGCCTCCTCAGGTACAATTGCCCGATTGAAGCCTATCTTTTCTGCCTCCTTCAATCTGGTTTCTATCTGGCTTACCAGTCTTATCTCACCAGCAAGTCCAACCTCACCAAACACAATGGTTTTACTGTCAACAGGTACATCTCTGAAAGAAGATGTAATGGCAAGAGTTACCGGAAGGTCAACAGCAGGTTCCATTAACCTCAGCCCTCCCACCACATTCAGGTACACATCACTCAGGCCAAGCTGTACACCTCCAATCTTCTCAAGAACGGCTATCAGGAGATTTACTCTCTGATAGTCGACACCTATGGAAGTCCTCCTTGGCATACCAAACACAGTGGGACTGACAAGGGCCTGGATTTCAACAATAATGGGCCGAGTGCCTTCTATTGTAGCGGTAAAAACAGCGCCTGGTTCCTGTCGTAAGGAATTCTGGATAAATAGTTCAGAGGGATTAGATATTTCCCTCAATCCCCGGTCTGTCATTTCAAATACACCAATCTCATTGGTAGAGCCGAATCGGTTTTTCACTGCCCTCAGTATCCTGAAAGAACTTGACCTTTCACCTTCAAAATAAAGCACTGTATCAACTATGTGCTCCAGCACCCTCGGACCTGCAAGGGCTCCCTCTTTAGTTACATGGCCAATGATAAAGGTGGGAACATTGAACTGCTTGGCAAAGTTCATCAACCTGTAGGAGCACTCTCTGACCTGCCCTACTGTTCCAGGTGCCGATGAAAGCTCCTCTGTGTAGACTGTCTGAATGGAATCAACAATGAGCATTGAAGGGATGTATTCGCTGGCCCTTGCGATAATGTTTTCAATTACTGTTTCAGACATAACCAGGATGTTTCCTGAATTTATACCAAGTCGTTCAGCCCTCAGCTTTATCTGTTGAGCAGACTCCTCTCCAGAAACATAAAGTCCCTTACCTTTTACGATATTCACAAATCCATCTATTGCCTGAAGTAATAAAGTAGACTTTCCGACTCCAGGGTCACCACCAATGAGCACTAAAGAGCCAGACACCACCCCTCCACCAAGCACCCTGTCAAGCTCTCCAATGCCTGTACTTACTCTTTTGTCTTTCTGGTACTGAATATCTTTAAGCAGCAGTGGTTCTGATGGTTCTGCCCTGACAGAGTTTTTTGCCTTCTCAGGGGCCTTCTCCTCTACAAAGGTGTTCCACTGACCACAATCAGGACAACGACCAAGCCACTTAACAGAAACCGCACCACAGGCCTGACATCTATAAAAGGTTTTATGTTTAGCCATTTACACTCCAAGCAACCTTAAGCCATCATCTATCCTGTAAGATTTCTTTATTGCAGTATGAACAAATCTCCTTGCTCTGGCCACAGCCTCTCTTATAGCATACCCCCTTGCAAGGAAAACCGTCAGTGCAGCAGAAAAACAACATCCGGTACCGTGATATCTATCAGGAAACTTACGAGTGCGAAAGGTATACAATTCCTCACCGTCGTAAAGATAATCCCTTACCCATCTGTCACCCACATCACCGCCTGTGAGCACAACATATCGACATCCAGAGAATCGGAGCCTTTCAGCCGCTCTTAAAGCCGACTGTCTGTCTGTTATCTTAATTCCTGTTAACATCTCTGCTTCTTTCAGATTCGGGGTAATCACCTCAGTAATAGGCAGGAGCTCTTCCATAAGACACTCCATTGCAGAGCGTTTCATTAGCAGTCTTCCTGTTGAAGATATTATAACAGGGTCTACAACAAGGTGAGCTATTTTATGTTTTTTTACGAATCTACTAAGAACCCTGACTGCCTCTTTTTCGAATATCATACCGGTCTTAACTGCATCAATGCTGAAGGTTTCTGAAAGGGCAGATAACTGCTTTGAGATTACTTTTGAAGGGATTGGGAAAACCGATGCTATTCTTTTTGTGTTCTGTGCAGTTACAGTGTTGATTACTGATAGTCCCCTGACCCCAAGCCTCTGGAACACCTTAAGATCTAATTGAATGCCTGCACCACCTGAGGGGTCAGAACCAGCAAAGGTGAGAATGTTTTTCATATTTTACAATCAGAGTTTTACCTCAATAAAGTATTTGCTTCTTAAAGACCTGATCCATTCCTTGAGTTTTTTGTTCAATTTTTCCATTCTGATTCTCTCTCTTACCATATCCCTAACAGAGCTTCCCGTATCCACCTTTTCTTCAAGATAAAGTATCACCAGGCCCCTGTCTGTCCAGAAGGGCTTGCTAAACTGTCCCGGGCTTAAATGGTCAAGCACATCAACAAAGGCTCTGGCAAGCTCCTCTCTTGATACAAATATGGTCTCCTTCCCTGTAAAGGCATCTGGAGCCTTTATAAAACTATCAGCAACCTTATCAAAGGGCCTGCCTTTCTTAAGCATCTCCATAATCCTTGATGCAATGTCCTCAGCAAGTCTCTTTTCCTTTTCGTTCCTTACCTGTAGTAGTATCTGTCTGAACCTGTAACCCTCAGAGATTTTAAACTCATCAGGATGTTTTTTGATATATTCATCAACCTCCTTATCATCAACGTAGACCTCTGTTGAAAGTTTATAGCTTTGAATCTTGTTTAAAGTTATCTGTTCTGCAAGTTTTTTTCTATAATCATCCATGCTTAAGCCCTGTCGCCTGACAGCAGCTTCAAACTGTTCTTCTGTCATCCCGTATTTTTTTCTTATCTGTTCAATGGCCCTATCTACCTCTTCTTTTGTTGCGCTGATATTTAATTTCTTTGCCTCCTTTAGCTGAACCTTCATGTCTATCAGACGGTCAAGAAAGTCTGCCTCGTATTGCTTTAAAAACTTCCTCCGCTCCTCGGGCGTCATCCCTTTAATCTTATCAGCAAACTGAAACTCCATTGCCTTGTATAGTTCACTCCAGGTGATCACATCTCTGCCAACCACTGCAACAATCCTGTCTATAAGGATTGATGAAAAAGCAGTTGCACAAAGAGAAAGCAGCACTGCTATTGTCAACAAAACTCTCTTCACCATGTCCATCCTTTAAAGATAAATTCTAAACAACAAAATCCAGATCTGAAATCTAAAATCACAACACTGTCATATCCTTCACTGCTTCTGCCACAACAAATATTTTCAGGTTATTACTCTGTCTATCCACAGGCACTATAAAAAATCCTGTTTTATTTCCTTTATCACCGTTAAGAAAGAATCCCTTTTTCCAGGGGAGCTCTCCAAGTAGATAACCTAACATGACCTCTCCATCTTTAAATTTTATATAAACTCGCCTTCCTATCTTTTCTGAAATACCGTAGCGTCTTAGTTCTTTATAGTCAGGATTCCCCATAAAATCACGAACAAAAAATATTGCCTTTAACTCTTCAGTGTTAACCTTCACAGGGTCATCGTTGCCTATTTCGTTGAATTCTACAAACCTTGACTCTTCACTAAGGTCTTTTAAGATATAACCCTTAAGAATCCTTCCATCCCGAAAATGAAGCACTACTTTATCAATCATGACCCCATGTTATGACACATTTATTATAATCTTCGATTTCTTCTTTCTTTCCTCTATTAGATGTGCGCGCATGGCCTGCCGTCTCTGATTCAGCAATATACGCTTTATCTGATCTTTGGCCTCTTCAAAACTCATGGGTCTTTCTTTCTCTCTCTTCCTGACCTTCAAAAAGTAATATCCCTCTTTACCCTTAAAGGGGCCACCAACTTCACCTTCTTTCATGTTTTTCAAGGCATCACCTATTTCGCCAGAAAACAGCCTTGGTTCAATCCAGCCATAATTGCTGACCACTGTACCTTTGTTTTTTTGTTTCTTTAACTCTTCTCCAATCCTGTCAAAATCCTTTTTCCTGTCAAGCTCCTGCTTTATTTTGTCAGCCTCTTCCTTTGTCATAACCTGAATGAGTTTTACCTCAACACGCTCTGGTTTCATCAGAGGCTTCTTTGCATTTTTATAATACTCTTTCATATCCTTGTCGGTAATTGAATCGTCCGGGACAAGCTTTTTGATTAGCTTATTAATCATAAGCTGGGTTCTAACCTGCTCTTTGAACTTATCCTCTGAGATGTTCCATTTCTTCAGATACTGATCAAGCTTATCCTTACCCTGAGCCTTGATAAAGTTATCTATAGCCTTTTGAACATCCTCATCGGTAACCTCAATACCATTGTCCTTTGCGGCTGCAACAAGCAGCTTCTCAGATACCATTTCCTGTATCACAGCGTTTTTAATACTTTTTTCATCAACCTTCTCAGCGGTTTTACGATGAAACTCAAGTCTCTGCTTTAGCCTTGTCTGGAAATCCTTCATTGAGATTTCCTCACCGTTAACTATTGCAGCAGGGCCTTTTTGTTCTTTCTTTTTTGAACAGGAAACAAAGGAAAATACCAACAACATAGATACAACAAACAAAACACCTTTTTTGAGCATAATAAACCTCCTCGTTAACATATTCTTGGTAACTGATCTCCGCTCAACATATCAAGCACCCTCGTTCCCCCAAACTCTGTATTCAGTAACACCATACCTCCTGGCTCCTTCTTAACCCTCCCTATGATTGATGCATCCCTTCCATATGGGTGTTTTTTTAATGCCTCAAGAATAGATTTTGACATATCTTCTCTTACAAAAGCAATAAAAACCCCTTCATTTGCTATATACAATGGGTCAATACCAAGTATCTCACAGGCTCCCCTGACCTGCTCACTTACAGGTATAGACTCTTCAAAGACCTCTATGCAGACATTTCGCTCAAGGGAGATCTCCTTCAGGGTAGTAGCGAGTCCTCCCCTCGTTGGGTCCCTCATGGCATGTATGGCATGATAGAATTGCTCTATTTCTCTCAACAATATATTAAGGGGTCTTGAGTCAGAGAGCACTGGAGGGTTGAATTGAAGACCATTACGCTCTGCCATAACTGCCACACCATGATTACCTATGCTTCCTGAGAGCAATACAACATCGCCAGGCTCTATGTTCTCAGGGCTGAAAAATACACCCTTCTTTAAAAATCCTATACCTGCAGTGTTTATGAAAATGCCATCTCCCTTTCCCCTCTCAACCACCTTTGTATCACCTGTAACAACCTCCACCTTAGCCTCCTCTGATGCCCTGGCAATAGAAGTAAGAATTCTCTCCAAGGAATCTGAAGGAAAACCCTCCTCAATTATCAAAGAAAGAGATATATATCTGGGCTCACTACCTACCATTGCAAGGTCGTTTACTGTTCCATGTACAGCGAGCGAACCAATATCACCACCAGGAAAGAAAACAGGAGAAACCACAAAGCTATCAGTGGTAAAGGCTATAGAGTTTTCATTCAGAACAGCAGAGTCATTAAATGATTTCACTGAAAGTATACGCCGGATGGTATTGCCAATTAATTCATGCATTAGCTTTCCGCCGCTTCCATGGGCAAGCAGTATCTTTTCCATTTCAGACATATTTCATTATATAATATAATCCAAAATTGATGTTGAGGAGTTCTTATGAGAATAATTAAGACACAGAGCAGATTAAATAGCTTTCTAAGGGTTCTTAAAAGAAGGGCAGAAGGGGTAAGTTCTGAAATTAATAGCAGGGTAGAAACAATTATAAATGAGGTAAGAAAAAATGGAGATAAGGCTTTACTGAACTTTACAAAGCGATTTGACAATCTTACACTGGATAAAATCCGCATCAGCAAAACACTGATAAGAAAACTCTCAAAACAGACGCCCGATGATATCAAAGAGGCTCTCCACATTGCCGCAGAAAGGATAAAAAGATACCACCAGCACCAGTTAGAACACTCCTGGCAGTATAAGGAACAGGGGGTGACCCTGGGACAGCTCATAACACCCCTTCAGAGGGTGGGTGTTTATGTGCCAGGGGGTAAGGCTTCCTATCCTTCCACTGTGCTGATGAATGTCATCCCTGCACAGGTGGCAGGTGTTGAAGAGATAGCCCTATGTGTTCCCATGCCCCACGGAGAGCTAAATCCGGCTGTGGCAACTGCCATTGAGATACTGGGCATAAAAGAGGTTTATCCAATTGGCGGAGCGCAGGCTGTAGCAGCCCTTGCCTATGGCACAGAAACTATAAAGAGGGTTGATAAGATAGTGGGCCCAGGCAATATATATGTTGCCATCGCCAAAAAGATGGTCTTTGGAAAGGTTGATATAGATATGATAGCAGGTCCAAGTGAGATACTGATTATTGCTGACAGAAAATCTGACCCAGAACTCATTGCTGCTGATATGCTCAGCCAGGCAGAACACGATGAACTGGCCTCATCTGTAGCCATTACAACATCAGAAACACATGCAAAGAAGATAGAAAGGGCACTTGGTCTTCAGCTAAGTAAACTTAAGAGGGCCAGCATTGCAAGGAAGTCTCTTAAAAACTACGGCGCCATAATTGTTGCCAGAAACCTGAATATTGCAGTCAGGATTGCAAACACCATTGCCCCTGAACATCTGGAAATACTTACAGAGAAGCCAGAGAAACTTCTTCCTGATATTAGAAATGCTGGAGCGGTCTTTCTTGGTCCCTGGACACCGGAGCCTCTGGGCGATTATATTGCAGGCCCAAACCACACTCTGCCCACCGGTGGAACGGCCAGATTTTTCTCTCCCCTCGGGGTATATGATTTTCAGAAAAGGACAAGCCTTATAAAGGCAACAGGAACAGCCTTCAGAAGACTGGGACAGGCGGTTATAACCCTCGCTGAGACCGAGGGGCTTCAGGCACACGCAAACACAATCAGGCTCAGACTTAGCAAGTGATGAGACATCTTCACACTGGTAAAGAGGGGGAAGAGTTTGCAGTAAAGTTCCTGAAGAAAAAGGGCCTCAGGGTCATAGAGAGAAACTTCCGCACTCCCATCGGAGAGATAGATATTGTTGCTAAAGACGGAAAGGACCTTGTAATTGTGGAGGTAAAAACCCGTAAGGGGATTCAGTACGGCCATCCAGTTGAGGCTGTTGACCACCGTAAGCAAAATAAACTAAGAAGACTTGCTCAGTTTTATTTGAAGCTTAAAGGATACAACGATGTGCATGTGAGGTTTGATGTGCTGGGGCTAATAAAGTATGGAGATGGTTATAAGGTAAGTTACATAAGGGATGCGTTCTGAGTTTAATTTGACAAATTACCCTGGTCTTCATTATATTTAACTTTCGGTATATGCCATGTATTTTCAGGATATAATACAGACATTAAACAGATTCTGGGCAGAAAGGGGTTGCCTGCTGCTGCAGCCTTACGATATGGAGGTAGGGGCAGGAACCTTTCATCCTGCCACATTTCTACGCGTACTCGGTCCCGAGCCCTGGCGGGTGGCCTATGTAGAGCCATCTCGAAGACCTACAGATGGCCGCTATGGTGAAAACCCTAACAGGCTGCAGCATTATTATCAGTATCAGGTTATTATAAAGCCCTCCCCTGAAGACAGTCAGGAACTATACCTTGAAAGCCTCCGTGCCCTTGGGCTTGACCCTGAAAAACACGACATCCGTTTTGTTGAGGACGACTGGGAATCTCCCACCCTTGGTGCCTGGGGTCTTGGCTGGGAGGTGTGGCTTGATGGTATGGAGATAACCCAGTTTACCTACTTTCAGCAGGTTGGAGGAATGGACCTGAAACCCGTTTCCCTTGAGATAACCTATGGGCTCGAACGAATAGCAATGTATCTACAGGGTGTAAACAATGTTTTCGAACTAAAATGGGCTGATGGCATCACTTACGGAGAAATACATCACCGTTCTGAAGTGGAGTTTTCTAAGTTCAATTTTGACTATGCAAACATAGAGCTTCTCAGGAGACTGTTCGATGACTTCGAGGCAGAGGCAAAACGCCTTGCCAGTGAAGGACTGGTCCTACCCTCTTACGAATACTGCCTTAAATGCTCACATACATTTAACCTGCTGGATGCAAGAGGTGCCTTTTCAGTAACAGAGCGCACAGGTTATATTGCAAGGGTCAGGGCACTTGCAAAACTTGCTGCTGAGGGCTTTTACAGACAGCGTGAAGATATGGGCTTTCCCATGCTCAGGGCAGACTCAAAGGAGCACAGGGAATATTTATCTCCTGAAATAGATGTCGGCACTGCCAGTTCCACATCAACAGGGGAATTAATACTGGAGATTGGAACAGAAGAGATACCAGCACGATTTATTCCCATCCTTTCAGGACAACTTGAAGAGGGCTTTAAAAAGAGATTAGAAGACAGCCTCATCACCTACGGCAGTGTAGAGGTAAAGGCCACTCCCAGAAGGCTTATCCTTACTGTAAGGGATGTTGCAGAAAAACAGCAGGGCCGTAGCAGTATTGTCTTTGGCCCGCCCAAAAAGGTGGCATTCTCAGAAGACGGTACACCTACAAAGGCAGCAGAGGGATTTGCCCGCTCTCAGGGTGTAGATGTCTCTCAGTTAAAGGTTCTCAACAAAGGAAAGGGTGAGTATGTGGCGGTTGAGAAAACCGAGGAAGGAAAACCTTCAAGAGAAATCATACCAGGGCTATTAAAGGAACTTATCCTTTCTCTTCGCTCACCAAAATCCATGAGATGGGGAAATGGAACACTCAGGTTTGTCAGGCCAATACACTGGATAGTAGCGGTCTTTAATGGTGAAGTCATGGGATTTGAAATAGACGGTATCAGGAGCTCAAACAGGAGCCGCGGACACCTTTTCCTTGCACCTGATGAGTTTGAGGTTTCAAACATAGATGGCTTTTACAAGGCACTTGAAGAACACTTTGTAGTCTTCGATCAGGAAAGAAGAAGGTCCATCGTATCGAAGGCACTTGAAGAGCTTTCAGGCAGTGCTGGTGGCATACCTGTGGAGGACAGGGAATTACTTGAAACCGTGGTTTATCTTGTTGAATATCCTGAGGCAGTGCTATGTAGTTTCCCTGAAGAGTATCTAAAACTGCCAAAGGAATTACTTATAACTGTTATGCGAGACCATCAAAAATACTTTGCAATACAGGATGACTCTGGTGAGCTTAAAAACAGCTTCATTGTGATTAGTAATACCATAAAGGAAAACAGCAATGCAGTCAGGGAAGGGGCTGAACGGGTTATAAAGGCAAGGTTTGAAGATGCAAGATTTTACTATGAAGATGACCTGAAGATACCCCTTGAAGACAGACTTGAGGAGCTTAAAGGCATTGTTTATCAGGAAAAACTGGGCTCCCTATATGACAAAACCGAAAGAATCAAAAAAATCAGTCTGAAACTGTCTGAAAAGACCGGAGCAGACAGAGAAAAGGTCAAACGGGCGGCACTGCTTTGTAAAACAGACCTTGTAACCGGTGTTGTAGGTGAATTCCCTGAGCTTCAGGGCTTTATGGGTATGCATTATGCCCTTAAAGCCGGTGAAGACCCTGAAGTGGCCAGGGCATTACTTGAACAGTATCTTCCTTCTCATGCTGGTGACAGGGTGCCTGAAACTCTTACAGGCTCTACTCTGAGCATAGCTGACAGAATTGACAACATTATAAGTTTTTTCTCCATAGGGCTTAAACCTACAGGCTCTGAGGATCCACTGGGGCTGAGAAGAGATGCCATTTCGATAATATCCATTTTGAAAGAAAAGGGCTTTGACCTCTCTATATCTGAGGTTATAGATACCGCTCTTCAGGAAACCTCCATAGATACGATGGAACTGGACAAAAAGGAGGTTCTGGTCTTTTTTAATCAGAGGCTTGAATCCATCCTCTCTGCAGAGGGGTTTAAACACGACACAATAGAAGCTCTTTCCTCACTTACATCATCTCTTCCAGTAAAAGACATTATAAACAGGGCACAGGCTCTGGAGGAATTTAAAACAAAATCCCATTATACCGACACACTTACTGCGCTGAAAAGAGTCTTTAATATAATCAAAAACCACCCCGCTTCTGAGGTTCAGGAAAGTCTGCTTGAAAAAACAGAGGAAAAAGAGCTCTATACAGCATCAAAGCACCTCGCTGAAAAAATTGAAATGCTGGTAAAGGAAGGCAGGTACACCGAGGCCCTGGAAGGGATTGCAGAGCTCAAAGGCCCGGTTGACAGGTTTTTCGACAACATCCTTGTAATGGACAGGGACGAAAGGATCAAAAACAACAGGCTGAATCTGCTTTCTGAGATAAAAAGGATTGTCCTGCTATTGGCAGACCTGTCAAAGCTTAAAGAAGAAAGGGCATAGGGGGTAGGGAGTAGGGGATACGGAATAATAACTACACCCTACCCCCTATGCCCTGCCCCCTGTATTTATGCTTGACAAAGTGGTCTATCCTGTGATAAGAAAAATTTCATTACCTGTTTTACAGGTAAAAGCAAAGATTTCCAAGGAGGAATAAAATGAATTTCCCCGAAGACCTTAAATACCACAAAGAGCATACCTGGGTGAGGCTCTCTGGCAACAGGGCGACCATTGGAATAACAGACTATGCACAGGATGAACTTGGGGATATTGTTTATATAGACCTTCCAGATGTGGATACCGAAATCGAGAAGGATTCAGAGTTCACAGAGATCGAATCAACAAAGGCTACAAGCACTGTTATTGCACCGGTAAGCGGTACCATTGTGGAGGTAAACGAGGATCTGGATGAAACGCCAGAACTCATAAACGAATCTCCCTATGACAAGGGATGGATAGTGGTGGTAGAGATGTCAGACCCATCAGAGATTGACGACCTTCTTGACTCCTCTGACTATGAGCGTTTTGTAGAAGAGGAGTCTAAGTAGAAAATGAAGATAGCTGTACTGGGCTCTGGCCCTGGTGGCTATGTAGCGGCTCTGAAGGCAGCCCAGCTTGGTGCTGAGGTAGTTGTTATGGAAGATACCGAGGTGGGTGGTACCTGTTTGAACCGGGGCTGTATTCCCACAAAGACCATGCTTGCCTCATCAGAGCTCTTTGAAAAACTGAAGAAGGCAGATGAGTTTGGCATTGAGATTGAAGGCTCTGTAAAGGCAAATCTTTCTAAAATAGTTGAAAGAAAACAGAGGGTAATTGATATACAGGTAAAGGGCATCAAGGGATTATTTAAGAGTTGGGGTATAGAGTTAAAAAAAGGAAAAGGTCGTCTTATCTCAGATAGAAAAATAAGAATTGAAAGCAATGACACAGATGAAACCATAGAGGCAGATAAAATAATTATTGCAACAGGCTCAAGACCAGCCGAGCTCCCCCTATTTGCATTTGATGGCAAAAGAATCATCTCCTCAACCGAGGCACTTGAAATCACTGAAATACCCAGAAGCATACTTATCATTGGAGCTGGCGTAATAGGATGTGAGTTTGCAACCATTTTCAGTGCCCTCGGCTCAGAGGTAACCATGGTTGAGCTTCTTTCAAGGGCAGTTTCCACCGAAGATGAAGAGATATCAAGGACCCTTGAAAGAGAGCTTAAGAAAAGGAAGATAAAGCTCTTTACCGGTGTAAAGGCTGATGATGTAGAGGTAACCGAAGATGCAGTTAAGACAAAGCTCTCAAATGGCAAAGAGGTAGTTGCCGAGATGGTGCTTGTTTCAACTGGCAGGGCACTTAACTCCGAGGATATCGGCTTAGAGGAGATCGGTGTTGAGAAGGGACAGAGAGGTGAAATCAAAGTAAACGAAAAGATGGAAACCAATGTGCCAGGCATCTATGCAATAGGTGATGTTACAGGTGGGATACTGCTTGCCCATGTGGCATCAAAGGAGGGTATTGTAGCTGCAGTTAATGCAACAGGAGGTCAAAGGACCATTGATTATAGCGTAGTTCCTGCTGCCATATTTACACATCCAGAGATAGGCTCTGTTGGCCTCAGAGAGCATCAGGCAAAGGAAAAGGGCATTGAATATACAACAGGCCATTTTCAGTTCAGGGCACTTGGGAAGGCACATGCAATGGGCGAAATATCAGGACTTATAAAGATTATAGCAGACAAAAAAACCGACAAAATACTTGGTGCTCACATTATCGGACCTCATGCCTCTGACCTGATCCATGAGGTAGCAGTGGCAATGAAAAATGGTGTTACTATCAAAGAGCTTGCAGACACAATACACGCCCATCCAACTCTTTCGGAGGGAATTATGGAAGCTGCAGAGGATGTCTTTGGAAAGGCAATCCATGTGCCCAAAAAATAGAAAGTGACTATTTAATGAATGAGCAATACGAATATAAAGGCTGGTTCCAAAGGGTAAAGCAGGAGGAATCTGATTATTTAGAAGAACTGGATGTGCTTCTTCGCGCCCTTGACCGCACATTCAACCCAGAAAATCTACCCATCCCAGCAGGTGATTACACCTCAAGAGACTTTTACCAGGAGATGACTATTGTTCGGGACGGGATTCTTCGTGTACTAAATATTCTTGAGCACCTTATCCCTGACAGCCAGAAAAATATGTACTGGTTTCAGAAGTATGCTGAGCAGACCTATCTCAGTGACAAAAAAAGAGACCTTATCAGGATGAAACTTTACAAACAGGACAGCGAAGAAAAGGCTTTGTTACTTTTGTACGACTCTTTTATAAATCTAAAAGGTATCATTAATGACCTTCTGAAAACAGGCAATTTGAGTTTTGCCGGATTTAAAAACTTCGGCGACCTGGTATCTAAATCAATAAGCGAAAACAGGTACTTTAATCCCTTCCTGCACGACATTCACCCTGAGTTTGATAAAATAAATGTGCCAGAGATAGTATCTATAGTAAAAGGGATACAGGACAGAGATACAAAAAGAATAGTCTCAGGCATACTGCTGTATCTATTCAGGATATTGAGATTTATAAAACACATTGAGCCCTCCACCCATACCATCAGTTCCCTCAACTGCGATCTTCTTATCCTGTTTCTTATTCGTTCTGAGATAAGGTCTTTTATTGAAGCACTGAAAGGATACAGGCGAATCTCTGATAAAAGGATAAAAGAGTTCAAGGACATGCTGGTCTTCCAGTTTTCTGTGGAGTCAAAGAGGGCCTTTGATCAGGAGTTAAGAGATATTTCCAATATTACATCTGTTAATAAATTAAGGGGTAAGGTGGAAAATAGCTTTGGAATTATTCAACATCTGGTAGAAGAATCAATAGTTCAAACATCTCGTCTATTCTCCCCTGAAATAAAGGGAGAGGACATCTTTCCAAGCTACACAACCCGATTTGAACAGTCCATGAAACTGAGAGAGGATGTCTTTACCCTGTTTAGATTCTTTCATATCTTTGAACTTGCAGCCGAAGAAAAGCCAGCTCTGTTAAAATCAATATACCGATCTTTAAAGGCCTATATGCAGTATTTCGAAAGTTTTACTTTCAGGCTGCTTAGGCACGATGATTACGAAGAATTTAATAAGTTCTTTAACGAGTTTCTTTCAACAACCGAAGAAATGCTTTCAGGAGATACCCTGAAAAGGATTCTTGTTGCCGTGCATAGTTTCAAGATCTTCCTTGAAACCACGGTAAGATTTATATCACAAAGGGTTGAACTACATGGCAAGCCTCTGGATGAGGAAAAAGCAGACTCTGTTATACACCAGTTCTTCTCTGAAGACAAAGATGTGATAGAGTTTCTGAAGGCAAAGGGTTTAATGGGAAAAAACAGTGGAGCTAAAGGGGCTTAATTATAAATAGCAGGCGTATAAATCTGCCTTGCAGTATCTCAATGCAAGGCAGAAAGTATTGATTTCATTAAAAGGAGGTTTTTATGGCTGAGATTATCGATGTTCATGCAAGGGAAATTCTGGACTCCAGGGGCAATCCAACTGTAGAGGTGGAAGTAGTACTTGCCACAGGTGCTATGGGAGTGGCAGCGGTACCATCTGGCGCATCAACAGGAGAAAGGGAGGCTATAGAGTTACGGGACGGTGAAAAGGATAGATTTCATGGAAAGGGAGTAACCAGAGCAGTAAATAATGTAATAGAGGAGATAGCGCCAAGGATCATAGGACTTGACTCTGAGGATCAGGTTTATATAGACAATCTCATGATTGAACTGGATGGCACAGAAAACAAAAGTCGTCTGGGTGCCAACGCAATACTTGGGGTTTCACTTGCCGTATGCAAGGCCACGGCTGATGACATGGGACTTCCACTTTATAAATACATAGGCGGCTGTAATGCAAAGGTGCTTCCCGTTCCAATGATGAACATAATGAACGGTGGAGCCCATGCTGATAACAACCTTGATATACAGGAATTCATGATAATGCCAGTTGGTTTCAATAGCTTTGCCGGCGCACTGAGGGCAGGCTCTGAGGTGTTTCATACCCTTAAAAAGATACTTAACTCAAAGGGCCTTAACACCGCAGTGGGAGATGAGGGAGGCTTTGCACCAAGCCTTGATAAAAACGAAGAGGCAATTGAGTTGATTCTGAAGGCTATAGAGGATTCCGGCTACAAGCCAGGGGAGCATGTCTTTGTGGCTCTTGATGTGGCTGCATCCGAGCTTTTTAGTGAGGGCAAATATACCTTTGAAGGCAAATCGATCTCATCTTCCGAGCTTATCGATTACTATGAAACACTCATTAAGAAGTACCCAATCCTTTCTATTGAAGATGGTCTTGGAGAAAACGACTGGGAAGGCTGGAAGGAGCTTACCGAAAGACTTGGCAGCAAGGTTCAGTTAGTAGGAGACGACATATTTGTTACCAATACAAAGATAATCAAAAGGGGTATAGATGAGGGAATCTCCAACTCGGTCCTTATAAAACTGAATCAGATAGGCACACTTACCGAAACACTTGACGCCATTGAGATGGCCAATCGTGCATCCTGGACAGCGGTTATATCTCATCGCTCAGGAGAGACCGAAGATACAACCATCGCTGACCTGGCAGTTGCCTGTAACACTGGATTCATAAAAACAGGCTCCCTTGCAAGGAGTGAAAGAATTGCAAAATACAACAGGCTACTGAGAATAGAGGAAGAGCTTGACGAGGCAGCCCTTTTCCCTGGTCTTTCTGCCTTTTATAATTTAAAGGCAGGCAACATGAAATAGGGCTTAGGGAGTAGGGTGTAGTGAATGTTGAGTGTTTAGTTTTGAGTGTTGAGTTAAAAACTAACACTACTCCCTACACCCTACACGCTACACCCTGTCTTTTAAGAAGGAGGTTAAATTGAAGAGATATCTTATTCTGGTTTTCCTGTGTTTGACATTCATGGCCTTACTGTCATCAACAATAGGGGCAGAGGTGCGTTACAGAAAGTTCAGCAAGAAAGAGATAGAGGCAATGAAAAAAACGAGGGTAATCATTCATACAAAATTCGGTGACATAAAGTTGCGGTTCTTCCCTGAGGTGGCCCCGAACCATGTGTACAACTTTATCACCCTTGCCAAAAAAGGATTCTACGATGGAACGATCTTTCACAGGATAATACCTGGATTTGTTATTCAGGGTGGGGACCCCAACACAAAAACCCTGAATAGGGCAAGCTACGGGCTCGGAGGTCCTGGTTATACTCTAAAGGCTGAGTTCAACAATAAACCCCATCTTCGGGGCACCCTGTCAATGGCGAGAAAGGCAGACCCTGACAGTGCTGGCTCTCAGTTTTTCATATGCGTTGCCCCCGCACCCCATCTTGACGGAAAATACACGGTGTTTGGTGAGGTTGAGGAGGGTATGGATGTAGTTGATAAGATCGTCTCCCAACCAAGAGACTGGCGCAACATACCACTTAAAAGAATTGAGATAAAGATGGAAGTGATTGAAAACTGAAATATGCTATAATTATTTATGATTCAACGCAACCTTCTCAGAAAACAGGTATATCAGGAAAAAAGAAAACAATCGCTCATACTATATTTTTTACTTATTGTGCTGAATCTATATCTGCTATGGACTCTTGTCTTTGATGACAATGGTTTTTTCAAGTATCTTAACCTCAAAGAAAAGCGTCTTGAACTCACTAACGAGATAAGTCTACTGGAGAAAGAAAACCAACAGTTAAAGAAACAGATATTCCAGATTCAGGAAGACCCCTTTTACATGGAAAAACTTGCACGAGAGCAACTAAACCTCTCAAGGCCTGACGAAATAGTCTTTATATTCGAAGATTAATCAAGAGAAACACAGATGTCAAAAAAGACCATACTGCTAATTGATGACTCACCTGAAATAAGAAAACAAACAGCTTCTTTACTGAAAGAGGCTGGTTTTGATGTAATCACTGCAGAAGATGGCGACCATGGGCTTGAAATACTCAAACAGATAAAACCTGACATTATCTTTGTTGACTTTATCATGCCCAGAATCAATGGTTATAGGTTCTGCAAAATTATGCGTGCAGACCCGGAGATGAAAGATATCCCCGTCGTGGTTCTTACGGAAAAAAAGGATGATGTTATTAAGACCTTTAAGCAACGGCTCGGCATTTCTCATTATCTTAACAAGCCATTTCATCCCACAGAAATACTCTCAAAAATAAATGAGATTATATTTAAATCGCCAGCAGAACCAGGAGATAATAAAGAGGAAAAGGCAGAATTATATGGTTTAGGCTCCATTGTTAGAAACATACTGAGGCATGAATTGAAGACATATACAAAGACAGCCATCTATGAGGTATTAAAAGAAACAGGCACTGTATCATCTGGAAATGTAACTTTCTCAGGTAGATTGGGGCAGATTTCAGTATCTGATATTATACAGTTTATCTCAATGGTTAAACTCTCTGGAAAGCTAACCATAATCTCTATAGGACTTAATGCTGAATTCTATTTTGATGATGGTCATATACTTTATGCCACTCTCAGTACAGATGAAAAAAATATCTCCTTTGTCGAATATCTTATAAAGGAAAATAAACTTCATGAGCGAGACCTTACCGGTCTTTTTCAAGAGGCAGAGAATAATGACCTGCCTGTGGAGATATGTGCAGTTAACAAAGGATTTGTCTCGTGGGATGATACAAAGAATGCTATAAAACAGATCGTTGAAGATGCACTGTTTCATACACTCACCATAAAAAATGGACACTACTGTCTTGAAGATGTGCAGGTTCCTGAATCAATCCAAAAGATAGGTTTCAGGGCACCTGCTGAAGAACTTCTTCTTGATACATTAAGAAAAATCGACGAATCAAGAAGAGACAAAATCGCAAATTAGTGTGTCAGGTCACTACCTGGAAAGTCTTTCAGGTGAGTTTCCTTAACAGTATACATAACATCTTCTATCATAATCTCGTTTGCCTGCATTACCTCGTTAATCTCTACATCAAGTAAACGAGCTATCTCATTAAGGGTCATCTTTTTTCCATAGTGGAGTTCAGCGATCATTATCTTTAAAAGGTCATCCTTCAGTATCTGCACCATCTCTGGATTTTCTGTCTCTATCTTCCTGCAGGCATCCGGGATGGTTGCTCCTTCTTTAACAAGCCTCAACAGTTCGTTCATCTCCCTGTCATAAAGCTCTTCTTCTTCCATGGTAAACTCCTTGTACTCTGGCATACTCTGTTGCAGCAAAGAGGTATCTAGATACCCTCTGCCTTCCTCCTTTCTTTTTTAAATCCTGTACATTATAGGGTGTAGGGGGTAGCGTGTAGGGAGTAGTAAATACCCAACCCCAAAAACGCAAAAAACACAATTAACGCTATTAACCCGACAAACGCAATGAACGCTATCAACGCAACCAGCGCAATAAACCCTGCCTTTCATATTTTAACATAACTTCCATTCTTATATCTCCTCAACCGGCACGACAAAGGTAAACTCACTGCCCCTGTCAGGTTCGCTCACAACCCAGATGGCACCTTTATGAAGTCTTATTATCTCTGCAGACAGGGAAAGACCAAGTCCTGTTCCACCAAAGCGTCGGGATGTTGAGCTGTCTTCCTGCTGGAAGGGCTCGAATATCTTTTTTACCGACTCAGGTGCTATCCCCACACCCGTGTCTTTAACAGATACCTTTATATACCTGTTTACTTCTCTGTTAATCACATTAAAGACATCTTCCTTGAACCTTGAAGGCACATTGTTTTTTATCCACTGAAAATCCACCATACTGACATGAACTTCTATGCTTCCCCCATCTGGTGTAAATTTTGCTGCATTGGTTAGCAGATTAAAAAGAACCTGTTTCATCTTTCTTTCATCAGCAACAACAATCTCAGCTATATTCTCTATGATAGTGGATATCTTTATTCCATGTTTAATCGCCTTCTGTTTTATCATAATAAGCGACCGTTCAACCAGCTCCTTGAAGTTCACATAGTCCTTATGGAGCTCCATCTTGCCGACCTCGATCTTTGAAAGGTCAAGTATGTCGTCAATCAGTGACAGCAAATGCCTTGCACTATGAAGGATGTCATTAATATACTCTTCCTGGATCCTGTTTATCTCACCATAGTGTTTGTCTAATAGAACCTCTGAAAATCCGATTATTGCATTAAGTGGTGTCCTCAGTTCATGGCTCATATTTGCAAGGAATGTGGTCTTTGCCATACTGGCAGCCCTGGCCTGTCTTGCCATCTGCATTGCCCTCTTTGAGGTAGCCTCAAGCTCTCGTGTTCTCTGTTTTACTATCTCCTCAAGGTGTTCCCTGTGTTGCTGGAGCTCTCTGTCTCGAGCCTGCACCCTGGCGATCATCTCATTAAAGCTCCTGACAAGCACACCTATCTCGTCATTTCTGTCGATTCCTGTTTCAACCCTTAAAGAGTAATCCTTTGATTCTGTTATGCTACGAATGGTTTCTGTTGTCTTTATTATCGGAGTTGATATAACACCCTGAATCCTTGTAGCAATTATGTATGCAAAAACTATTGAAACAAAAAAGACTAAAAGCGCTATAAAAAGATAACCTGATATCCTCTTTTTCATTTCGTCTAAAGCATAACTAATTTTTAAGGCACCTATTATTTTCCCGTCAAGGTATATCTTCTGGAAGGCAACAAAGTAATTTCCCTCGAGTTTCACCTCATCCCACATTCCCCGCCACTGAAGTGGCAACATCTCGGTATCAGAGTCTCCCTCAGTGTATAAATCCTTATTTATATATTCAGCGAACTTAAAACCCTTATCATTGTACAGGATGGCACAGGCAATTGAACGTTCATTCTCCAGTGAGCTCAGGATCTCAAGGGCAGTCTGTTTGTCGTTAAACTCGATTGCGGCAGTACAATTGTTGGCAATTATCTTGGCTACACTCTTTAGATTTTCAGAGATACTTCTCTTTACAGAAAAAAAATCATTCAACACAAATGCCACAGTAGCAGCCAGGAGCACAGTGGTGCTGGTTATCATTATTATCAGTGTAATCTTGTCTCTAATCGACAGGTTCCTTAATATCTCTGCGAACTGAAACCTTTTTTTCATCATAAACCTTCACAGCAAGTCTTAAAAGCTTTGAGCTTATTCTCAAGCCAGCCTTTCTGGCTGAGGACAGATTTATCTCGAATCTGATCCTGTTTGATATCTTTATGAGATTTATCATCCCACCCTTTTCAGAGAATCCCTTGAAATCTCCAATGGTGAGCACAGGTTGACTGGCAATTTTATTAATTATTCTTTTAACTACCTTCCTGTTAGAAGGGCTTATATAGAGTATTCTGCACTGTTTTGCCTCAGATGGTGAACTGATCAGCCTTACCCTGAGTATCCTGTTTCGTATCTCTTTGCCCTCAAAAACATAGATAGCCTCTCCAAAGGGATTCTTTCCAAGGATACACAGGTTAAAATAATAGTTATCTTGCTGCAGAAGCGGTGCTGGCCATTCAACGAAATTTATAAATTTATATATAAAGGCAGCCTTCAATAGATATTCTGATGAAACCGTTGATCCTGACTCAGTCATTGCAAACACAGAAGCAACCCCGATGCTCAGGGTTAACAGCAGTGACAGTACAGCCCTTTTTATGATAGTGAATCTATTCATCAAAACCTGTAAACCACCTTTGCCCTTAATGTTCTTCCATCCTGCTGTATAACATCCTGGATATGTTCCTCTGATGCCGGGTATTCGTACTGTCTGTTAAACAGATTGTATATCCCGGCAGATAGCTCAAGCTTTCCATGCATGGTTTTAGATAACAGAACAAGGTTTGTAAGAAACACCTCACCAGCAGATGTCCCCTTTACAGTCTTTCTCTTTGATGTATAAAGCAACTCTATGGAAGAAAAGAGTTTATCCTTTATTAAGGGGACACTTAGTCTTGCATCTGCTATATGTCTTGGAGAGTTTGAAATAATGCTGTCGGTAGCCCTATTTTCTGCTTCCTGATAGGAGTATTCGATTTCTCCTCTGAGGCCCTTTTTCAGGTGAGCCATCAGTTCTAACTCAATGCCCTTTGTAACAACCTCATCTACATTATCAAAATACATCATCCCGTCTGAGGGGTCGGTTTTCAGGGTAATCAGGTCTTTAGTCCTGTAATAGAATGCTGAAAGGGATGTCCTTAACTCAGGGGAAATTCTCTTTTCAATAACCAGTTCGTAGGTATCTATTTTCTCAAGCCCAAGCCCTTCATTTGGCTTCTGTGTGTCTCCATCACCATAATAAAGCTCGTAAACAGAAGGTGCCCTGAATGCCCTGCCATACAAAAGCTTCAAGGTTAAATCTTTAACTGGTTGATAGATTATACCAATCCGTGGGTTTAAGGAACTGCCAAAGGTGGAGTATTCATCAAATCTCAACCCCATATTTAAAATCAGTTTCTTCATTACTCTGTATTCATCTTGAACAAAAAAGGCATGGCTGCCTGTATGTCTTCGGTCATGAAGATAGACTTTTATGTCATAGTTTTTTTGCTCCTGTTTAAGATTCTTTATTAACTCTGCTCCCAGAATTATCCTGTGAGCCTTTGCAGGTCTGTAGGTGAGCATTGTTTCAGCCACAACCCAGTATGCCTTTGAAAACTCCCTGTTTAATACAATAAAAGGGACATCTGTTTTAGAGTAATCAAAAGGAAAGTGTCCTATGTCGTAGAAATAGTTATAACTTGCACGGGTCGTAAGCTTAAGCCATTTCTTCAGACGGTCTTCATATTTAACATCAAAATAGAAGTACTCCTCTTCTGTGAAATATCTATGGTCATTAAAAACAGATTCATAAGATGCCGTGGGCACACCCTTTTTTCGTTTTGAGTATACCGTAGTGAAAACAAATGGTTTCTTATTAATCTTAAAAAAAAGACTCTTATAACGGTCGTAATCAAGGTCTTCGGCTATACCATTGTTTTGATCAGGAGTGTCATACTCCCTGAAATACAGCTTTTCATCACCTTTGCTGTCATAGTAGGTTTCTGAGACAATCATAGAGCTATTTTTATCAAAGGGATACCCAAGGGTAAGCCTTTCCTTAAAAGTGTCAAAACTGCCAATATCAAAGGAGCCCTCCAGTGATTTCAATCCCTCCTCATCTCTTGTAATGATATTTACAACCGCAAAGAATGCATTGCTTCCATAAAGAGATGATGATGGTCCCCTTACTACCTCGATCTTTTCTATCAGGTCAATATCAAGTGGAAACTCTGTCCCTACAGGTGAATTTGAAAAAATTGCATCATTAATCCTGTGGCCATCAATCATTAAAAGCACACGGGTGTTGTAATCACCAGGTCTGGAAAATCCTCTGACTCCTATATAATCATAATTTCTATCGTAGGTCCGATAAAACCCCCTGATACTGCCTAATATCTCAGCAAGAGTTCTGTATCCATATCTTTTTATGTCTTCTCTGGTTATAATAGTCACAGAAGAAGGTGCAGTATCTATACTCTGGCTAAATCTTGATGCACTATATACCCTATCTACTGAGACATTCATCAACTCTTCTATACTCATATTCGTCAATCTTGATAATATTTCTCTGGAGATCTTTCCTGTTTCTGAATACCCCCGAGAACTAAATAAAATCAATAAAATAAGAACAAGCAGTCTTTTCAAACACTACCCTCCAGCCCCTTTTTGTACATTTCACTCCTTAAGCATCATTAATAACAGGAAGGATAAAGCAGAACTTACTACCCAATGAATCCTCTTTATCTTCAACCCAGATCCTTCCCTCATGTGTTTCTATAGCCATTTTGCAAAAAGCAAGGCCAAGCCCGCAACTTCCAGATATAATGCCCTTTTCTCTCACCTCAAGTTGTTCAAATCTGTCGAATATCTTATCCCTGAACTCTGATGGTATGGTGTCGCCATCGTTTTCCACTTCAACCTTTAAATAATCGTCTCCTGTAAAACTTGCCCTGATGGTAATATCGCCCCCCCTGGGGGTGTGTTTTATTGCATTGTAAATGAGATTAGATAGTACCCTTGCGATTACTATTCTGTCAATCTCCACCAGTGGTAGCTCATCGTCAACAAAAACGCTCAAATGCTGGTCATTTAGTTCAAGTGAAAGCCTGAACATCTCACATACCTGGCTAATTATATCATCCAGATAGGTTAGTTCTTTATTAAGAGAAAACCTACCCTCCTGCATTTTGTAAATGTCCAGAATGTTCTGTATCATTGATTTCATATGTTCACAGTTGTCTATGCCTATCTTTAAAAAATTTATCTGTCTTTCGTTGAATATCCTTTTGTATTTCATAAAAAGCTGCAGTATAAAGGACATCTCAAAGAGTGAGTTCTTTATATCGTGTATTACCATGTGTGTAAGTTCTTCTTTCATATGCTCAAGCTCTCTCAACTTCTTATTCTGTGCTTCAAGCTCCCTGTAACTTGCTATTAGTTCTTCCTGGTACTGCTTTATCCTTAAAAGTGTTCTGGCCCTGACCTGTAACTCTGTCCTGTCAACAGGTTTTGAGATAAATTCATCAGCACCTGCCTCTGCTGCCTTTATCTTGTCCTTTTTATCAGTAAGAGCAGTAACCATTATTACAGGGATTATCCTTGTTTCTTTCTTTGACTTTAGCCTTCTGCATACCTCATAGCCATCCATCTCTGGCATCATGATGTCAAGAAGCAGCAGGTCGGGCTTTTCTTTCTCTACAACCTCAAGTGCCTGCATACCACTTTCAGCGGTGATCAACCTGTATCCTTCAGGGGCAAGGATTGCAGAAAGGAGTTTTAAATTGGTCTTTTCATCATCAACAATCAGTATTGTTCGTTGTTTTTTCATAATCATTTATTGGGCTCTTCTGTTTTTTGTATAACATACCATAACCGGTAATTTTTATGTAACATCCTGTGGATTTAGCACCTATCTTTCAGGTATACTATTTTAAATGAAAGGTAAAATAGTATCAATAAATATAAGCGACCGTAAGGGTGTGAGAAAAAAGCCTGTTGACAGGGTCATTATAAAGGAAAACTTTGGCATCACAGGAGATGCCCATGCATCCTCAAGCTGGCATCGGCAGATAAGCCTTCTTGCACTTGAGAGTATCCGGAAGATGCAGAGGATGGGGCTTGATGTTGGTCCAGGGGATTTTGCTGAAAATATCACTACAGAAGGTATCGACCTGTTAAAGCTTCCAGTAGGCACCAGACTTCATATAGGCGAGACAGTAGAGGTTGAAGTTAGCCAGATAGGGAAGAGGTGTCATAGTCGCTGTGCTATTTATCAGCAGGCAGGCGACTGCGTGATGCCCAAAGAAGGCATATTTGTAAAGGTTTTACAGGGTGGTGAGATAAAAACAGGCGATCCAATAGAGATAAAAAACTGAGTTATGTACACTGCTGCCATCATTACCCTCAGTGATAAGGGCTCAAGGGGAGAGCGAGAAGACCTCAGTGGAAGGTTAATACGAGAGATAGCCGAAGACAGAGGTTTCAAGGTTGTAAGATACGATATAATACCTGATGAAAGACAGCAGCTCAAAGCACTCCTTCTTGAACTTTCAGGACAGGTTGACCTGGTAATTACAAACGGTGGAACTGGCCTTTCCCCAAGGGACATCACGCCTGACGTAACACTTGAGGTAATAGAAAGAGAGATACCAGGTATTGCAGAGGCTATGCGCATGGAGGGGCTAAGAAAGACTCCAAGGGCAATGCTCTCAAGGGCTGTAGCAGGGGTGAGAAAGCAATGCCTTATCATAAACCTTCCAGGAAGTCCGAAGGCGGTTCAGGAGGGTCTCTCGGTAATCATTGATGTTCTACCCCATGCAATAGAGAAAATAAAGGGTTCGGAGGAAGAGTGTGCGAGGTAAATTAATCATCTTTTTTATTATTCTAACCCTGGTCATTCCAGCCATCTGTTTTTCCATTACACCTGAAGAGACACTGGATATAAAGCCATACTATGCCACTGACAAGGTAAATGCTGGCAGCACATTCCAGATTGCCATTGAAATGGATATTAAAAAGGGATGGCACATAAACAGCAACAGGCCTTCTAACGAGTTTGCCATTCCAACAAAGGTTAAATTTAAATTACCTGATGGAATAAGTATTACAGAGATAAAGTTCCCTGAACATGAAATAATGACCCTAAAGTCTGTAGGCAGGGTGGAGATATTCAGCGGCAAAATCTATATAATTATAAAGGGACATGCTGACAAAACCCTGAAACCAGGGCAGTACAGGCTCCCTGCAACCATTACATATCAGGCCTGTAATGATGCAGTATGTCTTGCACCCACTAAAAAATCTATCATCTTCAACCTGAACTTAGTACCTGAAGGCACACCTGTTAGAGAGCTTAACAAAGGTATATTTTCAGTAAGTCCCCTTCCTCGACAGAGCTCATCCAGAAAAACACCTCAGCAGGGTCTTTCTGCAGCAGGTGGTGGCGATATTGCTGCCATGGTAGCCCAGAAGGGAATGTTTCTTACATTGATTCTTATTTTTCTTGGTGGCCTGGCTCTTAACCTTACACCCTGTGTTTATCCTCTTATACCAATCACTATCTCCTATTTTGGTGGTATGAAACACAGGGGAAAGGGCTTCATTAATGCACTTTTCTATGTACTTGGGATAGCTGTAATGTACTCTGCCCTTGGTACTGCTGCTTCACTATCAGGGAGCATGCTTGGTACACAGTTGACATCTCCTGCTGTAAGCATAGCAATTGCAATAATTATGGTTGCACTTTCACTCAGTATGTTTGGCCTTTACGAGATACGAGTGCCCTCCTTTCTTATGAGACTTACAGGTGGTGAAGCACGCTCCGGGGTAGCTGGCTCCTTTGTAATGGGTGTTACCATGGGGGTAGTGGCTGCTCCCTGTATAGGCCCATTTGTGCTCGGGCTTCTTACTTATGTTGCGGCAAAGGGTGACCCCTTTTTAGGCTTTACCATGTTTTTCTTTCTTGCCATGGGGCTTGGGCTTCCCTATCTGATACTGGGCACCTTTTCAAGCAAGATATCTGCCCTTCCCCGCTCTGGCGAGTGGATGATAGGGGTAAGAAGGATATTTGGTTTTGTAATGATTATAATGGCAGTTTATTTTCTTGACCCTGTGCTGGATAAAAATACATACAACCTTCTGTTTTCGTTATCACTCTTTATAAGTGGGGCATGGCTCATCATATTTGACCGTTCAGGCATAAATGCCAGGGGATTCCACATTATCAAGTCTATCGTGGCCATAGTAATGATAATAGTGGCTTCCTGGGTCTACCTATCCACCAGAATGCCACATAAAGAGGAGATACACTGGAATCAATACAGTGAAGGACTTATTGAAGATGCGATTGCCAGTTCAAGGCCTGTGGTGATTGACTTTTTTGCAGACTGGTGTATCCCCTGTAAAGAGCTTGACAGCATTACATTTTCTGACCCCTCGGTTGTTAAATACGATGGCAGGGTTGTATTCGTAAAGGTTGACCTTACAAACGACAAAAGTCCCTTTGTCCAGAGGATTAAAAAGAAATACAGAATAAAAGGAGTACCAACTGTGGTATTCCTTGGAAAAAACGGAAAGGAGCTGAGGCGCCTGAGATTAATAGGCTTTGTGGGGCCAGAGGATTTTGTTAAAAGACTTGACACAGCCCTTTCTGATTAAGCATTACTGATAGTGAGATCAGGTCTCTACATAATCTCTGTGCTCTCTGCGTCATCTGTGGCTTTATTTCTTCATGCTTAAACCTCCACTGCCTTATTACGCCTTCTTTTTCTCTTTTTCTTTTTCTCTGTATATTGAATCCTGTAGTCTTCCAGGAGAGGGTTGCCAACTGGTTCCACTTCAAGACGATACAGGTCTTCTTTGATGTTATAAACCAGCACCTCTACCCTCTTCAAACTCTTTGCATCTGAGTATCTTGCTGTAATGGATGCAGAAAGCATTATCTCTGCATCAGACGGTGTACCTGAAAGCAAAGAGACAGGACTTCCCACCCCTGGTACCCTGAGCAGCAGGTCATTTTTGCTGGCCAGAGAAAGTATCCTTTCGTTTTCAGAGCGGTTTCTTCCAACCACAAGTTTACAGACAGGAGAGAGTCTGAAGTGCCTGCCAACCCTCAGCAGGTGTATCTCATTTATCTCAGGGTCAGTACTGTACTGCAAAAGGTCCCTGAGTCTGGTTGCATAGGTTGGCTCTGTAAGTAAACAGCCTCCAGCAGGTGAAGGATAATCCTCAAGGCCCAGTTCTTCAGCCAGTGCCATCTGAGGCTTTCGGGTTCTTCCTTTGAAACCATAAAGCCTTTCTCGGTCAACAAGTCCCTTTTGTTCGGGTATCGTCGGCGGCATAAGCCTGGCACTCAATGGCCTGAGTACAAGCCCCTCCACACCTGCCTCTCTGTCTATCATCGGAAAACACTCCCTGCGCTGGCTCATGGGTCTCTGCCCGAGCACCTCACCGGTTACAAGAAAGTCTGCACCAATAAGGTCCATGTATACCTTTGCCTCCTTAAGCATCAGGATACGGCAATCTATACAGGGGTTCATATTTTTTCCGTGTCCAAACTTCGGATTCTTCACTATCTCCATGAACTTATCTGCCAGATGACAGAGTTTCACCTCAAAGCCAAATCTCTCAGCAGCAGGGAAAGGGTTCTTTGAGCAGGAAGAACTGTCTGTTATGTCGCAGCCAAACTGAGTTAAAAAGGTAATCGCCTTAACCCTTATATTCTGTTTAAGAAGCACCAGTATGGCAAGGGTGCTGTCAAGCCCACCTGAAAGAAGTGCAACCGCAGTAGGCTGCTTATTGCTCATCCTCTATCACCTCCTATATATTTTAGCCTGTTTAACACCTCACAGGCCCTTAGAAATTAAGGCAATGAACCCGATAACCTTAACACCCCAATTCCCTTATTTCCAGCTTACTTTTCTTTATCGACTCCCTTATCTCCCTGGGTGAGGCTATTGCCGTGCCAAGCTTGCTTACCACCACTGAGGCAGCGTGGTTTGATAAGATAGCAGCATCCCTGAGGCCTGCTCCAGCAACATGGGCAACCGTGAGGGTAGCAATCACCGTATCTCCGGCTCCTGTTACATCGTAAACACTTCTGGCTACCGTTGGTATGTGGGTGATCATGTCTTTCTCAAAAAGGCTCATCCCATGCTCACCACGGGTTATCAAAACTGAATCAAGCTCAAGTCTCTTCATCAGTTTTTTGCCTGCTTTGATAAGACTGTTTTCATCCTCGATAGCTACTGAAGCACCCTGTGATGCCTCTTTAAGATTCGGGGTAATTATGGATACCCTCTTGTAGAGATTAAAATGTCCAACTTTAGGGTCAACCGATACAAAGTGGCCATTGTGTCTGAACTCTTTTATAATAAACCTCATAAGCGCTTCAGTCACTATACCCTTTTTATAATCAGAGATGATGACTGCATCAAATAAATCTCTGTTGTCTATCAGGAATTCCTTTATCTTATTGAACCTCTTTTTACTTATCCTGCGACGGTCCTCTCTGTCAAACCTCACAACCTGCTGGTTGTGTGCAAGCACTCTGGTTTTCACGGTTGTTGGTCTTGAACCAATAAAGAGCCCCTCTGTGTTTATCTTCCTGTCAGAGAGCAGTTTTTCCAGAACCTCTCCATGAAAGTCATCACCTCTTAAGCCCACCACTGTAACCCTCGCGCCAAGGGCAACCACATTGGATGCCACATTTGCTGCACCACCAAGACTGTAATCCTCCCTTTTTACATCCACAACAGGCACAGGTGCCTCAGGCGAAATCCGCTCCACCAGTCCCCAGATGTAATGGTCAAGGATAAGGTCGCCAACAACCGCTATATTAACCTTTGAAAATCCCTTTATAAGTCTGCTAAAATCCATTTTTATATTTTAACTTAAAAGTCTTAATAGGGGGTAGGGGAAATTATAGGGAGTAGCGTGTAGGGGGTAAGGATGTGATTGCCAGTTTGTTGTTTCATTTAGTATCCTATATCAGAACTTACTCAGAAGAAAGGAGTATAACCAATGGTTGAGTGGCTTAGAAGTTTTGAAATCTTTGGTGACCTTGATGATGAAGAACTCAAGGAGCTAAGCAAATACATAAAGGTAGAAAAATATCCAAAGAAAAGCACCATATTTCATGAAGGCTCACAGCCTGATAGCTTTTATCTTATAAAATCCGGCAGGGTAAAGATTATCAAATACTCCAATGAGGGAAAAGAGCTCATACTTGAGATAATATCCGAGGGCGAGTTCTTTGGTGCTGTTGCTGTAATGAAGGGCTTCCCCTACCCTGCCTCTGCCATAGCCATGGAAGATACCGAGCTTGCAAGGATCTCAAGGGCATCGCTAATGAAATTGCTTGATCGGTTCCCACAGCTTATGATGCGGCTTGCCATGGATATTGGTGAAAGGATGAGAGGCTCCCAGGAGATGCTTAAAAACATCGCACTGGAACGGGTTGAATCCCGAATCGCATCTTTGCTTGCCAAGCTTGCATCAAAGATGGGAAAGAAGACCACCGATGGTATATTGATAGACATGAGACTTACCAAACAGGACATAGCAGACATGGTGGGAACAACAGTGGAGACCTCGATAAGAACCATGTCAAAGTTCAAAAACAAAGGGCTCGTCAAAGAACAAAAGGGCCGGATAATACTGACCGACCCTGACAGACTCTCAGAGCTCTATGAATAAAACCTGACTAAAACTCTTCTTCCCTGGGCACTATGGTGGCAAGCATGTTGTAGAAAAACAGGATTATGCTGAGCACCTCTATAAAGCCACCAATTGCAATCAATGTGGTGTATATACCTGCTTCGGGGTTATAAATTCTCAGCGTATAAAATATAGTGAGCATCAAAAGTCCCACATTTGCAAGCCAGAATTGAAGCTCACCAAGGGTCTTGCTCTTTAAGAGCCTGCCAGAAAATCGTGGAAGTATGTGATAACCAACCCCGTAAATCATCATTGAGACCCACCCAAGCAGCATGAAGTGGGAATGCATGAATTTAAGGGTCTGAAAATCTGTATTTACAGCCATCAATACACCAATAACAGACGAAAGTGCAAGATATACAATGCTTACTATTATAAAGTTCTTTACAAACCTGTCCATAATCAACCTCCTGTTTATCTTTTGTTGTCTTTAAGATATCAAAAAAAAGGCGGGTTTTCTATGATAAAAATCATAAACCACAGGCATGACAGGGGTTTGTGTGAGACCTCTATTAAAAGCATTGGAGGAAAACAAATTTATTAACTACAGTCCATATCCCTCCACTGAAAACTATTACAGAGGTTGTTTCCTGACAGGTACCTATCAGTTACACTACATATACCGTC
>CAZEYP010000023.1:0-5730 GCA_964515925.1 uncultured Nitrospirota bacterium
TGAAGTCGTTGGCTCTGCACTCAAGGACAACCTTTTCAACCTCTTCCATTGTTACAGGTGCATTCAGGGGACCCACATGGACAATCCTGTCTCCTTTTCTTCCATGAAGGTACCTGAAGCCACTGAGGGGCTGTGCCCGATAGAGTTTAAGGACAAAGGCAAGGTATTCATCTTCCCTGTCCTTCCAGTAGATAGTCTCATAATTGCCTATGTTCCATATCTCAAATGGCCTTGCAGGCATGCCATAGAGTTTTTTCTTTTTCCCATCATTGTCCATCAAGTCCTTGGAATTGTGAATATCAAGAAGCCTCTTTCTTGTTACCTGAATGGCAAACTTTGAAAGGTCAGAGCCTATCCAGCGTCTTCCAAGTTTCTCTGCCACCGCCAGTGTTGTCCCTGAGCCACAGAAGAAGTCTGCAACGATGTCGCCGCGATTGGAAGAGGCAAGAATTATTCTCTTTAAAAGGGCTTCGGGTTTTTGGGTGGAGAAGTCCAGTCTTTCATGAGCTTGAGAGTTTATAGGAGGGATATCAGTCCATAAGTCTTGTAAAGGCACTCCCGGCATTTCATCCAAATACCTTTTATATTCCGGAGTGCCATATTTAGTGTAAACCAACCTTCCTTCTTGTTCCCATTTTTCCATTGTCTCTTTTGGAGCTCTCCAATTTTTTATAATCCCTTTCCATTCGTACCTATAACCTCCGCCAGGTGCGATTAAATTATCAGTTCTATACCTTCTCCCATTTTCATCAACATACCTATAATGGCTTTGAACATATTCCTCACTATATGGTTGATAAATTTGATTCCAACAGAAATCGTTACTTTTACTATAAAAAAGAATTATGTCGTGGACCGTACCCATTAGCTTTGCATGGCTATGTGCAGAAGTCCTTTTCCATACCACCTCATTCCTGAAATTCTCATACCCAAAAATCTCATCCATCAGGACCTTTACATAATGCCCCACATGCCAGTCTAAGTGGACATAGATAGAGCCGTTTTCAGCAAGAAGTTCTCTCATTAAAACCAATCTTTCATACATATACTTAAGATATGATGCAATGCCGCCGCTCCAGGTGTCTTTATATGCCCGCTCTTCTATGATTGATGGTGCCTTCTCAACTTCTTCATCTCCAATTTTTGTTTTTATCGTAAAGTCTGCACCGGTGAAAAAGGGCGGGTCAATGTAGATGAGATTTATCTTTCCAGCCCATCCCTGCTTTAGCAAAGAAGACATTACAAGTTTGTTGTCGCCCCAGATGAGAAGGTTCTTCCAGTCTTCTGGATAGTTCTCTGGATATTCTGACTTTGGAAAGAACATCTGCCCTTCATATTCTTTCATCCTGGGCTCATTTATGGGTTCAACAACCTGAAAGGGAAGATTAGGCCTCTCAACTGGCATTTTATTGCCAACTTCTACCTTCTCGTATTTCCCATACCAGAGCAGTTCTACATATTTTTTGTTATTTGCCATAATTACTATCCTCTTTTTGTTTTAAAGTAGGCTCTGCGGCTTTTTTATAGGCGGCCTTTGCCTCTATTACTGCAATGGGAAAGTCTCTCCTGTATCTCAGGATATAATCTGCCCTTTTAGGAGGCTTTCTTTTTACTTTATCGCCTGCAACAACTATTCTGCCATCAGTGAAGGTCTTCTGTTCACTTATCTGGTCATCTGTCCAGCCTGCGGCATAAAGTTTGGGCAGGACATATCGTCTGCAGGTATCTGCTTCTGTTATAGACATAGCAGGAATATTGCTCCCCTTATTTCAGAAAATTTGCTTTCGCCCTTTTTATATCTTGATAGTTTCAACACACCTTTTCCCCTGAACATCTCCCCACCCATCCCTCCGTTTTCCATAAATATTAATATTCTGCACAGGGTTATTGCAAGGTCTGGGTGGATTTGATTGAACGAGGGGGTTTTTGCCCTTCTCATCCGTTTAACAATACAGGAAGGACAAAGATGGATTGCAAAAAGACCATAAGGTATCTTGGTGCCTACATGGATGGGGAACTCTCCGAAAAGAGACATGCCCTTGTGAAGGAGCATCTTGCCTCCTGTGAGTCCTGCAGAAGACACCTTGAGGAGATGCTCGAACTGGAGGCCATCTTAAAGGAGAGCCTTCCAGTGCCCCCTCTGCCAGAAGGTCTTACACAAAGGATAATGGCTGAGGCCCGTGAGAGCCTCTCTGCAAAGCCACAGAGATCCCCACACTGGTGGCCAGTTGAATGGATTTATGGGCTTTCAGCACCCATGAAGGCAGCAGCGGTTGTTGCCGTGATGCTTGCCCTGCTCATCGGCATATCCATTGATGGCAGGTGGATGCCTGTGGGTCACAGCAGTGGCCAGGCCACAGATAACCTCTATGGGCTTGAATGGTTTGAGCCCTCCCCACCGTCATCAATAACCTCTGTGTATATCTCCATGGCCTATGAGGGGGAGGAGTAAATGAAAAAAAATCTCCTCAGCATCTTCATGCTCTTTTCTGTGACCCTGAACCTGGTCTTTGTGGGTTCTTATCTCTATCATAAATTCATCCATCCTGCAGCCTATGAAGGTCCTGCCTGCAATGGTCAGTTGATCTACAGGGAACTGAACCTCAGCAGTGAGCAGATCTCCAGATTTGCCCCTGAGAGGGACAGGTTTCATGCCTTTGTTGACCACCAGAGCAGACTTATCAGGGAAGCGGAGATAGAACTGATTGACTTCCTTTCTGCTGACAGTCCTGACAGGGAGGCGATTGAAAAAAAACAAAAACAGATACAGTCACTTCAGCAGGCGCTTCAGAAAAGGGTGATTGAGCACCTCCTGAGGGAGGCAGAAATCCTCACCCCACGGCAGAGGGCAAGGTTTTTCGGTCTTATAAAAGAAAGGATTATCCACAGCCCTGCAGGCCGTCCCGGGTGGATGCCTGCCGGACAACAGTGGAGGAAGGGTAGATGAAAAACACACTACGGGTTGTTCTGTTTCTTGTCTGTCTGACCGCCATCTATGGCTGTCTTCCCGGGGCTGCACTGAAGGAAGAAAAGGGTCTTCCTGGCAGCCCGTCATCAGTGTATCTGCCCCCTTCAGCACCGTTAAAGGCACCTAAGAAGCAGGCCGCTGAAGGGGTTTCAATAGAGGGCAAAAAACTCAGCCTCGGTCAGTGTATAGATATTGCCCTCAGAGAGAGCCCTGCACTCAGGGCCTCGTGGAGCCGCATCAAAGAGGCCATGGCAGGTGTGCAGGCCGCCCGTTCAGCCTATCTGCCAGGGATAGACCTCTCAGCAGGGGCATCCCGCAGTAAGACCGTGCAGAACGGGATGGAGGTGACATCAAGCAGTATTGATACCGGCATCAGCCTCCGCTATCTCATATTTGATGGCGGAAGGCGTCAGGCAGCGGTTCAGGCCTCCGGGGCAAAGGCCATACAGAGCGGGCTCCGGCATAATGCCACATTGCTTGAGACAGCACTGAAGGTTGAGAGGGCATACTATCAGGTCATTGCTGCTGAGGAGACGGCTAAGGTTGCAGAGCAGACACTGAAGCAGAGCCGCTACCATGTTGAACTTGCAAGGGCAAGGTTTGAAAACGGCATGGTGACAAAGGCAGACCTTCTGAGGGCAGAGACAGAGCGGGCTGATGCCACTCTGCAACTGGTAAGGGCAAGGGCTTTGCGGAGGTTGTCCCTTGGCCGTCTGGCCGCTGCGATGGGACTGAGGCCCACCGCCTCCTTTGATGTGGTAGGGCTACCCGAGCAGGAATACAAACAGCAACTTGCAGAGATAGACCGGCTGATGAAAGAGGCCCTGCGGCAGAGGCCTGAACTTCAGGCTGCCCTGGCAGGCATATCTGCCACAGAGGCAGAACTCAAAAAGGCAGAGGCCCGTTACTGGCCTGAGATAACCCTGAGGACAGACTATGGGTGGCAGGACAGTGCACTGCCTCCTGACAGGGAGCACTGGTTTACAGGCATAGGGCTCAGTTTTCCCCTGTTTGACGGGTTCAACCGTGAGGCTGAGATCAGGCGTGCAGGGGCATCGGTTGAAGAGGCAAAGGCAGGATATGAGGACCTGCTTCACGGGGTGGAACTTGAGGTCTGGGATGCCTATACGAAACTGATTGAGGCTACTCAGGCAGTAGAGGCCGCCCGTGCACTGTTTGAAAGTGCCTCAGAGAGTGCCAGGGTGACAGAGGGTGAGTATAAAAATGGTGCGGTCTCAATAGTTGATGTCATTGATGCACAGACCGCCCTGAACAGGGCAGGGCTCCGGCTGGTTCAGGCAAAACTTGACTGGCACACAGCAATGGCAGAACTTGAAAGAGCGGTTGGAAGATTGATAACACCTGAGTTGGGAGATAAAAAGTAACAAACGGGAAAATCGGTATATGGGTATTGGGTTTGAACGGTTTCAGCACACGGCCGAAGCAGCCGTGATGGCTGCTTCAGTGTGCGTCCTCGGAGCCGCACATGGATGTGCGGCGAGAATGAGTGAAAACCCGATACCCATATACCTACAGCACATACTGGATGTAATAACTTTAATTACTGAAATACTGGAGGTTGTAGAGATTGAAAAAGGGTAGAAAAAAATGGATTGTCCTTGTAGTGCTGATTCTACTTCTTGGCGCTGGCACAACGGTCCTGCTTGTTTCAGGATATCAGAAGAAACAGACCGGTGGGCAGGCAACCGAGACGGCACGGGTATTCAGGAAGAACCTCTCCATGACGGTGCTTGCCACAGGTGCGGTCAAACCGCAGGTAGGTGCTGAGGTGAAGGTGGGTGCAAGGATATCGGGCAGGGTGGAGCATCTTTATGCAAACATCGGAGATTATGTCAGGAAGGGACAGGTGATAGCAGAACTTGAAAAGGCAGACCTGGAGGCAGCAGTAGAGAAGGCTCAGGCAGAAGTAAAGGTTGCAGAGGCAAGGGTAAGGGATGCAGAGGCGAGGCTGAAACTGGCCGTGCTTGAACTCAAGCGTCAGCAGAACCTGATAGAGAAGGGCTTTACAAGCAGGGAGGCCCTTGACAGGGCAGTGAAGGAAAAGGAAAGTGCAGAGGCCGGGCTTAACCTTGCAAAAAAACAACTTGAGGCTGCCCGTGCTGCATTGAAGGTGGCTCAGGTGAAACTCTCCTATGCCACCATCAGAGCGCCCATTTCAGGTGTAATAGCCTCTGTATCCACACAGGAGGGTGAGACCGTTGCTGCAGGGCTTAATGCCCCTACCTTTGTTACCATCATTGACCTTGGCAGGCTTCAGGTGGATGCCTATGTGGATGAGACAGACATTGGTAAGGTGAGGGTCGGGCAGAAGGCAATCTTTACGGTTGATGCCTATCCTGATAAGGAGTTTACCGGGGTGGTCACTGCCATATATCCCAAGGCCGTTATCCAGGACAATGTGGTCAACTACGATGTGGTGATTGACATAAAGAGCCCCTTTAAAAACCTTCTCAGGCCTGACATGACCACCAGCGTAACCATCTATCAAAAGCAGAGAAAGGGTGTGTTGATGATCCCTGAAAGGGCCGTTATCCGTGAAGGGGGGAGGAAATTTGTGCTCGTAAAGCGTGGTGATGGCCCGCCTGAGAAGGTAGCCATCAGGACAGGCATAAGAAGTGGTAAATACATTGAGGTTGTCTCAGGGCTACATGAAGGAGAGGTGGTTGTTGGACATGGAGGAGGCTGAGAGATTTGTCCCGGCAAACAGAAAAAATTGAGATATGAAGGCCTTGAGCGGATTT
>CAZEYP010000023.1:5830-41098 GCA_964515925.1 uncultured Nitrospirota bacterium
GAGATTTGTCCCGGCAAACAGAAAAAATTGAGATATGAAGGCCTTGAGCGGATTTTACGGAAATCATGGGGACACCCGACTTGGCGAGCGGAGTGTCCCGAAGGGTCTCTTCTGACTGTTTGAGCGTAAGCGAGTTTCAGAAGAGAAACGGAGCGAGCCTTAGTCGGGTCAGGATTTCCGTCTATAAAGCGAAAGGTCTTCATATCTCAGGACACTTTGTTCCACAAAACCAATACAGGAGGTTCAGGCATGATTGAGTTGAAAGACATTACGAAGACCTTTCAGAACGGCTCTGTAAAGACAGATGTCCTCAGGGGGGTAACCCTTACTGTGAACAGGGGGGAGTTTGTTTCCATAATGGGACCCTCAGGAAACGGCAAGACCACACTCATGAATATCCTTGGGTGTATGCTGAAGCCGACCAGTGGTTCCTATCTGTTTGAAGGAACCGATGTTGAGAGCCTCAACGACGACCAGCTCTCTGAGTTCAGAAACAAAAGGATAGGCTTTGTGTTTCAGTCCTTTAATCTCCTTGATGGTGCCACAGCACTGGACAATGTGCTCCTGCCACTGATTTATGCTGATGAGTATCCTTCAGATGCCCGTGAGAGGGCAGAGCACCTGCTTGCCTCTGTTGGCCTTGGAGACAGGCTTCATTACAGGCCGGCAGAGCTTTCAGGCGGGCAGCGACAGAGGGTTGCCATTGCCCGTGCCCTCATAAACGAGCCTTCAGTTGTCCTGGCCGATGAGCCCACAGGAAACCTGGACAGTGATTCCTCAAAGGAGATAATGGGTATATTCAGGAGGCTCAATGACGAGGGAAAGACCATCGTTCTCATCACCCACAATGCCGAGGATGCGGCATACGCTGACAGGAGGCTTTTCCTTAAAGACGGCAAAATCTTTAACGAGGAGGTTCAGTGATGAAAGTTACCAGGATTATCGGGGTATCCTTCGGCTCAGTATTCAGACACAGGTTCAGGACATTTCTTATTGAACTGGCCATAATGGTCGGCATTGCCACACTTACCGTGGTGGTTTCCATGACAGCAGGTGCCAATAAAAACATCATGCACAGGATACATAACTTCGGGCCCGATGCGATTATGGTCCATTCAGGCGGCGGGAAGATGCGCGGGCCTTCCACTGTTGAGCAGGCCAACCTGACCAGGAAGGATATCTCAGATATTGAAAACATCCCGGGAGTGAAGTTTGCCACACCCTTTCAGGTGGAACTTGACATGCCAATAAAATACGGAAACAAATTCACCACCTCCTGGGTGATGGGTGTGGAGCCGAACTGGCAGGACGCCTGGCGGAGGGGCGCATCAAGGGGTGAGTTTATCACAGAGGCTGACAACGAACAACTCTCAAGGGTCTGCGTTATCGGCACCACCACGGCACGGGAACTGTTTGGAAAGGCAGACCCCATAGGCAAGAACATAATGATCAGGAATGTATCCTTCAGGGTAAAGGGCATCCTTGAGAGGAGGGGCCAGTCGCCGGCAGGAACGGATTTTGACAACCTTGTTCTCATCCCCTTTACCACCGCCTCAAGAAGACTCATGAACCAGCCCCTTTACACAAGTATGCTGAGGGTGATAATTGAAAACCCCAGGGATGCAAAACAGATTGCCGGCCAGATAAGACAGACCCTGAGAAGGAACCACCACCTTGCCTCCACAGAGGAGGATGACTTCAGGATTACCACCGCGGAGCAGGTGGCAAAGATGATAAGGAGCACCTCAAAGACACTGGGGCTTTTTCTGTGGCTGATCGCCATCATATCGCCTGTAGTGGGGGGCATCGTGCTCATGAACATCATGCTGATGTCGGTTACAGAAAGAAAGCGGGAGATAGGGCTCAGGCGGGCACTGGGTGCCAAGAAAAAACACATCGTCTTTCAGTTCCTCAGTGAGTCGCTGATCCTGACCTTCTCTGGAGGTGTGTTCGGTGTGGTCGCAGGAGTGGTGGTGGCGATGCTGGTTCGTCATCTTGGAAAACCGATCCTCATTACCTGGCAGCCCTTTGCCATCGCATTCGGTTTCTGTATCCTTATCGGGCTGGTCTTCGGGGTTTATCCGGCAAGACGGGCAGCAAACCTTGACCCTGTGCAGGCACTGAATCAGTGAAGGTCACAAAAAACATTATAATCTCCCAGAAGATACTGCTGACGCATAAGGTAAGGACCGCCCTTTCCCTGTCAGGGATTATCATTGGGGTCTGTGCGGTGATAGTCATGGTCTCTATCGGCAGGGGCACAGAAGAAAAGATCATCTCGCAGATAACCAGTATGGGCAGTAATCTGCTGATTGTTAGTGCAGGCCAGGTGAAGGTCATAGCAGGAAGGGCGAGGCAGACAAAACTGGTTACCACGCTTGAGCCCAGGGATGCCGATGAGATTATGTCAAGGGCATCTGTTGTTAATTATGCAGTACCGGCACAGAGTAAGAAGATGCAGGTCAAATACGGAAACCTCAGCACAAAGACAACCATCGTGGGCACCACCCCGGATATCCTCGTTGTGCGAAACTATACCCTCTCGGAGGGGAGATTTTTTGATGATGATGAAAACAGGGGCATGAGAAGGGTGGCGGTGCTGGGGCAGACAGTGGTGAAAAACATATTCGGCCAGCAGGACCCTGTAGGCGAGACGGTCCGTATCGGAAGGGTTCCCTTTGAGGTCATCGGGGTGCTTGCACCCAGAGGGCTTGACATTAACGGCACAGACCAGGATGACCAGATCATCATCCCCCTTAAGACAGCACTCAGACGGCTGTTTAATCTCACTTACATAAATACCATTTATGTGCAGGCAAGGGATAGCCAGAGCATGGACCAGGCCGAGGCCGAGATAAGGGCCATATTAAGACAGACGCACCATCTCAGAAGGGGCAGGCCCGATGACTTTACCATACAGAATCAGGCATCTGTGCTTGAGGCGCAGAGGCAGAGCAGCCAGACATTCACCCTGCTTACAACCACTATTGCTGCGGTCTCCCTGATAGTGGGAGGCATCGGGATACTGGCGGTCATGCTTATCTCCATAAGGGAAAGGACAAAGGAGATAGGCATCCGGCGGGCCGTAGGCGCAAGAAAGAGCGATATCCTTATTCAATTCCTGTCAGAGGCATTACTTTTGAGTATCACCGGAGGGATAATCGGGATAATCTCAGGCATCAGCCTGTCGGCTGTAATAGCAGCATTTGCAGGCTGGCCCTTTAGTGTTCCCGTGGGACTGGTGGGGCTGTCCTTTGTCTGCACAATGGGCATAGGCATCCTCTTTGGTGTGTATCCTGCCAAAAAGGCGGCAGATTTAGACCCTATCAGGGCACTGCAGTTTGAGTAGGCTGCAGAGGGAATGAGGACAGGTTTTGGTTTTAATATATGGAAAACATATGTTATTGTAAAATATGAAAGCGGTAGAAATGGTTCCGGAAGTATCCATTCAAAAGGCTCTGGAAGCCCTGAAAAAAGGGCTTCTGAATGCACTTCAGGATAATCTCCTTAACATAACATTTTTTGGCTCTCGTGTGAATGGACGGTTTGTGCCTGAATCTGATGTGGATGTGTTTGTTCTGGTTAGAACTAAAGACAGGGCTGTAACTTACTTGGTCTTTTCCATTTCAGAGGAGGTTGAAGAAAAGGTCTTACGACAGAATTTCTCTTTCTCAATTCACCTTTACGACCTTGAAACCTTTCAAAATTTAAAAATGGCTGGGAGCCTCTTTATAAAAGAAATTGAATCTGAAGGAGTAGTTGTCTATGAAGGAAAGGCTGACTCTTGAAGACCGAATAGCCCTTTCAAGACATAGAAAGACCGTGGCCTCAGAAAGACTAAGGGCAGCAGAGGTCCTCTTAAAGGAGGGCCTTTACAGGGACTCCATCACAAGGGCATACTATGCAATACATTCAATGGCAAGGGCCCTTCTGATACTTTATGACATAAGGGCAACCACCCATGAGGGGGTTAAGACCATGCTCTCAAAACAGTTAATAAAGGAGGCAAAACTGCTTCCCTCTGACTTTGCAAAGAAGTTTTCCATCCTGAAGGCACTCAGGGAAGATGCAGACTATGAAGACTTTATGGAGTTTTCATTAGAGGATGCAAAGGAGGCATTTGAGATTGCAAAGGAGTTTGTTGATAAGGGCTCTCAGGTAGTAGATAGAATTATCAAAACATTAAAAGAAAAGGGTAGTGTCTGATCTTAATTCACCTATAGTCCTCAAACCCATCGGCTATATAAAGACCTCAGAAACCAGTATCCCCCGTCACTGGAGCGTCTCTAAAGCCGTGGGTGAGATAATCATAAAAGAAGAGTTTTCGGCAGGCTTAAGGGACATAAGACCGGGCGAGAGAATTCTTGTAGTCTTTCATTTCCATAAAAGCCCTGAATTTTCCAGTAAGTATCTCTTTCAGCACCACCCTCACAAAGAGAGAGAATTCGGCATATTCAGCACATGCTCACCCATAAGGCCAAATCCCATCGGGGTTTCAATTGTTGAGGTGCTTGAGGTCAATGACAATCATATCAGGGTAAAGGGCATTGATATGATTGACGGCACACCTGTGCTTGATATAAAGCCCTGGAATGAGTAAATGCATACCTTTCTAACAGGCAGTCCCCTCAAGCCTATCCGCCATTTCATATAATTTTCGGTTGCACTAAAGAAACAGAGGCGATACACCTATAATGACCGTCCATGGTCTGCTCAAAGAAGAAGATTACAGAAGACAACATCCAGGGCGCCCCTGACCTGGTGGTGGAGATAACATCACCTCATACCGAGATAAAGAACCGCTGGGAAAAGAAGGCCCTTTATGAGAGGTTTGGCGTAAAGGAATATATTATATTTTTCCTGACAGGGAGTATCTTGAGACGCAAAATTGTATTAGAAAATACTCTAAAAGATGTTAAATAACCACCAGGATACTTAGGCTGGCTTCTTTCTCCTCAATAAAGGCTCAGTACATCGTAGAGATAGTATATCCCCATTAATAAAAGAACCACTCCCCCTGTCTTTTCAATCAATCCAGCATAAGCCTTGAAACTTTGCAATCTCTTAAATGCTCCCACCGAGGCACCTGCTAGTATAAGTGGCAGTCCCCTGCCAAGTGAGAAGAATAGCATCAACAGGGCTGAGTACCAGAGCTTACCTGTGGCAGCAGCAACTGTCAGGATGCTGAGCACCACAGGCACACAAAATGGACAGAAGGACATGGAAAAAGGTATGCCAAGCAGAAAGGCACCAAAGACAGTGCCTGTTTTTTTGGGTTTAAACTCATATCCCACGGTCCTGAACCTGAGGACATTGAGCCACCTGAGCCCGAGCACCAAAAGGACAATACCAATCAAAAACTCCCAGCGGGGGCCAAATATTGAACTTATCTTCATGCCAATAAGCGCAAAGAGCACACCAAGCGTAACATCTGCCACAGTCATTCCAAGAACAAAGGCAATGCTTCTGGCAAATGCCCTCTCTGGCTTAGTGGTGTCCCTTGCCCCGGCAATATAACCCACCAGCACTGGCACAATACCCAGCGACCTTGGATTAAATGCCATGGCAAGGCCAACCAGAAAGACCAGCCCAAACCCTGCTAAAGTGATATGTGAGAGTATTTGCATATTTTCAGGTCTGAACATGACCTTAAATATCCTTCATTCTAAATACAGATAACTTTGAGACAGGAGGAGTTCCTGAACTATTTATGGAAAGTTTAAAGAACTCCTCCTGTCTTCTTTCCACGCCCAAGCCACCCTTCATTCTGTTACATGAAAACCGTTTACTCTTAACATCCTAAACCGGCTTACCAAGTCCTGCTGCCTTAAGGGTCTCAATGTTTACTCCGCGGCCTGCACAGCAGTCTGCCAGCCTTCCGTCAATCAGCACAGCCGGAACAGAGCGGATACCAAGGGCCCTTGCCCTTTCTGCATTTTCAGGTTCATTCAGGTTCAGCACCACTACCTCACAGGATGCACAGGCTGCCTTCTTGATCTCCTCAACCGTCTCGTTACAAACAGGACAGCCTGCAACAAGCACCTCAATCTTTATACCTGCCATATCTGAACACCTCCTTTCTTCTTTTTCATCTTTATCATACACCCTGTAGTATGGTACGGAGTCAAGAGAAAAATATGGATGGCAGAGTTTCATAGTTTATTCATTTTACTGTAATATTCGATCGTCGCACAGGTCGTACAAGGTCTAAATATCAGTAAGGGTAGTTTAGGTGGTCTTTACTCTTTGGTAAATGTATACTTCACTTGGCAGGACAGAAAAGGCATATGCAATCAAACTAAGTCCTTACCATCCCGTTTGTAAGAAAGCAAAAGATACTCGGTTTAATGACAAAACCAGAGATAAATGAGAAAGCTCGTTAAGGTATTAGCTCATCTGATTATTTCTTCTATAACGGAGCTATATTCTGTTTTTTTCTCCATAGCAGATGAGGCAAGCCTGATTACAATAAAGGAAAGTATCATTAATAAAAAACCTCCAATTACTGCTGCAGTTTCTGATGCTATTCCTCCAAATAAGTTTGATAGATATACCTTACCTAATATGGCACCTACAAAAAGGGCAAAAACAGGCAATACATAAAGCAGCATAGCCCCTTTTATATAGGTTTGTGCCTTCATTACTACTTTTACGGTCTGGCCAACTTCAGCATGAGCTGCATTTATAGCCTCTATCTCAAAGTCCCTGCCCTCCATATCACACTCATCCTTTACACAATGGTCACAGGCCGTAGACTTTTTAATCAAAACCTTTGCTGTAACTCCATTAATACTTGTTACGATTCCAATCTCTTCCATGTAATCATTCTAAAAAAAGATTGTGAAGATTTTATGAAAATACTTTCAGAGATTCATATTATCTTCACATAGTTTTGTTATTCTTTGTCTGAAGACAGATTTAAAGGAGGTAAGCCATGAATCTACTTAATAGAAGAAATTTCCTCAGAATATCTGCACTAATGGGAATTGGAATTAAGGCATTGGGCACTTATGAGGTCTTTGCCAATGTCTTGGATATAAACCAAAAAAACACCATTACACTTAAGGCATCTATAACGGATTTTGGCCCAGGCACAGGTAAAACTTTTAAGGCATGGACATACAATGAGATGGTACCAGGACCAGAAATAAGAGTCAAAGAGGGCGACATCTTAAAGGTTAAACTCATTAATAACCTGCCTGAGGAAACTACCATCCACTGGCATGGCCTCCCAGTGCCAAATAAGATGGATGGTGTGCCATATGTTACCCAAAACCTGTTAATCCAGGGGGGACATTTATCTACGAATTTAAAGCCACACACCCGGGTACTTATATCTACCATTCTCACGAAGGTTATCAACTGGACCAGGGTCTATATGGTGTAATTGTGGTTGAGCCTAAACGGGAAGATGGCTCTTATGAGAATACACTCTAACTCTTGAAGACTGGGCATCTGTTGATGGTGGTGGACCAGAAGCATCACGGGCTGGTCTTATCAGAAGATCAATGGGAATGATGGGAATGAGGACCTTACGGGGTGCAAATGTTCCACTAAGTAATAAACCACTGGGTATACTTCTTTACTCAGGGATAACTCATAAAAGTTTCGACAGTGATACTGTTCCAATAAGGCTTATTAATGATTACTATCATTTAAATGCAATTGATGATGGATATGTTAAAGGTGTTGATAGGGTGGACAGGGTTTTTAGGATGACACTGTCAGGAGGGATGATGGGCTCTCCATATTGGACCATTAACGGAAGAGTCTACCCTGAAAGCGATGATATTTTTGTTAAACCCGGCGAAAGGGTAAGACTGGAGTATTTTAATCACAGCATGGCAGCACATCCAATGCATTTGTATGGACATTTTTTTGAAATCGTTGGAACAGGCAGGGAAACTGGAATAAGGGTCAGGAAGGATACCATTATTGTTCCGCCCATGATGGGAAAGGCTGCTGTGGAATTTTTAGCAGACAATCCAGGTATATGGATACATCACTGTCATAATCTCTATCACCTTGCTGGTGGCATGGCAAACCTTGTAAGAACCATTTGATAATTAACCGAAAAAAGCCTTTTATCTTATACTGTTTATCCTTTTAACAAAAGGAAGACTTGAAGAGGATTATCAGGACTATTTCAAGCAGAAGACCTAGCTTCTTTATTGTTGCTGTTTAATAAAACACCCCTCTGTCAAGCATCATATACTGCACTGCCTCTTAGATGTGGTGGGCCTGGATGTCAGGAAAGCTCTTAAAGTCTGCTATGGTGCTGGAGAGCCGTGGTATGCACTGGTTCATCGGCCAATGGTTTCTATTGGTATCATAAGCAGGTCCTTTGCCCTTCTGTCTAACTTAGAGCATTCCTTTAATTTTTGCGACTACTTCTTAGACTTGCCAGCACAGGCACCACAAGGAGGGTTGAGAGGGTGCCGGTTAGGAGCCCGCCAATTACGGTAATGGCAAAGGACTGAAAGATATTGGAGCCAGTGGTTGTTCCAACGGCTATGGGTATGAGTGCAAAGATGGTGGTGAGTGCTGTCATCAGTATGGGCCTTAGCCTCACAGAGGATGCCTTAATGATTGCCTCCTCAGGCCCACTTCCCCGCTTCATCTCAGTGTTTGCATAATCCACGAGTATGATGGCATTGTTTACGGCAATACCCACCAGTGTGATAATGCCCATACCAACAGATACATCAGGCCCTTTATGTGTAATAAAAAGCCCTGCTGCTGCACCAACAAGTGACAGCGGTATGGTTGTCAGTATCATTAGTGGCTGAAGGAAGGAACGAAACTGCATTGCCATTATGAGGTAGATAAGCACCACAGCAGCCACAACCACCATTACCAGTTCATAGAGTGTCCTTGTGAGGACCCTGAACTGGCCTGTAAACTCAATGCAGTAGCCTGCGGGGAGTTTCAACTGACTGAACTTCTCCCTCAACCTTGAGACCACACGGGGTATTGAGCCCTCCACCTCTGCCACAAGGGTTATCTCCCGCTGACCGTTCAGCCTTGTGATGGTTGAAGGTGTATGTATCAGGTTGACATCGGCCACCCTGTCAAGGGGTATGACCTCCCCTGTGGGTATATTGATGGGAATCCTGCGGATATCCCCTGGCCTGTGTTTGTCAACACCCCGGAGTTTCACCACAATGCCCACTGTCTCCTGCTGTTTTATTATCCCCGTGGCCTCAAGACCGGTAAATGCAGATTCAAGGGTGTCAAAGACCTCCTCTGTGCTTACCCCATAACGGGCAAGGTCGGGATATCTGAGCCTCACCACCACCTCCTCTGCCTTTATCTTTGTATTATTAACGATGTTTGATAAAGAAGGCTCTCTGGACATTAACCCCTCAACCCTGTCTGCAAGGGATATGAGTCGCTCAGTATCCGTGCCATAGATGGTAACACCAAACAGTGCTGGCAGACCCGAAAAACTCTCGTCTATCTTTTCCTGAGTGGGCTGGTGATAGAGAAAGACCACACCATGGAGTTTTGAATACTGCCTTCTGAGGTCCTCTATCACCTCTGTAACTGAATGGTGTCTCAGGGATTTTGGTCTTAGTTTGATCATTATCTCTCCCCTGTTTACCCCTTCTATCTGATAGCCCTCCTCGGGTGAGCCTGTCCTTCGGTATACACAGGAGACATCAGGCTCAGAAAGGGCAATTGAATCAAGCATTGCCCCGATGCGGTTACTCTCCCTGAGGGATGTCCCTGGCGGCATTATATACTCTATGAGGATTGCACCCTCATCAATGGGTGGAAGCATCCCGGGCCTGCCAGATATGAAGACAAGTCCAATAAGTCCCAGACTGAAAAAGGCCACGGCGATGGTGCCCTTTCTGTGTGAAAGGCAGAACCGAAGCACACGGACCATGCCCCTTCTTAGATGGTTGAGAAAGCGTGCCCCCATAAAGCCATCACCTGGCACCCTGAACCGGCCTGCTGACATTGCCACAGGCACCACGGTAAGGGACATCAAAAGGGAGCCAATGAGGGCAATACTCACTGTAAGGCCAAAGGGCTGTAAAAATACTGCTGCAATACCAGTTACAAGCACCAGTGGCAGAAATGCCGCCACAGTGGTAAATACACCCGAGGCATCAGGGCCTGCTATCTCCACCGCCCCGTCAATGGAGGCGCTGAGTGCGGACTTTCCCATCTGATGGTGACGGAAGATGTTTTCAGAGACCACCACAGCACCATCCACTATCATACCCACGGAAAGGGTGAGGGCCGACATGGTGATAACATTAAGACCAAGGCCAAAAAGCCGCATGATGGAGAGGGTAAAAAGCAGTGTAAGGGGAATGGTTGAGGCAACGATAACAGTGGGACGCCAGTTTCCAAGGAAGAAATAAAGCACCGCCACTGCAAGCACCGCACCAAGCAAAAGGCCGCTGTATATGCCATCTCTTGCCTCCCTGATTATCTCTGACTGGTCATAGAACTTCTTTATCCTTACGCCTGGAGGAAGGAGTCTCTCTATCTCTTTTATTTTCTTACTGACCTCTTCTGCCACCTTAATGGCACTTGCACCGGGCTGTTTTCTGACGATGAATGCCACGGCAGGCCGTCCATCACCATGCACTACATAGTGCCTTGGCATCCTTCCCTCTGAAACCCCTGCAACAGAGGTAATCGGGATAGGCTGTCCTCTGGCTGAATCAAGCATTACCGACTTGATATCATCAATCCCCCGAAACCTGGCATCACCGGCTACAAAAAACTCCCTGTTTGGCCCTGAAAGATAACCTGCCACCACGGTTAAATTACTCCCACGAAGGCTCTCAACCAGATTGTCCACTGTCAGGTGTGCCCCTGCAAGAAGGGCAGGGTCTGCCTCAACTATAATTGCTCTCCTGTCACCACCTATCACCTCAACACCTGAGACACCGTCAATGGACATCAGTTTACTACGAAGGTCGGTTCTTATCAGGTTTCTGAGTTTTATCAGGTCAGTGCCTCCATAGACCACATAGCCTGTTACCTCCTGCAGGGTGGTGCCTATGTTTTCCATCCTGGGGACAACCCCCTGTGGCAGGAGTCCATTCAGCCTTGAAAGACCTGCCTGTACTAACTGCCTTGCATCCCTCACAGTGGTGCCCCATGTAAACTCCACCGTAACCTCTGAGACCCCAAGTGCTGATGTGGAGGAAACACGCTTTACACCCTGAAGCCCCCTCATGGCATCCTCCACGGGTCTGCTTATCAGGAGTTCCATCTCCTCAGGAGATGCCCCCGGGTAGTGGGTGATGATATTGACCACAGGGATATCAAGATTGGGAAAAAGGTCAACAGGCATGTGGGCGGCTGCAAATATGCCACTAAAGGCAATCACCACCACGGCAAATACCATCATAAGGGGATTGTCAGTGAGTTTCTTAAGTATGGTCCTCATCAGTCTGCCACCCTGAAGGTGCGATTGAAATCCCTGTAGAAGAGTTCATAGGCACCCTCTGTTACCACCTCATCTGCCTCTGAGATGCCTGAGATGACCTCAACCCACCCATCTGATAAAAGCCCAACACGGATGGGCCTTCTTACATACTGATTATCCTTTGTCTTGATGAATACAAAGGGCCTGCCATGCTCGTCATAAACCACAGCCCTTTCAGGCACTGAAAGGACTTTCCTGTCTGTCCTCAATATTATGATGCCACGGACATACTCGCCCACCCTCAATGCCCTGTCTATATCCTCTGATTCAATCCATACCCTTACACCGCCTGAAGTTGTCCTTTCGGTCAGGAGATTTTTGACCGTGCCATGGACAGAGAGACCATCCCCTGTGTATATAACCGCCTTTTTCCCTTTAATTTCTGTATATTCATGCCGGGGAAAGGCCGTCCCAACCACCCTGAGATGATGGGTATCAATAATATAGCCAATGATTTCGCCCTTGTCCACATCCTGCCCCTCAACAAATCTCCTTCTGGTAAATCTACCTTCAAGCGATGCCCTGACCTTCAGGGAATCTTCAAGTTGATGAAGCCTGAGCAGGGTCTCATTGTAGGCATTCTCTGTCTTAATGAGTTGGAGTTTCACTGCCTCAAGTTCATCTATGGAGATAAGGTTTTTCTGAAGGGCACTCTTCTTCCTCTCAAGCACTCCCCTGAGTTCTGATACAAGCTCCCTGAGATGGGATGCCTGCGAGTTAAGGGCCTGTATCTTTCTCTCTACCTCTGGCCCACCCATAACAAAGAGGATATCCCCCTTTTTTACCTCTTTTTCATCCACTGCCCTGACCTCCATAATCCTGCCTGAAACTGGTGCCCTCAGTGCCACCTTATGCTGGCTTACAACACTGCCGTAAAAATTGATGCTGGCTCTGAAGTCCCTCTTTGAGGGGCGGGATGTCTTAATCCTGAATCCCTGAATAGTATCTTTTTTCCTGGCAACATCCTCACCATGCGCTGAGAGGGGGTATCCTCCTCCGATGATTGTAATCAGAAGGGCAATAAATATACTGACAGCCATCACAGGGTTTTTCATGCCTTTGCCTCCGTGTTTATTTATCATTAAAAGCGCAGTCCTCTGCCTGGAGATACCTGCCAGAGACGGTCTCAATACCAATCCCCATATCTGTAAGCAACTCTTTGAGTTTTATCTCCTTTATCTTTACAGAAATCAGCCTGCTACAGACATCGTAGTAATGGGGTTTATCTGTCATCCCCACCTTCAATAACTCCCCGTATGTCTGGCACTGATCTTTCAGGGAATTAATCAGGTCCCGTAGTGTATGGAGTTTTCTCTTTATAAAACCCATATCAGAGATGAGTTCCATCACCTCCGAGCGTGCTTCAAAGACCCGTGCTACATATCTGTCAAAGACCTCCTTCATGGTGGCCTTCTTCAGGACGACCCTCCCCTGTGCATGGTCAAAAAGGGGCAGTTCTATGCTGATGGATGGCCCGATGGTGATAAGCCCGTCTGTTCCTCGTGAATAACCAATCCCTATGCCAATGTCCGGAAACCGTGAGAGGATGGCCTCCCTCAGTCTGGCATCCTCTGCACTGTATGCCTCCCTGAGTGCAAGGATATCAGGTCTGCTGTAGAGTGACTTCAGCAGTTCTTCCGATGAAGGCATCCTGCAGAGGAAGGGATTTTTGATCTTCCTTTCTAAAGGGATAACCCTATCAGGTGGAAATCCTATGGCTCTGTTAAGAAGCAGGTTTTCCTTCTTTATCTTCATCTCTATGTCAGTAAGGGCAGTCACGGCATCTTTTACTCTTATCTCCATATCGCTCAGGTCAGCAGATGTCCTTTCACCTGCCAGGGCAGCCTCTTTCATGGCGTTTAGGTTTTCATCTGCAAGGCTTACTGCCCTTTCTGCAAGGTCACGAAGGCGGTTCAGGTAATAGAGGTGATACAGGTGCATCTTTGCTGCCTCTGCAACCTGCCACTCCTTCCAGGCCACCTCAAGGTTGACAGAAGATAGTTGCCACTCTGCCGCTTTACGCCTCGCACTTCTTGTGATAAGGGACCTCAGGTCAATGCCGAGCCCGAGACCATATCCTGTAACCGTATCCGTTGTATCACCACCAGATGGGATATCCATGCTGAGGGAAAGTTGAGGGTTGGGAAGAAGCCCTGCCTGAAGGAGTTGGGCACGGGCAATACCGGCCCTGTCTCTTTCTGCCCTGAGTGTCGGGTTTACGATGACCGCCACCACTGCTGCCTCATCAGGACTGAGCCCGTCTTTGAGATTAATCCTGATGGGCCTTAAAATGGGATGTCTTATCCTTTCGGCCTTAACCAAGATGGTCATAGTATCAGGTGGCCTCAGTGCATCTTCAAGGGACTTATTATTGATCTGTCTAATCTGATAGGTGGCACAGCCCTGAAGGAGGGAGACTCCCACAAGGCATATCAGGAGTAATGAAAGTCTGTAACTGAACATGGTATGCCTATTATAGGCAGGAAAGATTACCTGAGGATTACCTGAAGATTACAGGTTTGTAATCTTTATTGACGGGATATATTCTCTAATCATATCAGCAGGAAAAATAAGGGTAATACAGAAATCTCCTCTATCCATGAGTTTGGTTCTGACTTCTATTCCAAGATAGCTGGCAAAGGTTTTCACAAGGGATAGGCCAAGGCCTGTATGCAGGCTGTTGCTCCTTGCAGAATCTTTTCTCCAGAGGTATTCAAAGATATGTGGAAGGTCATCCTCTGTAAGTGATTCGTTACTGTTTTGCATTGAAAGTATAATCCTTTCTTCTTCATACTGGATAATACACCTGAAGTATCCTCCACTGGGAGAATATTCAACGGCATTGCTGAATAAATTGCTGATAATAGAAGAAAGCATTGTCCTGTCCGTAAAAACCATGACATCGCCATTCATGGAAAATTCTACTTTTATTGCTTTTTCTTCTGCTATCTTCTGCCAGGGGCTCCACAACTCTCTCATAAGGCTTACAAGGTTTATTGTGGTTGGATAGATGTTCTGTTTATCCTTTTCACAGCGATTAAGCGTAAGGAGTTGAGAGACGATCCTGTCCATCTGGTGGGATATCTCAACAGTATTTTTAAGTGAGTAATTTATAAACTCGGAATCATCAGGCCATCTCATCGCAACTTCACATAATGATTTAAGTTCTGCTATGGGAGTCTTCAGTTCATGTGCAATATCAGATGTAAGGCGTTTTTCACGGGCAAAGGCATTTTCTATCCTCTGTAATAATTCATTTAAACGAATAACAATCGGCTTAAGTTCATCAGGAAGATTATCAGTGGGATACCTTGAGGAGAGTCTGTGTTCGTCAATTGACGAAGTGTAATGAGACAGGTCATTTAATGGGGAAAGACCAGAGGCAATAATAGTGGGGACTATCGTAACTATTGCACCGGAGAGAATTATTGTGATAATTAATGAGGCAATAAGAAACAACTGTAAAGTATTTCTTATTTCTGCATTGTCTCTTGCGAGGACAAGTTCCAGTTGTACAGGTCTTTTTACAAGAAAACGGTCTTCTTTGTCAATATGAGGAAAAAACCTGATACCAATAGCCCTGCCAGGATGTCCATCAGGTAGCATCATATTCCAGAAAAGCGGTTTATTAAAAGGTCCTGTTTTACGGGGCAAATTATGTTTTCTTAATGAGGGAGATTTTTCGATGACTTCTCCGTTGTCAGTCCATATCTGGAAAAATTCAGGCTTCAAAGAAGAATCGGTAAATTTAGGCATAAACTCTTTACGCCATTCCACTGATAAACCTTCTGAATCCTGTTCTGTCATACTTGCAATGTCGCGTGCACGACTCAGGAGTGCCATATCAAACTGTGAAACGGTTTTTTTATAAATATACAGGTAAAGCAATGCATTGCTTCCAAGAACGAGGATAAGCAGGCCGAATAACAGTCTCAAGGTGAGAAATCTTCTAATTGACTTCATATTTTATCCTCTGAGAGGATGTAACCTAATCCCCTTCTGGTATGGATAATATCTGGCTGTCCATTTATGTTGATCTTTTTTCTGAGATTACAGATGGCTGAGTCTACCACATTGCTCATGGGACTGACCCTTTCATCATAGATATGTTCTTCAATCTCTGACCGTGTAACAACCTGGCCCTTTCTTCTGGCAAGATATTCTATAAGTCTGTACTCACGTGGAGTCAGGGATATCACCTGGTTGTTTCTTAAAACTGTCTTTGTTTCAGTGTCTATCTCCAGGGTTCCTATTCTTATTACAGGATTTTTTGTCCTGTATTTGCGACGAATGAGGGCATGGATACGGGCTAGTAATTCATCATAGGAAAAGGGTTTTGTGAGATAATCATCAGCACCAAGTTGTAATCCTTCAACTCTTTCCTCTATACTTGACCGGGCAGTAAGAATCAGAATATGAACATCATTACCCTGCTGGCGCAGCCTCTTTAGGATGGAAAGACCATCAATCCCGGGTAGCATGAGATCTAAAATGATAACATCATAATCGTTGTTCTCAGCCAGATACAGTCCTTCTTCACCATCTCCTGCAATATCAACAACAAAACCTTCTTTCCGAAGACCTGTCCCCACTGATATCTGTAGACGCTTTGAGTCTTCTATAAACAATATTCTCATGGGAAATAATTTACATATATTTTATCTATCCTTATTTTATAAGATTTTGTCGTTTCATATCATACCCTTCTCAATAGCAATAATAAAATCTTGCCGTAATCTTCCGGTAATGTTCTGCCTGGTAAAATGTAATCCGAATATACAAAGTATAAGAAGTTTGTTTGTAACGCTGAATTGTAATAAATACATCGGAGGATTATGCAAAAAAAAAGAATACACAACATTTTTATTATAAGCCTTATTGTTTTTGAGGTTTTTTTCGCACAGAACATATTTGCATCAAATATTGATAAACAATGCTGGTTTGTAAACCCGGATAAAATCAAGCCTTCAGATATAGATATCGTTGTCCGTACAATAAACACCCATCATAACGCCCCTGATTATCCTGCTCGTTTGCTCGGAATAGCACAAAGATTAAAAAATGATTGGCCTTATACTGTTGGTATAATTGGCATGCAGGAGGTGAAAGGTAAAATAGACAATTGTCCTGCCAGCCCAGGGGTATATAATGGGGCAGAGTGTTTTGCTTTGATTCTTTCAAAGGTGTTTGATGTTGAAGTGGATTCTGCATATTCAGTTCCAGACCATGTTGGAATAGTTGCCGGTGCACCGTGGAAGATAATAGAGAGTAATTACTGGAATGTGGGCACCATCTTTGAAAGGAGATATCTTCTTGAAACAATTCTTGTGCATAAGTACAAGGGTTGGAAGCTCCGGTTTTATACAGTACATCTATCTTCACAAAAAAGACACAGGTTTGACCGCCTCAGACAGATTAAAAAGGTTATAAATATAGTTACAGAAAGGGCTAACCCCGGTGAACTTCCTCCTATTGTTGCAGGTGACTTTAACGCAAGAAGGATTTTTGATGGAACTATGCCAGAACCATCAGTGCTTGAAATGGAGAAGTATTTCTGGCGTCCTGTTGATAAAGCTATAGTCTGCGGAAAACATGAAACCGGTCGTGACATTATATATATCGGAAAAAAGAGTGTTTTCAAAAACAGTATCGGTGATTATGTTTTAATTCGTACTAATGACATCAATTTCTGTGGTATTACTGAAAAGGTAGAAGGATTTCCTGAGTTCTTCAATGAATTAACTGACCACAATTCACAGGGCTTCAGTTTTCATATAGTAACGAGGTTAAATGACAATTCAAGGTAAGCTGTATGCTATCTTGTACAATTTGATTTTTCCTGCTCAAGACTATAAGAAATAGGCTTTCTAACTATATTAATGTTATGATTTTGAATAATTCCTACCATTACAAATAGAATTTTTTATCCCTGAGTCCAGTGTGTGCAGGTTTTAATCTGGACTTAAGCAGTACCGAAACCATATATTATTGAAGATTATGAATGAAATCAGGAAAAACGGCTCTAATGTAACAGTTGTATTTCTTGTAACTGTCTGGTTCATCTTTTTTATAAACGGCCTTTTCTCCCTTCCCCTGATGCCGCCAGATGAGCCGAAATACGCCTATGCCGCCTACAGGATGTTAAATACCGGGGACTTTATAACACCTTACTTTAACTGCCATCCAAGGTTTGATAAACCTCCCCTTATTTACTGGCTGATTGCCATTTCTTACAAAATATTCGGTGTCTCGGACTGGGCTGCAAGGATACCCTCTGTTCTGGCAACACTGGGTCTAATCTTTATTATCTGGAGGTTTGTAGAAAGGGAGATTGGCTCAAGGGCTGCCACACTGTCCGTAATTGTTTTTTCCACTGTCGTTCATGTATGGGTGATGGGAAGAGCAGTAGCCCCTGAGATGGTGCTTGTGTTTTTTGAAACCCTTGCCATTTTTCTCTTTTACCGGGGAATTGAATATAACAACAGAAAAGCCATTTATGGGGCATATCTTTCGATGTCTTTTGCATTCCTTACAAAGGGGCCTGTTGGAGTGATCATGGTTTTGGGTGCAGTGTTCCCCTATTTTCTGCTTAAAAATGGCATCAAAGAAACGATAAGGTCAATGTGGAGTATAACAGGGGTAATCCTTTTTTTACTGATAGGGCTACCCTGGTATGTTGCAATGATTCTCAGACATGGCTACAGATACTTCTATGAGTTTTTTCTTTATCACAATATTTATCGTTTTACCGGGCAGGCAAGACAGCATCCCTTTGGCTTTTATTACTATCTGCCCATATTCGCAGGTGCCTTTTATCTCTGGTTGCCCTATTCCGTCTCTGCAATCAGAGATTTAAGGGAAGTGGTGAAAAAGAGGAATGTAGAGTTTTTCCTGTTTTTATGGGTTCTGTTTGTGCTTTTGTTTTTTACTATCTCTGTAAACAAGCTACACAACTACATACTCATAAGCTATCCGGCTGTATCGGTCCTGCTTGCATCCTCGATCATGAGAGCTGGTTCTGAAAGCGGATCAAGGATAAAACGGTATATATTTATTGCATCTCTGGTTATTGAGGCATCTCTGGTTATTCTGATTCCAGTTTATGTAAAGAATTATCATCCCTTTCTTTTGATAGGAGCCCTGATGCTATCTGCTATTACATTTCTTATACTGCGGAGCAATGCAGACACGGAAAGGACTGTCCAGATGATTATACTTAAGGCCCTTGTGCTTCTTATGATGGTTACCTTTTACATGGCTTCATATCAGTCTGTTGTACGACCTGCTGAACTCTTTGTAATGCTTGAAAGCATTACTGCTGAGAAAGACCCTGTGTATTTTTACAGGGATGAATCCGAGGATATGGTATTTTATGCCCGTCAGTGTATCCCCACATTAAAAAACAGAGACGAGGTTGATGAGATAGTTCGCAAGAAGAAGGAATTTATACTCTTTGTCCGTCAGAGGCATCTAAAAGAACTCAGGGGATTGAAGATAGAGGAGAAATTATCCTACACCGACATTAATGGAAGGAAACAGTATGTTGTAGAGATAAAATCTGATTCTAACGAGTGAGTATCCTTTAAACTATCCTGAGGACTTTTCTTGTAATAAAGCGAGGCCCTGTTACTGTATTTCAGTATTCAGCGGGCTTATCGTGGCTTTTCATTTATCCTCTTTCTGTAAACCTCAAGCCCGGTGATGCAGACACTGAGCCAGAACATCCCGCCTGCAAAGCCTGCAAGCACATCACTGAGGTAGTGAACCTGAAGATAAATCCTGCTAAGACCGATCAAAAAGACCAAAAACCCCGAGGCAGTAACTATTAGAACCTGAAACCTCCACTGCTTTAAAGCACGGACAACATAGTAGGAGACCATTCCATAGAATATCATAGACATCATTGCGTGTCCGCTGGGAAAACTCCATCCCCATGCCCGTATCAGGGTGGTCTCTGTTATGGGTCTTGGCCTGTGCACCGCCGCCTTCAGCACAAACACAAGGATGCTTCCTCCCATGACCGCCATGAGGTGTCCTGCGGCATAGTCCCATCTCTTAAAAAGCAGAAAAAAGACGATGAGTATAAGGCTGCCACCTGCAATGGTTACCCCTCCGCCAAGGTGGGTTACCGCCTTCATAAACGCTGTAACCGGTTCTGCCCTGAAGTATAAGACCTGTGAGACCACCCACCTGTCAACCTGCACAAAGGGGTCTCCTGTGAGGATGTCCTCTGTGATGCCTCCAAAGACCCACACAAAAACTGCGCTAAGGGCAAGCCCAACCGTGAGGTGAAGCCCAAGGTAACTGCGGGGAGAAAGCCTCTCCTTTATAAAGTGAACCAGTTCGGGGTGAGACTCAATAAAGCCTGAAACCCGCCTGCTTTCTAAAACCTGCTCTGACCTTTGCTTAAACCACTGATAAATCTCCTCCCTTTTACCCGTGACCTTCCTGTAGAGATAGCCAAACCCTGCGGCCACAAGCACAAGAAAAAGCACGAACACACCTGCCCTTCCTGACCACCGCTCTATGAGCTGCCAGCTCTGGCCGAAGAAATAGCCGACAAGGGTAAATGAAACTGCCCAGATAATGCCGCCAGAGGCATTGTATATGAAAAACCTTCCATAGGGCATCCGTGACATACCTGCCACAAAGGGCGCCATTGCCCTTAAAAGGCCGATAAACCGACCAAAGAATATGGTCTTGCCTCCATGATGCTCAAAGTATCTATCCACCTTATGGATATGCCTTTCCTTAAGGAGAAAGAGGCGGTGATGCCTCTCAAAATACCCGCGTCCGATGGCCTTGCCAAGGCTGTAGCCCACTGAGTCGCCAAGCACGGCACCAAGGGCGATAATCCATATACAGTCGCCAATGTCCAGAACGGCCTTTGAGGCAAGAAAACCCGAAAGCACCACCACCGACTCACCCGGCACCACAAGACCCATGAAGGCAGAGCTTTCAAGGAATGCGGCAAGGAATATTATCAGATAGCCCCAGTGGCCAAGGAGGGTTACGGTATGAAGTATCTTTTCAGCCATTCACTAAGTGCCTATCTCTCTGCCAACTATCTTTCTTATTTCATCGGAAAAAAAGTCCTCAATCTCTTTCTTATTAATGGGTACTTTAAGGGGAAGGTTTTCAATACCCTCTGGAACCTGAATGAGTCTGCTCTTGAGGATATGTCTGATGCCTGAGACCTCGCACTTCTTTTCAGCAAGTACAAATAATTCTTCCAGTAAAAGGGACTCCTGCCTGATAGCAAAATACACATCAACATAGTCTTTTGGCTCAACCCTGTCAGCAATAGCACATAGCTTATTAACAACTATATCCAGAAAGCCCTCTACCCTTAGCCCATCTAATAAGTTTATATCCTCAAGCCTCTTTAATGGGTAATAAGTAAACTCTGCCCTCAACAAACCATCATCCATCCTGAGGAGATATATATTTCTGTCAAAGACTTTTGTCCTGTTGATCTCTTTTATACCAGTCAGTGATTTCAAGAATTCTTCCACAAAATGTATCGGTATCTTTTCTTCAGAAAAGAAATCAAGGTCATCAGAGTATCTGTGCTCAAGATAAAAGGCACTCAATGCGGTGCCACCTGAGAGCCTGAAATAATAGGAGATATCAGATAGAACAAATTCCTGAAGGAATCGCATCTGGATGTCATTAAGGATTCTGTTGTCCTTTATCCCTCTTATGGGTCTTTTCATCCCATACCTCTTTATAGATACCTATCAAACGATGCTTGCCTTCCTCAAGTTTCAATCTGTCCCTGAACTGGTAAAGAAGCTCAACTGTCTCCCTGTCAGTCCCATATGCAGGGAAAAAGTCTGCTATCCTCTGAAGACGCCAGATCAGGTCATCAGGGGCATCTTTATAGTCCCAGAGAAGCTCCCCTGGTACATCAATCCGTTCCATCTATTAAGTATATCACATCATATGACTGTTATATATTCATTCTTCCACAGGTTCTGGGCAGATATGACAATATCTGTAATCTTTTTGTAAACATTACATGAGATGCCGATTGGTTTGTTCGGTCTCATTATCTTTTATATCAAAGTTAAATAACATGGATGCCGAAAAATGCGATGGAATCTTTAAGCCGGACTGTTAAAGGTGGATAATCTTAACCTAACCAGTATCAATCTTTTCTATCCTTGCAGGGATATAGTTTCTGGAAACACCGCCGCAGAGCGGATCTGAAAGAAGGTGTATCTTCTTCAGGGAATTATCTCTCAGGCCCAGGGGGTTCATGTTGATCCCCGTGCCAATATCCGGATCACCCTTAATGACCCTGCTGCCTATGGCATAGTCCCTGGAACCCCACTCTTTGTGGCCGTATCCAAAGGCAATGGGGATGGTGCCTGGCATTATCCCTTGAGAGAGATTTACAGTAGCCTCTACTGTACCATCTGGTGTAATAACCCTTACTCTGTCTCCAGAGTTGATACCAAGCACTCTGGCGTCTTTTTGGTTTAGCTGTACAAAGTTGGTCTTTTTAAGTTCCTGCAGAGCCTTTACATTTGCCAGGTTAGAAACATTCCTGAACCTCGATTTATATGAAATAATTATAAAAGGCCATTCCTCACTGTTAAATTTCTTCTCAACGGTGCTACCGTCGGCAAAAGCAGGCTTTAACCATGCGGCTGTACCCCTGTGGTATCTTCCTGTGATGCTATCCCTTGAAGAGCCCACCTGTTCGCTGTATATTGCAATGTGTCCCTCCCACCGCATATTTTTGAATTCTCCTCTGTTTTCTTTATCTCTGTCCTCAAATCTGCCTCCCCTGGCAAGGACATACAGCACCTTTTTCCATTCTTCAGGGCGGAGGGCATCTTTGCAGGCGCTGTGTATCTTCTTGAGGTATCCGGCAACCTTGAGGTCATCCTTAGATATATCAGGGACAGGAGTCTCATCACAGGCGACATTGGCAATAGCCTTAAGGAAATAGTCCTTCCTGGTGCGTATTGGCCAGATTTTACCCTTTTTATCCTTGATTCCCCCTTTTCCAAAGCAGGGAAGGCCGAGGGCTCTGGCAACATCAATAAGGTACTGCTCCATGCACATAACCTTGCCGTCCTCTCTTTTTGTTTTAGGCTCTACCACGGGTATGCGCACTGCACTGAGTTTATTTGGAACCCCTGCCCAGACACCCATAACCCCCCAACTCTCAAAGAAAGTGGTGTCCGGTATTATGTAGTCGGCATATTTTGTGGTCTCCCCCATTGCAATGTCACATGATATTATGAGGGGTATCTTTCCCGGGTCCTTCAGCGCCTTGATTATATCCCTTTTTGCAAGACCCGCTGCGGTGTAGAGGGGGTTGGCCATCCAGTTCAGGAGGATTTTTGGTCTGTAGGGATAACCTGTGGCAATTGCCTCGAAAACCCCGGCCACAAGCTGTTCCGGGGCTGTATTGGAATACCAGGGCAGCCTTGCAGGATAAGGGTTGTTACCTCTCTCTTTTTTTCGTCTGTACTCTGTGGTTTTCTCGTAGGGATATCCCCTGGCAATATTTACGCCTCGTGGGGTTACCGCTCCGGAAAAGTCAACAAGGTCGTATACAGGGCCCGGAGCCATATCCCTGTAGTGGCCGCTGATTACAAGTCCGCCTTTGAAGTTGATATTGCCTATCAGGGCATTCAGTGTAAGGATTGCAAGGGCACTGTAGTATCCATTGGGATACATAATCCCGCCGTGAACCTCTGTTGCAGCCCTGACGCCATGGCTCGTGAATTCCTCTGCCAGCCACGCAATTTTTTCAACAGGCACACCACAGGCCCTGGAGTACTCCTTCATGGAATGGGAAAATGCCTCCTCTTTAAGTAACTGGAAGGATGTCTTGACGGCAACATTGCTGCCATCCTTCAGTGTGACAACTCCAGAGTAGAACAGGGCGGCTTTGTCAATTTCCCTGTAGTTAACAGGGGTGCCCTCATCAGGATGTATGACAACGTAGTCATCCTTTGAACCGATACCAAGGACATCGGCCTTAAGAAATCTGCCATAATCTTCCCTGCCCTCTTCAGTAACAACAAGATAGGTTGCATTGGGCCAGCTTGGCATACCCGCCTTTCTGGCAGCCTCTTTTGTGGTGAGCTGGAGATATTTTTTGTTATACTTTTTGTGCTCAATAATCCACCTTATCATGGCCATGGCAAGGGCGCCGTCACTGCCCGGTTTTATGGGCAGCCAGATAGTATTGTCCGGGGTAGCAGCAGAGACACCAGCAGGCATGGAAGGGTTGACAAACACAGACATCTGGTTTCGTTCACTTCTACCCAGGGCGAGTTCCCTGCCCATAAACTGCATCGGGTTCCCTGCCTGAGCAGCTCCGCTGCCAAAATAGATTATGAACTCAGAGTTGCGGAAATCAGGGGTCATCTGGGGACCTTTATCCCAGGTATCCAGGAATGCCCTGTAGGCTATCCGCATATTCAACCCGCAGGTGCCGCCGTGGCCATACCAGTTTACGCTACCAAAGGATTTCTTGACCCAGGTCTTGGAAAAGGGCGTCCTGCCGTCATGCCTGCCACCAATGGCAACAAGAAGGTTCGCCCTGGGACCGAACTCAGGATTCTCAGGGTCTATAGGACTGCTTAGGTTCCTGATATGTTTCAGGCCTTCTATAAAGGTGTCCTCGCCAATTTCCTCAAAGAGCCTTCCGCCGTTGACAGTCTCTTCAATCAGTTGTTCCCAGGTAATGGGCTTCCATTTGCCCTCACCCCTTTTACCTGCCCTTTTAAGGGGGGTAAGTATCCTTCTGGGGTCATCAATAATCTCAGGGGTCGCATTTCCTCTTGCGCACACTGTTGCCCTGTATCTGTTGCCGCTGTCTCCGGCGAGCAGCCTGAAGGAGTCAGATAGAGGCGTATCATAGGGTAAAAAGTATTCGGTACTGTTGGGGTGATATGGGTTACCGAAGACCCTCAAGATCTTTCCTGTCTTTTTCTCTACCTTTACCCTGATTCCGCAGCAGCTCCAGCAGCCCAGACAGGTACTGCTCTTTACCTCTGTTGCACGACAGAATTTTATACCGCCCGTGACAGCATCAATCTCAAATTCCGGTGTCTGACCTCTGCGAGGTTTTTTCACCATGATGATCTCTCCCTACAGAACATCTATCAATCCTATGTAAAATACCCTGGGGTTTGTCTTGAGATGCCCTTTGAGAACCTTTGGTCTGTTGGTCTTGATTATTTTATAAACCTCACTATCGGGGTCATTGAGATTACCAAAGACCCTTGCGTGGCCCACGCAGGACTCCACGCAGGCAGGAAGAAGGCCTTTATCTATGCGGTGTGTGCAGAAGGTACATTTGTCTGCAGTCCTTGTCTTTTTATCTTTAACCATATCAATTTCTATAAATCTGGCTTTATAGGGGCATGCCTTGACACAGCGTGCACACCCGATGCACGTATCCCTTTCTATGACCACGATTCCATCCTCCCGCTTGTAGGTGGCCTTAACAGGGCATACCCTCGTGCATGGTGGGTTGTCACAGTGGTTGCAGAGCACTGGGAGGAAATAACGTGTCACATTCGGAAACTCCCCGGTTTCAGACTCTTCCACCCATGTTCTGAATTTGGCTTTCGGTACATTGTTCTCTACCTTGCATACAACAGTACAGGCATGGCAGCCAATGCACTTCCTGAGGTCTACTACCATGACATAGTGTTTCTCTTTACTGGGATGACTTTTTTCACTCATTTCCATGGAATTCTTTTTAACTCCGGATTCCCGATGAACATCAAACCGCGAAATATAGTACCTTGATTAATGTAAGCAAATCAGAGAATAATCCCTTTTCATGGTTTTATGTAGGCACAGCCTTCCTTCTGGAGTTCTACAAGTTTTGTAACCCCGGCTGGTACAACTTCACAGAAATCAAACATCTGTTCCTTTTTAAGGCCGTGCTTATTCAGGGAGTTATTGCATATATAGAACTTCACACCATTTTTGTGAAGCTCTTCAAGCATGGGGAGGTATTTTATATTGGCCTCCTTAACAAAGTGCTTTACTGCATTACCATTGGCCAGTAAGGATACCTGTGCATTCTCTGAACCAACATCTTTCAATAGATTTGCTATATTACCCGCTGTGAGTTCAAATATCGGGGTATTATCCATATCCATATGAAAAACAACCTTAAACATATTTATCACCTCCTTTTTAAGCAATGAACTGTGAGATTGCATAAATCAATCTTATATAAGCTTTATTATACAGAATAAAAGGATGCAATTCAAAGCAACAGGAGTGAAAACAATTCACTCTTAGCGGTTCATCCCGTGTTTTAACATTATCTCAAATATTTTCCCCATGTCATATAGCAAGGCGTACAGTAAAGGAAGACCCTTCACCCACATTAGTTTGCACCTCCACATACCCGCCATGTGCCCTTACTACTGCACGGACAAGGCTGAGACCAAGGCCAAGCCCTTTTTGAGTGAGTGCATTACTGCCACGATAGAGCCGATCCCATATCCTTGGAAGCTCCTCCTCCGGTATCCCTACCCCTGTGTCTTTTATACTGACGAAGGCAAATCCATTCTTTTGCCCAGTCTTCACCTCTACCCTGCCACCAGAGGGGGTATATTTGATGGCATTGTCAAGGATATTGGCAACGACCTGTTTGAGCCGTCCCTCATCTGCTGAGACCACAACGGAGCCCTCCGTATCAAACTCAATGACCACCCCTTTTCCCTCTGCCACATATCCATAAAGCTCCACTACATCTTGAATCAGGCTGGAAAGGTCAATATGTCTCCTGTTTAGTCTCATCACACCGGCCTCTGCCTCTGAGATGTCCATAAGGGTGTTGAGCATCCTCTGTATTTCTTCAGTCTCCTCAAGGCAGTCGGCAAGTGCCTCATGACATATATTTATATCCCTACTGATGACCGCCCTCTCGGCAGTGTTTCTCAGCCTTGTGAGGGGGGTTCTGAGGTCGTGGGCAACGCTGTCAAGGGAGGCGCGCATCCCTTCAATCAATGTCTCTATGCGATTAAGCATACTGTTAAACAGAACCGATAACTCTTCAAGTTCATCACCCGTTTCAGGCACACTCACACGGGCACCGAGGCCGCCCTTCTGTATGGTCCTTACGGTGCTTATGATGTCTCTAATGGGTGAAAGTGCCCTGTATGCAATCAGCCCTCCGCCACCGAAACCCAGCATCAGCACAAAAAGCACCACCCATCCGAAGGTCTCCCTGAAGCGCTCAAGAAGCCTTGCCCTCTGGCCGTTAGTTTTTCCCACCACAAGGTGAAACCCGCCGGGCATGGTGGTTGAGGCCGTCTCAGTGTAGGTTCTGAAATCTATCTTCTGGATAAGTGATGAAAACAGACCGGAGTCTGCCTTTTTGATGTCTCTAAAATGCCCGTCCCCGGAAGGGGATGTGCAAAAGACTGTCCTTCCCCGGACATCCATTACCCTTACATAGTATCCGCCCCCTTCAAGTTCAATCTCCCTGACGAGCCCCTTCAGACCGCTCTCCCTGTAAACCGATGTGAGTTCCTGCAGTTTTGAGTTTATCCATTGATGGTCCTCTTTGATGAGGGATGATGAGATGTAGAGATAGAGGATACAGAAGAGGCTGAGAAAACTCAGGCTGAATATAGCAAGATACCAGAGGGTTATCCTGAAGCCGATGGTCTTATGTGTTCTCTTCAGGGCATTTAAGGACATAGCCCACTCCCCTTAAAGTGTGTATGAGTTTTCTGTCAAATCCCCTGTCAATACGGTCTCTGAGGCGGCAGACAAGGACATCCACCACATTGGTCTGGGGGTCAAAGTCATAGTTCCATAGATGCTCCATGATCATTGCCCTGGTGAGCACCCTTTCGGCATTTCTGAGCAGGTATTCAAGAAGGGAAAACTCCTTTGGCTTGAGTTCTACGGGCCTGCCATCACGGAAGACCTCACGGCTTAACAGGTTCATCCTGATACCTCCATACTCAAGCACAATAGGTCCACTGTCTCTTGAAGTCCTTCTCAGGAGTGCCTGAAGCCTTGCAAGAAGCTCTGAAAAGGAAAAGGGCTTGACCAGATAATCATCCCCTCCTGTCTGAAGCCCCCTGACCCTGTCTTCCACTGAGTGTTTAGCGCTGAGAATGAGAACAGGGGTGTTGATGCCTTCGGCTCTCAGCCGCCTTATCATACTGAGGCCATCCAGCCCTGGTAGCATGAGGTCAACAACGGCTGCATCATAGGAGTGGGTCTCAAAAAGCAAAAGCCCATCCTCGGCCTCTTCAGTGTGGTCAACCGCAAAACCTGCCTCTGTAAGGGCCCTTTTCACAAAGGAGGCAATCTTTTCATCATCTTCTACAATAAGTATACGCATTTTGATTCTCCATATTTGACCTTAGAAATCAGCTACTTTTATTGTACCTCTCTTTTATTCTGGCTTTCCTCATAGCCTTTATGGTTAGTATAAGATATATGAGAATTATTACCAGTATAATATTCAGATAATGAAGTAATAGGAAGGAGTAGATATAAATCCAGGCATCATGTATCAGACGGTCGATTAAAGCAAAGTCAGGTGACTTAATCTTTCTGACCTCATAATTTACACCCTTATCATTTATATCCACCTTAATATAGTGATAAAAGTCATGCTCAGGATCTGTACCAACAAATTCAGCGCCAGCCCCACCTGTTATGATATAGGGTGTGCTACCCCAGCCCCCCCCGGTAATATGCATGGATATGGGAGGCAAAGAGCATGGTGATATTATATCTGTCAAAAAGGGCATTTAATTGTCTTGCAAATCTGGTATCCTTCAGGTTATGTGCTATCCTGAAACCAGTCCTCCTCGGGTCATACAGTGGCACATGCATAAAGACAAACCTGTATTTATACCTGAGTGACTTTTTTAATTCATCCTTCAACCACTGCATCTGCCATGGGTCTATACTCTTTTCATTTGCATCATCAAGGACAACAAAGTAGGCGTTCCCCACCGTGAACGAGTAATAGAACCTACCAAATATATCATAGTAATTTGCCCTTCCCCCTTCTCTCAGTTCATGATTTCCAATTGCGGTCAGCAGTGGTTTATTCAGCTTTCTTATCTGGTTAAGAAAGAACCTGAATTTCTCCCTCTCGCCATCCTCAACAAGATCACCGATATCCATGGCAAATAGTATATCCTCTGCGTTTAGCCTTTTGATCAGGTTGTTAAAGGTTGTTATTGAATTTTTATTATCTCCAAAATGCACCTCTGTGACCCTGTATGTCTTTTATCTGATAGAAATTCCAGTCAGATACATCAGGAAACCTTCTGAGGGAATGCACCTTTATCAAGAGTACTGCCATGAGCAGCACTATTATGGGTATGAGGTATCTTTTACTGTAAATGCCTTTCATATATTACGCATAAGTTTTTACCTTCCTTCAACATCAAGCAATCGGGTCTTCTTTTTCAGTGTCCTCAGGGTCAGGTAGGCTATCAGACCTGTGGCAAAGAATAATATCCATCCCATATCCATATCAAGCCTGCCCTCTGCAATAGTATCACAAAAAAGATCAATGAATGGGAAGGATGATGTGATTACAAAAAGCCCTGTGTATTCCCTTCTCAGCACGGTCCTGAATGAGAAGGGTAGCTCCGGTCTCTGCCGCCCTCTCAGTTTAGGCAGGAAGACAGGGGTCCTCCCGGCCCATTCAGCAAATATGTCACCATTTTTTTCTCAGAAACTCCTCCTCTGCAAAGATTATTCTTTCATAGTACAGCCAGAAGGCAAGAACAGAAATTATCACAATCCACCATACCTGGATAAACATCATCATGCCAAGCATTATCAGGAAATTGCCCAGATATAGCGGATGCCTGACCACTGAGTACATCCCCGTTGTATTTAGCCTGTCAGCCCTCTGTTTGTTGGTATTCCTGCCCGAGGTCCCCTTTGGGACATAGCCAATGGTTAGACAGCGTATGAAAAGCCCTGTGGAAATCACTACACAAAAGACCTCCCAGGCATCCTCAATAGAGTCTCCGAAGATCTTCTCAATGACCTCTGTGTCCTTTAAGGCCAGGAGGAATAAGGGCAGGAATATGAGGGAAATGTAGCTCCTGTACCTGAATAACCAGTTACCCTGTTTTTCTATCTCTTCCCGTAAAGACATAAATAGTATTCAAGAAATAAATCTACCTGTAATTATATCATAGAGCCTCAGAAACTTTCTGTTCAGAGGTCTTATTACCGGGTGCGTGATATAGATAAATAATGATGCTATAACAGAGACCGCCAGGGAGCCCAGCATGTCAAGGGGGAAGTGTATCCCACAATAGACCCGGCCCCATGCGGTAAGAATGACAATGACAAGGATTATCATTCCCGTGGAGAACCATTGTCCCCACAGAATCAGGTAAAGTGAAGCAGATAGGATCACTGTTACATGATCGCTGGGGAAGGATGTCTCAGGTGCATGGGGGATGAGGAGATGTCCCATGCCGACCATGAAAGGACGGGGATGAAAATAAAATATTGTAATCACAAAGTTCAATAAGAGTCCTGAAAGAGATGCCTCTGCAGCAAGTAGAAGGTCATTTCTTCTGTTTTTATCAGCAAACCAGAGGAGTACAAGAAGCACTAATAAAATGTAGAGACCGCCCTCTGCAAAGAATGTGGCAATGTAGTCCAGTGCCGGTTCCCTGCCTGCAGGGCTATTTATCCACCTGAATAGCTCACTGTTTATGGTCTCAATTCCTGATATTCCCATCGCCTTCAAAGCAATATCCGCATTCTCCACCAATTGCATTCACATCCTCTATGTCTCTCTGATCAATTGGAAATGCCCTGCATACCGCCCACCTGTAATGGTCATAACTGCGACATCTGCCATCCTCTGTCAGCATGGGGCATCTGAACAGGAGGCTACAGCAGGCTCCACACTGGTTGCAGCGGCCTGCCCTGATGGATAGCTGCCTTTGAACATAGTCTTTTCTGAAGTGATAAAGGTAAAATCTCCTTAGTTTGCCAATAATATGAACCAAAGAACCCTTTTTCATCAGAGGAGTGATAAAAACATATATCCTTCTTATTCTTAGATATACTGAATAGGTATTCAATTGCATAAATATCCCCTTTCTTGTACATTATACAAAGACAAGATTACTGGAGGATTTCCTGAAGATTACATCTTTGAAAGGTTTTATTATTTTTGGCGAATCAACAGGAATTACTATGGTGATAGATAAATCTCCTCAATCCATGAGTTTGGTTCTTGTTTCTATTACAGGATAGCTGGCAAATGCCTACTTAAGGGGTAGATCAGGACCCGTATGCAGGCTGTTTTTCTATGCCAGTCTCAGGGCCTTCTTGTAGAACCCTTCAGCATACTCCTTTACCATTCTTCTGGCACTAAACCTGGCAGCAGTGCTCTTTATTGCCTCCTTCATTACCCTTACCCAGTCATGAGGTACACCTCTTTCGTCAACCCTGTAGTAAGAAGGTATAATCTCACTTTCAAGGAGGTCGTAGATCTGTCCTGCATCCCTGCCATCATCACCTGTACCTTCAAAGGCCCATCCGTTTTTACCATTGAACCCTTCTATCCACCAGCCGTCAAGGATGCTGAGGTGGGGTACACCGTTCAGGGATGCCTTCATCCCGCTTGTTCCGCTTGCCTCAAGAGGAGGCCGCGGGTTATTAAGCCATACATCAACCCCATGGGTCATGTACTGGGCAAGCTGTTCATCATAGTTCTCCACAAAGGCTATCCTGCCACCAAAGTCAGGGTCATGGGCATGGTTGAAGACCTGCTGGAGTATCCTCTTTCCTGCATCATCTGCAGGATGCGCCTTGCCTGCAAATACAATCTGAACAGGCATCCACCAGTTGTTGACTATCCCCTTGAGCCTCTCTATATCTTGGAAGATCAGGTAGGCCCTCTTGTACTCTGCAAAGCGTCTTGCAAATCCAATGGTAAGTGCCGAGGGTTCAAGCAAGGTGCCGCCTGCGATAATGTTTGCGGTGCTCACCCTGTCTTCAACCCATCTCTGCCGTACCCTGTTACGGATAAAATTTATCAGCTTCATCTTCAACCTGTAGTGGACATGCCAGAGTTCTTCATCAGGGATGTCATCAATTAAGTTCCATATGACAGGATTATCATGCTCCTCAAGCCATCCAGGGTCAAGATACCTGTTGAACAGTAGCTGCATCTTTGGTTCAATCCAGGTGGGTACATGTACCCCGTTTGTTATAAACTCAATCGGTATATCCTCCTCCTTTGTATCAGGCCAGAGGGGTTGCCACATCTGGCGTGTCACCTCACTGTGTCTTCTGCTGACAGCATTCCGGTACTCTGACATCCTCAGGGCAAAGGCTGTCATGTTGAATCCGGCAGAGGGTGCTGAAGGATGGATACCAAGCTTCAGGAATTCCTCACGATTAAGACCCAGGAGTGGATAATAACTGCTGAAATACTTATCCATCAGAGGGAATGGGAAAACATCATGACCTGCAGGCACAGGGGTATGGGTGGTGAATACAGTGGTGGCTTTCACCTGCCTGGCTGCTTCATCAAAAGCCATTCCACCTTCTATCCTTTCCCTTATCCTCTCAAGTATTGCAAAGGCAGGATGGCCTTCGTTCAGGTGGAGCACGGAGTGTTTTATGCCAAGGGTATTCAATACCTCGCTTCCTCCAATGCCGAGCACTATCTCCTGGCGTAGCCTCTGCTCCATATCCCCTATGTAGAGACGGGCTGAGATCAGACGGTTCCAGGGGTCATTTATCTCAAGGTCTGTGTCCATCAGATAGAGTTGTACCCTGCCGACCTGGACCTTCCATACCGCAACATGGACAGGTGGTTCAATAAAGGGAACCTGTACAACAAGCTGGTTTCCATCATCACCAATCACCCTTGAGATGGGTGCTGAGTCCCTGTCAAGAACCTCGTCCACATCCTCCTGCCAGCCATCAGGTCTTATCTTCTGCCTTACATAACCCTCGGGATACATGAACCCCACAGCAACGAGTGGTATCCCTAAGTCACTGCATTCTTTGATATGATCACCTGCCAGAAATCCCAGCCCACCTGCATAAAAGGGAAGGGAATGATGAAGCCCGTATTCTGCAGAGAAATATGCTATGGGCAGATAATCAGGGTCATCAATGTGTTCATAAAACCAGCCCCGTTTTGTATATACCTCCTTACGGAATTTCGCAAGAACCACGTCATAATGGTGAAGGTATTCAGGATCATTTGCCATTCCCTCAAGTATATCCCTTGGCATCTCCTTGAGCATCTTTACAGGGTTGTGTGTACATTCCTTCCATGCCTGGCGGTTGAGCATCTTGAAGAGCATCCTTGCCTCTGGATGCCAGCTCCACCAGAGGTTGTAGGCCAGTTCACCAAGGCCGCTGATCCTTTCCGGAAGTCCAGGAAATTTGCTTCTTATATCATCCATAAATCCTCCTGCTAAGAATTTGTGTTTAAGAATCTCCTGCTTATACTACTGTCCGGTAAACATTGAAAGTTATAGTAATGGCAAGGTGTACTGATTTTTCGTCTCATTCTCGGCAGACCTCCTGTCTCTGCCCCAAAAATCTACGATTTTTCGGGGTCCCCTGCCTCCGAGGTAATTTTGCCCAGCTGCCCTCACGGCAGCCACTATAGCAAAATTAAATCCGCTCAAAATCAATACCCCCTGCCCTATATTATTGTGTCTGGTGAATTTTTAACCGGACACCATTGTCCTGCTTACTTTAATTATACAATCATTGTTACAGAAATATTTATCAGCACATCTATCCAAAACCCATAGATACAAGGCAGGGCACCTCACAAAAATAAACAAATCCACAGGATTGAACCACAGAGGTTAAATAAATTGGCTTATACGGGAATTTTGTGGTAAGAGAGTTGCAAATAATTTAAATTAAAGAAAGTAAACTATTCTTAGCTGATTTAGTCTTTTATTTTTGTCTTTCTGTTAAAGTCTTCTCAGGATTGGCCGATATTATATATAAGTAAATTAAAATAAGGAGTAAAGATTTTTGGTTACACACTCAGTGTTGATTATACAGCTATTAGCAAAAGGCAAACTCGTAACAAAGAGTCGGCTGATTTGGATAAACCTAAACGTTGCATAAAATTTCATGCTTAGTAGATAAAAATCTAAGCAGCGTCGTCTAATGAACTGAGTGCATCAAGGAAATGCAACAAATCCCTCTTAACTGCCTCATTGGCACTCATCGTCAGGGTGAGTTTCCCCTGCGGCCATGTAAATCTCCCTGCCCTCTGAAACATTCTCCGCCTCATAGTCTCAAGTTCTTCAAATTCCCATAATGGTGTCCGTTTCTCAGTCGTCCCCCTCTTCTTCTCATTACAAATCATCTGTAATTCCCTGTTGAGATTATGTGCCAGCACCGCCGCCATCATATAAAGCTGATTCCCATGTAGACGCCTTACCGCTATATAGTCCATCTGACCCTGTGACTTCAACTCTCCAATCACATTCTCCTGGCTGCCTCGCCCATTATGAAATCTCAATACGTTCTTCGCCGTCGTCTCCTTGTTCGTCACTATTACCTTGAATTCATATCCGTACTTATGTGGTATAAATAAATCAAGCTGTATCGGCCCTTTATATATCTCTTTTACCTTCTTCCTCAGAAAAACAAACCGGTACCTCCTGCCCCATACCTTCGGCTTCCACTTGCTCTCAAAATACGACCAGGTCTCATTATATCTACTCCACCTCTTCCGTCCCTCTATAATACTCTTTAACTCTGTTAATCGCTCAAATGGCACTGATATGCTGAACTCTACCCCCATCTCATCAAGAACCCTCACTATCTCGTCACTGAAAAACGCACCATCAAATCTCGCCTCTACCTTTACCCATGGTGCCTCTTCCCTTATCCTCTCTATACATTGCCGAATGAATTCCTTCGCCCCATTCGAATCGTGTACATTGCCAGGCCTGTGATACACATCAAACACCTGCCCCGTCTGCCCTATCGTGCAAAACAACGGATAATAACTCCTTGCTCCCTTCTTCTTGCTGTTATACCCTACCGCTGTCCCCTCCGCCTTCCTGCCACTTGTTATCACTGAACCATCAAAATCAAGCGTTATACGATGTATCCTCGTCTTCTTTATCCTCTCAAGTACAAGCGCACGACAAAACTCCCTTATCTTCTCTATGCTCCTGCCATCTACCCTCCCCAGTGCCCTCGATATCGTTGATACATCAGGTAGCCGATTTAGCCCTAAAAGACGCTTCAGCATCGGATCATCCCTGTAATACTCTATCTCCCTTAACTTCCTGTACCCCATCAACAGATGCAGTATTAGCAGTAATGTTATCGTGTGATACCCGAATATTGACGATACCTTCAGATGCCTGAAACATCCCCTAAGTCGCTCCCTGAGCCTCAACTTCGTCATCAATGGCTGCAGTACTATCAGCCCTGCATAGGATGTTATATTCTGTGCCTCAAACCTTAACTCAGGCATCTTGTGCACTCGACTTTTTGTATCCTTTTTGCTATACTTCAAATTAGGCCTCCTTTCTTCTTGGTGGGTTTTTGTAATCTCAAATATTTTACCCAAGAAGGAGGCCTGCCTTCAATGAAATTCCTTGATTTTAGCGGTCTTTGCTGTTTTTAACACTGCCGCAGAACCTCACCAATGGTGAACTCCTCTGACAACTCTGTTTTCGGATTAAAAGCCTTTATTCGCAAGCCTTTCAGACACTTTTATGTCCTTTTTTATGCAACGTTTAGGTAGATACAAAGGCCTGCCCTCACATATGCTGTAGTAGGCAAGATTAAGTATGTCC
>CAZEYP010000024.1:0-2029 GCA_964515925.1 uncultured Nitrospirota bacterium
AAGTATTAAATTTGCCAGTATATCTGAAAGCGTTGTTGTTTATAAGTATTTTAATGGAAATTGGAAGGAGATTTATCCTGTTAATAATTGTAGTGGAATAAGCAATGTCAAATTGAATAATAATACCCTTTCCTATACGATTTCAGATAATTCGGAGTGTGATGGTGATAGTACTATTAATAGCATATATGATCCGATTGTAATTGGAGCTGAAACTACAACTACGGGTGGTGGCGGAGGTGCTGAGACTCCTCCATCGTCATCAAGTGGTGGTGGCGGAGGTGGGTGTACTATAGCTAAGAATAAGCCTGGAGCTGGTGTGGCAGTAGGTGATATATTAGTGTTCTTAACTCCTCTTGCAATTCTCTTTTTCAGAAAAAAAAGATATTAGTGAATATTCCTGTGGCAGTTCTTTACTGCCACAGGAGAATTTCTTTGTGAAATTATTAATTATACCTATATGCTTATGTTTATTTATGTTTATTGATGAATTACAGAAAGAATAATTTAATAATTTTTTTATATTGTTTTCTTTTAATTGCTGTTTTCCTTAATAGATTTAATGAAATATTTCGATTCCTGATATATTCTATTTTAATATTCCCTGTATTTGTATCCTCTTATGAGAAGATAGGTCTTAAAAATTTCAGAATAGGGCTACTATTAGGTTGTATATCTTCTTTGATTTTCGTTCCATTTATATTAAATAAGTTCTTAATAAAAGATTTATTAAAATTACCCTATGTTTTTATTGAGGAACTGTTTTTCAGAGGATATTTAATGGATGAGATGCAAAAAAAGGATTTTCATATAACTAACTTGATTGTATCGTTTCTGTTTGCTATTCCTCATTTAGTAAAGGATTTTTCTTTACTTTCATTTTTAACATTTTTCCCGTCACTTATTTTTGGCTATCTCTATTATTATTCTGGAAGCTTGTTATCTCCTACTATTTTTCATTGGTCTTCAAATTTGTTTTTTCAATACAATACAGAACTATTCCATATAGTTATTGATATTTAAAAGATGAAAGAAGAATTTCTAATAAGTGAGTTTTTAAATTATTTATTAATAGAGAAAGGTAGGTCAAAGAATACCATAGTGTCTTATAGACAGGATCTTTTAAAATTCCTTTCCTTCCTAAAAGATAGACAAAGAGATGAGAAGAATTTTAACAGAAAGGATATTACTGAATTTGTATTATATCTGAGGGACTCTCAATATAACGCTAATTCTATTTCAAGAATTCTTTCAACCATCAGAACATTTTGCAAATTTTTGATTACAGATGGCATAAGAACAGATGATCCATCAGAGAATATTCACAACCCCCGTGGATGGAAGAGGTTACCAAAGGCACTGAGTGCTGAAGATATAATGAAACTACTTGATTCAATAAAGGATACCCAGATGGCTGAAAGGGATCAGGTAATCTTTGAGCTGATGTACGCATCTGGTCTCAGAGTAAGTGAGGTCGTTGAGTTAAGGGTGGAGGATGTTAATCTTGAGGTCGGTTTTGTTCGAGTAGTTGGTAAGGGTGGCAAGGAAAGGGTGGTGCCTTTAAGCGAGCATACAGTGGAGTCAGTTAAGAATTACCTTTACAATATAAGGCCTGAACTTATAAAAAAAAGAAATGTTCCATATTTGTTTGTCTCTAAAAGAGGTGCGAAACTCACTCGCCAGAGGATATGGCAGTGCCTGAAAGAATATGCAAGAAAGGCTGGTATAGAACTTTCTCCTCACATTATTAGGCACTCCTTTGCAACACATCTGCTTGAAGGAGGGGCAGACCTGAGGTCGGTTCAGAAGATGCTGGGTCATGCCGACATCTCCACCACCCAGATTTACACCAGGGTGACCACAGAGCACCTAAAGAGAATATACCAGAAACACCATCCAAGAGCGTGAATAATTAGGGAGTAGGGTGTAGGGGGTAGGGGGTAAAAAAGATAGGGTGTAGCGTGTAGCGTGTAGGGAGTAGGGTGGTAGCCTTAAACACAATTAACGCAATAAACGCAATGAACGCAAT
>CAZEYP010000024.1:2129-26612 GCA_964515925.1 uncultured Nitrospirota bacterium
AACGCAATAAACGCAATGAACGCAATTCCCCCTCAATCTTTCCTGAAATTTGGTATAATTAAATCTACTTTTAAAAGTTTTACAATTCATCGTTTAGGATTTAAAATTTAGAATTTAGAATTTAAATATCTGGAGGGTGTTAATGGCAAGAGAGCTTATGGAAAAAGACCTGTGTAAACATTGCGACCCATTAATATTCACTTTTAAAACAACTGAAGAACTGCCTCCCTTTGAAGGCACTATTGGTCAGGAGAGGGCACTGAGTGCGATAGATTTTGGTATAAATCTCCAGAGCAAGGGATTTAACATCTTTGTGCTTGGTGAAAGTGGCACTGGAAAAACATCAACTATAAAAACCCTGATAAAAAGAAAGGCAGAAACCGAAAAGGTGCCTCCCGATTGGTGTTATGTATATAACTTCAAAGAGCCAGATCTGCCTCTTGCCATTTCTCTTGAGCCAGGCAAGGCAATGGAGTTTAAAAAAGACATGGAAGAGCTGATAGAGTCGCTAAAGAAAGAGATTCCAAGGGTTTTTGAGTCAAAAGAATATGAAAAACAGAAAAGCAGAATATTAGAGGAGTTTCAGAAAAGACAGAAGGAGCTCTTCAGTGCGGTTGAAGAGGAGGCAGAGTCAAAGGGATTCACTATAAAACGAACAGTAGGAGGGTTTTTTATAGTTCCTGTGAAAAAAACAGGTGAGCCCCTTTCGGAGGAAGAGTTTCAGGGCCTTGATGAAAATACCAAAAAAAAGATAGAGGAGATAGGCAAGCTTCTTCAGGATAAGCTTGATGATGTGGTCAGGACACTAAAGGCAGGAGAAAAGCTGGTCAGTGAACTGCTTAAGAAACTGGAAAGGGAGGCTGCACTTTCTGTTCTTGGAACACTTATAGATGAGCTGAAGACAAAGTATTCGGAGAACAAAAAACTGCTTGACTACCTTAATGCTGTTAAGGAGGATGTGTTAGAAAACCTTGATGATTTCAAGGCACCACAGGAAGAGGCTTCACCACCAATGCCCTTTATGAAGATGCAGAAGCAGGAGCCAAAACTCAATAAATATGAGGTAAATGTAATCGTAAACAATGCTGACCTGAAGGGTGCTCCCTGTGTGTTTGAGACAAACCCCACATACTACAACCTCTTTGGAAGAATTGAGCACAAGTTCCAATACGGTGTGGCGGTAACGGACTTTACCATGATCAAGGCAGGCTCCCTTCACAAGGCAAATGGTGGATACCTGATAATAAATGCCCTCGATCTTTTGAGGAATCTCTTTTCCTATGATGCACTGAAAAGGGCTATTAGAAACAGGGAGGTAAAGATTGAGGATATATGGGAGCAATACAGGCTTGTTACAACCGCAATGTTAAAGCCAGAACCAATACCTTTAAATGTGAAGGTGATACTGATTGGAAATCCCTACATATACTATCTTCTGTACAATCTGGATGAGGAGTACAGGGAGCTATTCAAGGTAAAGGCAGACTTTGACAACACCATGGAGCGTAACGAAGAAAACCTTATCAAATACGCAACCTTTGTGGCAACCAAGTCCAAGGAAGAGGGGTTGTTGCCCTTTGACCCAGGAGGTGTTGCAAAGGTGGTTGAGTACGGCTCAAGACTCGCTGAACATCAGGATAAACTTTCTTCAAAATTCAGTGACATATCTGACCTTATCAGAGAGTCCCATTACTGGGCAACCAGGGCCAATTCAGACATTGTAAAGGCAGAGCATGTGGAGAAGGCTTTACAGGAGAGGGTTTTCAGACACAATAAGATAGAAGAAAAGCTCAGAGAGCTAATGTTAGAGGATACCCTTATTGTAGAGACCGATGGAGAAAAGGTCGGACAGATAAATGGTCTTGCTGTTATGGATATGGGCGATTACAGCTTTGGTAAGCCTTCAAGAATCACAGCCACCGTTTATTCAGGTAAGGCAGGGGTGGTTAATATTGAGCGTGAAACAAAGATGTCGGGGAAAATACATGAGAAGGCAATTTTAATTCTCAGTCATTACCTTGGCAAGATGTATGCACAAAAAAAGCCCATAACACTTTCTGCCTCGATTACCTTTGAGCAGTTATACGGGATGATAGAAGGAGACAGTGCAACCTGTGCAGAGCTGTATGCCCTGCTTTCTGCTATTTCAGGCGTTCCCATAAAACAGAATATAGCTATTACAGGCTCAATGGACCAGGATGGAAATGTTCAGCCTATAGGTGGTGTAAATGAAAAAGTAGAGGGTTTCTTCAGGCTCTGTAAGGTCAGGGGATTAACGGGGCAGCAGGGTGTGATTATACCAGAGAGGAATGTGAAGAATCTCATGCTGTCGTCTGAGGTTGTAGAGGCAGTTAAAGATGGTAAGTTTAAGATATATACCATTTCAAGGATAGAAGAGGGAGTGCCAATACTGATGGGAATTGAGGCAGGAGTGCTTCAGTCTGATGGAACCTATCCAGAGGGCACTCTTAATTATTTAGTGGAAAAAAGGCTCACCGAGATAAGAGAATCCATGAAGGAAAAGAAGAAGGAGGCAAGGAAGAACGAGGAGGATAACAACAATTCCTGATGAAGAGACTTCTTCAGTTTCTGAGTGTTTCCGCTATTTACATTCTTACATTACCACTTGCTTTGATTCCCTATAGACTCTCGCTCAGGGTTGGCTCTGCTTTAGGTGTGCTGGGATATAGTCTCTGGAGTTCACGCCGGAAAATAGCAATAAAAAATATAGAAGGCTGCATGAAGGCTGGCTCTATCGACAGTGTTGTTTCTCCTTCTGCACTTGCAAAAGAGTCTTTTAAAAACCTTGGAAAGTCAATAATGGAGATTGTCCGTATTTATCATGGAATGGGAGAGGTTATATTAAAAAACACCGAAATAGATGGTGTTGAACATTATTTGAGTGCCTTGAAAAAGGGGAAGGGGATTTTATTGGTAACAGGACATTGTGGTAACTGGGAGGTGCTTGCACTTGTTTCTTCCTACAAGGTGAATCCACTTGCAGTGGTGGCAAGGGCAATTAACAATCCCTATCTTAACAGACTTGTAGAAAGAGTCAGAAGAAAGTATGGCAACAGGATTATATACAAGAAGGGTGCTTTAAGAGAGATCATAAGAGAGCTTCGAAGGGGCGGTTCAGTAGGAATACTAATTGACCAGAGCGTACTGCCTTCTGAAGGGGTAAAGATACCCTTTCTTGGCAGGGCTGCATGGACAATGAGAACACCTGCTGTGATTGCTGCCAAAACCGGAGCCTCGGTTGTACCAGCTTTTATACAAAGGACATCAACCGGGCATAAAATAAAGGTTTATCCTGAAGTAGAACTTGTAGAGGGTACCTCAGAAGATTCGGTAGTAGAAAACACAAAACGAATTAGTTCCTATGTAGAAGGGTATATAAAGGAAAATCCCTCAGAATGGCTCTGGATTCACAGAAGATGGAAAAGGACTTAGTATATTGACCTGATGCGGCCTGTTTTCCTGTCAAGCACAATCCTGTCAACCACCTTATCTCCCTTAAGGATGGTTGCCCATATAAAACGGCCCATGGCTTTATCCATTCTTACACTGAAGCCCCGTTTTTTGTAATAGTCATTCAATGCAATCACGGCTTCTTTGATACTCAGGTTGAACCTGCAGTATCCGTACTTGCTACACCGGGGACAAAAGTCACCGTAGGGTGTCACCGGCCTCTGGTTCTCAGCGAACACACCTGCCGCCGATGCTGTAAGCAAAAGCATTAACAAAAAAGTGAGTATTTTTTTCATATTAAAACATTAGCAAACAATATTGAAGATTTTATGAAGACTCGAATTCTACTGTAAACACGGTTCCCTTTCCAGGAGATGACCTTACATCAATCTTTCCATTTAGTATATCAACAAGTTCCCTGACAATAGAAAGTCCAATACCCCTTCCGGGGGATTCCTTTCCCCTGTAGAAACGGTTGAATATCTTTGAAAGTTCCTTTTCATCCATACCTCTTCCAGTGTCTTCAACGATTATATAAAAACCCCTGTCTCCTTTGCCCCAGGATATCCTGATATGGCCTCTGTCTGTATATCTGTAGGCATTGCTGATAAGGTTCTTGATGATGATCTGGAGCTTGTCAGGATAGGTTTTAACCATCACTGGTGGTCCATTAAGAATTAACTGAATACCCTTTTCTGCAACTGGATGCTGGTAGGTTGAAACTATATCCTTGATTAGCTCTGCAAGATTGATGGCTTCCTTCTTTCCCTTCTTGAAAAAACTTGCCTCTGCCTGTGTTATATCCTCAATACCCTGAACAAGCTCAATGATTCTTTCTATCTCCCTTTTGATACCAGCCAGGGCTTCGTTAATGTCTGTAATAATGCCATCTTCGATTGCTTCAAGATTGCCCTTCACAATGGTAAGGGGGGTTCTCAATTCATGGGCAATATTGGTGGTCAGGTGTTTCCTCAAAGTATCCTCTCTTTCAAGGGCAGAGACCATGTAGTTAAAGGTTTCTGTAAGTCTTTCTATTTCATCCTTTCTACCAGAAAGCCTTGAGAGTCGAGACTCTTTTATCTTGACCCTTGTTGAGAAATTACCTTCAGCTACCGATTCAGCCATCTCTGTTAACTGTCTGAGTGGTCTTGACAGAAAGAAAGAAAAGGCAAGAGACAAAAATAATGCACCTCCTCCAGCTATGGCAAATGAGATCATCAGAAACTGTCGGCCTCTCTTTTTAAATATCTCTTCCTTATGAGGCAGATAGCCCCTTCTTTTAAGTGGACGAAAGTATATCTTTCCTATCTCCTTTCCCTCTACAAATAGTGGATACCAGATAAACTCTCCATAGCCTGTTGGTAGCTCAAAAAGAGATACCATTCTTCTAAGCATGGTTGGGCTTAAATAGGAAAGCACATCGGTTGATGATATGATTTTATTTCCCTTCATGTCTGTCAGGTAAGACTCAAATCCCAACATTATTGCCCAGTGCATGGAGTCCCTCAGGAGCAACTCGTCCCATTTTCCGTTATTGTAACTACCTTCCACTGAGGCCATCACCCAGTAAATTCTGTCTTCATTATTTCCACTGACATACTCGTTGAAGTCATTGATAATAAGGCGTTCAAAAACAAAATTACTGAGAAGGGCGGTAAGGATTATAAGAAGAAATGACAGGAAAAGCTTAGTTCTCATCAGGTATTCCTATGAATTTATAACCAACTCCATAGACTGTTTTTATAAAGGTCGGGTTTCGATTGTCTTCGCCTATTTTTTGCCTGATGTTTTTCACATGGGCATCTATCGTTCGGTCGTAACCCTCAAAGTTATAACCAAGAATAATATTCACCAGTTGAGCCCTTGAGAAAACCTGTCCGGGTCGTTCTGCAAGGGTCTGAAGCAGTTTGAACTCAGTGGGGGTCAGGGTTACAGGATTTCCATTGCTGAATACTTCAAGGCTTTCGTTGTCTATTACCAGCATGCCTTTGTTGAAGCTAAGTCGTTTCTTTACTGGCCTGGTTCTTCTTAGTAATGCCTGAACCCTTGCTACCAGTTCTCTTGGGCTGAAGGGTTTAACCACATAATCATCAGCTCCAATGTTAAGCCCCTTTATCCTGTGTTCTTCTTCACTTTTTGCTGTAAGCATTATAATGGGTATGTCAGAGTCTTTTCTAACAAGCTCGCATATCTCTTCACCACTGATGTCAGGCAGCATCAGGTCAAGTATAATAAGGTCGAAGCCGTTTCGGAGCAGTTCGAGTGCCTCTGAGCCATTATCTACATGCCTTACTTCATAGCCTTCCTTCTCAAGATAGGCAACCACAATATCGGCTATCTTTTTTTCATCTTCAACTAAAAGTATCTTTGTTGTCATAATTTCTCTCCGATGTCTGGTATAGGTTATTAAAAACTCTCTGAAAGAAGCCGTAATTTTATTATACAACAATGCAGTTCAGATTAGTCTCCGTGAGCTATACTTCATTTACGGGTGCAGGGGTAATGAAAAAAAGTTGATTTGATTTGTATAATTATACAAAACCGAGGGAAAGGAGACCAGAAAATGCTGGATGTGCGTTTTGTTAGAGAAAATATTGATGTCGTAAAGGAGGCTCTCAGGAAGCGTGATTATGATATAACGGTAGATGAGTTCCTTGAGCTTGATGCGAAAAGACGAAGTCTTATCAGGGAGGTTGAGGAGCTTAGAAACAAGCGAAACACAGTCTCCGAGGAGATAGGCAGACTTAAACGACAGGGACAGGATGCCTCCGGGATGATTGCCGAGATGAAGACCGTATCCGGAAAAATTAAGGCCCTTGATGAACAGCTCCGTGAGGTGGATTCAGCCATAAGAGACTTTCTCCTTAATATACCCAACATCCCTCACGAATCAGTTCCCGTTGGCAGGGACGAAGAGGAAAATGTGGAGATAAGGCGATGGGGTGAGCCAAGGGAGTTTGATTTTGAGCCCCTTAATCACTGGGACATTGGAGAAAGCCTTGACATTATGGATTTTGAGCGTGCCTCAAAGATTGCCGGTGCAAGGTTTTCCCTGATGAAGGGCCCTGGAGCAAGGCTTGAACGGGCACTTATGAACTTCATGCTTGACCTGAATACCTCAAAGGGTTACAAGGAGGTGTTTCCGCCTATCCTGGTAAACCGCGAGACCATGACAGGCACAGGTCAGCTTCCAAAGTTTGAGATGGACCTTTTCAGGGTGGCAGACCCACCTGATTATTATCTGATACCTACGGCAGAGGTTCCAGTTACCAATATTCACCGTGACGAGATACTGAAGGAGGAGGACCTTCCCATCTACTACACCGCCTACACGCCCTGTTTCCGGCGTGAGGCAGGCTCCTATGGAAAGGACACCAGAGGGCTCATCAGGCAGCACCAGTTCAACAAGGTGGAGCTTGTGAAGTTTTCAAAGCCCGAGGACTCCTACGATGAGCTCGAAAAGCTCACCCGTGATGCCGAGGATATTCTGCAGAAACTGGGACTTCCCTATCGAGTGGTGGTGCTATGTACAGGAGACCTTGGCTTTTCAGCATCAAAGACCTACGATATAGAGGTGTGGCTACCCGGGCAGGGCCGTTACAGGGAGATATCTTCCTGCTCTAACTTCGAGGACTATCAGGCCCGAAGGGCCAATATCCGATTCAGAAGGCAGGGTAAAAAGGGTACTGAGTTTGTCCATACCCTCAATGGCTCGGGGCTTGCCATTGGTAGAACAGTGGTGGCAATACTTGAGAACTACCAGCAGAAAGACGGCACTGTGGTGGTGCCAGAACCATTAAGACCCTATATGGGGGTTGATGTTATAGGCTGATTTAGTGTATATTAAATATCGTCTAAATTGACGAGGAGGAGGAGTTTAATGGCTAAGAAGAATCTTTCAGCTCTGAAAAGGGTGAGACAGTCTGAGAAGAGAAGACGCAGAAACCAGTTCTGGAAAAGCACTATTAAAACGCTTACCAAGAAGGTAGAGGCAGCAGTATCTTCAGGTGATAAAGACACTGCCCAGAAGATGGTAAGAGAGGCAATAAGAATAATTTCTAAGGCACGTTCAAAGGGTGTTATTCACAGAAATACAGCTGCCCGAAAGATATCAAGGATAACTAAAAAGGTAAATAGGGCATTTAAGTCTGAAGCAGCTTAGTAATTGCTTCCTCAAGGACTCCCAGGGTCTGGGAGTTTTTAAGTTTTCGGTCTGTGTCAATAAGTATTTCAAGAATATGTTTATATCTCTTTTTATCTTTTAAATAGCCTTTCCGTGCAAGGTCTGCCATTTTCCAGTTTAGAGCACCAATTAATGAAATGGGCTCATTTTCTTTCTGAAGTGCCTCAAGCATCATAAGGCTCTCCTTTTTTCTTTTTCTCACTATTAATTCCGCAAGAGCAAAGGCGTTATGGCTTACACTACCGCTTATAACCTCAGCTATTTCAGAGAGAGCAGGAGAGCTTTTTCCAAGGAGACTCAGCTTTTCTAACTCACTGTAGATTATGCCTGCATTTGCATTACAAAGTGTAAAGAGAAGATCAGTTATTTCATCGGAAAGGTTAATGCCCATTTCAGAGGCTACGGCTTTTATCCAGTGTTTCATCTGGCGATGGTTTAGATCAAGTGATATGATCTGCTCTGTCTTTAAAATCGACTTTAACTCACCTTCAGGAGGTTTTTCAGAGAATATCACTAATGTTGTATCTGGTGAAGGGTCTTTAAGATACCTGTATAAAATCTCTTTTTCTTTTTTTCTTGCCTTTTCAAAGTGTAAGAGGATGATAAATTTTCTGCTCTGAAAGAAGCCGGGTGAGTTTGCCGAGTCGATTATTTCCTGAAAATCTGATACCCTTTCAGAGAGGTCAAAGGTGTGTAGATTAAAGGATATCTGGTCATCTGGTATTAATGATTTTATCTTTTCAATGCTCCGTGTTATAAAGAATCGTTCCCTGGTGTGTATAAAGTAACAGGGACGGGAAAGGCCTGTTTTTAGTTCTTTATTCAGCTTTTTCAGTCCCATTGTAGATTATCTCGTTTATTATTCTTTTTGAGAGATTACTCAATGCCTGTTTAAGAACACCCTCTCGCTGTGAGTTAATCTCCTCCACACTCTGGCCTGCAACAAAACTTTCATCAAATTCTGATGTAAGTTTGTTGAGCACTTTTTTCCTGCCATCAGGATAGGTGATCTCTACATTGGCCTTTACTACCACTGAATACTCTGAAGAAAGGCTGTTTTTCAGGCTTCGTGTAACCAGATTGTAACTCATCAATTTGACATTTAGACTGACACCATCAGGCGATAGTGTTATACCATCTCTAAGACAGGTTTCGGTAAAGGTATCTATAAATGCCCTTTTCAGGCCTGGCTCATAGGTATGGTTTTCAACACCAACTAAGTGTATTCTGGTAAAGGGTAGAGAGTTTTTAGATACCACCCTGTAGCCACAGGCGCTAAACTCCACTAAAGTAGCAAGAGCAAAAACTATTAAAACTATCTTTTTCATTTTTTTCTTAATATGTACCTTAATCCGCTTTTTACTCCACCGTTGAACTTTTTAAGTAGCTTTCTTGCCCATACAAACTCTGTGGCAAGTATCGCAAGGGCAGTTGGGATTACCACTGTTGCAGGCCCCGGTAGCACTATTAAAATAATGCCTATGATTAATAGTGTAAAGCCAAAAACAATCTTTATTAATCTCTTTGCTTGAGTGATTGTTTGTATTGTAGTTCTGTTCAAATGTAATACCTGCTACCTCCTGATATATTTAAACCTGCTTTTATATTATAGCTAAAGGGACGATGATTTAACAGGGAAATTTAGTATAATAGACAGGGGGTAGGGTGTAGGGGGTAGGGGGTAAGGAATATTAGTTATTGCGTTTATTGCGTTAATTGCGTTAATAGCGTTCTTTGCGTTCATATAGTTTATTGAGTTAAATGGGTTTGTTGGGGTGGGATGTAGTTAGTGTTGAGAGATGAATGTTTAGTGTTGAGTTAGGCTTTTTTACTAAACACTAAAAACTATGCACTCAAAACTAAAACTACTCCCTACACGCTATACGCTACACCCTGTAATGTTTAGGATTTAAAGATTAGGATTTAGAAATTAGAAAGAATCGGAGGCACAGGTGATTGACAGGGAAATACTTTCTTCATTGATTTCAATGGCAAAGAAAGGTGGTGCTGATTTTGCTGATATTTTCGTGGAGCAGAGGCGTTCTTTTTCGGCGGAGCTGGAAGACGAAAAGATAGAGCGCATAGCTACCGGTATTGACAGAGGGGCCGGGTTGAGAGTGATTATGAAAGGCAAGACCTACTATGCCTATACCAACGACCTTTCTAAGGAAAATCTGGTAGATATAATGAAGACCCTGCTGAGAGCAGACAGGGCAGGCTACAGCCCCTTTACATTAAATGCACTTAAACCACAGGTGAACTTCAGGATTGTCCTGCCTCCAGAGCAGGTCTCTTCTGAAAAAAAGGTCTCTCTTCTTTTCTCTGCCGACAGGGTGGCAAGAGGTATAAGTGAGCAAATAAAGCAGGTAAAGGTGGTGTACAGAGATACATCACAGCATGTGGTGATAGCAAATACAGATGGTGAGTGCGTTGAAGATAGGCGTATCTATACTGTTGCGATTGTTAATGTGGTTGCCACCGATGGTAAAGAAATACAGACAGGTTATGAGCCTGCAGGTGGACTTATTGGCTTTGAGCTTTTTGATGAAACACCTATAGAAACTCTGGCAGAAGTAGCGGCTCGCAGGGCTATGATGATGCTTTCTGCCCGAAAGATGCCAGGCGGTAGAATGCCTGTGGTTATTTCTTCAGAGGCAGGTGGAACGATGATTCACGAGGCTATTGGTCATGGACTTGAGGCAGACCTTGCCGGGCAGGGCCTTTCTGTATATACAGGGAAGCTGGGGCAGAAGGTTGCTTCAGAGCTGATAACCGTGGTGGATGATGCAACCTTACCAAATAAGCGGGGTTCCTTCAGGTTTGATGATGAGGGAACCCCTTCGCAGAGGACGGTGCTTGTTGAAAAGGGCGTGCTTGTTGGTTATCTTTACGACAGATACAATGCAATGCGGGATGCTAAAAGTTCAACCGGTAACGGTCGGCGTGAGTCTTACCAGCATAGACCTATTCCAAGAATGACAAACACCTTTATAGCACCAGGGGAGACAGACCCGAAGGAGATTATTAAGTCTGTTGATAGAGGTCTGTTTGTAAAGAAAATGGGCGGTGGCCAGGTAAATACCATAAATGGCGACTTTGTGTTCGAGGTGCAGGAGGGATACCTTATAGAAAACGGCAATATTGGAGAGCCTGTTAGGGGGGCTACCCTGACTGGTAACGGTCCACAGGTGCTCATCTCAATTGATATGGTTGGCAGCGACCTTGGCTTTGCAATTGGAACCTGCGGTAAGGATGGGCAGGGAGTGCCTGTATCTGATGCCATGCCTACTATAAGGGTGCCTGAAATGGTTGTGGGAGGAGAAGCATAATTAGGGGGTAGGGTGCAGGGTATAGGGGGGTAGGAGTAGAGGGTGTCGTTATTTTTCAACATCCCTGTATTTTCATTGCAATCATCCTGAGTGAGGAATCCTTTAATACAGGCAATCTCTTTTTGGCATGATATTTGCTTGTGTAATTGGCTGTGATAAGGGCATGAGAAAGCAAAGGACCATAAAGAGGGCAGTAAGTTTCAGAGGAATAGGGCTGCATACTGGCAGGATGACAGAGGTTATCCTGAAGCCGGCTCCCCGAGACACTGGTGTGGTCTTCTACAGGGTTGACCGCGATACGGTAATCAAGGCAAGCCTGGGTAATGTTGTGGATACTGCATTTGCAACTACCCTGGGGTTTAATGCTACAAGGGTCAAGACTGTTGAGCATCTTCTCTCTGTTTTTGCAGGTCTTGGCATAGATAATGTGCTTGTAGAGATTGATGGCCCTGAGGTGCCTATACTGGATGGAAGCTCTACCAAACTAGTTGATGTAGTGCTTGAGGCTGGTATAGTAAAGCAGGCGCAGAAGATGCCCTATATAAGAATAAAGAGGCCCTTTGTGTTCAAGGATGGAAATGCTGAAATAGTAGCACTACCCTATGAGGGGCAGAAGATATCCTATCGTATATTTTTCAGACACAGCCTTTTTAATATTCAGGATATAAGTGTTGAGCTTGATGAGGAGACCTATATTAAGGAGATTGCACCTGCAAGGACCTTTGGCTTCCTGAAGAATATTGAGATGCTCAGGGCAAATGGGCTTGCACAGGGAGGTTCTCTTGAAAATGCTGTGGTAATAGATGACAATGGTGTACTCAACGACGAACTCAGATACGACGATGAGTTTGTAAGGCATAAGGTGCTTGACCTGATAGGGGATTTCTCTCTGGCAGGTTATCCAATATACGGTCACATAATAGCTGAAAAGGCAGGCCACTCTTCACATATACGGTTTTTAAGAAAGCTACTATCATCGGTGGATGTATGGGAGTTTATCTCAAGCCAGTCAGAGCTTATCCATCATTATGCCTTTGTTTAATTTCAGTCATGCCTTTCGTTGCTTCACACCCTGTTTTTTTAATCATTTCTGTTGGAAATTTTTGTAAAATAACCTGATGCCTGAGAGAACGGTCCACGACCCCATTGCCCTTAAAGAACTTCTAAGAGAAAGAGAGTCGTTAAAACGACTTGAGAGCTTTCCATACAGTGAAACTCTGTCTTCTGTAATGGTATCGCCTGTGGTTACTTCAAGCCCTGAAGAGATGCTTTCAGACATTGCAAAAAAGATGGCTCTAAACAGGGTATCCTCGGTTGTTGTAGTAGATAAGGATGAGAGAATAAAGGGCATAATCACAGAGAGGGATATACTTACAAAGGTAGTAGCCGCGGGTTGTGAGAGTGTCCAGACCCTGAAAGCATCAGACATCATGACTGCCGGGCCCATTACTCTTGAGCCAGAGGATACCATTTATCATGCACTTTCTGTCCTGAACAAAAGGGGAATAAAACATCTACCTCTGGTAAGGGAAAACAAAGTGGCTGGAATAGTTACCCTCAGGCAGCTCCTGAAGTTGAGACATCCCGAGCCGCTAAGCATAATAACAAACATCAGGGATGCAGAGGAAGCAGAAGAGTTAGGAAAACTAAGACGAGATATTCCTGCTATTGCAGCACAAAAGCTCTCACTCGGTATAAGTGCTCACGACATAGTCTCCATGATATCTCTGATTAATGCCAACATTCACCGAAGAGTGCTTGAACTTGCCTTCCAGAGATGTGGTGAGCCACCAGTTGAGTTCAGTATATTCGTAACCGGAAGTCACGGAAGGATGGAGAATCTTCTTACACCAGACCAGGACCATGCAATGGTGATAGATAATGAAGATGCCTATTACAGGGAGCAGGATTATTTTATCGAGCTTACCCGCACCTTTTCTGATTACCTTGATAAGGCAGGTTTTAGCTACTGCCCTGGTTATATTATGTCTGTTAACCCAACATGGCGAAAACCACTTACAGAATGGAAGAGTCAGTTATGGTACTGGTTTAACCGACAGGTGCCCGAGCTTGGCAGGTATATAACCATACTGTTTGATGCTCGTTTTCTGACTGGAAAAAAAACACTCTTTGATGAACTTATGAAGTTTGCTCATGAGTTGCTGGGGAGCCACCATGAGGCTCTTTTAGTTTTAAAGGAAGAGGAGAGTTCCCATAAGGCGCCTCTTGGCTTTCTTGGCAGATTCATTACCGAGAAAGAGGGAAAGCATAAGGGAGAGATAGACATAAAGAGAAGTGGTCTGATATTTATTGTAGAAGGTATTCGCATACTTGCACTTTTGCATGGCATCAGGGAGCCATCCACAATTGGAAGAATAAAGGGGCTTGTAGAGAGGGGAAAGCTTCACCGGGACGACGGAATGTTTTTTGAGTCAGCCTATCAGGTGCTACTTCACTATGTGCTTAAGGTTCAGGTCGATAGGGCATTGAAAGGTCAGGAGATAGACACCTACATAAGACCTGAAGACCTTACCCACTATGAGCAGGATGTGCTGAGAAATGCATTCAGGGCCATATCTGCTTTGCAGGAGCTGATAGCGTCAGAGTTTGGTGAACTGGTTATATAGTTCTGGTATAACGCAGAACTTTCGAATTAGAGTAGTATATTCAGCTTTTCATGTATTTATAAAAATCGCATCTCTTACAATCGCCCATCTTCTGCGCAAAGGTGCCCTGAGGCTTTCCCTTGCACATGGTGCCGGCTACAAGCCAGCACATATATCCCATATTTTTGCTGATTACAGGACAGTCCTTTGTTTTTTCTCTGCCACACTGCATATACTCCCAGCACTTCATCTTTTCCATGAGACCCTCCATCAATGCATTGCTAAATATAGGTGTTTAAATTATAAACAACAGGAAGAGATAGAATCAAGCAAATAAATCACAAATCACAAATCACAAATCTAAAATCTAAAATCTAAAATCTAAAATCTAAAATCTAAAATCAATACTCTCTCCATCCAACTATCTCAGTGTTAATGTGCTATAATCTATAATTACTGTAGCAAACAGAAAAAGGGGAGGTATATGATGATTTTTAAGGATGTGATTGCCCTTATTGGTAAAACACCCATGGTAAGAATTAATCACCTTACCGATGATGACGCTGCAGAGATTTATGCAAAGCTTGAGGGGTTTAATCCAGGTGGTTCAGTAAAAGACAGGATAGCATTAAGCATGATTGAGGCTGCAGAGAGGGAAGGAAAAATCAGCCCTGGTTCAACCATAGTAGAGCCCACCAGTGGAAATACAGGGATTGGTCTTGCTATGGTGGCTGCTGTAAAGGGATACAGGTTGATATTGACGATGCCAGAAACCATGACCATTGAGAGAAGGCAACTCCTGAGGGCCTATGGTGCAGAACTCATACTTACAGATGGTTCAAGGGGCATGATGGGGGCGTTGGAGGAAGCTGAAAGGCTTTGTCTTGAAAATCCTGATTATTTTATACCCCATCAGTTTGAAAATCCTGCCAATCCTGAAGCGCACAGAAGAACCACTGCACCTGAAATTATAGATGACCTTGGAGGGGTTCCCGATGCCTTTGTTGCTGGTGTTGGCACTGGAGGAACCATAACAGGCACTGGAGAGGTATTGAAAGACAAAAGGAAGGACTGCCTTGTGGTAGCAGTTGAGCCTGCTTCATCGGCTGTTTTATCAGGTGGTGAACCAGGGCCGCACAAGATACCCGGCATTGGAGCTGGATTTTTTCCGGGTGTGCTTAACAAGGATGTGTACGATGAGGTAATTGCTGTAAAGGACGAAGATGCAGCGATGATGAGCAGAGAGCTTTCACTGAAGGAGGGGTTGATGGTTGGGGTATCTTCAGGAGCAGCCATGTGGGCAGCCCTTAAGGTGGCAAAAAGGCTTGGAAGAGGCAAGAGGGTGGTCGTTATATTTCCTGACCGAGGAGAACGTTACCTCAGCATGAACATATATGGCTGAAAATAGAGGTGTTTTATGTTCTTCCTATCTCCTTACTCCAAGTACCCCATCGGCAGATGCTATCTTTTGTGCAAGCGTTGATAACTGCTGACGGTCTTTAACCTCAATAATAAAGGTCAGATGTGCTCTCCTGTCTGATGTTGTCTTTACCTCAAGATTACTTATATTTACATTCATTGAAGACATGAGGGTGCTGAGGTTAGCAAGTATTCCTGGACGGTCCACGGTTTCCACATATAGCCTTGCATGAGTAACCGCACCATCATCAGATACCCATTCCACATCCACCAGCCGTGCATCATCTACAGCAAGCCTTTCCAGGTTGGGACAGTCCTTTCTATGGATAGTAACTCCCTTGCCACGAGTAACAAATCCTATCAGTTGATCTCCAGGCACCGGGTAGCAACACTTTGCCCTGTGGTAGAGGATATCATCTATGCCTATTATCTTGATCCCCTTTGCCTTTTTCTCCTTTCTGGCAGATTTTTTTATCAGAGGTTCTTCGGCTTCCTTTTTCTCTGGCATTAATTTGTGTATAACCTGTTTTTCAGATACCTTTCCATAGCCAATAGCCACAAGAAGGTCGTCAATTGACTTCATGCTGAATGATGATGCTACCTCTTCCATGGTGTCTGACTTGATTAAAGACGGACTGAGTCCCCTTTTCCGAAGCTCTGCTTCCAGAATCCTGTGTCCAAGTTCAAGGCTCTGTTTGCGTTCCTCGGTCTTTATCCACTGTTTTATCCTTGATTTTGCACGCTGAGTTACAACAAACTTAAGCCAATCACGACTTGGTCCGTGAGAAGGAGAGGTGATTATTTCTATAGTATCTCCACTCTGTAACTGGTATCTGAGAGGAACTATCCTTCCATTGACCTTTGCCCCGATACACCTGTGCCCCACTTCAGTGTGGATGCTATAAGCAAAGTCCACCGGTGTTGAACCAGCCGGTAATTCCTTGATTTCGCCTCTTGGAGTAAAAACATAGACCACCTCTGGCACAACCTCACCCTTAACTGCCTCAAGAAATTCCTTTGCATCCTTCATGTCCTTCTGAGAGTGTATTAGCTCTCTGAGCCATTTAATGTAACGTGCATCCTTTGTGTCTATTTTGCCGTTTTCCTTGTACATCCAGTGGGCTGCTATACCTTCTTCAGCTATCCTGTGCATTTCTTCAGTTCTTATCTGGAATTCTACCCTTTCCCCTTTTGGACCTATAACAGATGTATGCAAAGACTGATACATATTGGATTTTGGCAGGGCAATATAGTCTTTGAATCTTCCAGGTATGGGCTTCCAGAGAGAGTGAATGAGGCCAAGAATTTCATAGCAGTGGAATTTGGTATCGGTTATTATCCTCAGACCAAGCACATCATAAACCTGCTCAAAGGGTATCCTTTGTATCTGCATCTTTTTATAAATACCGAAGAGGTGTTTTACCCTACCGCTTACCTCTCCGGGTATACCATACTCTTTGAGTTTTTCTCTAACCAGTTCTGCGACTTCATTAATGTAACCTTCCTGTTGCTCTCTACGCTTGGCAACCTTTTTTAACAGTGATTTGTACACATCAGGGTAAAGGTATTTGAAACTCAGGTCCTCAAACTCAATCCTCATCCAGCCAATACCAAGGCGGTTTGCAAGAGGAGCGTATATCTCAAGGGTCTCCTTGGCAATTCTTCTCTGTTTTGGTTTCGGCAGGTACTGAAGGGTTCGCATATTGTGTAAGCGGTCGGCAAACTTGATGAGTATAACCCTGATATCTTCTGCCATTGCAAGGAACATCTTTCTGAAGTTCTCAGCCTGTGCCTCTTCCTTGGTTCGAAACTGCATCTTTGAGAGTTTTGTTAAAGCTCCAACCAGGAAGGCAACTTCCTTGCCGAATATCTCTTCTATATCGTTCAGATTGGTTTCTGTATCCTCAACGGTATCATGCAGGAGTCCGGCTATAATGGTGGTTGTATCCATCCTCATATCACTGAGTAGCAATGCCACAGAGAGAGGATGGTCGATGTAGGGTGTGCCTTCTACGCGCTTCTGGCTGCAGTGTGCCTCGTGAGAGAAGTAATAGGCCTTCCTTAACAGTGATGTGTCACTGTTGGGGTTGTAACTTGCTATCTTTTCAGTTAGCTCGTCAAGTGTTATTAATCTATACTTTTTTTCGCTCATACTTTAATAATAAAACCTTTTTCTAAAAAAAGCCAGAGTATACGCTAAAGGATGGTATCCTGTAATTGACAAACTGAACTTACTAAAAATATAATAATCAGACACAGAGAAGGTATTATTTTTTTAAAAAACAGAGTAGGAGGTTTCCATGGCTGAAGGAATCGTAGAAGTAACTACAGCAACCTGGGATCAGGAGGTGTTGGGTGAAAAGGGCCTTGTGATGGTGGATTTCTGGGCTGTCTGGTGTGGTCCATGCAGGATGATTGCTCCCACCGTTGAGGAAATAGCAAAGGAGTATGCTGGCAAACTCAAGGTCTGCAAACTCAATACAGATGAAAATCCTGATATTGCAAGCAGATACAAGATTATGGGCATACCCACATTGATGTTCTTCAAGGATGGTGAGAAGGTTGACCAGATTGTGGGTGCCGTACCAAAGCCTCAGCTGAAGGCAAAGATTGACCAGCTTTTAGGATAGAGGAGACAGAGAGGTGAGAATATACATTAGGTACCTGTTAATATTTGTTTTTCTCTTTGCTTTGATTTCATGTAGTTCTAATTCTGAGCCTGTTGCTCCTGTAGTAGGCGGAAAGGCACCAGACTTTACACTCAGGGATATAAACGGAAAAACAGTAAGTCTCCGTGACCTGAGGGGTAAGGTGGTGCTGCTTGAATTCTGGGCTACCTGGTGTCCACCCTGCAGACGCTCTATACCTGAGATGGAGGCACTGAGTAGAAAGTTCTTCAACAGGGATGTTGTCCTTGTTGGCGTTAATGTGGATGGTGGAGATTCCTATGAGGCAGTAAAGAACTTTGTCAGTCAGTACAACATGACCTACACAGTACTGGTTGACAATGGAGATGCAAGCAGAAAGTATCAGGTATCAAGCATTCCTGCCATTTATCTGCTGGATAAAGATCAGAAAATAGTAAAGAGATATCTTGGTTTTTCACCAGCACTGGGGGAGGAACTAAGCCGACAGATTGAGGCTCTCCTTTAAAGGATATGTTTGATTCACTAAGTGAAAGATTAGAAGGAGTATTTAATAAACTCAAAGGAAGGGGCTATCTTAAAGAAGAGGATGTTGATGTAGCCCTTCGGGAGATAAGGCTTGCCCTGCTTGAGGCTGATGTAAACTTTAAGGTAGTAAAGGATTTTGTTGCAAGGGTAAAGGAAAAGGCAATAGGCAGAAATGTGCTTGAAAGCCTCACGCCAGGGCAACAGGTAGTAAAGATAGTTCATGAAGAACTGATAGAGCTCCTTGGAAGCCAGAACGAGAAGATCCGTCTCTCCCCTAATCCACCCACCGTGATAATGATGATAGGGCTTCACGGCTCAGGTAAGACCACCACATCTGCAAAGCTTGCCAGGATGTTTAAAAAGCAGGGAAGGCGTCCTTTGCTGGTTGCAGCAGATCTGCAGCGACCAGCAGCAGTGGAGCAACTCATAACACTTGGAAAACAGATAGATGTGCCTGTTTATGCCAGAAAGGATGAAAAGAACCCTATAAATGTGGCTTCCGAGGCATTGAGCGAGGCTCGAAAGGGAGCAGGAGACATAGTGATCATTGACACTGCAGGAAGACTCCATATTGACGAAGAGCTGATGACCGAGCTCAGAAATGTCAAGGAGGCTGTAAAGCCCCATGAGACCCTGTTTGTGGCAGATGCCATGACAGGACAGGATGCTGTAAACATTGCAAAGAACTTTAACGAGGAAATAGGCATAGATGGTGTGATACTTACAAAGATGGATGGCGATGCCCGTGGAGGAGCAGCACTTTCCATCAGACATGTTACTGGAAGACCCATAAAATTTATGGGTGTTGGTGAAAAGATCGATATGCTTGAGCCCTTTCATCCCGACAGGGTGGCGTCAAGGATACTGGGGATGGGAGATGTGCTAAGCTTCATTGAGAAGGCACAGGAGGCAGTTGACCTCAAAGAGGCAGAAAAACTTCAGCAAAAGATCCTCAAAGAAAGCTTCACCCTTGATGACCTGAAGGAACAGCTCAACAAGATAAGGTCAATGGGCCCAATAGAAAACCTCCTTTCCATGATTCCCGGGATGGGAAAACAGCTTAAAAATGTAAGGATTGATGAAAAGGAGTTTGTGCGGGTTGAGGCGATTATAAACTCAATGACCCCGGAGGAGAGAAGACATCCGAAGATAATAAATGGTAGCAGAAAAAAGAGGATCGCCCGTGGAAGTGGCACCTCGGTTAGCGATGTAAACAGACTGCTTAAACAGTACAAAGAAATGAAACGGATGATGAAGATGTTCAAGGGGAAAAAAGGAAAATTACGACTGCCCCGTTTTATGCCCTTTTAATATGCACCCCTTTCCTCTTAACTACCAACCAATACACTGATAATCCCATTACTATCCACCTTTAATCAGATTTATAACACCCATTCTTATCATCATAACCGCTATGGATGCAAGCAGAATGGCCATCAGTTTGGATATGGCCTGAATGCCTGTCTTCCCAATCAAACGGTGTATAAGGGACACTTTTCTTAAAAATACCCAGAGCACTGCAAGGTTCAGAATAAGCCCTGAAAGGGTCATCCTTATTCCATAATGCTCCAGAAGAACTATCAGGGTTGTAAGCAGTGCTGGCCCCACAATCATGGGCACGGCTATGGGCACCACACCTATTGTGGTACGGTCTATGGCCCTTTCCTTCATGGTACCAGGATGAACTAACTCAAGAATGGCTATTATGAGTAGCACCAGACCACCGGCTATCTTGAAATCATCAACCCTTACGCCTATCAGCCTGAAGACAAACTCACCCGTGCTAACAAAGACAAGACATACAATAAAAGAGGTCAGGATTGATTGATTTGTTATCCTGGAGCGTTCAGTTTCGGAGAGCTCACCTGTGAGGGAGAGAAAGATCGGCATAAGCGCAAATGCGTCTATTGCTACAAATATGGGAATGAATACATCTATAAGTCCCCGCAGGGTTTTTGCCATAAAGCTAATTTATCTTTTCTCTGAGGTCACTGATAACCTGTTTTATCTGCTGGGCATCCGGTGCATTTGGAGCAAGGGCAAGATAGGTTTCAAACTCTTTGATGGCCTCCTTTGGTTTTTTGAGATCAAAGGCAAGCACAATACCTTTGTTTCTGTGTGCCTGCAGGTGTTCTGGGTTTATCTTGATTGCTCTGTTGTATTCTTTCACTGCTATGTCAGGCTTTCCCACTCTGCGGTAACAGGTTCCCATATCCACTCTGACATTAACATTTTTGGGGTCCAGTTTAAGTGCTGCAGAGTAAGCCTCTATAGCCTCAGCACATCTGTTTGAATCCATAAGTATGTTTCCAAGCTTTATCCAGGCATTGAGGTTTTTCGGGTCTTCCTTTAGAATCTGTCTGAGCTGTTTGATTGTATTGTCAAGATTTAGTTGCGGTTGAAGGTTCACCCCGCTGACAGGTGGAGGGGTGTAGGTTGAGGAGTTGTCTTTTTTCTTGCATGAAAAAAGTATAAGCGGAAAGATAAGAAGTAATGAAAGAATGTTTAATCTTTTTAGCATAGTCTATTACTCCTTACAGGTTGTTTTTTAGGCTGAATATGCTCAGTAAATCAGATATGGACAGCATACCTTTAACAGGCCTTCTTCAAACTTCAGTATATTTTATCACAGAAAACGAAAAAATAGGAATGCCGATGAGTTGCTTTTTTAATGTAAAAAAAAGTATATTAAAGTATTGACTGATGAGTACAAAAGGAGGAGCTAAGATATGATTACAATTAGCGATGTGGCTGCAGATAAAGCCAAAGAAATCCTGAAACAGGAAGGCAAAGAAGACTGGGGATTAAGGATTTATGTAGCAGGAGGTGGCTGATCAACCTCCTATGGCCTTGATCTGGCTGAAAATCCCCTGGATGGGGACGAAATCATAGAAAAGAACGGGCTTAAGGTTTTTATTGATCCCTACACATATCGTATGCTTTCTGGTATGGAGCTGGATTATGTAGACAATGGCATGGTTGCTGGGTTTGTGTTAAAAGGCGGCCAGCAGGGGTCATCCTGTGGCTCTGGAAGCTGTAGCACCTGTTGATTATTGAAATCTTAAAGTGGCTGCGTGCTACTGATTTTCTTATGAAAAAATAAAAGGAGGAGGGTGTTTTGTTTCCTGTACACAGACCAAGGAGACTGAGGTCCTCTGAGACCATGAGAAGAATGGTTCGCGAGACCATTCTGACGCCGGATGATTTCATATATCCACTGTTTGTAACCTTTGGGAAAGGTGTAAAAAAACCAATTCCTTCCATGCCAGGTTGTTTTCAGGAATCGGTAGATGAGGTGGTAAAAACTGCAAAGGAGACCTTTGAGCTTGGTATTCCCGCAATAATACTTTTTGGAATCCCGGAGCACAAAGACGAGGTTGGCTCAGAGGCTTACAATCCTCATGGAGTTGTTCAGGAGGCCATAAGAGCCATAAAAGACAGGGTGCCTGAGCTTCTTGTTATAACCGATGTTTGCATGTGTGAATATACAAGTCATGGTCACTGTGGAATTGTAAAGGACGGTGAGGTGTTGAACGACCCAACGCTTGAGCTTCTGCAGAAAGAGGCAATTTCACATGCAAAGGCTGGTGCAGACATGGTGGCTCCCTCTGACATGATGGATGGCAGGGTAAAGGCAATAAGAGAGGCTCTTGATAGTGAGGGATTCAGTCATATCCCGATTATGAGCTATGCAGCCAAGTATGCCTCTGCCTTCTATGGTCCTTTCCGTGATGCGGCTGAAAGCACCCCCCAGTTTGGCGACAGACGGGCATATCAGATGGACCCACCAAACAGGACAGAGGCATTGAAGGAAGTGGCTCTGGACATAGAAGAGGGGGCAGATATTGTGATGGTAAAGCCCGCACTTGCCTATCTTGATGTTATTTCAGATGTGAAGGAAAACTTCGACCTGCCTGTGGCTGCTTATAATGTTTCAGGAGAGTATTCTCTTGTAAAGGCTGCAGCACAGCTTGGCTGGGTTGACCACGACAGGGTAATGATGGAGGTTCTTACATCAATTAAGCGTGCTGGTGCAGACATGATACTCACCTATTTTGCGCCAGAAGCTGCAAGGCTCCTGAACAGTTAAGCTGACTTCATACCCACACCGCTTTTTTTGATAAAATAAATTATGCCCACAATACTTGTTACCAATGACGATGGCATCAGCTCTGATGGAATTGTTGCCCTTTATATGGCAATGAAGGAGATCGGAAATACCTATATTATTGCTCCTGACAGGGAGAAGTCCGCTGTAGGCCACGCCCTCACTATGCACAGGCCCCTGAAGGTTGAACAGCTTAACGAAAATATCTATACAGTGAACGGAACACCTACTGATTGTGTGGTTGTAGCAGTAGAAAAACTGCTTGAAAAAAAGCCTGATATTCTCATATCAGGTATAAACAGAGGTGCAAACCTTGGTGATGATATAACCTATTCAGGCACAGTATCTGCTGCAATTGAAGGTACCATGTTTGGGATACCATCGGTTGCCATTTCCATGCTATATGAGGAGGGAAAGGCAATCAGATTTAAAACTGCTGCGGCTTTTGCAAAGAGGCTGGTTCTGTTTCTGCTGGAACATTCCATGCCTGCTGATACACTCCTTAATGTGAATGTACCTAATGTGGAGGAATCAGAGATAAAGGGTGTAAAGTTTACCCGTCAGGGCAAAAGGGTCTACGACAATGCAATTCATGAAACCCTTGACCCCTGGGGAAGAAAGCACTACTGGATAGGTGGTGGAACACCTACCTGGAGTGACGAAGACGACACAGACATTGCAGCAGTGAGAAAGAACCTTATATCAATAACACCACTTCACCTGGACCTCACCAATTACGAGGCCCTTGGGTATATTAACAGGTACTGGCAGGAATTAAGATGAGAGAACATTATGATGTAATAATTGTTGGCGCAGGACCTGCAGGTATTTTTGCTGCCATAGAATTTATTAAACGCTACCCCTCACTAAAGATTCTAATGGTGGAAAAGGGAAAAGATATCAAACTTAGAAACTGTCCGATGATGGTAAGGGAGGTTTCCTGTTCTGCCTGCCCTGTCTGTGCAATATTGAGTGGATGGGGTGGTGCAGGTGCGTTCAGTGACGGTAAACTTTCTCTGACCAGGGAGATTGGTGGATATCTTTCTGAGTATATGGAAGAAGAAAGACTGGATGAGCTAATAGAGTACGTTGACAGTATTTACAGGGAATTCGGTGCCCCTGATAGGGTCTATGGTGATGGCAGGCCAGAGATTGAGCAACTCAGACAATTAGTAATGAAAAATGACCTTATACTTATACCTTCCAGGGTCAGACATATTGGAACCGAGCGATGCAGGGAGCTTCTAACCAATATAAGGGGATTCGTAAACGAAAAGGTGGATATACTTTTTGAAGAAAAGGTTACAGGGATTATCAGCGCAAACGGTAGGGTCAGGGGTGTTAAGCTCTCAGGGGGGAGAACCATTAGTTCAGATTGTGTGATACTGGCACCAGGAAGGGTAGGGGCTCAGTGGCTTGAAAGGGAGTCAAGGCGACTTGGCCTTACATTGCTCAATAATCCTGTTGATATCGGTGTTCGTGTAGAGGTGCCTGCTTCTGTAATGGAGCCTCTTACTTCAGTGATGTATGAACCGAAACTGATTTATTACTCAAAGACCTTTGACGACAGGGTAAGAACCTTTTGCGTTAATCCCCATGGTGAGGTGGTCAAGGAATATCTGAAGGGGCTCTGGACCGTCAATGGTCATAGTTACGCAAAACACAAAACAGAAAATACCAACTTCGCCCTACTGGTGAGTACTTATTTTACTGAGCCCTTCAAGGAGCCGATTTCTTACGGGCGATACATTGCAAGACTTGCAAACTTCCTTGGCAAAGGCGTTATTGTTCAGCGACTTGGTGACCTGAGAGCTGGCAGACGCTCCACATCTGATAGAATTTTAAAGTCTATAATCTCGCCCACACTCAAGGATGCCATGCCAGGCGATTTGAGTTTTGTCCTTCCCTACAGATATCTTAAAGACATACTTGAGATGCTGGAGGCAATGGATAGGGTTATGCCTGGTATCAATTCACGCCATAGCCTTCTGTACGGTGTGGAGGTAAAGTTTTACTCAATGAGAATAAAGCTTAACGGAGACTTTGAAACCGAGGTTGAAGGGCTTTATGCAGTAGGAGATGGCGCAGGTATTACAAGGGGGCTGATTCAGGCCTCGGTTTCTGGTGTGGTTGCTGCCAGGGCAATATTGAAAAATAGGGTGTAGGGGGTAAAAAAGACAGGGGGTAGGGGGTA
>CAZEYP010000024.1:26712-40436 GCA_964515925.1 uncultured Nitrospirota bacterium
GTAGCGTGTAGGGAGTAGGGTGGTAGCCTTAAACGCAATTAACGCAATCAACGCAATAACCAATACTCCAATAACTATATTTTATTGGTAATTAGCCACACAAATAGGTTATATTAAAAAAGCACTTTTGAAAGGAGTAAGGTAACATGAAGGATACAATCAAGAAACTATCAGGCAACCCTGTTCAGCCAATACACATGGACCTTGACAGCAAATTCAAATTCAGGTGTCACAAAGGGCTTGACTGCTTCACACAGTGTTGTGGAAAGATAGATATCTTTCTTACACCCTATGACATCCTTAGAATCAAGAAACGCCTTGGTATAACCTCAGGAGAGTTTATTGCTAATTATACACAGCTTATGAAGTTGAAAAAAACAAAGCTTCCCTTTCTGATGCTCAGAATGAGTGAAGATAATAAATGTCCCTTTGTAACTAAAGAGGGCTGCACCATCTACTCTGACAGACCAGTGGTTTGTAGATATTATCCAATTGGGTTTGGGCTTCTTAAGAGCAAGGAGGTAGGAGGAGGTGATTTCTTCTTTCCTATAAAAGAGCATTTTTGCAAGGGATATGAAGAAGATAAAGAGTGGACTATAAGGGAGTGGAGAGAGGCTCAGGAGATAAACACTATTGATTTTTATAACAAACACTGGTGGGACATTGTGCTTAACAAGAAACTTTTCGCTTCTGACCTTGAGCCTGATGGAAAAAGCCTGCAGCTATATTTGATGGCAAGCTTTGACATTGATAGTTTCAGGAAGTTTGTTTTTGAAAGTAGATTCCTGGACACCTACGATGTTGATGAAGATACAGTTGAACTTATAAAGGAAGATGAGATTGAGCTTATGAAATTTGCCCATGAATGGCTCAGAGGTGTACTCTTTGGCAACCCAACCTATGAGTTGAAGAAACAGAAACAAAGAGGCTAAGTTAGCTCTTTTTTAAGCTCCTGATAAATTAGTTTTCCAATTTTAAGGCCTGCATCAATAATCTCAGGTCCGTATTTTTTACCTGTGTCGGTTCTAAAGGTATCCTTAATTCTTTCAATATAATCAATCGCCCTTTTATAATTTTCGAAAAATTCATGAGGAGATATGTTTGAGTAATCAAGCATTTCCCATACCGTGGTGGTAAAATTATCAATTCCCCAGCGGAATTTGTCAGCATCATACAGGGCATTGCTTATTAATGTGCCCTTTTCATCTGCTGTAACAATGCTCTTTTTAAAGGCTTCATGGTTTCTTATTGCAGTTACAATGTATTCTTTAAATCTGTCGTCAATGCCAAAACAGTCAAGCACCTTTTCTGCTTCTCTGGCACCTGCTATTGCATGGTCCTGTTCATCCCTTTTTATATCATGAAGCAATCCTGCAATGTGCACAGCAGTAAGCATCTCGTCAATGTTTCCATATTTTTCAGGACTGCTTTGTGCTTCAATCAGAACAATGGCGCCAGCATCTATTGCAACACTAAGGCAGTGCTGATAACCGTGTCCGAGCCCTTCCTGCTCAAGACAATAATGGTTGATACACTGTCTGAGAAGATTGTTTTTCTGTAGAGATTCTCTCGACCGGGCTATCTCCTCTTTAAACAGCCTGTAAAATGAAGGAGTCTCAATGGTTTGTGCAAACTCCTTTGCCTTTTTCTTCAAACTTAAATATAACTTATGCATTGACTACCCTCAAGGATATTATTTTATAATCGCAGTGTTTTTTTCAAAACTATTCTACTTCATTATGCATGGTGAGCAAATAAGCATACCACCGGGTATATCAATATAAGGAGCTTGAGAATTAATTTTATTACTTTTCCTTGCAATCATTTCCATTAAGGCATTATAATTATTTGCTGACTTAACTCAGGATTCCATAACAGAAAGACTTAAGGAGGAGTGTTGGAGCTATTCAGGCTTACCATAAAAGAGGCCCTGGGGCTGATAGAGAAAAACCAGGTCAGCCCATCTGAATTGACCGATTCAATAATCGAGAGAATAAAATCAGTAGATGATAAGGTTAAAGCCTATGTCACTGTAACAGATGAGTATGCCAGTGAGCGGGCAAGGTCACTTGAGAACTCAGAAGGTGCTTTTGCTCTGAAAGGCATCCCCCTTGCCATAAAAGACAATATCTGCACCCGTGGTATAAAGACTACCTGCTCATCAAAGATACTCGAAAACTTTGTTCCTCCCTATGAAAGCACAGTAACTGAAAAACTGCTTCAGGCAGGCTATGTGCTTTCGGGCAAGACCAACCTTGATGAGTTTGCAATGGGTTCGTCCACTGAAAACTCTGGTTTCTTTACAACCCGCAATCCCTGGAGTACCGGACGAGTTCCAGGTGGCTCAAGTGGTGGTTCGGCAGCAGCAGTGGCCGCAGATGAATGCATTGCTGCAATTGGCTCTGACACTGGTGGCTCAATAAGACAGCCTGCCTCATACTGTGGCGTGGTTGGACTTAAGCCCACCTATGGAAGGGTGTCAAGGTTCGGGCTTGTTGCCTTTGCCTCAAGTTTAGACCAGATCGGACCGATTACCAAAACAGTGGAAGACTCGGCGATACTTATGAACATAATATCAGGTCATGACCCTAAAGACAGCACATCTGCACGGGTTGAATGCCCTGATTTTACTGCTACACTTGGCAGGGATATAAAAGGACTTCGTGCAGGCATACCAGAAGAGTATTTCTCGGAAGGGCTTGATAGCGAGGTTGAGGAGGCAGTAAAAAAGGCTCTCGGGGTTCTTCAGAAGGAGGGGCTTGAGATTGAAGAGATAAGCCTTCCTCATACTGAGTATGCTGTGGCAACCTATTACATACTTGCCACATCAGAGGCAAGCTCAAATCTCGCCCGTTACGATGGTGTCAAATACGGTATGAGGACTGAAGCAAAGAGCCTTCTTGATATGTATCTTGAAACCCGTTCAAAGGGCTTTGGACAGGAAGTGAAAAGAAGGATAATGCTTGGCACCTATGCACTTTCTGCAGGTTATTACGATGCCTATTATCTAAAGGCACAGCAGGTGCGCACACTGATAAAGAAAGACTTTGAGGATGCCTTTAAAAAGGTGGATGTTATTATAACACCCACCACTCCAACCGTGGCTTTCAAAATTGGAGAAAAGATAGACGACCCACTTAAGATGTATCTGAACGATATTTATACCATATCAGTAAACCTTGCTGGAATACCTGCCATCTCAGTGCCCTGTGGTTTTAGCCCCGATGGGCTGCCCATTGGGTTTCAGATAATTGGCAGGGCCTTTGACGAGGAAACAATATTAAGAGTTGCCCACCGTTATGAGCAACTGACCGACTGGCATAAAAGGAGGCCAGAGCTGTGAGATACGAGGCCGTTATAGGGCTTGAGATACATGCACAACTAAGGACAAAGACAAAGATATTCTGTGGCTGCTCCACTGAGTTCGGCTCTGAGCCAAACAGCCAGACCTGCCCTGTCTGTATTGGTATGCCAGGGGTGCTTCCGGTGCTTAACAGGAAGGTGGTTGAGTTTGCCATAAAAACAGGGCTTGCCATGAACTGCAGGATTTCTCCATATAGCAGGTTTGCAAGGAAAAACTACTTCTACCCCGACCTTCCAAAGGGTTATCAGATAAGCCAGTATGAACTGCCTATCTGTGAGCATGGCTATGTTGATATTGTGGTGGATGGGGTGAAAAGGCGTGTTGGAATTACACGAATACACATGGAAGAGGATGCAGGAAAGAATATCCATGAGCGTGACTGCAGCCTTGTTGACCTTAACCGAACAGGCGTGCCCCTTCTTGAAATAGTAACCGAACCAGACATACGCACCCCGAAAGAGGCTGCTACATTTATGCGTAAACTTCGCACCATACTTCGTTACCTTGAGGTCTGCGATGGCAACATGGAGCAGGGCTCTCTGCGCTGCGATGCCAATGTGTCTTTGAGACCTGAAGGCTCCACAGAGCTTGGCACAAAGACCGAAATAAAGAACATAAACTCCTTCAGATTTGTTGAAAAGGCACTGGAGTATGAGATAAAAAGACAGATTAAGGTGCTTTCAGAAGGTGGCACAGTTGTTCAGGAAACACGGCTATGGGATTCTGAAAAGGGTGTTACCTTTTCAATGCGTTCAAAAGAGGAGGCACACGACTACAGGTATTTCCCTGAGCCTGACCTTGTGCCCCTTGTGGTTGAGGATAAATGGATTGATGAGATAAGAGAAACCATGCCCGAGCTGCCTGATGAAAAGTTAAGGCGATACACAGAGGAACTTGGCCTGCCTGAATACGATGCACAGCTACTGACCGAGGAGCGTGCAATAGCTGAATGGTTTGAAGAGGCAGTGGAGCTTGGGGCACAACCCAAGGAGATTAGTAACTGGATGATGACAGAACTGCTGAGGTTGCTTAATGAGAACAGTATGGAGATCACAGATTGTAAGGTCAGGCCAGCACATCTTGTGAAGATAATTGAATTAATAGATAGGGGACAGATAAGCAGGAACATTGGTAAGAAGGTTTTTGCAGATGTCTTTGAAACCGGTAAAGACCCTGAAGAGATTGTAAAGGAAAAGGGCCTTGTGCAGATATCCGACACCTCTGAGCTTGAGCAGATGGTTGAAGAGGTGCTTAAGAACAATCCCAAAGAGGTCGAGCGTTACCGTAATGGTGAGCAGAAGCTCCTTGGTTTCTTTGTAGGGCAGGTAATGAAGGCATCAAGGGGAAAGGCAAACCCAAAGGCAGTAAACGAACTTCTCAGGAAGAAACTCTCATCTTAAAGGCTGTAACAGTAGCGCATCCACCAGGTGTGACCTTCTGGACATTGGTGTTTCCATTCCTCATGGCGTTCAGATATACAGGGCTTTCCACACTCAGGGCAAAGCTCTTTGCACTTGCTTGAAAAACAGTCTTTCTTTTCGCTGTCATTATCAGGATTCTTCAATTACCCTCTTTGCCTCCTTGAGATCGGATTTTTTAACCAGTATCTTGATCTCGCCGATTTTCCCTACATTAACAGGATAAGGGCCTATCTTCATAGAGCGCACAATGGTTTCTATACCGCCACTTTCCAGCAGATCCTTTATCATCTCTGCTTCAAGCGGGTCAAAAACTACTTCAAGCTCAGTCCACTCTTCATTTTCAGACATATATTTATTTTACCACCTTTACTACTAAAAATAACCTTTCTTGCTCTACCCCCTGAGGTAATGTAATAAAAGTCGCCTTATAAGGCGGCACATGGAGAGACTTTAAACAAACAAAAAAGCAAAAGGCAAGACCTGACCCCATATCGAGGCATAAATAATTATGAAAGGATCAAACTTATTGGTATTGCCCAGAGTTTTTCCCCTAACCTGACCGGTTCCTTACCATTGTAGGCAAGTATAGCCCCTTTACAGTGAGGTGTTTTTGAAAGAAAGGCCCTTAGTCCTGAAAGGTCGCTTTTCTGCCACCTTGATGCTGCCTTTACCTCTATTGCAATGCATCTACCACCTGCCTCAATCACAAAATCCACTTCATGTCTGCCCTGGACATTCCAGAAATAGAGTTTAGCCCCCTGCCACTGTGCCTCTAATATACCAGAGAGGTTCTGAGCAACATATGTCTCAAACATTGCCCCCCTCAGCACTTCATCATGGGTAAGTCTCTCCACTCCAGAAAGATAACATGCAAGTCCGGAATCACTCACATAAACCTTTGGTGATTTTATCAGCCTGCTGGCTCGGTTTCTGAGGTATGGGCTCAGGCGGTATATCACAAATGATGCCTCAAGCAAAGACAGATACCTTGTGGTTGTGGCTGCATTGAGTTTTGCATCCCGTGCAAGCTGACTTTGGCTAAGAATCTGACCTGTTCTCAGTGCAGTAAGGTGCATGAGGTGCCTGAAGGATATAATATTGCCAATCTGGCTTAACTCACGGATATCCCTTTCAAGATAGGTTTGCTCAAATCCCTTGAACCAGATCTCCTTGTTTTTAGTGTATTCAAGACAGACAGGTGGCAGCCCGCCAAGAAGTATATCTTTACCCCTGATTGTTTCTGGGGCTGAGGTGAATTTCATCCGTCCTTCCAACTCAAAAAATTCCCTCAAAAAAGGTTTTTGTGAGAGAAGTTTGTTTTTTTCACGATATGTAAATGGATGCATTGTAAAATACACCGCACGGCCTGCAAGGGTTTCAGACACTCCTTTTATCAGTGAAAAATTTGCAGAACCGGAAAGCAGGAACATACCATTTGTTCTGGTTTTATCCACCCTTTTCTTTATAGCAATCAGCAGTTCAGGACATCTCTGCACCTCGTCAATCGTCATTGGTTCATCAGTCGCAACAAATCCGTCGGGATCGGACTTTGCAGCCTCAAGGGATCCAAAATCGTCAAGCGAGATGTATCTTCTCTTTTTTACCTGGGGCTGGTTCTGCAGAAAGGTGCTCTTTCCTGTCTGTCTCATGCCTGTGATAACCACAACAGGCATCTCTTTCAGGGCATCTACTACTGCTGAGGTAATATCACGATGAAAATATTCTGTCATAATATTTTATATTATAGTGGCATTATGACACAATGTCAAGTAACAAATTGCCACAAGCCTGCAACATCAAAATAAGGGCTTTGCTGCTATTATCTTTTGTCCATTATAAATATCGAGGGTCAACTTCTACAACAGTCAGTTGATGTGATAAAAAACGCCTTCAAACTCTATTCTTAAAGGTCGGGCCATGGAGAGACTTTAAACAAACAAAATAGCAAAAGGCAGGACCTGACCCATTTCACCCTATGGTATCAATTCTCATCTGTTCTTCTACCACCATTTAATTTATGCATATGCCAACTTACCCTTAGGCTTTGGTATTTCTCTTTCAATTCTTTTTGCTGTTTCAATCCACTCTTCTATTACCTTTTGAGCATTTTTAATTGCTTCTTCATAAGTTTTCCCGTCCGCCATACACCCGGGCAACTCTGGTACTTCAACAATAAATGATTCATCTTCATCACTCCAGTAGATTATCATTTCATATTTGTACATTTTCCTTATTCCTCCTTATGAAGTTTGTATTTCAATAATATATTTCTTACTTGTTTAACCTGATATGGTTTAGCCTTTCCATCTGGTAAAGGCTGAAGATTAATTATCTCAACTACATCCTCACGATAAAAGATGTGATGACTGCCTTTTATTCTTTCATTAAAACCTACATCTAAAAGCAGTTTCCTCAACTCATTGAACCTTATATTTTTATCAGACAACCCGGATAAAAGTTTTTGAAGAAATTTTTTATTCATCAACTGTTCACCAACTCCAGCAAATATCGTCCATACTCTGTCTTCTTCAATGGCTCTGCCACTGTTAAAAGTTGACTTTGGATTTTACACTACATTCATCCGAGACACCTGTAAAGTGATAAATGAATATATTTGAATCAATAAAAACCTCTGTCCCGGAATTTATATCTCTAAGAGTCATATACTCCTTTAAAAACATCCATCAAAGCTAATTTCTGCGGCGGCTTTAGCCGTCCGCAGGAAAGGGGCGTTATGTTAAAACTTTCAATTTTTCATATAAAAATTCAGGTGCAAGATCCACTCCAATATCCCACACAATTGTCCGCAGTAAGGGGTCAACCTTAAAAGATTTAAATTTCTCAATATCCTTCAAAGGCTCAAAGACTTCTCCATACAGTTCGTCTTTAAGGTCAACTTCTCCCTCAGTCCCATCGTTGAACTTAATCCAGATTACATAATCATGTAGGTATTTAGCATCTGCAACTTGTAGTATCATACCTTACTCCAGCGGTTTAATTTCCTCTATTGGTCTATTTTGCTCTGCCTTTTTCCAGTTCTCCAGTAGTTCTGATTTATGGAGTTTTCTCCATTCCTGAATCATCTATAAAGCCCTTTTTGGCATAGTCCCTTCAATTCTTCCTGTTTCAATCTCTACTGTAATCACATATTCACTATATCTTGCATGAAAATGTGGCGGATCATGGTCACGCCAGAACATATATATAATTATACCGTAAAAAGTGCTTATTATGGGCATGAGTGTATTTTATCATAACCTGTTACTACACATCTGTTTGTTCTGATTTCGCCTCCTTATCTTTTTTTGAAAGACAAGGATAGCAGATTTCATAGAGAGGTGGCCCTGTTTTGATAAGAATCAGTGGTCTTGTTTGATAGTATTGGGTGGCCGGTTTGGTTAAGGGTATGCATTTTGCAAGGGATCTTTTATTTTTGCCTTGTTTTTTTAAATGTATTGTATAATAGCCAATAGAAGGAGGTTTTATCATGAAGACAACTGTAACAAAAAAGGGGCAGACTGTAATCCCTGCCAATATAAGAAAAAAATATGGGATATCCGAAGCAAAGAGAAAAGGTGCAATCTTGGTGCATAAAGATCCAGAGTATGAAGCATTAAACGAAGAACTAAAACAGATTGTATTAAAATACAAAAGGCACAAATAACTCTGCATTGCTACATGATTCCCCAGCTGGCCTATTTTGAAGTGACCCTTACTGGTACACTTTGGGTGCCCCCTGACCTTTGCGTTTATAGCGTTTGTTGCGTTGATTGCGTTGGTGTGGGTTAAAACAAAATAGCAAAAGGCAGGACCTGCTCACAATAGTTCATAAGAAGTTCTATAATAAAACAATAAAAGAATAATTAGTTCTATAATAGAACTATTTTCTTGACTAAAAATTATAGAAGTTCCATAATAGAACTATGGAAATAGAAAAAGTTCTTGAAATCACCGAAGAAACTCATCAGAGGCTTAAATTCTCTCTGCCTGAACGGATAAGGCCCTTTTACAACAGTGCAGAAATAGACAACCTGCGGGCCCTGCTGGTATACGGGCAGAGGGGGGCAGGTAAGACCACTTTTTTGCTTTACAGGACAAAGGACAAACCCTTCCTTTATCTCTCATCAGATAATCCCCTGATAGCAAGCCATCCACTCTACGAGGTGGTAAGGGGAGCCTTCAACAGGGGCTATGAGGGAGTAGTGCTGGATGAGGTACACCATGCAAAAGACTGGAGCGTGCATCTGAAGGCCCTTTATGATGATTATCCTGAAAGATACATCTGGGCGAGCGGAAGCAGCAGTTTGCTTATTAAAAGCGGGATTGCCGACCTTTCTCGCAGGTTTGTTCAGTTTAGAATTCCGCTTCTTTCTTTCAGGGAATTTATCTTTCTTAAGGAAGGTATAATTTCTGAACCTGTTGAGCCTTTTAATATTAAGAAGGAAACCATTAAACTTACTCAGAAGTTAAATGTGCTCAGGCTTTTCAGGGAATACACTAGTTCTGGCACAAGGCCTTTCTTCTTTGAGGGACAATACTGTAATAGACTTAAAGGGATATTAGAAAAGACCATTTATTATGATATCCCCTTCTTTCTTCCATCTGTCCATAGTAACCATCTAAGACTGATGAGTGCAATCATAGGGTATCTTATAGGCTCACCTGTGCCAACTGTAAATGTTTCAGGTCTTTGTACCGAGTGGCATTTAGGCAAAGAAAAACTCTATCAACTGCTCAGTGTGATGGAATCGGTTGAACTTCTAAAAATAGTTCGCCGCAAATCAGACAGAAGCGTTTATTCAAAGGGTGAAAAGATGCTTATAAACGACCCGTCCATATACCATTGCTTTAATGGAAATTTAGGTAGCGCAAGGGAGGCATTTGTTGTATTTGCCCTTTCGGAAAGATACCAGGTGTTTGCAAGTGCAAAGGAAGAGGATTATGATTATCTTGTAAATGGAATAAAGATTGAAGTAGGTGGTAAAACCAAAAGCAGTAAGGCGGCAGAGTTTGTTATCAGCGATGACCTTGAACTTCCCGTGCGCAATAGGATTCCTCTCTGGGTGCTCGGGATGGGCTGGTAGAGATGGCACATGGAGAGATTTTAAACAAAATAGCAAAAGGCAAGACCTGACCCCATTTCATGACCCGTTGGATAGAAATTACTTATAAATGTCTCTTCTATGGCCTATTTTGTGAACTATTATGGTTTTATTTTTATGATCAATTTCATATATAATCCGCCAGGGACCTTGCTTCAGTTTATACAGCCCTGCAAGGTTACCATGTAGTGGAACAGGTGTTATATCTTCTATGTTCTTTATTAACCATTTTAGTTTATTGAGGATCCTTTGAGCAACTTGCCTGTCAAGAAAAGATAATGAATCCCTTCCTTGAGGTGTAAAATCAAGTTGATACATTTACCAGTCAAGCCCTAATTCTTTTGCCACCTTCTCTGCAGGAATTCTTTTTTTTGACTTCATTGATTCTCTCAATTCCTCTATTACTTCAGGTCTGAGTTCAAGACCATAGTCAGGATCAAGAATTTCATAAATTGTATTTCTGATCAGATTTTTTAATTCCTTTACAGTCAGATCTCTTACCTTCATATCCTCTTTTACAGTAGACATTTCTTTACCCTTAAATGTTCAAAATGAATTTTGTTTATTATATCATATTTATTGCGTTGATTGCGTTGGTGTGGGTTAAAGTAAAAATAGCAAAAGGCAAGACCTGCCCCCCTGAGTACTTACGAAGTGAATGATTTTTAGATGGTCAGAGATGTTTTTTGGCAACCTCTTCTTTGATTTGTTCAAAGAGTTGCTCAGATAGCCAGAAACCATTTGCTCTCATTTTATTTATCTCTTTCAAAGGATCTTCAATCAAACCTTTCTGCCAGGCCAGAATAATGATGCCAATAGTGCCTATCACTTTCAACTTAAGATTTTTTGCAAATATTCGGGGTTCTCTATTATCAAGCAAAAGAAGGTCTGCTTTCAGTTCCTGCCCAAGCGTAATAACCTCTGCTTCACCATCGTCTAAAATTGCTCTTAAGGCTTCAACTTCAGGTCTGTTTTTTACGGGAATAACCTTAATCCATGACTTACATCCTTCTTCAATTATCTCAACCTCTGGTTTATCTTTTCCTTTAATTACAACTTCTTTATATACAGCCTCTGGAATTATTATTTCTGAACATAACTCTTTTAGAATATGTAATCGTTGAATCTTTGCAAGAACTATAAGAGGAGAAGCGTTAGAGATCACAAGAGACATTATTTTAATTCCTCTATGGTCTTTAAGTCCTCTTCATATTCGGATAGATCATAATGTAAAGGTATCTTTCTTTCTCTTAGAAACTCAATAAAATCCCAAACTGACGACTCTGCAAATTGTCTTGCCTGTCCAAAACTTAAAAGCCCTCTCTGAAAAAAGAAGGCTGCCAGTTCCTTCTTTATTACACTACTAACCTCACTCTCTCTTAATCCAAGTGATTTTAGAACAGTTTCAGGGATTTCTATATCACATTTAAAAGGCATATTGACCTCCTCTTTCATTATTTTTATATTTTACCATACTCATTGTCACACTTCCGAAGTGTAATTTTATTGACTTCTTACCGAATTACAATCTTATACATCAAAGACTTCCTCAAAGGTCTTTACATCACCTCGTTTATAATCTTCACAAGCCTCTTTGATTGAATTAATGAAATTTTTACTCCCCAGGGCAATCATATCCTCATCTTTAATTTGGATTCACACCGAAATACGCTCAGAAAAGTCTGATCCACTAAAAAATCTATAATAGCAAATGGAAAGACCTGCCCCCTTACAACCCTCCTTTCAGGCTAACATCCACCATGTTCCTTTGTTCCAGTTTATGGGGTCCATTATAGTCTTTGTTCTTTAATATTTATAAAATTCAAGAAATCACGAGGACTTAGAAATTTGATATTCCTGTATTCTTGAATTTCTATCAAATCTGTATCACCAGTTACTATAACTTCTGCCTTTCCAGCAATTGCGGTCCCAATGATTGGTAAGTCGTTTTTATCTTTACATATATGTTCTTCTACCTTGACAGGAGATACCAGTTTTGCAATACTTTTTATGAATTCAATCCTTTCTTTTACCTTTTCTGATGGCATTTTCAACTTATCTAATAAAATTCTCTCTATTTCGGTAAGAATATAGTCGGATGTAATTATCTCCTGCGTGAAGATGCAGAATTCAAATATCTTAGAACATAGTCCTTTGGTAGCAAATGCTGCAATGATGACATTTGAATCTAATACTACTTTCATGAAATAGCTTTGAATATATCTTCGTCATCAAAAAAACCTTGCTTTTCAGCATACTTAGTCGTTTCTTCTCTTAATTTTTTGAATTTTTTAACTTTAATATAGGCATAAATAGCTTTCTGAAGAAATTTATCTTTTGACATTTTATTGTCCTTAAGAAGTTCCTCTAACTCTTTGTCTAAATTATCTGGTATGTTGACTGTTATCAGTCCCATTTATACGTCCTCATAAATCGCCTTTTCATAAATAATTATATCACAATATCATAAAAAATTATCTTAGCACAATCCATGGAAAAATCTATTGAAAGTATAAGCCAATGTCTGTCCACATGGTGTCCCTTACTCTATAAACTTAAACTCCCGAAGTGATATCTTCTAACTTACGACGTTGGAAGAAATTCTTCCTCTTTACCACCTTTTGCAGGACATCAAGAAAGGTGGTTCTGACCCCCTACACCTGCCTTCGATAAACATCTTTTCTGTGTCTAACATGGTATATAACAATCAATTTCTTTTCAGCATCAATCTGATAAATCACACGATAGTCTCCAATACGGATACGATAACAAGATTCAGTGCCCATCAGTTTACGGTATTTCAATTTAAAAGGCTCATCAGCAAGATGCTCAATGACCTCCAGAATATGGGGTATAAACTGCCTATCTATGCTTTTAAGGTCTTTTTCAGCAGAGCGTTTCCACAGAATCTTATATGAGTCCATCCGATTTTAACCGTTTTTTTAACTCTTCAAAATCCACAGTGTACTCATCTCTGCGTTCTGCTATTACGGCAAGGTCATGCAAATCCTCAAGAAGTTCCTCGTATTCCTCTAATGGTAACACCACTGCAGTTTTTTGACCGCTTTCATCAACTAAATACTGTGCCTTACTCACTGTAGCCTCCTTCACTGATATTGTTATTAAATTATAACAGAAAACAAAATATATTAAGAACTCCTGCGCTTCCGAAATGTAAGAGTGCTGCTTAAATCCACCTACGAGGTGGAATTGTTTTCAGTCAGCCTCTGTACCCGTTTGCGGTTTACTTTGTATCCCTGCCGCCTGAGCCAGGCCGTCATCTTCCTTGTCCCATAAAAGGGTGCCTTTGTGTATTGTTCATCTATCAGTCTCATCAATTCCAGGTTGTACTCACTCTCACCTGCCGCGTCTCTGTCCTTCTCTGCCTTTACTTAGCAATTGAATCTTTTAAAATGATCCAGATATCAAGAAATATAACTATCTTTCTTGACAAATACAAGTAATCTATTTTATTGTAAAATGGTTTGGAGGTGCATGATGAAAAAGAAGATAGGTACCATTCTGGATGAAGACCTTGTCTATAGGGCCAAAGAATTAGCTTTATCTAAAAAGCAAACATTCAGCCAGCTATTAGAAGAAGCCCTTAAGACATATTTGATGTCAGTTGAGAAGAGTAAAATGAGATATCATAAAAAGATTTCTATTGCAACAAGAGGAATAATGAAGGTATCTACAAAGGACCTGAAACAGATAATGGAAGAAGAGGGTGTATATGAGTCTTAAGAAGATCAAATCAGGGTCAGAGGTATTTATTGATGCCAATATCTTTATCTATCACTTTACAGGAGTTTCAGACGAATGCAGCGAATTTCTTTT
>CAZEYP010000025.1:0-39399 GCA_964515925.1 uncultured Nitrospirota bacterium
TTAACCTCTGCCACATCCCCCAACTTCACCATCTCCAGTTCCTTTCCGTTAAATTCCACTGAATAGACAGGTGGTTCGTCTTCACGGCGGAGTTCGTTTTTTATATTTCCCACATCTCTCATCAGGCCAAAGAGTTTGGGAGAGGCTATGAAAAAGGAGTGGTTTGAGAAACGGGTTATCAGTTTCTGTCGGTATGCAAAGATTGCCATGTCCCGGTCAGACCAGATGGTGTAGCCATCCTTTGTTTCATCAAATTCGTTTTGTTCTATAAGCATCTCAAAGGCTGCCTCAAGTTCCCCCTTCTCTATTGACAGGGGTGAAAAATCACCTGCCAGAATCCAGTTGTCCCCTCCCATCTCTGGAACCAATCTCTTTTTGAAGGTATAAACACCCACATTTACGGTGGCGCCAAAGGTATCAGGCGGGCAGGAGATAAGATACTGACAATCCGTTTCTGAGAGGAGTTTATCCCTTAAAGGCTTGTGTGTCCTGATGGTCTGCCAGGTGTCTGACATTATAAAGCAGAGGGTGCCGCCTGGTCTTAAAATCTTAAGCCCCAGTGCGGTAAAGGCACCGTAACTGTCTTTGTTACCAAGTCCAAAGTCGTTTTTAACTGTATCTGATACCTTAACACCATAAGGTGGATTGCCGATTACTATATCAAATCCCCCTCTCATCTCCAGGACCTCAAAGAAGTCAAGACCCCAGTTAAAGCCTTTTATAAGAGTATCTGCATTTTTTATGTTTTTATCTATGGTCTTGAGCTCTTCCTTAAGTCTCTCTTTCTTCTTTTCTTCCTGTTTTGTAAAGAGAGTCTCATCCTTCATGAAGTCAAATTTTGCATCATAAAGATTTGCCAATTCTTTTTCCTTCTCTTTCTTTAATTTTTTTAAAAACCACAAGCAGAGGTCTTTCTTTGCCTTTTCTATCTTCTGCTTTTGTTTTTCTTTTTTCTCTCTTGAAGGGATTCTCTCATGTTCCTTTTTTAGCCTTATAAATCTATCCACCAATTCCGTGCCTTTTGTATCAAGTTTTACGAGTCTTTCAAGGTCAAAGTCTACCTCTCCAATCTTTGAAACAAGGCTGTCTCCCTCAATTATGTGATAGTCAAGATTCGGAAGCGGTGGCACATCTTTAACAGACTTCACATTCAGGTCAACTATCAGGGAAAGCCAGAGTCTGAGATTGGCAAGGTTTACAGCCCTTCTCTGGATGTCAACTCCATAAATGTTATTCTCAATTATACTTCTCTTAAGGGCATAACGGTAATCATCCCTTTCAACCAGGTCTGGCTCTAAGAGTCTGTCAATCGTCTCTATTATCTCAACCATCTTAAGAAGCACTCCCACAGGGAATGCCCCGGAACCAACTCCCGGGTCAGCTATTTTTATATCAAGAAGTCTCTCTTTTATTGCCCTGAGTTCATCTGGACTAAAACCATCTGTCTTGAGATTAAAGACCAGATCTTTCAGTACCTTTCTCTTACCTGCAAATTCCTCGGCAAGATAATTGAGAAGGGACTGTTTTACCATAAATGCAACAATAAACTTTGGGGTATAATAGCTGCCTGTGCCCCTTCTGGCATCAGGAATATCCTTAAATTCTTTCTTTTCAAGAGCAAGCACCAACCTTTCAAATATGGTTCCCAGCATTTCAGGGTCAATGGCCACTTCCTGCTCAAACTCGGTGTCCTCCCTGACTGTAAAGTTATACCTTTCAAGAAGGTCTTCAAACACTGCCTCAAAGGCGGTATCTGGAATGGTTATCTTCTCTTCAAGGGGATCAAACTCGAAAAGACCACCATTTAAAAAGGGGACATCATCAAATCTGCTGTCTTTAAAATTAAGATCAGAGAGTTTTTTAAACAGGGGAAGCAGAAAGTCTTTATAGTAGTTACCCTTTTTGCTTGCATGAATCTGACGAAAATTGTCATAAAGATACCGTGGATTACCACCAAGAAGTCTCTTTTTCTGGATGTAATAAAGGAAGAAAAGTCTGTTAAAGATGTTCTGGGTGAGGGTGTCTGCCTTTTGCTCAGTTATACGATTCCTCTTCTTTAATGTATCTCTGAAGTTTTTATAGTAGTAAACAAAATCCTGATAAAACTCCCTGGTCACTTCCTGAACATCAAAAGCACGATTACATTTTTCACGAACTGACAGGGCAGAGTCAGAATCATCCACCACAATCATGGACAGTCTTTCTGATGCGGTTCTCAGCCTTTCTGTGCTACCAACAACAATCCTTCTGAATGGTCCTGGTCTTCTATCAAACTCTTTTTTCTCAAGTTTGACATACTTGATATTGGTAAAGTGCCATTCAGAATGTTCAGGGGTTGTGAAGACAATGAGACAGTGGGGATAACGGGTCTCTATAAATTCAGCAATTGGTTTTTCTATGCCTTTAAGGAGGTGGTCTATTTCACAGAGTATTACATAAAACTCATCCTGCCGTGCAATGATTCTGAGAGACAGAACTCCATTCTTAAGTCTTTCGGTAAGGATGGATAGAATGTCTTTGTTGTAGGGGTGAAAATTAAGTTCTTCAACAAAAAAGGCCTGAAGACGCTCAGGTGAGCCATCCTTTACAAGAGACTCAAGCCAATGTTTAATCTTCCTATTTTCGTCTATTTTAGACAATACTTACCCCTCCTCATCCTTTTTTCTTACGAGACCTTTTAGCCAACCATTCCCTCCGTTAAAATTTCTTTAAATATTAACACCTTCTGCAAGTTTATTACAATAGAATTAATAACGCTTAACGTGTTATTAAGTGTTAGGTAATTTTGCCTTTGCCCTTTCATACAACCGCTCAAACAACTCTCCATGAGTCCATCTGCCGGTCATTATTGCCTCTGCAATGTGCCTTTTTATATTTCCTCAATGGACGGAGTATGATCTCTTCAGGAAGTTTAAACTTATAGCCTTTACTTAGTGAAACAAGAATTTTTCTTAGATAAGGAACATAGGTCTGGAGTGTTTTCTGATATTCTTCATTTCTGGTCTTAACTACTATCCTCAACCTTCCTGCTTCCCTCCGTTAAATTTTATAAATAAACATCACTGCTGTCCAATTAAGGAAATAAAAAGGGTTGATGAGGATGATACCGAGACATGAATTTGAGAAGCTGGAGAAGAAGCGCAGGGGCGGACAGAAGAGCAGGGTAATGACGCCGAAGGGTCTAAAGCAAAGGCAAAGGACTTCAGGATTATGGTATAATTTAAATCTCAATCTAAGCGGAGAGGTGCCCGAGCGGCCGAAGGGGCACGACTGGAAATCGTGTGTAGGGGCTAAAACCTCTACCGAGGGTTCGAATCCCTCCCTCTCCGCCAGAAATTTTATATGTTGTATGCAGTCGGGTAGTAGCCCTGCGCACGGATAGGGTGTGAACCCCGCCAGGTCCGGAAGGAAGCAACGGTAAGCATCCGACTCCGGTGCCGCAGTAAGTTGCTACCTGGCTGCATTCAGCAGATAAAAGGTAACCATGAGCTATATTGTTCTTGCAAGAAAGTGGCGTCCCCGCCTGTTCAGTGAGCTTATTGGTCAGGAAACGGTAAGCACAATCCTCTCAAATGCTATAAAACAGGGGAGGATTGCCCATGCCTATCTATTTTCCGGGCCCAGAGGTGTCGGAAAGACATCAACTGCAAGGATCCTCGCAAAATCTCTTAACTGTGCAGAAGGACCAACACCTATCCCCTGTGAAAAATGCCCATCCTGTATCGAGATTGCAAGTGGCCATAGTGTTGATGTGCTTGAGATAGACGGGGCTTCAAACAACAGTGTTGAGGACATAAGGGATCTGAGAGAAAATGTAAAATATGCCCCCTCTACAGGCAGATACAAGGTTTATATAATTGACGAAGCTCACATGTTGAGCCAGTCAGCCTTTAATGCCCTGCTAAAGACCCTTGAAGAGCCGCCATCTCATGTGATATTTGTCCTTGCCACAACAGCACCTCATAAGATCCCTGTTACAGTGCTTTCCCGTTGCCAGCATCTTACCTTTCGCAGGGTATCTGCTAAAAAAATGAAGGAGCATCTTGTCAGGATTGCAAAGGAGGAAAATATCCATATAACACAGGGGGCCATTGATATGATTGTGAAGGCATCTGATGGTGGAATGCGCGATGCCCTTACCCTGCTTGACCAGCTCAATTCCTTTACTGATAAAATCACCGAGGATGAAATAAGAGACATTCTTGGCCTTACAGAAGTTGACCTTGTAGCAGCTCTTGTGCAGGCAGTGATTACAGGAAACAGAAGGGATATTATTGACAACCTTGAAAAACTTCACGAACGGGGAACTGACTTTAAAGAGCTTATAAAAGACCTCATTGAATTTGTAAGGGAGGCTATGCTTTTTAAGATTTCAGCTGACACGGTAATTGATGTATCTGAAACAGAAAAAACTCACATCGAAGGCATTATTGCAAAAACCACAGAGGAGGAGTTATCACTGCTTCTTTCAGAACTCATCAGGATAGAGGCAGAAATACGTTCTGCCTTCTCATCAAGAGTTGCTCTTGAGGTTGGCCTCATAAGGGCTTCCATGCTTTCAACCTTGAAGCCTGTAAGCGAAATCATAAAAAGACTCAGCAGATTTGAAACAATACTTAACGAACAACAGGCCCCTGATAAAAAACAGCACACTGAAGACCATTCGGTTGCAAGGCCATCCCCTGATAAAACAGATAAGCTGGCTCATAATAACTCATTTTCTTCAACTGATAGAGCATTCAACTGGGCTGATGCTGTAAAGACTATTGAGGTTGAAGACTCAAGACTTGCATCAAAACTGATACATGCATCTGCAGAGCTTAGCGGAAGCACCCTGACCCTGACCTTTAACGGGGGGCATGGCTTTCTGGCAGATTTATTAAAAGACGATATACCTCGCATTAAAGAAATCCTTTCCGGAGCAGGCATTACAAACAGTATTGAAAGGATTCTATTAAAAAAGGGGAGCAGTCAAAAAAAAACAGTAAATCCGGGTAAAATAGAAATATCTCCACAGGAGCGCCTCATCATTGAGGAGCTTGGTGGGAGAATAGTAGAGAGGAGGAAGAGAGATGTCTAAAAAGATGCTTGGTGACCTGATGCGTCAGGCACAGAAGATTCAGGCTGAGATGGCAAGAATTCAGGAGGAAGCAAAGTCCAAAACTGTAGAGGCATCCTCAGGCGGTGGTATGGTAACCGTAACAGCAAGTGGTGCTGGTGAGATTGTGTCTATAAAGATCGACCCTGAGGTAATAAACCCTGACGACAAAGAGATGCTGGAAGACATGATACTTGCTGCCTGCAACGAAGCCCTCAGAAGGGCTCAGGAGATGGTTCAGGAGCAGATGTCCAGTATCACAGGTGGCCTGCAGATACCGGGGCTTGGAGGACTTGGAGACCTTTTCGGAAAATAATGAAGGGCATAATTGAAAACCTGATAGAGGAACTTACCCGGCTGCCGGGTATAGGTCGCAAAACCGCCCAGCGACTTGCCTATTTTATCGTCTCCATGCCCTATGATGAGGCCATCTCCATTGCTGATGCGATAAGAGATGTAAAGGAAAAGGCCCGTTTCTGCAGGCAGTGCTTTAATATTACAGATTCAGAGTTATGTAATATCTGCGCCTCTGACGATAGAGATCGCTCAAGGATATGTGTAGTTGAAGAGCCAAGTAATATTCAGGTTATTGAGCGTACTGGCATTTTTAAGGGCCTTTATCATGTGTTGCTTGGAGCCCTTTCTCCAATAGATGGTGTAACACCTGAAAGGCTTAAGATAAAAGAGCTCTTAGAAAGATTGAAAGACGGGACAGTGGAAGAGATTATCATAGCTACAAACCCAAATACAAAAGGAGAAATGACCGCCCAGTATCTCAGGGATTTATTACAACCCACAGGTGTGAAGGTTACCCGTATTGCCTATGGTCTGCCAATGGGAGGCGATATTGAATTTGCCGATGAGGTAACCATGAGCAAGGCCCTTGAAGGAAGAAGGGAGCTATAATCCGCCTGAAATTCCCTGCCTTTTTACCATGTGAAAGTGTGCCCAGAGTAACAGGGCCATTACAAGAGGTAGCCACAGCACATGCAAACTGTAAAACCTGATAAGCGTCGTGCCTGTAACCTCAACGCCTCCGCGCAATAAATACAGGAAATATTTCCCTATTAATGGAACTGTGCCAGCCATTGATGTGCCCACCTCTGTTGCCCAGTAGGCCTTCTGATCCCAGGGAAGTAGATATCCAGTAAAGCCAGAAAAAAAGGCCACCACAAGGGTAAGGGAACCAGCAACCCAGTTAAGCTCTCTTGGTGCCCTGTATGCCCTGTGTATTATCACCCTCAGCGTATGAAGTATTATAAACACAATGAGCAGATTTGCTGACCACTTATGCAGGCTTCTTATAAATCTGCCGAGCCTGACCTCACGGGTAATTCTCAACACACTCTGATAAGCCTCCTTTTCAGAGGGAACATAGTAAAGGGAAAGCAATAGACCTGTTAAGAGAAGAATAATTATCAGTGTAACGGCAACCCCTCCGAGACAGTAAAGGTAGTTTACCCTCTCGGGAATGGGGCGCTGTAGAAATCTCCTATGCGGGTCCTTAACCCCGAAACGCTCATCTATCCAGTCAAATATCCTTCCCACTTTCAGACCTTAATCCCTATTTTAAGCTTTCCCTTTTCAATCTTTACAGGCAATCTTGTAAGTGGTCTTGGAGGTGGCCCCCCAAGCACCCTACCTTCTATATCATATCTGCCGCCATGGCAGGGACAGAGGAATTGCCCCTTTTTACGATGCCAGTTTACAAGACAGCCAAGGTGTGTGCACACAGGTGATAGTACATAGAGATTTCCTTTGTGATTTACAACAAAGGCTCTGGTGGAAATGATATGCTCGCCGCGGCTGTAGGTATATGTTACAGTCTTAACACCACGCCTTGGAATGTCTATTTCATCAAGTACAGGAATAAAGACTGTCTTTCGTTTTTTTATCCTGGCTGGATAGGTATATACAATAGCAATAAGACCTGCCGCAGCAGTGAGAATGAGAAAGAATATCTTTATAATACCTGATAGGAACTGTCTTCTGCTCACACCTGTTCTGAATTAAGAAGCTCCCTCAACTCCTTACCTGGTTTGAAATAGATTACGCTTTTTTCAGGAACTTCAACAGACTCTCCAGTTTTAGGGTTTCGGGCTTTACGAGGCTGTCTCTTTTTAAGTCTGAAGTTCCCAAACCCCCTCAGTTCAACCTTTTCTCCCCGTGCAAGGGCATCCTTGATAACATCAAAAAAGGTCTCTACTATTATCTCTGTTTGCTTCAGTGTGTATCCTTCAATCTGCTCTGCAACCTTCTCGATAAGCTCGGATCTTGTCATTTAAAACCTCCTTTTTTAGGGTGTAGGGTATAGGGAGTAGTCTCATTTTTTACTACACCTCACCCCTTTTTCAAACTTTCTTTTCTATATTAAAACACAAAGAGTTTTAAGTCTAAAATTTGAGATTCCTACACCCTACACCCTATTCCCTACTCCCTGCCTTTTAATACATCATATACTTGACCTCTATCCACCTGATTCCTTCCTGTAGTCTCTGTAGCATGCTCTTTGACTGCTGGCCTGTCAGGAGGCTCAGTATAGAAAAGGGCTCCTTCTTTGAGACCACATTGGGTTTACCTTTAATCCCACCCAGTTGGGCTGCCAGTGTAATTGCATCCTTGAGGTTGCCTATATCATCAATCAATCCTAATTTCTTTGCCTGAGCGCCTGTAAAGATCCTGCCGTCGGCAAGCTCTCTAACCCTCTGTATCTTTATATTCCTGCCCTCTGCCACTGCCTTTATGAACTGCTCATGCACATTGTCAAGCACATTCTGTAGTATCTGCCTTTCCTCCTTGCCAATTCCTCTGAAGCTGGAAGCCAGATCCTTGTGCTTTCCACTCTTTATAACTTCGGTCTTAACCCCTATCTTGTCCATCAGGCCCTTGAAGTTTGGTATCTCCATTATCACACCGATAGAGCCTGTAATGGTGCCTGGATTTGCCAGAATTTTAGTTGCAGAAGCTGAGATATAATAACCACCTGATGCTGCTACAGAGCCCATTGATACCACAACAGGTTTCTTTTTAACTGTTTTTTTTACCTCTTCATAAATCTCCTGTGATGGGGCCACTGCACCACCAGGGCTGTCTACCCTCAGGACAATAGCCTTTACTGAACTGTCCTCTCTGTATTGCTCTAACTGGTCTATTATATCCTGTGATGATACTATAGGCCCTACAACCTTTATTAGGGCAATCTTTTCGCCAATTACACCTCTCTGTCCTACAAGGGTAACAATGACCCCAAGGAAAATCACCAGCACAAGAAAAGCTACAATAGCCAGACATGCCCTTTTCATTCTTCTCCTTCATCCTGCTCAGGGATGTACTTGAGATTTTTAAGGCTAAGGCCAACCTTTCTTCCCGCGGTATCAATCTTTATAATCCTGGCAACTATCTCGTCTCCTTCCTTAAATGCATCTTCTGGTTTTTTACCCTGTGGGGTCTCTATCTCTGATGTATAAATGAGTCCCTCAACAAGTCCCTCAATATCCACAAAGATGCCATACTCCGTGTGTCTTAATACCTTACATTTAACCTCATCACCAAGCTGAAGCTTCGATGGGATCTCCTCAAGCCAGGGGTCTGGAGTAAGCTGTTTAAGACCGAGTGACATCTTCTCCTTTTCTGGTTCAAGGGCAAGCACTAAGGCCTCTATCTTTTCGCCTTTCCTCAGCACCTCTGACGGGTGTTTTATATGTCTTGTCCAGGAGATATCAGATATGTGAAGCAGTGCATCAACACCCTCCGGAAGCTCAATGAAGGCACCAAATTCCGTAATGCTACGCACCCTACCAGTCACCCTGTCGCCAACTTTATATTTTTTGGCAATCACATCCCAGGGCTTGGGTTTTAATTGTTTAAGCCCAAGGGATATTCTCTTCTTTTGAGTATCAACCTCTAACACCTTTGCATCCACATAATCGCCTATCTCCACATAATATGAAGGGTGCTTTCTGCGGCGCGACCAGTCCATCTCTGAAACATGAATCAAGCCTTCTACACCCTCTTCCAGTTCAACAAAGGCACCGTAGTCCGTAAGGCTTACAACTTTTCCACTGACAATCTTTCCAACCGGATAACGGTCTTCCACGGTAATCCAGGGGTCCTGTCTTTTCTGCTTGTATCCGAGTGTTACCTTTTCGTTTTCTGAATCAAACTCAAGCACCAGCACCTCTACCTCCTGCCCCAGTCTGAATACATCGGAGGGATGCTTGATTCTGCCCCAGGATATGTCAGATATGTGAAGCAGGCCGTCAATGCCACCAAGGTCTATAAATACACCATAATCGGTTATGTTTTTAACCACACCCTTCATCAGCGCTCCTGGTTTCAGCACCTCAAGGGTCTTCTTTTTTAGCCTCTCTCTCTCCTCCTGAATTATTTCTCTTCTTGAAACAATCACATTTGTAAGCTTGTTGTTATACTTGAGAACCTTAACAAGCACATTCTGCCCAACTATCTCTTCAGGATTTTTCAAAGGTTTTATATCTGCCTGAGAGCCTGGCATGAAAGCTCTTACTCCCTGAATATCCACCCTGTAACCACCCTTTATGTGTTCAACCACCTTTGCTTCAATGGGCTGGTTATTCTTTTCTGCCTCCTGTATTAGCTGAAGGGTCTTTAGTCTTTTTGCCTTTTCTACAGAAAGAGACACCAGTCCGTCGGAGTCAAGTCTTGATAGAAAAACCTCTATCTCATCACCCTCTTTCAATGCAGAGAGTTCATCTTCAGTAAACTCATCAATAGGGATAAACCCCTCAGATTTGTATCCAATATCTACCACCACTGAATCATTTCGAAGGGCTACTATTTTCCCCTTTACAATACTGCCCTCTTCAATCTCAGGGATGGTCTCGGATATTAGTTCATGCAGCTGCTGATCCTGTGTTTCCATTAGCAATTTGACCTCCTTAAACTTTATATTAGGGGGTAGGGGGTAGCGTGTAGGGTGTAGTATTTAATTAAGACCTTAACTCAGCACTCAAAACTAAACACTCAACATTCACTACACCCTATTGCCTACTCCCTACACCCTGTAATTTTTCAACTACTTCCTCTATAATCCAGTCAGGTGTTGAAGCACCTGCAGTTATTCCAACTGTCTTAATACCAGAGAACCACTCTTCCTTTAGCTCTTCAGCCGACTCTATGTGATATGTCTTTACTCCTATTGCCTGACATCTCTTTGCGAGCTGTCTTGTGTTAGCGCTATTACGCCCACCAAGCACGAGCATAACATCTACCTCTGTGGCAAGTGCTTCGGTCTCCTTCAAACGATTAGCTGTAGAGTTACATATAGTATTATAAACTTTTAATTCCCTTGTTGTCTTTATTATTTCTAACAGCAACCTCTGAAGTGCTTCTATAGGTTGAGTGGTCTGAACAACCACACCAACCTTTTTCTTAAGCCTGGGGATATCCTGCGAGGAATTTACTACCACCGCATCGTCTCCTGCATAGCTTTTTATACCAACCACTTCCGGATGACTCTCATCACCAAGTATTACAATCTGATAACCCTCCTTCTTCAGAAGTTTAGCATATTCCTGTGCCTTTTTTACAAAGGGACAGGTGGCGTCTATTATATTAATTTTCTTTTTTTCAAGGTCATCGTAAAGCTGCTTGGGAATACCGTGGGTTCTTATGAGAATGCTGTCAACATCCTCATTTATTTCCTCAATCCACTGAATACCCTTTTCTTTTAGACTTTCAACAACCTGGGGATTATGAATTATGGGACCATAAGTACATACCTTTCCCTTTGCCTCTGAGGCGGCTTTAAAGGCCATATCAACGGCTCTCTTTACACCAAAACAGAACCCTGCACTTTTTACAACCCTAATCTCCATTTGCCAGTTCCTTTATCCTTTTCATTACCTCTTCGGTAACCCTTTTCTGGAAGTCCTTTGTTTTTTCGGCCTGCTCAATCTGCAGGGGACGGCCAAACCTTATTTTAACCTTTGCAGGTCTAATAAATTTTGCCCCCACGGGCAGAGCTTTATCAGTGCCTTCTATATAAGCTGGCACAACCGGCACACGACTTAGTGCAGCAAGCATACCCACCCCTCTACGGCCTTCAGCAGGTGTGTCGCCACGCCTTCTTCCGCCCTCTGGAAATATAACCAGGAGCTTCCCTTCCTTAAGTGCATTAACGGCTGCCTTTATGGTAGAGGGTCTTGCTGTGTCGCGATCAACAGGTATGGAAAACATGCTTACAAACCAGCTCAGTTTTGGATTCCGGAATAATGAAGACTTGGCCATATAGGTTGCCCGTCTTTTTATTGCAATACCAATTAATGGAGGATCAAGATAACTAAGATGGTTGGATGCAATTATCACTCCGCCGTGCTCTGGTATATTGTGAGCCCCTTCAACTTCGTATCTGAAAAAGAGCTTATAAAATATATGGAATAACACCTTAAATATATAATAACAATACCTATCCATCTTTACCTGTCTGAGCCCTTATGCCGCACTTGCTCGTTATATGATGGTATAGCAAATCTATAGTCTCCTGAAGGCTTAACTTCGTAGTATCCACATAAATGGCATCATCTGCCTTTTTAAGCGGTGCAATATCACGACTCGAATCACGCCTGTCGCGCTCAACCACATCATTTAAAGCATCCTGTTCTGTTATTTTCTTTCCCATGGCCTTAAGTTGCAAAAACCTGCGTCGAGCCCTTTCCTCTGTGGAGGCATCAAGAAAAAACTTGCAATCAGCCCCTGGAAACACAACTGTTCCCATGTCACGGCCCTCTGCTACTGTGTTATGGGTTGTGGCAAACTCTCTCTGAAGTCCTAACAGAAATTCTCTCACGACAGGACGGGCCGAAAAAACAGAAGAATAATGTCCTATTTCAGGGGTGCGAATGGCATCGGATACATCCTCACCATTTAAAAATACCCTTGCCTTTTCAAATGAAACCTCAACTTCTTTAAGCTCACTACCAAGCTTATCATCAGTTATAGATTCATCGTGGCCTTTTTTTCTTAAATAAAGGGCAATAGCCCTGTACAGAGCACCAGTGTCAAGATATTCAAATCCCAGCCTTTTTGCCAGCTCTTTTGCAACAGTGCTTTTTCCTGCGCCGGAGGGACCATCGATTGTAATTACCTTTTTCATGGTTGATTATTATAACAATACTCTTAGAGCATCATCCATCCTTTAAGATTAGATTTGACAACACAGGGGTACAGATGATAAACTTTATTAAGAATCAAGAAGATTCTTTTAGACCACGAAGGTATGAGACCTTAGTGGTTTTTTTTTGATTAAACGGATTTCCTGAAGAAAAAGGGCCGTGAAGGCAAGGCACCAGAAGGTGCAGCTTTCACGGCCTTTTTGTTTTTTTAATCAAATCAAGAAAAAGAGGTGGTGATAATGGAACTGAGAGAAAAGCTTGAGAAACTGCTTACTCACTGGCAGGAGCACAATACCGAGCATGCAAAAGGCTATCTCAAATGGTCAGAGGATGCCCGCTCTGCCAACTTAGAACGGGTTGCACAGTTACTTGAGAGGGCGCATCAGGAGACACTGAAGATCAATACCATCTTTGAAGAGGCAAAAGAAATTCTAAAGGAAGTCTAAGTCATGAAGAAGCTCCTGTTTTTGTGTGTAATTTTTTCTGTTCTTTTAATGGCTGTGAGTTCATCTATGGCAGGTGAGTTCACACAGACATGAAAGACAGTAACGACGAGGTCTACCTCAGGCTTGGAGTGAACTTTTAGAGTTAATAGTTTTGAGTGTTTAGTGTCGAGTGACTCAAATGACCAATTAACCAGTTTTCAGGAGGTCTCTTATGCACATGGCAGATGCATTACTTTCACCAGCAGTGGGTGGTGGTTTCTGGGTGGCAACCGCTGCCACCCTGTCCTATGCAGCCAAAAAACTTAAAGACAGTCTCAACGAACGACTCATTCCACTGATGGGTGTGCTTGGTGCCTTTGTGTTTGCTGCACAGATGATTAATTTCACCATACCAGGCACTGGCTCAAGCGGACACCTTGCAGGTGGACTGCTCCTTGCAATACTGCTTGGACCCCATGCAGCCTTCATAGTCCTTGCCTCTGTAATCACAGTGCAGGCACTGTTTTTTGCAGACGGAGGTCTTCTGGCACTTGGCTGTAATATCTGGAACATGGGATTTTATGCATGCTATGTAGTTTATCCTCTAATATATCGACCTCTGGTTAATAAAGATTACACACCCAAAAGGATTACCATTGCATCAATAATATCTGCTGTGGTAGCCCTTCAGCTTGGGGCCTTCTCTGTAGTTTTACAAACAAAACTCTCTGGAATATCAGAGCTTCCTTTTAAAAACTTTTTGCTTCTTATGCAACCCATACACCTTGCAATAGGTATTGTAGAAGGCTTTATAACCGCTGGAGTGGTAAACTACATCCGCTCTATAGAGCCTGCACTTTCAGAGCAGAAGACAGCAGTAGGGAGTGGGTTTAAAAAGGCCCTTATTGCACTTTCTATACTTGCGGTGATCACAGGAGGGATGCTTTCCTGGTTTGCCTCCACCCATCCTGACGGGCTTGAGTGGTCTATAAAAAACATCTATGGAAAAACAGAACTGGATAAGAAACTCCCTGATATAACCTCAGAGTTCCAAAAAATTCAGGAAAAGACTGCTATCATGCCTGATTACTCCTTCCCCTCAAATAATGAAGAAAATGCGTCTGAGGCCTGGCCAGCACCTGATGCAGGCACCACGGTTTCAGGTCTTGTGGGCGGTGCCATGGTGCTTGCCTTGGTCGTTGTTTTTGGTGTTGTGCTTTTTAAGTGGAAAAAGAAGGGGTTATAATTAATCATGGACATTGCAAAGGGATTGTACAGTATTGGGTATCTTGACAGTCTCTCATACAGAGATACCCCGATTCATAAAGTGGACCCAAGGGTGAAGATCATCACAACCCTTGGGTTTCTTGTTTCAGTGGTATCCATGCCAGCCTATCAGGTTTCAGGGCTTATGCCATTTTTTATATACCCGGTATTTCTGATTGCCCTTGGTGAGATTCCGGTTAAATTCTTAGCAAAAAAACTCCTTATGGTCTCTCCCTTTGTATTAATGGTGGCCCTGTTTAATCCACTTTTTGATAAAACCCCTGTGCTTGAGTTTCAGGGCATTACGATAACTGGCGGGTGGCTTTCCTTTTTTAGCATAATCATCAAATTTTTGCTCACTATTGGCACTGCAATTCTACTGATAGCAACTACATCCTTTAATGGTATATGTGAAGGGCTTTCAGCCCTTGGAGTTCCCCGGGTTTTTGTGGTTCAGCTAATGCTACTTTATCGCTACATATTCGTGCTCACAGAAGAAGCCCTGAGAATGGTTCGTGCGAGAGACTCCCGTGCACCAGGGAAAAGGGGAAGGCATATAAGGGTCTTTATACACCTTATAGGGGTGCTTCTTGTGCGAACCCTTCTCAGGGCAGAAAGGGTCTATGCAGCAATGCTGTCAAGGGGATTCAGAGGCGAGATTCCAGGCAACAGGGTTCACAGGTTGAGGGGAGCTGATATGCTGTTTTTGCTTGTATGGATTGCGCTCTTTATAATAATGAGAAGATATAATCTTTCTGTTCAAATAGGAAAACTACTGGGGTAACAGGATGAGTCATCATATTATTGAGTTTAAAGGGGCCTGCTTTGTTTATCCTGATGGCACAGAAGCTCTGAAAGACATATCTTTCAGGATTACACACGGCGAATCAGTAGGCATAGTCGGGCCAAACGGTGCTGGAAAGACCACCCTGATAATGTTGATGAATGGTCTTGTGCTTGCTACATCAGGAGAGGTTATGGTTGGCGAGGTGCCTGTTACAAAAAAGACCCTCTCCCAGATCAGACAGAAAGTTGGTGTGGTAATGCAGAATCCTGACGACCAGCTCTTTATGCCAACGGTTGAGGAAGATGTATCCTTCGGCCCAGTAAACATGGGACTGCCAGAGGAGTCTGTAAAGCAGAGGGTAGATGAGGCACTCAGGAAAGTGGGATGCCTTCATCTCAAGGAAAGACCCCCGCACAGGCTTTCAGGTGGACAGAAAAAGGCAGTGGCCATTGCGGGAGTACTTGCCATGAAGCCGGATATACTGGTGATGGATGAGCCCTCAGCTGGGCTTGACCCAAGGGCGAGAAGGTCATTGATAGAGCTACTGAAGACATTTCATCACTCAAAGATTATCGCCTCCCACGACCTTGACCTTGTGCTTGAACTCTGTCCAAGATGCATTGTGCTCAACAATGGCAGGGTACTGGCTGATGGGAAATCGAAAGAGCTGCTTCTTGACAGAGAGCTTATTGAAAGGGCTGGCTTAGAATTACCCCTCTGTGCCCCTTAGCATTACTTATTTAACGGCACAAACTCTTTCTCTATCCTCAATACCATAAAGCATTAAAGCACCAAAAAAGAACATGAACACCACCACCAGTATACCGTTTCGCTGAGACCCAGTGAGGTCTGAAATCAGTCCAAACAGGGCAGGGCCTATCACTGATGAACTTTTGCCTGAAAGTGCATAGATACCAAAGTATTCACCCTCCTTACCCTCCGGTATGAACCTACAAAAAAGCGTCCTTGATGCAGACTGAACCACACCAAGAAATGCACCACCAAGAACCGCTACCACCCAGAAACTGGATTTATCCTTAAGAAAATAGGTCCAGCTACTCAACATAATCCAGACCACAAGTGACAGCATCAGCACCTGCCATGCACCCCATCGGTCGGTAGGAGTTGAGAATACAAAGGCACCCAGAGAGGCTGAGATCTGTATAAGCACATAAAGAAACACAATCTCCTTCTGAGTAAATCCCAGAGTCTGGAGTGCGAATAGGCTTGAGAACACGATTATCGTGTTAATTGCATCCTTGTAAAGGAAATAGGCAATGAGAAATCTCCTTGTCTTTGTCTTCCCGATTGCCTCCTTAAAGGTTGACCAGATGAGGCTAACACCCCTTTTACCAGCCTCCATTGTACCAAGGGTTGAGCCCCTCTGGGAGGGCAGAAAGAAAAGGGCAGGTAGAGAAAAAAACAGAAAAAATACACCCACAAAGGGCCAGACCATCCTTGAATAGCCCTCCCTTATCAGGTAAAGTGCCACAAGAAGAGAGATGACAGAACCAATATAACCAAGACCAAAGCCCCATCCAGATACCCTACCCCTCATCTGAGGCGGTGCAATATCACCAAGATAGGCATTGTAAAACACAAGGGCACCTTCGGTAGAGAAGTTGGCAATCAGTATAAGCAAAAAGGCAAGTCCCACATCACCTTTTTGAGGAAGAAAAAGCAGCCCTGTTGCCACCACAGCAGACAGGGTATAGAGAAAAAGCAGGGGCTTTCTCTTTGAACCATGGTCCGAAATTCCACCAATAAAAGGTGATGTGATGGCAACCACTGCCATGCTTACTGACATTGCCATGCCCCACCAGAGGTCAGCCTGCTGCGGAGTGAGGGCAATTTCCCTGGAGAAATAGACAGGGAATACCACAGCAGCCACAACGGCGGAGTAGGAGGAGTTTGCAAAATCATAAAGGCACCATGAAAGAACCTGGCTTTTATTTTTCATCTATTTTTATGGCACCAAACTCTACATGCTGTGTCCTATCTTCTGCTCATCTCATGCACCATCTGAACCAGTCTCTTTGCCATCTCCGGCGATGTCTGGGGCAGGATGCCGTGACCGAGATTGAATATATGACCTTTTGCCCTGCGGCCCTTTTTGATTATGTCTGCCACCTTTTTCTCAAGCACCCTTTCATCGGAAAACAAAGCCAGTGGGTCAAGGTTTCCCTGCACAGATACATCCCTTCCAATGCGGGTGATGGCCTTACCAATATCAACCCTCCAGTCTATTCCAATCACATCAGCACCCGAGGTGCGGGCAAGCTCAAGAAGTCCGCCACAGTTGTTCACAAAGTATATTATTGGCACTCCAAGGGGTTTCAGTGCCTCAATGGTCTTTTTTACAAAGGGCAGGGAATGCAGTTTGTAGTCATCAGGCGAAAGTGCACCTGCCCAGGAGTCAAATATCTGCACTGCCTGTGCCCCTGCCTTTATCTGGGCGGAAAGGTATGAGATGGTGGTCTCTGTTATCTTCTCCATCAGTCTGTGAAAGAGTTCGGGTGCAGAAAACATCATCCTTTTTGTCTCAAGAAAGTTTTTTGAACTTCCGCCTTCGATCATGTAGGTTGCAAGTGTAAAGGGTGCACCGGAAAACCCGATAAGAGGAACCTTACGGCGTAGTTTTCTGCGAAGAAGTTTTATAGTGTCAAGCACAAAGGGAACATCCCTTTTGGGCTTGATGACCGTGAGTTTTTCTATGTCCCTTTGTCTTCTGATGACCGGCCTCAGTTGAGGCCCCTTCTTCTCAAGGAACCTTACCTTCACACCCATTGGCTCAAGGGGTATGAGGATATCGGAAAACAGTATTGCTGCATCCACACCAAGGATGTCTACAGGCTGAAGGGTCACCTCTGCAGCGAGCTCTGGTGTCTTACATAGTGTGAGGAAATCAACCTTCTTCCTTACTGCCTGGTACTCGGGCAGGTAACGGCCTGCCTGTCGCATAATCCAGATGGGGGTGTAATCCACTGATTCGCCTCTACAGGCTCTGAGAAAGCTGTCGTTCATCATGCCTCCTTGATATAATCTTTGATATTCTTTATAAACTCCCTGATGTCTCCGATATTTTCAGAAACAAGGTTGAACAGTTTTCTGTCATCACACTTCCAGTATCCGTGAGTCAGGAACTCGTTTCTCAACGATGCAAGAGACATCAATCTTTCAGCAAGTGATTTATCTATGATTGAATACTCTCCAGCCTTGCGAAAGGTGTCTTTGTAACCTGTGACAGCAACCCTTCTTTCTTTTGCTAAAATATGTTGACAGATATTTAGCATTGCCTCTGTAAGAACGATAAGAGAGTACCTTGTACCTTTTGTCCTGTCTGCTAAGCTCAGATATTCCTCTATGCCCTTTTTGATAATCCCTTCAAGGTAGTCAAGCTCTTCCTCAATATCCCTGAGAAAGTAGTTTATCCTTTTTGTATCTAAAGACGGCACAGTTTACCCTCAATAGAATACCTGTACTGAATTGTCTCAATTGCCTTTCTTGACAGAGATTCAAGATAGTCAGTAAAAGACTCTTCATCAGATATGTATATGGGTAAGCCTGTTTCTATAACCTCAAGTTGAAACTCAACAGGTGCCTCATTCAGCACCCTCACATCAACGGCCATATTCGTGTTCGGTTCAATAACTTCTTTTATCTCCTCTGCCCTCCTTAAGTCACTCTCAAGAAGACCTTTGTAGTTTTTAAGATAAACCGCTATGTCCAGATCACGGGCAGTGGTTGCATCTCTTAAAGAGGAGCCATACAGGTAGGCAAAGGAGATGTCTTCCTGTGACTGAAGTGCCTTCATTATCTTACTTTTCATGCTTTCAGTTAAAGGCTGTTTCATCTCAGTCCTTTTTTGCAACCAGATTTTTTTTCATCTTCACAGGCATATAACTGCAGAAGGGCTCCTCATCGAGGTAATCGCCTGTTACAGCATAGGCCCTTGCACGGCAGCCTCCGCAGACATTTATATACTCACAGGAGCCACAACGGCCTTTGTAACGCTTGAAATCACGGAGTTCCTTAAAGAGTTCAGAGTTTTCCCAGATGTCCTTGAAGGATTGTTTAAAGACATTTCCTGCTGCCTTTGGGAAGTAACTGCAGGGAAGCACATTTCCGTCAACATCTATAAGGCAGATAAGCTGTCCTGCAATACAACCCTTTGCCCCACCAGTGGAGAACTTCAAGGAGCGACGCTCGAATTTCTCACCCTCCTTTTTTGTCTTCTGAAGCACTATCCTGTAGTAATGGGGGGCACAGGTGGGACGCACGAGCATCTCCTTTTCAAGTTTTTCCATATCATAGTGCCACTCAAGAATCTCCTCGTAGTCTTCCTTTGAGATGAGCTCACTCATTATTTCCTCGCCCCGTCCTGTGGGCACTATCATGAACATATACCAGGCAGTGGCGCCAAGTTCTTTTGCCAGTCTATACACCTTAGGAATTTCCTCCTGGTTGCGTTTTGTAAAAGAGGAGTTTATGATGAACTCTATTCCATGCTTTTTAAAAAGTTGAGCAGCCCTGATGGTTCCATCGAAGGCTCCCTTTTGCTTGCGAAAATCGTCGTGAACCTCTGCTGTGGAGCCATCAAGGCTCAGGGAGACGATCTTTATGCCTGATGCCTTAATTTTTTCGCACTTTTCATCGTTAATCAGCACACCATTGGTGGCCATGCACATCCTGAGCCCCAGGTCAGTGCCGTGTCTGGCAATATCGAAGACATCCTTTCTCATCAAAGGCTCACCGCCTGAGAGCACCACCACAGGCTTTGCATAACTGGCTATGTCGTCAAGCACCCTGAATGCCTGCTCAGTGGAGAAGTCAGGATGTTCCTTTACCACTGCCTCTGACGATGAACGGCAGTGCACGCAACGGAGGTTACACCTCCTTGTAATCTCCCATGCAATCCATTTAGGTTTAAACTCTGTAATCATTTAACCTCCAAAATTATAGGGTGTAGGGCTTAGGGTGTAGGGGGCAGTGAAGTAATAATTTTTAGTGCTTAGTGTTTAATGCTGAATTATAAGTTGTGCTTTTACTCAACACTTAAAACTCAAAACTAACTACACCCTACTCCCTACACCCTGTCTTTATTATACTCCCACCTCAACCAATTTTTCATTCCAGAGGCTTTGTTCTATCTGTTTAAGAAGGGGCATGAATGTGCCCCGGTCTAATGCTGATATGCCTATGGCATTGTATCTTGTGCATATATTAAACACCTCTTCATCAGGGAGTCTGTCTGTTTTGTTGAAAACAAGCACTCTGGGCTTATCAAGGAGTTGTAACTCTTCAAGTATGCGCTCCACTGATTCTATTTGTTGAGGAAACCTGGGATTGGATATATCCACAAGGTGTATCAGAAGGTCTGCATCATGAAGCTCCTCAAGGGTGGAACGGAAGGCAGAAAACAGGTCTTCGGGCAGCTCCCGTATAAAGCCCACTGTATCGGTAATAATTATCTCTCTGTCCTTTGGAAACCTTAGCCTTCGGCTTGCGGTGTCAAGGGTGGCAAACATCCGCTCCTCTGTGAAGGTGTGACTCTTTGTAAGATTGTTAAGCAGTGTTGATTTTCCTGCATTGGTATAACCAATGATTGAGACTATTGGGAGTCCTCTCTGCTTCCTTCTGTGCTTCCGCTGACGCCTTGCCTCAGAGAGTTTCTCAAGCTCCCTTTCAAGCTGAGCAATACGGTCTCTAACACGGCGTCTGTCGATTTCCAGTTTTGTTTCACCAGGTCCTCTGCCTCCAATTCCTCCTGTCAAACGGCTCATGGCAGTGCCTTTACCACTGAGATGAGGCAGGCGGTAACGAAGCTGGGCAAGCTCCACCTGAACCTTTCCATCACGGGTGTGTGCCCTTTTGGCGAATATATCAAGTATGAGCTGTGTGCGGTCTATAACCTTGAGCTCTGTAAGTTCTGAGACAGCCTTCATCTGGGAGGGTGAAAGGTTCTGGTCAAATATCAGCAAAGTGGCACCCTTTGCCATTGCATCAATAATCAACTCCTTAAGCCTGCCGATACCAATCAGGTGTTTTGGGTGGATGTTCTTAACCCTCTGTATCACCCTGTCAAGCACCAGGACATCTGCAGAGCAGGCAAGCTCCTCAAGTTCATCAAGGCTTTCTTCCTGCACATACCTTGGAGCCCTTGATACACTGATAAGTATGGCACGTTCACGAGGATCGTCCTGTGCGATAAGCCTCTGGCGGTTCATCTCCTCTTCAAGGGAGCTTATAAAGACCTTGAAGTCCAGATTGAAAGAGGATATATGCACTGGCCTGTGGGTCTCAACGCCTCCTTCAGGCCTGATGTGTGCAAGATAAAGGGTGTGAGCGTTATTTTCTTTTATACCAATTGCTGCTATAGCATCGAATCGCAATAAAGACAGGTCTGTCAGGTCATCTTCCGTAAGAGGTTCGTTATATAAGTGGGTGTGTATCAATCTTAATCCCCTGAGAGGTCTTCTCCCAACAGGATAGTCCTCCAGAGATGGGAGCATCAGACCTTTTGTGTCGCCTACCACCACATGAGTAACCAGACCCTTGCGGTTTATGAGCAGACCAACCTGACGATTAATTATGGAAGAAACTGACACTACTTCAGCGGCAAGGTCGTGGGTTATCACTTTTTCAGGAGGGGTCTTTCTTCTGTAAAGCCGCTGAAGAAGCTGATTTTCTCTTTTTCTTAGACTGTTAATTTCTCCGAAAACTGTGGCTATTTACCTTCCTCCTTTAATGCTTCCTTAATAGCCTTTGCCAGTGCCATCCTTGTAAAGGGCTTTTGCACAAAGCCATCTGCACCGCTATTTAACAATTCCCTGATACCTGATATTCCATCATTACTGTATCCAGAGGCTATTATTATTTTAACATTTTTATCTATGTTTTTAAGCCGTTGAAAGACCTCTGTTCCACTCATCTTTGGCATAATCATATCAAGAATCACCAGATCTATTTCGTCCTTCACTGACCTGAACTTCTCAATGGCCTCAAAACCATTGGCAGCAAGAACAACACTGTAACCAAGTGGCTCAAGCAGGTCAAGTACCAGCTCTCTTATTTCCTTTTCATCATCCACTACCAGTACAACATTGTCGCCTCTGAGGTCTTCCTCTTTATTCATTTGCTCTGAAACGGGCTTTCCCTTGGATACTGGCAGATATACATTAAACCTTGAGCCCTTATCTGGCTCGGAATAGAGGTTTATATAACCACCATGATTTGCAATTATTGAATGAACGATGTAAAGACCAAGCCCTGTGCCTCTTCCTTTTTCCTTTGTGGTGAAAAAGGGATCAAATATCTTGCTCTGCATCTCCTTGTCGATTCCCACTCCAGTGTCGGATATCTGAAGTCGCACAAAACCGTTTTCTCCTTTAATTCCGTTTGATGCACCGTTTTCCTTTCCTACCTTTTCTGTTTTTATTGTAAGAACTCCCCCATCGGGCATGGCGTCACGGGCATTTATTGCCAGGTTCATGATTACCTGATGAAGCTGCGATGGGTCAGCTTTAACAGGTGGCAGGTCTTCAGCAAGGAATACCCTTACCTCTATTTCCTTTGGTATACTCCTGTTTATCAGTTCTACAGCGTCCTGCACTATACTGTTAAGGTCAACGACCTTGAGTTCAAGCTTTTCCTTCCTTGTAATGTTCAGGATCTTGCTTGCAAGCTCTGCGCCCTTTTTGGCTGAGTTTTCAATAACAGTTACTGCCTTATTAAGCCGTTCATTTTCCTTGCCAATGGCATCTTTCAGTATTTCAGCATAACCCAGAACGGCAGTAAGAATGTTGTTAAAGTCGTGGGCAATGCCTCCAGCAAGTGTGCCTATTGCCTCCATCTTCTGTGCCCGTAGAAGTTGTTCATAGAGTTTTTTCTCCTCTGTGACATCACGCTGTATAGATACAAAGTGACTTATCCGGTCAGATTCATCAAATAGGGGAAAAATTACAGCAGATGTGATATAAAGGGAGTCGTCCTTTTTCTTATTGATGAACTCTCCCTTCCATGGTTTCTTTGAAAGGATGGTATCCCAGAGCTCTTTGTAAAAAGCTTCATCGTGCATACCGCTTTTTAACAATCTGGGTTTCTGTCCAATCACCTCAGCCCGTTTATAACCTGTAACATGCTCAAAGGATTTGTTGACATATAAAATGTTACCCTCTTTGTCTGTAATAACAATGGCGTCAAATGCATTTTCAACAATATTTTTGAACTCTTCAAGCTCCTCTGTTTCCTGAGCACGCTGTATTGCCACTGCCGAGTCTGATGCAATGGCTGTGAGCATCTCTTCATCCTCTTCTGTGAATGTGCCACTTAGTTTATTCGCAAAGTAAAGTGCACCCAGGGGCTTTCCTGTGGAAGAAAAAATAGGATATCCAAGAAAGCTCTTTATTGGAGGGTGGCCATCTGGAAGTTTTCCCGTAAATGCTTCATGTCTTGTTATGTCGTTGATCCTTACCGGTTTCAGGCTCAATTTCATTAACTGAAGCATACCCTTACCCTCTGGCATCTTTTGTATTCTGCTAACCGTATCCGAAGCAACACCTGTAAATTTAAGCTTTTTAAAATTTCCCTTATCATCGTAAACCGCAATGGCTGATAGCTCGGCATTTATCAGTTTCTTTGACTCCTCAAGTATTATGGACATTATCTCGTCAAGGTTCAGCCCCTTGTTTATGGCAACCGCAATCTTATGAAGTGCAAACATCTGATAACTTTTGAGCTCTGCTGTGGCAATTGCATCGTTTATTGTCTCAATCAGTGTATCAAGCTCTGCTATCCCCACAGGCAATGCGCATTCATTCCTCTTAACCTTGTTTACTATGTTTCTTAAAGGCAGCAGGATGTTTTTCCTGAGAATAATCATTGTAAAAAGTATAATAATAACAACGGTTATAGTGAAGATGGAGACAATGGTGTTAAGCTTTCTTGTTAAGGTAAAGAGGGTCTTGTAGTTTGTTAATGCAATTACAGAAAAGTTGAACCTGTTGCTATGATAGGAAAATCCTCTGTAGAGTTTATTATTTATTGTAGCCAGGACCTTTCCGTTCTTATCAATTCTGAAGTGCTCAGGGAAATTATTGCTTTTTTGAATTATATGGTTTCTCTCTTTGATAACAAATAGATTATCTTCTCTTCCAAGATGTTCAGCAAGTCTTTCAATTGCTTCATCCCTGCTTTTTGATGTTCTTAATATATCTTTTATATCAAAGAGCTGATTGTTCAGAATGCTTTTGTTGTATTCACTGGTTATATCTTTTATTACCCTTGTAGAAAGTATTAATGTGATAATACTAAGAACAGCTATAAATATAACGATAGGAAGTAAAACCGTTGTTGTAAGGTTTCTTACTTTCATGACAATTAACCCTATTATAACCGAATACTATAGAGAAATCACAATTTATTCAAAAGCTACTTTGTTTATTAAAATCAGAAAAATACTATTACTGAGAGAGCAATAATTAATATTGCAAATACAGGCACCATAAAGACCCTGAACCCAAGGGTAGATACCGAATCCAGAGATGTCTGTAGTCCTATAGCAGAAAGAGTAATGGTCAGACAGAGGCCACTAAACATTGACAATATGTTATCAATGTTATCTGGTATTATTACTATGTTTGCTAAAAGCACAAATACAAAGAAAAACCACATAAAAACAGGTATCCTGATCTTTTTCCCCTCGATCCTTGCAATAGCCATTGCAACCGGCACCATGAAAAACAGTGTAAAGATACGAAAGTACTTTATAGCGAGTGCCCTGTTATAGTATTCAGTATCAAGGTTTGATGCAATCACTTTGACAAGTCCAAGCATTGGAAGAGTAGAACCGAACAAGAAGGAGAGTTTTTCCTGCCCCAAGCTAACAAACTCTGGTAACATCAGATAAAAAATCATCAGCAAAAGGCCTGCTGTCATGATTGATAAAACAGATGATGAGGTGTCCTTTTCATCGGCATTAATTGCTGAGGAGGTCACAGCTATTGCCGATGCCCCACAAATTGAAGAACCTATGGCAAGCAGGATAGCAGCGGAGAGCTTTATCTTTAATAAACGTGACAGTAGAAATGTCAGGAAGAATATCATTGCAAAAACAGTCAATACCATCAATGCATCGCGATAATCAAGGCCAATCTTTGCTTTTAATTGAAAACCATAGGTGGCAATTCCAACAGGCAGAAATATCCTTATTGCAGTTGATGTCCCCTTTATTAACCACTCTCTCCCCTCTAAAAGGTTGGACACCAGGATACCAATAATTATAGCAATAACAAGTGGATCGAATACGGGATTTAAAAGAGAGAGCCCATAGGCACTTCCTGCAACCAGAAAGACAATTGATAACCCCCCATACCTCTCCATTTAAAAAATTATACAATAAAAAACTTTAATATGCAATTAAATTGCAGATTTAAAATGCCTGAGACATACAGGAATTAATACAGCATGGTCATTATCTCTTCTGTGTAATCCCTTTCTTCGTTATAAACAAACAATGGTCTTTCCACCTTTAGCTCTATTCCACCGCCTTTAACTGCCTCTATCATTACCATGCTTGCCTCCTTTTCTGTATTGGGATGAACAAAACGCATCCTCTTTGGCTGTAGTGCCCTGCTTAACATTTTAGAGACCAGTTCCGACAGTCTGATGGGGTTATAGATTATGAAAAACCTTCCACGGTTCTTTAGAAGATAGGATGAGGTATCAAGCAGTCTATCAAGGCTTAGCATTATCTCGTGTCTTGCAACTGCCCGCTCATCATAGGGGCTTGTCTTACCAGTGCCCAATTTTCTGAAGGGTGGATTTGTAATGATGGCATCCATTGAGCCTGCTTGTAAAGAAGGATACTTACCCTCATCTATTTCTATTATATCTGCCCTGATTGCTTCTACCCTGTTTTCAAGATTATTCAGGGAGATGTTTCTTTTGCAGAGCTCATAAAGCCCCTGCTGCAGTTCAATCAGTTTCACCCTTGTTCGTGAATATCTCCTGGCCACAAGCAGGCCAATCACACCTGTGCCTGCGCCAAGGTCTGCTACCAGTTTTGATGAAAGGGGCAATTTTACGAAATTTGCAAGCAATACAGCATCCAGTGAGAAACGGTACCCCTCTTTATGTTGATATAGTTTAATTGAGGAGATGCTGTCAAGTGTGAGTTCTTTCACTTTTTAAAGTCTGTAAAGCTCGGTCCTTCTGTCGGAAAAGAGGTCATTGAACTGGTTTATACTCTTTCTGTCTGCCTCTCTGATATCAATGTCCACCACGGTTAGTTCCTCTTTGTCCTCTGCGGCTCTTACTATTATCCTTCCATCAGGCCCCACAACCTCGCTCTGACCGATAAATCTCAATGGTAACTTGCCACCCCGATGTTCCAGACCAATACGGTTTGCAGTGATTGAAAAGACCCTGTTTTCAAGGCACCTTGTGGGCATGGAGTCAGGACAGTAGGGAAGCACAAGGTTCGCAGGATGGGCTATAAGCTGGGCTCCCTGAAGTGCGAGTGTCCTTATTGCCTCGGGAAAGAACCAGTCGAAGCAAATCATAATCCCCACCCTGCCTATATCTGTATGCCAGACCCTGAATCCTGTATTACCAGGGCTGAAAAAAAGCTTTTCCTCGAAAAAGAGGTGACTCTTTCTATACACACCCACAAAACCATCGGGTCCGGTTAATACAGCAGAGTTGTAAAAGCGTCCATCTTCAGCCTTCTCAGGCAGGCCTGCCACTATGAATATGGAGTTTTCCCTTGATATTTCTTCAAGCACCTTTGTTGTTTCTCCATCAGGCACTGGTTCTGAAAGTTTTTCAACCTCTTTTATGTCTGTAAACTGATAGCCTGTTGCAAAGAATTCTGGAAGCACAATAACTGAAGCATCGATACCATCAAGCATGCAGGAGACCCTCTCAAGGTTCCGCTGCTTTTCTCCAAAGATGGTGTCTGTCTGACAGAAGCCTGCCTTCATAGTGAAATCTATCATTTTTTACCGGTTTAATACAAGGGATAACTATATTTTTTCAGATTTTATCCGATAATGCATTCATTGCGTTCTTTGCGTTGATAGCGTTCATCGCGTTCTTTGCGTTCATTGAGTTGATTGCGTTTATTGCGTTCATCGCGTTTATCGAGTTAATTGCGTTAACTTGTTTAAGATTATCACAGAGGTTCAATAAATAAATTCTAAATCCTATGCCTTAATTTCTAAACAAATTCCAATTCTCAATTTTCCAAATTCCAAACAATCAATTCCTTAATGTAGTTTAGGATTTAGAGTTTAGTGCTTAGAATTTCTCTCTTCTGCTCCTACACCCTGTCTTTTACTACCCCCTACCCCCTACCCCCTGTCTCTTTGACAAACAGGTTATTATAGGATAAAGTGAAAAGTAGGGTATTTAATTATGAGAGATAAATACAGGGGTACATACAGAGAGGAAGTACTTGAGAGCTTTGTTCTCTTTCTCAGCGTTATCAAATGGTTTATTATTGCAACCATTGTGGGCTCGATTGTAGGCTTTGCGATAGCTGGTTTTCTTCGAACCCTTGAGATAAGCACACTTTATATGACCGGTTTCAACTATTATTACCTCTTACTCCCCATTGGTATGTTTCTTAGCAGCCTCATGACAAAATACCTTGCAAAAGATGCAGAGGGGCATGGCACAGAGAAGGTTATAGAGGCAATTCACAGGAAATCAGGAAAAATTAGTCTGCCTGTAATTCCAGTGAAATTCCTCGCTACAGTGGTAACAATAGCCTTTGGTGGTTCTGTTGGAAAGGAAGGTCCAGCAGCGCAGATTGGTGGTGGTTTTTCTTCTTTGCTTGCCGACCTTTTTAGATTTGAAGACAAAGACAGGAGAAGACTTGTTATCTGTGGTATCAGTGCAGGGTTTTCTTCGGTTTTCGGAACACCAATTGCAGGCGCAATCTTTGGTATAGAGGTGCTTTACATAGGTAATCTGTTCTACGAGGCCCTTTTTCCATCTTTTGTGGCTGGCATGATATCTTACCATGTTACAACTTTGCTTGGCATCCAATACTATCACCGTACTATAGAGTTTGCTCCCATATTCAGTGGCTCTATGTTGCTTCAGGTACTTGCCATGGGAGTCTTTCTTGGTATCACATCTTTTGTATTTATTGAGACTATGGAAGGGATTGAGCGGTCAGTAAAAAGATTAAAGTGGTGGAAACCTTTAAAGGGAGTGGCAGGTGGCGCTATCCTTGTAATTTTAACCTTTATATTTTCAGAAAGATATCTTGGACTTGGACTGGATACCATTACAGAGTGTTTGAATGGACATGTTGTTCCATGGTACTCCTTTCTTGTTAAGATGATATTCACATCTGTTACCCTTGCATTTGGTGGAAGTGGTGGAATCGTTACTCCTATATTCTTCATTGGCGCCACGGCTGGTAGTTTTTTTGCCACAATTACAGGTCTTGACCATGCCACATTCACAGCAATTGGGCTGGTAGGACTTCTTGCAGGTGCAGCAAATGCCCCGATTGCAGCGAGTATTATGGCGGTGGAGCTTTTTGGCCCTGAGATCGCACCCTACGCAGCAATGGTATGCATTATCAGTTATCTGATTACCGGCCACCGAAGCGTCTACCCGAGCCAGGTGGTGGCACGAACTAAATCGCCAAGCATATATATTGAACCCGGCAAGGTCTTGGAGGAAATAGACCATATAGAAATCAAGGCAAGAAAGATGACCTTTTACGGAATATTAATAAAGCTGGTAGAATATCTTAATCGCCTCACTGGAAGGCTCCTAATAAAACTACGGAATAAGATGCGACATCAATGAGATTAAATGCCTTTGTAGTAGCTGCCATTAGCTCAGGCTCGGGAAAGAGCACAATAACGCTTGGTCTTATTGCTGCCCTTAAATCCATGGGATACAGGGTTCAGCCCTTCAAGGTGGGCCCCGACTTCATAGACACAGGACTTCATAGCCTTGTGGCAGAAAGACCTTCACGAAATCTGGACCCCTGGATGTGTGGTAGTGATTATGTAAAAAGACTCTTTGCCAGATGCCTTAATGGAGTTGATGTTGCTGTAATAGAAGGGGTGATGGGAGTGCTTGATGGTGGAGAATCTTCCACTGCTTCTGTGGCAGCCCTTCTTGATGTTCCTGTGGTGCTTGTGGTTGATGTGAAGAGCTCTGCAGAGTCGGCAGTATTGCCTGTAAGGGGATTTATGGAAATAGAAAAGAATTTAAGGGTTGCGGGCGTTATTTTGAACAGGGTTGCAAGCAAAAGGCATCTTGAGCTTGTAGTAAATGCAATTAACAAACACTGTGGGGTCCCAGTTATCGGATATCTGATGAAGGATGATGAGATAAAGATGCCTCAGAGACATCTTGGTCTGTATACTGCAGAGGACGGATGGCTTACTGGTGATTTTACACAGGCACTTACAAAAAGGATAAATCAGCATGTGGATGTTGCAAGATTACTAAAACATACAGTTGTAGAGATAGACTATAAACAGTATGATGGCCTTCAAGAAGAGAAAAAGAAATGCTGCCGAATAGCAGTTGCCCGTGACAGGGCCTTTTGCTTTTATTATGAAGACAATCTTGAGATGCTTGTCTCAGAAGGTGCAGAGATTGTCTTTTTCAGTCCACTTGAAGATAGCACCCTGCCCGAGGCTGATGCCCTTTATATCGGAGGTGGATACCCTGAACTTAACGCTTCAGAACTTGCAGAGAACCGTTCCTTACTTAATGAGATAAGAGCCTTTTCAGAAAGGGGAGGCCCTATTTACGCTGAGTGTGGTGGCTTTATGTACTTGACCGAAGGCATAGAAATAGAGGATGGAACTTTTTTCCCAATGTCAGGAGTGTATCCTCTGAGAACAAAATTTCGTAGGGGAAGGATGAGTCTTGGTTACAGAGAGATAATTCTGAAGAAGGACGCAATCCTGGGTAAAAAGGGCTCTGTTATGAGAGGGCACGAGTTTCACTACTCCGAACTCAAAGAACATGACAACAAGGCACAGAATATCTATGCTGGAGGACAGGGGTTTCTTTTAAACAACACCCTTGCCAGTTATGTCCATATACATTTTGCCTCAAACCCGGAAATTCCAGCACACATGATTAAAACCATCCTGCATCATAGGGCTTCAAAATAACTGCTCATGGCTTGTCTTAATTTGCATTATTAAGGCAACAAAAGCCAATGTGCCTGTTTAGTGAGCTTTAGAGATGACCTGTCCTTATCTGCTAAGTACACTCGTGACATCCATGCTTCTAGGTTATGATTTCTGGAAAAGTGAGTTCCTTCGGTTGTTTATTTGACAAAAATATTAATTTTTGTTATGTTAGTAACTACTAACATTAGTTACGCAGAACACTACGGCAATATTGATAAAAGAGGTGTAGCCATGAAAAAGACTATATTTAATAGCCTGATAGTATTTTTAGCAGTCACAACATGGGTTTCATCTGTGATGGGATTAACCATCTCTGAAGGTCTGAAGATGCTGGAGAAAAGGGCTCTGGAGATTCAGATAGCTGAAAAATCCGCTGATATTGCCTCAAGGGATGTAAAGATTGCCAATTCTTACAGGATGCCCCAGATTCAACTCTATGCCAATCAGACCTGGTTAAGGTATCAGCCTGAGGCAGAATTTGGTCTCTTCGGGCCTGTGCCAGTCTCAGAGAAGGATTATCTCACCTATGGCTTCAGGATTAACCAGCTTGTCTATGATTTTGGTAAAACAGGCTCCCTGGTTGGTGCTTCAAAAAGGCTCTTTTCATTACAGAAGAAGGAACGCGAGAGGATATTGAATATGCTTTCCAGAAAATTCATTTATGCCTACCTTGACCTGCTTGAGACGGAAAAGATGCTCGAGGTCTCACAGAAAGAGGTGCAGTCTCTTCAATCACATAAAAAGGATGCAGAGGCACTTTTTAAAGAAGGTGTTGTGGTAAGAAACGACCTTCTTCAGGCAGAGGTAATGCTTTCTGATGCGAAGCAGAGGCATATAGAGCTTGAAAACCTGCGAAAGATAAGGCTTTCAGCCATAAACAGGATGTTAGGTGAAGACCTCAACAAAGACTTCAGCACCGTAGAGCCAGAGGCAACAGCCATACGGTTGCCTGCCAGTATTGAGCAGGCCTGGAATGAGGCAATGAGAAACCGGATTGAGTTAAAGGAAATAGAGCTAAGGCTAAAGGCTTTAAGGGATAAAAAACGGGCAATAAAGGCAGATTTTCTTCCAAAGGTGTTTTTATCTGGCGGCTATGAATATCAGGAAAACCGATACATGGTTCATGAGGGTAACTGGATGCTTTTAGCAGGCATTAACATGGAGCTTTTTTCTGGAGGAAGAACAAAGGCAGAACTACAAAAAACAGAGCTTGAGATTGAAAAACTTGAGGCAGAAAGACAGAGAATTTCAGATTTAATCAAACTCGAAGTAAAAAGCGCCTACCTGCAGCTCGAAAGTGCAAGACAAAGGGTTGAGGTAACGAAAAAATCTATAAAGCAGGCAGAGGAAAACCTGAGACTCCAGAACCTCAGATATCACGAGGCTGTTGGCACAGCCACTGAGGTGACCGATGCCATAGCGCTTCTTGCAAAGGCAAAGACCAATTACTGGCAGGCACTGTATGAATTGAAAAAGGCTGAGGCAGGCCTTCTTTACGCAGTGGGTGTAAAGCTTATCAATGTCTATAAATAGTGGAGGTTCAGAATGACAGAAGAAATAAAGAACAACCACAAAAGGAAAAAGATCGCCTTTGGTATATTCTTTCTTGTGATAGCAGTGGGTCTGGTAATAGGGTTTTTTTATGTCAGATATAAAAAGACCCATATCAGTACCGATGATGCCTTTGTGGAAGGCACTGTATATACTGTTTCTTCAAGGGTGAATGGGACTGTTGAAGAGGTTCGTGTAAAAGACAATCAATTTGTGAGAAAGGGTGAGTTGATTCTGAGACTTGATAAGGAGCCTTTCGAAAAGAAGGTCTCTGAGGCAAGGGCAGCAGTTCAGGCACAAAAGTCGGTACTTGAGGAATTGAGGGCTACACTTAAAGCACAAAAGAAGAAGGTTGAGGTTGCAGAGGCAGAACTCAACCGACGGTTGACTGAAAGGGAAGAACTGGTTGCTCTTGTTAGTGCAAGAGAGGCAGAACTCAGGGCATCAAAGGCACAACTTGCTCAGGCCAGATTAGACCTCGATCGGGCAGAAAGGCTTTATAAAAAAGGCGTAATACCAGAAGACAAATATGACCATGCAGATACAGCTTACAAAACTCTTGAAGCAAAAGTTGAGGTATCAGAGGCATTACTTTTTCAGGCAAAAACAAAGCTCAAAGGCTTTCAGAAGGTAATCGAGCAGGCAAGGGCAGCACTTAAAGCAGAAAGTGCCCTGTATGAAAAACTACAATCAGGTATAAAGGCACAGGCGGCAAAGGTTAAAAGTGCTGAGGCAGTGGCCTCTCTTGCTGAACTACAGCTTTCTTACACAGAGGTTTATGCCCCTGAAAATGGCTATATAACCAGAAAGTCTGTTGACAGGGGCGAGCAGATAAAGGCCGGTCAGCCACTGCTGGCAATAGTGCCATCTGATGGGCTTTACATTGTGGCCAATTACAAGGAGACCAAGATTCAAACGATCAAAAAGGGGATGAAGGTAAAAATAAAGGTTGATGCCTATCCTGATTTAGAACTCTGGGGTGTGGTTGATAGCATAATGGCTGGCACAGGGGCGGCATTTTCACTGTTTCCACCTGAAAATGCAACAGGCAATTATGTAAAGGTGGTTCAGAGGATACCCGTAAAGATCATTATCACAAAAGGCCCTGACAGCAGGCATCCCCTCAGGATTGGTATGTCAGTAGTGCCAACCGTGCTGGTTGAGTAGTTAAATTAATTTGACACAAGATTACTATAGTTGAGGTCAACGGTGTACAAACTCCTGATAGCCATAACAGTAATGCTTCCGACCCTCATCGAGATTATTGATACCTCGGTGGTCAATGTCTCGCTTGACCACATAAGGGGCTCTCTCTCAGCTGGCATAGATGAGGCAACCTGGGCAATCACTGCCTATCTTGTTTCAAATGCTATCATTATTCCCATTACTGGCTGGCTGAGCAGGGTCTTTGGACGGAAAAACCTTCTTGTTGGTTCAATCGTGATGTTTACAACAAGCTCATTTCTATGTGGCTCTGCCTGGAGCCTTAGAAGCCTTGTTTTCTTCAGGATTATACAGGGTATTGGAGGGGGAGCGCTTCAGCCCCTTTCTCAGGCAATACTGCTTGAGGTGTTTCCACCCTATCAGCACGGACTTGCAATGGCAATTTTTGGAATAGGGATAATGTTTGGTCCGATTGTGGGCCCCCTGCTTGGTGGATGGATAACGGACAACTGGTCGTGGAGATGGATATTTTATATAAATGTGCCAATAGGAATACTATCTGTCCTGTTGACACTATTTCTGATAAAGGACCCTCCCTACATGAAGAGGATAAAACAACGCATTGATTTCATTGGCCTTGGTATGCTTGCCCTTGGGCTTGGAAGCCTCCAGTTTGTGCTTGACAAGGGACAGAGGGAAGACTGGTTTTCATCTCCACTTATAGTAACCTTCAGCATAATAACAGTGGTCTCCCTTGTATTTTTTGTCCTCTGGGAGGTCTTTTCTGAAAAGCCCATCATTGACCTCAGACTATTCAAAGACAGGACCTTTACGATGGGAAACATACTGATGTTTTTTGCCTTTTTCAATCTCTTTGGCAGTATTGTTTTGCTACCCATATTTCTTCAGAAGATGATGGGTTATACTGCCTGGCTTGCCGGTGTGGTACTTGGCCCTGGTGGGGTTGCCACCATGATTGCACTGCCAATTGCAGGGGCCCTGATTAACCGTACTGACCCAAGAAGAGTGCTGGTATTCGGCATAGTGGTCAGTGCACTGTCAACCTATTTGATGTCTCTTTTTAACCTTCAAAGTGACTTCTGGACCTTCGTCTGGCCAAGGGTGGTGCTTGGCGTGGGTATGGGATTCCTTTTTATCCCCCTTACCACCATGACACTTTCTCACATCCCGAAGGAAAAGATGACCGAGGCCACTGCCATGTATAATCTTCTGAGAAACATTGGTGGCAGTGTGGGGGTTGCCTTTGTTACCACCATGCTATCAAGGAGGGCTCAGTTTCATCAGTTCAGACTTGTTGAACACCTGAGCCCCTTTGACAGGGCATATCAGATAAGCCACTACAGGATTGAACAATTACTCTCATTTAAGGGATTGCACCTTGTGCCACCTGACGCTCTGATTTATGGTGAACTCCTCAGGCAGAGTAATCTCATGGCCTTCACAGACACCTTTTTCCTGCTTTCCGTACTCATGGCCCTGGTTTTGCCTCTTGTGCTGATAATGAAACGGCCTGAGCAGATAACAAGGATGCCTGTACACTAACTAAACGGGAGTTCTTGACTATATCCCTACTGATATGTCTTAATCATTAAAGAGGCCTGTATGTTGCTTCATCATCGCTTTATAGATATAGCAAAAAAGCAAAAAGAAAAAACCGCTTTTTTTGATTGTTTTGCTGAAAAAGAACTCACCTATAGCCGCACACTTATTGCCTCTTTGATTCTTGCAAAGAGGTTTCGCTACATCAAGGATGGATTCCTTGGTATAATGCTTCCCACATCTTTAGGTGCAGGACTCTCCATTATAGCCTCACTCATGGCAGGTAAGGTTCCTGTAATGATCAATTATTCCACTGGAGCTGAACAGAACTGCAGATATGCAAAGAGAAAATGTGATTTTCATACTATTGTTACATCTAAAAGGCTTCTTGAGCGCGTTAAATGTCCTGAGATGCCAGGTATGATTTTTATTGAAGACATCCTTAACTCAGTTACAAAAGGGGAAAAACTCCGGGCAGCCACCATATCAAAGATGCCCTCGGTTATTATAAAGTCTCTTTGTGTTAAAGTCAGCGAAGAGGATGATGCTGTGATACTTTTTACCAGTGGAAGCGAAAAAGACCCCAAGGCAGTAGAGCTCACACATAAAAATATCCTTTCAAACATTGTGTCCTTCTCTGAGGTAATAGAGCTTTCCGAGAGAGACAGGATGCTTGCCATACTGCCCTATTTTCATGTCTTTGGTATCACTGTAACACTCTGGGCACCTCTTTATCACGGCATGACCATAATCACCTATCCCAATCCACTGGACTTTAAAAGAGTATCTGAGATTATCAGAGACCTGAAGCCAACCATGCTGGTTGGCACCCCTGCATTTCTGAATGGCTATCTCAGGGCATCCGACCCTGGAGACTTCCAGAGTATAAGGATTGCCGTAATAGGAGCTGACAAATGTCCTGATTCCCTGAGAGAGGCTTATAGAAAGAAGCATGGCATAGAGCTTCTTGAAGGCTATGGCACCACAGAGACATCGCCTGTAATATCAGTGAACCGTCCAGATGCCAATAGGCCAGGAAGTGTTGGACTTCCCATACCAGGTGTAGAGGTAAGAATAGAAGACTACGAGACCGGGGAGAACTGTCCTGCAGGGAAGGTGGGAAGGATCCTTGTCCGGGGGCTCAATGTGATGAAGGGCTATCTGGACGACCTTGAAGAGACCTCAATGAGGCTCAGACAGGGCTGGTACGACACTGGTGATATGGGTTATCTTGATGAGGAAGGGTTTCTCTGGCATGCAGGGAGGCTCAAGAGGTTTGTAAAAATAGGGGGTGAGATGGTCTCACTGGTGCGGGTAGAGGATGTGCTGCAGAACCTTCTACCTGAGGGTGTGGAATGTTGCGTTGTAGATGTGCCTGATGCAAGAAAGGGGGCAAAGATAATAGCAGCCGTTACAGAGCAGATAAATGTTAAGGCAGTGTTAAAGGAGATGTCAAAGGAACTGCCAAACATTGCCCTTCCAAAGGAGTTTCTGACAGTAGAGGAATTACCCAAAATGGGCAGTGGTAAGATAGATTTTAGAAAGTGCGCTGAGCTTGTTCAGGAGAGACTTGCCACCTGATATACCTTGACCTTTCCGGTTGTGCCTCCCTGTTATTGTTATTACTAACTTTCCAATTTTATGCCTTTTTAAGCTCCATGAAACACCTCTTTTATAAATTTATAGTTTTCGTCAAAAAAAACATCCCTGTTGCTGAGAGGTGTTTCAGGAAGGCTCTGATGCGGCAGGTTTTTTATGCTTCAGTGGTGCGAGAGGCGGGATTTGAACCCGCACGGCCGAAGCCACTGGATCCTAAGTCCAGCGCGTCTGCCAATTCCGCCACTCTCGCTTAGTTGATTTTAAAGGATTTTCAGAGGTTGGGTCAATCATTCACAGCCTTATTGTGACCATTTTGTGACAGACCCCTATCAAGAACCTCTACCGATGATCTCAGACTCTCCGGGTAATGGTGGGCATATCTCATGGTCATGGCTATGGTTTTATGCCCTAACAGCTCTTTCACCTTGTAGAGATCAACTCCAGCTTGAACCAATCTGGTGGCAAAGGTATGTCTGAGATCGTGGATCCTGAAGTCTTCAATCTTTGCCTTCTCAATCGTTTTGCTGAACGCTGCTCTCAGGCTTCTGTCAGAGATGGGGAAAACTCTACCTGAGATATCCCTGATTTTCATGTTGTAGAGAGTATTGTAGAGGGTATTAGACATGGGTATCGTCCTTTTGGTTCCGTTCTTTGACTTCTGAACAGTTATGCAACGCCTCTTGAAGTCAACATCAGCCCACTTCAGGTTGAGAATCTCTCCTTTTCTCATACCGGTATGTAGCGCTGTAATCAGTAGCGGTCTTAGCCACCAGGGATTTGTTGCATATTTTAGTAGCTCCTGTTCCTCTTCATGTGTGAGCCAACGATCACGAGCATTTTTATTACCTACTGAGAAGGAAACATCTGCAACTGGATTGTAAGTTGTCCATTTCCATTCCTTCCTGGCCACATTGAACATCCTTCTCATTAAAGAGAGTTCCTGGTACACCGTAGCAGGTTTGACTTCCTTTAAGCGCTTGTTTCTGTACTCAGCCACCATTTCAGAGGTAATTTCGGCCAATGTGAGGTCTCCAAACACCGGGAGCAACCGCTTAATTGTGTAGATATCGCGGGATGTTTTGTGATGCATCATATAACGGTTAACAAGCTCCTTGAAAGTGATCTGTTCTGCCAATGCCCTCTCGAAGTATCGGCCTTCTATTATCTCTGTCACTATCTTGGCAAAAATCTTTTCAGCCAATCGTTTGTTTTCTGTTTTCAAAGAACCACGGTATCTTTTACCCTTGTAGGTGTAGCTGAAATGCCACACCTTACCGCGTCTATATAGGCCCATCAGGAAACTCCTCCTTTCCCTTTGGGCCCTCTGGACTGGTTAAAAGGATTATAACTTGAATCAGACTGCCTTTTACAAGATTCAATCCAGTCCAATATATCATTGAAATCAAACCTGAGAGTCCCGTTCAGTTTGATACATGGGATCTGACCTAATTCAGCCCATTGGTACAGTGTCTTTGGCTTAACACTTAACAACTCAGCCAGGTCTTTTACGGTGAGTAGCCTCACCGTCTCCCTCCCAGGTATGCTGATGTTACAGAACTCCTTCCGTGGCCTAGTTCCTTCGCTATCTGCTCCCGTGCTCTAAGATCTTCTTCTTTGTCCTGTATGCGTTGAGGATTATCTTGCAACACTGGTGGAGCGGAAGAGGTTAGCTCTATATATCTTTTACACGCATAAGTGTGTCTTAAGCCGTGAACGGTTATCATGTTTTTTCGTGAAATCCCGCAGCTTCTGCAGACATAATAGAACCGGTTCTTGAATTGCTTTAGTGTCCAACCAGCGGGAACTAAACTTCTTCCTCGGGGTATCCTGCTTTTCAGTGTTTCAAGCAGTGTCCTCTGTTCTTCGGTCAGTATTTTCACCTCCCTCTTACGTCCACCTTTAGTCCCAAAAACAATTTCAATATAGCCATCCTTGATATTTTCATGAGGCCTGAAGATCGCGGCCTCTTTCATTCGGAGTCCGAATTTGACACATAACTCCAGAGCAAGAGCCACTCTTTCATCAATCTTTCTGACCTCTTCTATTTTCTGTTGGATATCAATTCTTCCTATCCAGGATTTATTTTTAGTGGCAACCGTGGATCTTCTGCCGATTCCGAGAGATCGGTTGTCACACGGTAGCAATGTCTCTTTGTTGAGTTTTCTGAGAAGCCACCGTATGTGAGCAAGTTCAGATTTAATTGATTTATGATTTTTCCATTGCTCCAGTACATATTGAATATGCTTGCGTTTTATATTTTTCAGCTTGAGCCCCGGATATTTAGCCGTGAGAAGTTTACACATGCGAACAAGGACATCCTTTCGTTTGGCCTGAGTTGAAAAACTTCCGTCTCTGTTGTGTTTGAGGACGATTAGAAGATCATAAGTAAGCTTGTCCATAATGACACCTCCTCGGGGTTATTTATTGGTTATTTGGTTAGTGTTTTTGCCCCATGAAAACCATCAGAGGTTTTCATGCTCCGTGTTAAAACGGAGGAAGTGGGCCAGGGCCGTAGCCCTGTTGCCAAACGGCACCCTCAGCTTTTGCTGAGGGGCGTCCTCTAACCCCCAGAAGGATGCAAGGTGGGGACGCGACACGGTCTTCTTATAATAAGAAGACCACATCCTATGGTACTGCCACCAGAGTAGTGGTTATGGAAGGTTTCCCGACAATCAAAAAAGGCGGCTGAGTATTTAAACACCCAGCCGCCTTCCTTTGCCGGTACTGCTTCTTAGAAGCTATGAGATTATATTTTATCTATAACACACTATAGAGTTCTTGTCAAGTCTCCTTGCTAAAAATTCAACTTTTAGAGTTTTTTGTTTTCCTGTTCTTGCTACTTCTGTTATACTTTTCAAAGGTGACAGTTTGCTGAAACCCTTGCCAGTCAAGGCTTTGAGCCTTGTTTCAACAGAAAATATACGGAAAATAAAGTTGAATCTCTTTACTATAAGCAGTTTTTAGAATTTTTTAAGGGGTGGATTCCTCCACCCCTTAAATTCAGGTTTGACACATTTTTATTTAATAGCCTAATATTGAAAGAGCCTTGAACAATGCCCTGTCATGAACATCTTCGATTTCCCCTACCCATGGCTCAGATAGGCTTACACTTCCTATTATTTCGCTTTCGACAGTAACATTTAAAAATAAAATATCGTCATCCAAACGTTCTACTTTGCATGAAGTAAACCATTTTTTACCTGCCTTCATATGCTCTTCATTGATCCTTTTGATTTTTGAAACATATTCAGTACCATCAAACTTTGTCATAATTATATCCTCCTTATTTTGTTGTTTTGTTCTTACATTAATATTGTAATAAACACGAGTTTTATTTTTTTTTTTCATCCTTCAGTCTAAATCTGCCCCAACGCCCAAGAGGAATTCAAAGCCTGTCAAAGAAATCTTCAATGTCAAATCCAACCTGTCTTTGCTCCTCAACAGGCTTTTGTGCCGAGGCCATCTGTCTTTTCAATGTCTCAAGTGCTGAATTTATATCTGCCTTATCTGGAATTTCTGTTTCCCTGTTTATTGCCGACATTACCGACAGAAGATAGAGTTCCTTAAGATATGCCATCGAAAAACCCTTCGTCTTTGAAACAAGCTCTTTTATAATCTC
>CAZEYP010000026.1:0-38740 GCA_964515925.1 uncultured Nitrospirota bacterium
CTCATTGTTCTTACCTTCTGCCATTTGTACATGCTTATCACCCCTTCTTCTCCTTGCGGAGTGTGTTGAGGATTGAGGAGTTTTTGAAAAGACAAAGGTGTAGAAATCGACAATAGAAAACAGTGAGTAAATATCCTGAAAAAGCTTATAAGGCATAATAATCCTCTGTCTTTTAAGAAGAGGAAAAAGTAATTTACCAAAATGTTATGGAAGGGTGCATCGAAGTTAATCGATGAAACTAAAACTACAATTATTAAAATAATTATAGCCATAAATAGATATTGACAAGTTAATAAATTTTTTATAATCTATCCTCATGAAACGACCAGTAGCAATGGTTTTGATAAGCATTTTATTAATTGCCTTTTTTATACCTCAGGGCATAGCAATACAGAAGTCAGAAAATGGAACATTTATACTGAATCTTGATGTCTGTTCAGCACATGGCAAGTTTTCAAAATCTTCACTTGATCTAACATATGTCTTGCCAGAAGTTATTACAGTTAAAGCTCCTTGTGTTTTCTGCTATAAAAATATTAAAGAATTGACACCCTATCAGTTAATCCTTCCTGATAAAAAGCCCCATCCTCCCAGAGCATAGCAAATTTTAACAACTATTTGTTTTGTCCCGGTTAAATGCCGGGTGGAGAGTTAGTATATTCTCTTAACGGAGAATAATTGTTTCTTACTTCTTCCCCGAACATTTCTCCACCCTGGATTTGTTGTCCGGGGTGGAGCTTTTTGAAAAAAATCAAAAACGGGAGGCGCAAAGTGATAAAGAAAACGCTTATTTTAGCAATAAGTATAATCGTTATCATTGCTTTTACATCACCAGTTATTGCTGGGCACTTTGAACTTGAACCTGCATCAGATATGGGTAAATACAATCTTGAAAAGATGACAAAAGAAAGAGAGACGGCAAGAAAATTGCTTATGAAGTTAGGGGCAACCAGACAGGAGGCTGAAAAGATAGTTCCAAAGGATGAAGAATGTGCTTCATGTCATCAGCGCCAGGCTGAGCAGTGGTATGGAAGTCCTAAGTATCAGAGTTTTTCATTTTCAAGGGTGGCAACAAATCTGTACATCAGGGATATGCAGGCAAATGGTATAAAGGTTGACAGAGAGGTAATGAGGGCATGCTGGAGGTGCCATGCACCAACAGTATACAGAGATGCATCGGATAAAGTGGTTCAGGCGTTAATAAAGATAGCAAGTGAAGATAGGGAATTTGCAGAGATGTGGGATAACGACAAACTTAATACCCTGAAGGCTATCGGCGTTGGCTGTATAGAGTGTCATACCGCACAGCATACTGGAAAGCAAGAAGGCCCTCGTTACGGAACCATAAAAGACGCAAAGGCACCTCATCCAACAAGCTATTCTCCCGAAATGACAAGGGCAGAGTTTTGCGCAAGATGTCACTCAATGGACCCCAAGGATGCCGATGTCTATAAAAAGGCAAACAGAAATCATGTTGGAAAATCCATGCTTGTCTATTGTGCACTCAATTATGATGACTGGAAGCTAAGTGGAACAAATCTACAGTGTCAGCAGTGTCATATGCAGAGTTATACTGGACAGGCTGCTATGGGAGGGCCTTCAAACAGAGTTGTGCACAATCACGAATTTGGGGGCTCTCATAATCCTGATATGCTCGCAAAAGCAGCTACCATTGCTATATCAGGTAAAAGGCTATCAGCAGGTGCAGGAATAATAGTAGATGTAATAAGCCATGTGGGACATTTTATCCCCGCTGGTTGTCACTTTACTGCTGAGGTTGTACTTGATGTTAACATAAAGGATAAAAATGGCAATCTGCTCTGGAAGTCCCAGAGAAAGTGGTATAGCACCACACCTGGTATACTGCCAGGTGTTGAACCTCTTCCACCTGAGATGCGCTGGGCAAAGACAGACCGTTCTCCTGCACCATGGGTAATAGATGAATACATAAGACAGACAACACTGAAGCCAGGGGACAATAAGACATATTTTGAATTCAGGATACCTCCAGGCACCAGAACACTTACAGTTGAAGCAACTCTAAAAATGATAACCGATACAGGAGAAAAGCCTCACCTTATGACTAAGGCTCACGAGACCGTACATCTTGATTAACTAAGAGGGGAGGGGTATTCCCCTCCCTTATTTTGATGACAGGGAGGTGTTGATGAAAAGGTTTATTTCGGTTGTTGCTGCTTTATTCATACTGCTTTTTGTGACATATCCCATTATTGCAGGCGAGGGTGAAGATGAAATACTCTATGCAGTAAGACGTACAATGAAATATACACCAAGCACAGGATTTGTCATCACCGTAGACAAATTACGAAAAATGATTAAAGATGGAGACGAAATTCAGATTGTTGATGTCAGACCGAGACCTGAATCCTACGAAAAAGGACACATACCTGGTGCAATTTACATTCCCTTTAATGCAATCTTAGAGGAAGAAAACCTAAAAAAACTTTCAAAAGACAAAAAGATTATTCTTTACTGTAGCACAGGACACCTGCAGGGAGAAGCCTTGTTTGCACTGAGGATGTTAGGTTATCGGGTTTATGCGCTTCGTTGGGGTATGCTTTCATGGGCAAAAACGGAACTGAGTGAGCAGGCAATAGATGAAATAAAAAAGGGAATGAATTCTCAAAATCCAGTGCAAAAGGGAATAAGTGAAAAGTTAAAAAGAAGGCTAAAGGAAAGGGCAATTAGAATGATAGGATGTTAGAGGGCAAATTCTGCCCTCTAACATCCTTCAGGCTTAACTGATGGGGCCGGTTATTTGACAGCCATTATTATTATTTACTATAATTTTTACAACCGAATCAGGAAGATTCGTAGTTAAAGAAAAAGACATACTGATAAATACTCAGAATTAATTTTCAGACGGAAAAGGCCGTGAAGGCTTCACACCAGAAGGTGTTCCTTCACGGCTTTTTTTATCTATATGCCTTTCAAAAAGGGGATATTATGGAAAAAATTGTATGTAAAAAGGTTTCATCTATTAGTTTCTAGGATATTTATGCCAGATGGTACAAATTATGGTTTGAACATACTGATTATCATAACAGGATAATAAAAACCCTTATGGATATGGCTAAACCAGGCTGGAGTGTTCTGGACATTGGTGCAGGCAATGGGGTGCTCAGTTGGCCATTATGTGCCATAGGCTGCGATGTTCGGGCTTTAGAGCCATCAATAGGGATGAGGGGATTGCTCTATGAGGAGAGCTTTAACCGAGGAATAGACTGGATAAAGGTAGATGAAAGGAGATGGGAAACTTATAAAGCAGAAGATAGATTTGACCTTATGATGGCATGCAACAGTCTTCATCTCACCGAAATTGGTTTTGAAAGAGCTCTTAATAAAATTTTCGAACACAATCCCCGTAATATATTCATTGTTACAGAAAAATCTAAAGGAATCGAGATAAATAGGCAGCAAAATGGATATAGAATGATTTTTTATACATCATACAAAACAGATAGTTCATTTGCTTATCACAGCCTAAACGAAGCCTTTGAACATTATACTTTAAAGAAAGGAAGACCCCTGTTATTTCATGAATTAGAGGATATTAAAAAGAATCTTTTTTACGAAAATGGACATTACTGGGCTAAAGATACAGCAACTGTTGAGATGTATTGGTGGGAAAGGAGGTGATCAGATAGTAAACTAAAAAACAAAATAAAATTACTGACATCTATGGAGGTGTAAATGAAAAAAATCATTAGTGCAGGTATGGTCATCCTTTTTATGCTTCTTTTTGTAAGTTATGCCGGTGCATCAGAGGCAGACCTTATCCTCAAGATACTCCTTAAAAAGGGAATAATCACCGAAAAGGAGTATAAGGAGGTAAAAGAGGAACTCCAGAGGGAAAAGAAAAAAGAAAAGTCCGCTAAAGAAGAAACAGCGCTAAGCAAAGAGGAAGAGCCCCCTTCAGAGGGGATTTCTGAAAGACTATCCCTTGGTGGTTCCCTTTATGGTGAATACCGCTGGATGAAAAACCATGACATCACAGACCCTGACAGTGACTCCACCTCTGACCTTTATCTGAGAAAACTGGAGCTTGCCATTGAGGCGGAGCTCACCGACTGGCTTACTGCCTCCACAGTGCTGAACTCTGAGTGGATTGGCGATGACCTTAACCAGGGTGATGAGAAGATAACCGTTGATGAGGCCACAATCTCACTTAAGACCGATGACATACCCTTTTATATGGTTTTTGGGAAAAGGACCCAGCCCTTCGGGGTCTTTGAAAGCCACCTTATCACAGACCCCATGACACAGGATGCCTACGAGACAAAGCGGGTTGGGATAACCCTGGGTTATACAGGCCCCATGGGGCTTGACCTATCTGGAACCCTTTATAAGGGTGAGGAGCAGATGGGGCATCTCTTTGAGGCAGGACTTTTTGACAGTGACACGCTTAGTAGAAAAGAGGGTGACACCGATGATGTTGGCTCCTTTATCCTGTCAGGTAGCATAACACCTTTAGAGTATCTGACCCTTTTTACATCCTATCTTTCAGAGCCAGGAAGGGGCTCAAGGAATGAGACCCTGAATGCAGGCATAAGCCTTGTTCCTCCCTTCATAGAGGGTGTGAGATTTGATGCAGAATACATGAAGGCCCTTGACCGTGAGAAATACGCAGGTCTAAGGAATGAATACAAAGAGGGTGTGTTTTCAGCCACCCTGGCCTATGAGTTTGTTTTGAGGAAGCGTAAGAGCCTGGGTGGAGGGCTTTTTGCAGCCCGAAGGGAACATCTGATAAGTGAGCCCCTTGAACTTGCCATAAGATATGAGCATTTTGATGATGATGGGATGAGTGATGACCTTGGAATATGGACAGTAAGGGACCGTTACAGTGCAGGAGCACGATATAGTTTTTACAATGATGAAGAGACAGGGTTTAATGCCTTTGTGGCAGGTGAATACCGACACACTGAGCTCAGAACCCATGAAGACATGAAGGACAGTAATGACGAGGTCTATCTCAGGTTGGGAGTGGATTTTTAGCACCATGAACCACTTAACCAATACACTATTAAACCACTATACCACTACACCAATAAACCAATAACCATCTTTAAGGAGGTCTCTTACTCGGGTGTATTTGGAAGCGTCGCAGTTCTATTAGTTATTATTGGATTTGGATTGGTATTAACTATGATTAGAAAGAGAAACTTTAAAAAAACAGAATAAAAATATGACATCTATTTTAAAATTTTGCTTAAATAGAAACGTCTGAAGGAGGAGTTTCCTCTGTTCGGACACAGGCGGATGCGTGGAAGAGGGGTGTAACCCCACAGGGAGTAGAAAGTCGGGAGTCAGAAGTGGAATTGAGTCATCCAAAATTCTCCTGACTTCTGACTGATTGCCTGATGACTCCATAGGTGGGTGATTCCCCCGCTGCCCCGCAGCCGTGAAGGGAACGAAAGCCCGGCTAAAGAGTCAGGAGTCAGTAGATGGCTCCACTCTTTAGCAAAAGCCACTGGGAGAACTGTTTGAACGGCTTAAACTGTTAAAACGGTTCAAACGGTTCTTCTGGGAAGGCGGGTGAGTAGGTAGCCCTGAGCCGGAAGACCCATCCGCCTAGAATACCTCGAGGGAGGTAGAACGCCATGAAGAGACTTGCCCTTATTCCCAAGCATTTAAGAACCATCAAATCAGAGCCTTTCAGAGTTGTTTTTTTGTTGCACGCATTCTTATTTATCCTGCTTTTGTTTAACCCCTTTACTGCTTCAGCTCAGCAAGACTCAACCACAGCACAGCTTGGCGAGATAGTTGTAACCGCCACAAGGCTGGAGGAATCAGTAGAGGATGTTGCCCAGGATGTTACGGTTATAACAGCTAATGAGATAAAAAAACACAGCTATGAAACCGTTAGTGATATTTTAAATGATGTTATGGGCGTTAAAATCAAAGAGTATGGAAACAGAGGAAATTCCTCGTCCATATCTATCAGGGCATCCACAGCAGAACAGGTATTGATACTCATTGATGGAAAAAGGCTTAACAAACCTTCGTCAGGTCAGTTTGACCTTAATGATATACCTGTACCTGTTGAAAATATCGAAAGGATAGAGATATTAAGGGGTGCATCATCTGCACTTTATGGTGCTGATGCAATGGGAGGGGTTATTAATATCATTACAAAAAGGCCAGACAAACCCATTAATAAAGCCAGAATTCAGTATGGAAGGTTCGATACAAAGAATTTGCTTTTTACCACATCTCGTAAGTTAGATGATTTTGGTTATTCTTTTACTTTAGAAAGGGAAGACTCCCACGGCTACAGACCTGATACTGATTATGAGTTATGGAACCTGAATGGAAAATTGACTTATGATCTATCAAAGAATGTAAACGCTGTATTAAACATCGATTATGGCCATAAAGAACTTGGTAGTCCTGGCTCTACCGGCTGGCCAACCCCCGAGGCAAGACAATGGAACGAAAATGGTTTGTATGGAATTACTCTTAATGCAAAGAACTCAAAGTTTAATATTTACTCCCATTACAACAGAATACACTATAAAAATCCTTCTTCCTTTGAAGATGATACACATAAAAACTACATAAGGGGAGTTGATGGTCAGACATCTTTTTCCTTAGGAGAGATTAATCTTTTTACAGTAGGAGCAGAGATACTTGAGGAAAAACTACACAGTACTGCTGTAGGCAACAAGAAACGCAGAAGGTTTGGAACCTTCCTTCAGGATGAACTTTTCTTTACTGACAGCTTTATTGTTACTGCAGGAATTAGATATGATGATTATGATACCGGCAACAGGATTACCCCCAGGGTATCGGTTCTTTACAGGCTGTTTCCGGAAACCACATTGCGTGCCTCTGCCGGGAAGGGTTACAGGGTGCCCACCTTTAATGAACTTTACTGGCCTGATACGGGGTGGGCTGCTGGCAACCCCTCGCTTAAACCTGAAAAGTCATCAGAGTACGAGGTCTCAGTTGAACAGAGAATTAATAAAAACATAAAGACAAAGGTCGTGGGTTTTTACAAAAAGGTAAATGACTTGATCGTTTGGCAGGAGGTTAGCTCCAGGAAATGGATGCCTGTCAATATCGGCAGGGCAAGGATAAGGGGTATAGAGGTTGAGACATCAGTTAACTTAGAGCCTTTTGAATTAATGCTTAATTACACTTACCAGGATCCAAGGGATCTTGAAAAGGATCAGATTATAACAGACCGTCAGAGACACAATCTTAACGCCGGGGTAACTTACAGTAACTCAAAAGGCCTTTCAGCAACACTTGATGGTAGCTATGTAAGTAACTACACCACAGAAACGGGTAACCATAAATGCTATTTTATTTTAAATACAAAGATCAGCAAGACCATTACCCTTGCTGAAGGTATTAAGGGGACATTTTATGTTAAAGGTAAAAATATACTTGATAGAGAATATGAGGTCACTAAAGGCTATCCCTTGCCCGGACATCAATGGATGGCAGGGGTAACGGTTGAATTTTAAAAAAGTAGAATATCGAGTTTTTTTTAAAAAAGGACCAATACTCAGTCTGATAACAATATTATGTCTGTCTGTTTTTTCTCTGACGGCTTTTGCAAAGGTTCCCCAGAGGATAATCTCGCTTGCACCAAGCCTTACAGAGATTCTTTTTGCCCTGGGACTTGGTGACAGAGTGGTTGGGGTTACAAACTTCTGTGACCACCCACCAGAGGCCCTAAAAAAACCTAAGGTGGGTGGCATGACAGATCCATCCCTTGAGGCTATTGTGCGTCTTAGGCCTGACATTGTGGTGCTTACTACCGATGGAAACCAGAAGGAATTTGAAGAAAGACTGAAGAGAGTTGGTATCAGGACCTATGTGTTCAGGGCAAGGAGGATTTCGGAGCTACCAGAGGAGCTTGTTAAACTTGGTGAGGCCCTTGGTGTAAAGGAAAAGGCAATCCAGCTGTCAATACAATTTAAGAGCACATTAAACAGTTATAGGAATTCCATTCACCAAAGTAAAGGGAAAAAGGCACTATTTATCATCTGGCCCGAGCCACTGATCGTTGCAGGTCCTGGCACTGCCATTGATGAGGCCATTGAACTGGTAGGGCTTGTCAATATAGCCCATGATGCAAAGGCACGTTATCCGAGATACTCCATTGAGGAGGTTATTAGAAGAGACCCTGATGTAATCTTCATTGGCAAGGGACACCAGGATATGAGAAAGGTCTCTGGCAGGATTCTAAAAAGGCTTTCTTCTGTAAAAGCAGTACGGACGGGAAGGGTTTATTTTGTAAGTGATGCACTGTATAGACTTGGCCCCAGGATCATTGACGGGATAGAAGAGCTTGCAGGTTATTTAAAATGATGAGAAGGTCTTTATTATTTTTTCTTGTTTCTGGCTTGATCTTTTCTACTTCAGTCTTTATAGGTCCCGAGATAATTGATCCTTTTTCAATAAGTGCCATTGACAGGACGATTATTTTATCTATCCGGCTTCCAAGGGTAATAATTTCCATATTAATGGGGGCGGCACTGGGTGCCTCCGGTGCAGTGCTTCAGGGTTTTCTCAGGAATCCCCTTGCCGACCCTTATATCCTTGGCCTTTCAGGTGGTGCTGCATTGATGGCTACCCTTGCCATCTTGCTTGGCAGCATGGTATTTGGGATTTTTACAATACCCCTTTTTGCCTTTTTTGGCTCTATTGCTACCGGGATTATCGTTGGTTTTATGGCATACAAAAGAGGCGGGCTCTGGCCAGAGAGACTTCTACTTGCAGGCGTTGGATTGGGATTTCTCTTTTCTGCAGTTTTAATGCTGCTTATGAGCATATCCTCTGATGAGGGACTAAGAAGGGCTATTCACTGGATATTTGGAGACCTCTCCATGTCTGACTGGTCGCTGGTACCCTATGGACTGGTTATAATCATCATCGGTCTTTCACTTTCATTATGGAGGGCAAAGGCACTTAATGCATTAATGCTTGGTGACGAAATTGCATACAGTCTTGGGTTTTCACCATATAAAGAGCGGTTAATACTTTTTGTGTCAGTTTGTTTGATGACCGCTGCCTCGGTCTCCCTTGGAGGGATTGTTGGTTTTATTGGACTTTTGATGCCACACATTGTCAGGTTTGTTTGGGGAGCAGACAGTAGAGGAGTTTTACCCCTGTCGGCATTAGCTGGTGCCTCAATGCTGTGTCTTGCCGACACAATTGGCAGAACCGTGGTTTCACCTATGGAGCTACCAGCCGGAATAATAACGGCTATAATAGGTGCTCCTTATTTCCTTTATTTACTCAGAAAACAGGATATACTTGGCAGGTGATTATGGATATTCTGGTAATGGAAAAGGTTGATTTTGCCTATAATGATGAGCCCTTTATTAGAGGGCTTGATTTTACAGTCAAAAAGGCAGAGATCATAGCCCTACTTGGTCCAAATGGTTCTGGGAAATCCACAATCTTAAAACTTGCATCAGGCATCTTGAAACCGAAAAAGGGCAGGGTGTTGCTATGGAACAGGGATCTTTTTTCTTATCCAGGAAAAGACAGGGCAAAACTGATAAGTTATCTACCCCAGATAATAGACTTCCGTCTTCCCTTTAAAGTTAAAGAACTGGTCAGCATGGGATTGTACCCCTATGATATTGCCCCTGAACTGACGGTAGAGGATGCCCTTGGAATGGTAGGGCTTCAGGACAGCGCCAATACCCCTATCTCTGAGCTAAGTGGAGGTGAAAGAAGGAGGGCCTTTATTGCAATGACTCTACTTCAGGGTGCTGGGCTTTTGCTGCTTGATGAACCAATGGCAAATCTGGATATCAAATATCAGATGGAACTGATAAAACTGTTAAAAGAACTTAAGCAGGGAAAAGGTATATCCATGGTTATGGCATTACATGATATAAACATGGTTCATCATTTCGACAGGGTTTATGTTGTTAAAGATGGCAGGGTGGTAGCCTCTGGGAGACCATCAGATGTGGTTACAGAGGATTTGTTAAGAAGGGTTTATGAGGTGGATATTAGGATTTATCCACAGAAGGATGGAACCTTTCTTTATGGTATCTGATATGGCAGAAAGGGCGCTGGTAATAGGGGTTGTTTTTTCAATTGCATTTCATATGGCAGTACTGGCCATTCCCTTTTCATTGAAGACAGGGCAGAACCCTTTAACACATTTTCAGGAGGTTAGGCTTTCCTTTTATCGTCAGATAAAGTTAAAACCCATGACATCTAAAACTAAACAGGCAAAAAAGACAAAATCAAAAACTGTAAGCCACCACAAAAGGAGTTTGGTTAGTCAAAAAAAGATTTTTATAAAGCCTGCCCCTGTAAAAAAGACCGAAAAAACTGAAGAACATAAATTTAAGCATCAGACAGTGCCGGTGGTTAAAAACAATTATGTAAAAAAGATAGAAAAGACTACTAAAGAAGATAAAGCCCCAGAGTCTGAAAAAAAGACAGAGCCTCAGGAAACGGCTGTCCCTGCCACAAAAGATATTAGTACAAGTAGCAAAAAATTAGATAAACCAGAGAAAACAAACGTTAATAATATAGTTACAACTTCTGATACCACTCCCATAAGTGATAAAACTATTACAAAGACGGAAAGCAAGACTACCGATGATGATGTTTATCGAGGAGGCTTTGGAGGAAACAATGGTCCAAGGTTCCTTAAAAAGGTTATACCCCGTTATCCAAGGATAGCAAGAAAACTTGGCAAAGAGGGCAGGGTGGTGTTAAAACTATTTATTGACAAAAAGGGAAGACTTAAAAAGGTAGAGGTAATAGATGATGATGGATATGGTTTTGCACGCGAGGCTGTAAAGGCCATAAAAGAGTCAACCTTTCTGCCAGCAGTAAGAAAGGGAGTTCCGGTTGATTCAGAGGCACTATTGACTGTACGATTTAGACTTAAAGACTAAATTACTAAACAGGGAGATTAAGGATGTTAGAGGTTTTCTTAAAAGGTGGATTTTTGATGTACCCTATACTACTACTTTCAGTGGTAGCGGTGGCAATAATAATTCAGAAGGCCATACAATACAGGGCACTGATAAAGGCTTTAGATAAACCATCAGAGGAGATCTTTAAAAACCCTCCACAGATTTTTAAACCTCTGATTAATACAGCCAGTGCAGGCTGTGATGAAGAGGAGTTAACGGTTGTAGGTACCCGTCAGGTCAGAGAGATCGAAAAAGGCCTAAGTTGGCTTGGTGTAATAGCAATGATTACACCCTTGCTTGGGCTAACAGGCACAGTGATTGGTATGATAAAGGCATTCATGGTTATATCGGTTCAGAGCTCAGTTAACCCATCTATGCTTGCCGGTGGAATATGGGAGGCCCTGATTACAACGGCTGCAGGGCTTCTTGTTGCAATTCCTGTTCATATTGGGCATCACTGGCTTGAAAAACAGGCAGATGATATTACATTTTTGCTCAAAGAGGCTACACTGGTACTTTACAAAAGGTATAAGGATGGAGTTTAAAAGAAGAAGATACAACCATTCCTATTTGAATATTGCACCACTGGTGGATGTGGTGTTTCTGCTGTTACTGTTTTTCATGCTTACATCTCATCTTGTACAGGAACCCGCAATAAGTGTCAAACTACCACGATCAAAGACTGCTTCAATATTAAAACAATCTGTGCCAACAGTTGTTATTACCAGGGAAGGAAAGATCTATTTTAATGCCCACGAGGTATCCTTAACTTCTCTAACAGATATAATAGAAAACCAGTTATCGGAAAGGAAAATAAAAAAGATAAGAATCAAGGCAGACAGAGATATTCAACTTTCCCTGCTCATTAAAGTGATTGATCAGATAAGGCTTGCCGGTATATCAGACTTCGGCATAATAACAGATAAAGAACAATAACTCCCTAAAACAACCCCCTGTCCATCATCCTGTACTGCACGGCCTCGGAGATGTGGTGGGATTCTATAGAATCCGAGCCCTCAAGGTCTGCTATGGTGCGGGAAACCTTGAGTATCCTTGTGTAGGCACGGGCAGAAAGGCCGAGGTTTTCCATTGCTGTCTCAAGTATCCCCTTTGCCTCAGTGGTTAAATTACAGTACTTCTTTATGTGCCTTGTCTTCATCTGTCCATTACAGTAGATATTATCTCCCTTAAATCTCTCAAGCTGTATCTTTCTTGCCGCTACCACCCGCTTTCTTATCTTCTCTGATGACTCTGCTGGAAGGTCAGAGGAGAGCTTTTTATAATCCACTGCAGGGACTTCAATATGTATATCAATCCTGTCCATCAGGGGGCCTGATACACGGGTTCTGTAGCGGTGAATCTGCCCAGGGGTGCAGGTGCACTGATGTCTTTCATCGCCCACAAACCCGCAGGGACAGGGGTTCATTGCTGCCACAAGCATGAAAGAGGCAGGATAGGTAACCGTGGCAGATGCCCTTGAGACAGTAACCACTCCATCTTCAAGGGGCTGTCTTAAGACCTCAAGCACATTCCTCTTGAACTCTGGAAGCTCATCAAGAAAGAGCACACCATTGTGGGCAAGGGAGACCTCACCAGGACGTGGATAAGTACCACCTCCTATGAGGGCAACATCGGAGATAGTATGATGGGGTGCCCTGAAGGGTCTTGTAGCAAGCAGAGCACGACCAGAGTTAAGGGTGCCAGCCACACTATGAATCCTAGTGGTCTCAAGTGCTTCCTTAAAGGTCATCCCTGGCAGTATGGTTGGGAGCCTTCGTGCAAGCATGGTCTTACCAGAGCCGGGTGGCCCGATCATCAGTATATTGTGGCCACCGGCTGCTGCGATCTCCATTGCCCGCTTTGCATGCTCCTGACCTTTTATCTCTGCAAAGTCCTCCTCATAATTAGATGCCTCTTCAAGCTCCCTTTCGATATCTATCCACAGTGGTTCACTGGGACTTCCTTTAAGAAACTCTACCACCTGCAGGATGTTTTTAAATCCATAAACATTTAACTCCCTGACCACAGCTGCTTCAGAGGCGTTTTCCTCTGGTATGATCAACCCCTTAAACCCACGGTCTTTACATTCCATGGCAATAGAAAGGGCACCCTTTATTGGCCTTAAAGCACCATCAAGGGAAAGCTCGCCACTTAACATATAGCCGTTCAGTTCATCCTGCGTTAGCACCCCTTCAGAACAAAGGATACCTATTGCCACCGGAAGGTCAAAGGAAGAGCCCTCCTTTTTCAGGTCTGCAGGTGCAAGGTTGATGGTTATCTGTTTGAGGGGAAAGACAAATCCTGCATTCTTCAATGCAGCCTTTACCCTGTCGCGGCTTTCCTTTACAGTGGTATCAGGCAGCCCTACCATTGAAAAGTGAGGAAGCCCCCTTGATGTAATATCTACCTCAACCTCGACGGTCTTAGCCTCTATGCCTACTACAGTGGCGCTTAAAACCCTTGATAACATCTACTGTTTGCTGTCTCCCTCCCTGTTTTCTGCTGTTTCAGTCATCTTATCAAAAAAGGGCTTTAGTAAGTCAATAGGCACGGGGAAGATGGTGGTTGAGGTCTTCTCTGTGGCAATCTCTGTAAGGGTCTGTAGATACCTTAGCTGTAATGCCATGGGCTCGGGTGCCAGTATCTTAGCAGCATCTTTTAGTTTCTCTGCAGCCTGAAATTCACCCTCAGCATGGATGACCTTTGCCCTTCTTTCCCTTTCTGCCTCTGCCTGACGGGCTATGGCCCTAAGCATCTCCTGTGGAAGATCAACATTCTTCACTTCCACTGCCGTTACCTTTATACCCCAGGGCTCGGTCTGAAAGTCTATTATCCTCTGCAGTTCGGCATTTATTTCATCCCTTTTAGATAGCAGATCATCAAGATGACTCTGACCAACAACGCTTCTTAGTGTGGTCTGGGCGATCTGGCTTGTAGCAAAGTAGAAGTCTTCTACCTCTGTGACAGCCTTTATGGGGTCCATTACCCTGAAGTAAACTACAGCATTTACCTTAACCGAAACATTATCTCTTGTAATAACATCCTGGGGTGGAACATCCATGGTCACGGTTCTTAGGCTCACCCGAACCATTTTATCAATAATTGGCCAGATGATGACCAGCCCAGGACCCTTTACAGGTATAATTCTTCCAAGCCTGAAGACCACTCCACGCTCATACTCCTTGAGAACCTTGATTGCGCTTACAAAGAAATAGAGCACCAGGAACACGACAAATACTGCACTTAAAAACTGTGGTGGGAAAATCATAACCTACCCCCTTTTGACTTTTATTTTTAAACCCTGAACAGACTCTACCTTTATCTTCTCACCCTTACTGATAGGCTCGTCACTGAATGCCTGCCAATACTCACCCCTTAAAAGCGCCATTCCTCCCTCTTTGTCTATATCTGTATGTGCCACTCCCTCAAGCCCCACAAGCCCCTCTGAACCGGTAACGGGTTTTCTCCGCCATGCCTTAAAGGCAAGGGAAAAGGTAACAGTGAAAAACAGGGCCGTTGCCAGAGCAGCAGGCAGTATCAGATAAAGCGAAAGCTTAAAAAAGGGCCCCGGGCTCTTAAAAAGCATCAACGAGCCTATTACCATAGAAACAATGCCACCAATGGTAAGCACACCATGGGAGGTTATCTTTATCTCAAGTACAAAGAGGATGATGGAAAGAATGATGAGCAGCAGTCCGGCATAGTTAACAGGCAATGTCTGAAAGGAATAAAAGGCAAGTATCAGGCAGATTGCACCGAAAACTCCAGGGAATATTGCCCCTGGATTGGTTAACTCAAAGAAAAGCCCGTAAAAGCCAAGAAGCATTAGTATATAGGCAACATTGGGGTTTCCTATGATGCTTAAAATCTTAAGCCTCAACCCCATTGGAACCCTTTTAGTCGGTATCCCTCTGGTTTTAAGCTTTACCTTTCCGGATACTGTCTCCACTGTTTTTCCATCTATCTTCTTCATCAGATCGTCAAGGTCTTTTGCAATCAAGTCAATTACCCCGAGCTTAACGGCCTCCCGAGCAGTAATGGATACACTTTTCCTTACTGCCTTTTCTGCCCACTTTTTATTTCTCCCCCTGCGCTCTGCAATGGACCTGATATATGCCACGGCATCATTTGTTACTTTCTCAACCATGGTCTTGTCCATCTTTCCCCCGATGCCAATTCCAACTGGATGGGCTGCGCCAATATTGGTGCCAGGTGCCATTGCTGCCACATGAGCTGCCATTGTAATAAACACACCTGCTGAAGCAGCTCGTGCACCGGAAGGAGAGACATACACCACCACAGGCACTGCACTCTGGTTGATTGATTTGATAATCTTACGCATTGATGTATCAAGCCCACCGGGGGTATCAAGCTCTATGACCAGTGCAGAAGCCCTCTCTGCATTAGCAAGGTCAATACCCCTCTGTATGTATTCAGCAGACACAGGATTGATAACCCCCTGAATGGTTAAGACATAGACGCTGCTTTTGGCAGAAAAGGAAGCAGTGCTGAAAATTAACAGAAAAAGGGGGACAATAATTATGCTGGATAGTTTCTTCATCATCTTTATTATCACAAAAAAATAAAAATAAATCTACATAATTTCTAAATATATACTCAAGACAGATTTTATTTGCTCATTAAACATATAAGATGAAGAACCCTGCCGAAAGACCGCAGGGTATCTTCGATATGTAAGGAAGTTTTATCTCATTACATTCGCTCGCTAAGGCCGTGGAAAGGTCACGGGGAATGTGCTCGCTGTGCATATTCAAGGCAGGCAGTCTTCGTAAACAGATAAAATAAACATCAGGTTGCTCAAGATAGACTCAGTCTTCAAGAAGCCTGTTCTTTACAAACATATCAAAGGACTGTATCTTTTTTACAATGTTACTAAACCATCTCCTTGTCTCTTTATCCATCTCTTCAGATGTACGCATGTTTCTTGAGCGTATGTGTACTGCCACATCACGGGTTATGGTTTTCCCCGTGTGAGAGCTCTTAAATCTGATTTTATACTCAATGTCGGCATAGGTGCTGTCGTCATTAAATATGGTTACAAACATCCTGTAAAGGTCAACCGAAAAGGCATCAAACTTTTTAACGAAAATCCTCAGAAACCTCTTTTTCATTCTCAGGTTTATATGAGGTGACCTTGTAGAGCGTCCTTTATAATGGATATGACCTTCGCATATGCTTATCAATTTGAATGCGTGAAGAGCGTTCAGGGCCTCCAGCCACTGGTCTTCCAGGTTTTTGTCAACACAGTAATCATGCCATTGTCGCTCATGAGGTCTTGGGCATCTCTTCTTAAAGTAGGGAGACATTATCTATAAAATATATCAAACATCAGGTATTATGGCAAATGAAGATGCCCTGCCGAAAGACCACAGGGTATCTTCGACATAATATTCCTTCAGTATCGCAATGGCAAAACCACTGGACTTTGCTCAATATGCATAATAATACAGAGGTGATATCAATCTATAACCTTTTCAAAAACTCAGCGGCATTTCTATATAAAATGGCATCTCTTAGTGACTCTGAAATGTCGAGTTTAAAGAGTTCTCCGACCATATCCTTCTGGTCAGTCCAGGGGCTGTCGGTGCCAAAGAATATTCTGTGCTCTGGAAAACTCATTAACAGTTCAGTGAACCTGTCTCTGCCTGTCTCGGTAATGGTCATGGAAATCTCGGTATAGACATTTTCAAACTCTATAAGCAGCTCAAGCCTATCCCACTGCCGCCAGCCACCTGTATGGGTTGTAACTATCTGAAGCCCGGGAAAATCTCGGGCAACCGAAACCACCCTATCAATGCTTGCCTGGAGGTTGCCTGGAAAAGCGATGTCGTAGCCGGTGTGAAAAACCACAAAAAAGCCCTTCTGGGCAAAGAGTTCATAGAAAGGAAACATCCTCTTTTCGTCAATAGAAAATCCCTGATACATGGGATGTAGCTTTACGCCTTTGATATCCGTTTTTTCAGCCTCCTGAAGCAACTGCCTTACCTCTTCATGGCTGTTTTGAGGATGAAAGGAAACCAGCGGATAGATTCTATCTGACTTTATTTTTTTTGAAAACTCAAGGATTGGCATAAGTTGAGTGGGCCTGGTGGCTATGTTTGCGACCACACTTAATGATATGTCAGCACTGTCCATTGAGCTGAGTAGTCCACTGAGGGTGCCATCAGTGCAGGGCCTATAAGGACCAGAATGCTCTGAAAGTGCCTTCAATGCCCTTGGAGCAATTTCATCAGGAAACACATGGGTATGAAAATCAATAACCTCAGGTTTTTTCATAAGTTTTTATTATATTTCTTTTTTGACAGGTTTTTGAAGGTAATGTTAGAATTTTTTATGAAAATAGCAGTAACTGGCAAGGGTGGTGTGGGTAAGACCACCCTATCGAGCATCCTGAGCTTCCTTTATGCAAAAGATGGTAAAAGGGTCGTGGCTGTTGATGCCGACCCTGACGCCAACCTTGCCCAGGCATTCGGTCTTTCCACCGAACAGATAGCCTCCATACGCCCGATATCAGAGATGAAAGACCTTATTGCCGAACGCACTGGGGCACGTCCTGGTAGTATGGGGGGGATTTTCAAACTGAATCCAAAAGTTGATGATATACCCGAGGAATTTGGATACAGAATAGATGGTATCACCCTTTTAGTGATGGGTAAGTCAAAGGAGGCTGCTTCGGGCTGTTACTGCCCTGAAAATGTGTTTCTCCGCAGGCTACTCAGTCATCTGGTGGTAGAAAGAGATGAGGTTGTGGTGGTGGATATGGAGGCTGGCATTGAGCATCTGACCCGTGGAACTGCACAGGGAGTGGATGCCTTCATAGTGGTGGTTGAGCCAGGGCAGCGTTCCATTCAGACAGCCCATCAGGTGGCAGAGATGGCCTCCGGGCTTGGTGTTAAAAGGGTCTATGTGGTGGCAAACAAGATACACAGGCCAGAGGATGTGGAGTTTATAAAGGATGCCACCGGCGGTATGGAGCTTCTTGGCAGTATCAGCTTCAGGGCAGAAATTATGCAGGCAGATATAAGGGGAGTGCCTCCTTACGAGAGCAGCCCTGAAACCGTGAAAGAGGTTTCAGAGATCAAGAAACGGCTTGATGAGTTACAGCAATGACTGCTGAAGGAACAATCACAAAGGTACAACTGAGAAAGGAGTGCCTGAAGAGGCGCGACAGTATTCCTGATGAGGTCAGGGCTGTAAAGGACAGGGAGATCATGGAACGACTCATCAGCTATCCCCCCTTTGCAGAGGCAAAAACAGTGTTGCTATTTGCCTCTTTCAGGTCAGAGATTAACACCTTTCCACTAATGGAGCATATACTCAAGGAAGGAAAAGGGCTGCTTCTGCCAAGGGTAAACAATGAGACAAAGAGCCTTGAACTCTATCTGATAAACAGCCTGGATGAGCTAATAAAAGGATACATGGGAATCATGGAGCCAGACCCTGAGATGGCCAGAAGGGCAGATACTGAAGATATAGACCTTGTAGTCTTACCAGGGGCTGCCTTTGATGAGAGGGGCGGCAGAATAGGCTACGGAGGTGGGTATTACGATAGATTAATTGCCTCTCTCCAGTGTTCTCCCCATCTCATTGCCATTGCCTATGAGGAGCAGATAGTTGAGCATGTGCCCCTTGAGGAGCATGACCAGAGGGTGCGGGCAATCATTACAGACAGGAGAGTGATAGAGGTTTAGATGCCTGCGATATTGGATGTATATGAGATTGCAGACAGTATCAGAAAGGCGGTAAATCCCGATGCAATACTGCTTTTTGGCTCGATTGCCCAAAAGGGCACAGGAGAGGATGTAGACCTTTTAGTGGTGGGAAGGAAGAAAGACCGTGAGAGGATAATCAGGACCCTGTATCCTTATTATAAAAAGTATTCTATAGATGTGCTTACTGTTTCAAGGGCTGAGCTGAAGAAGCTCCTGTCACGGGGGAGCCCATTTTTAAGGAAAATCCAGAAAGAAGGGAGACTGATTTATATGAAAGGTGCCCTGAAATACTGGAAGCGCTCTTCAGAGGAAGACCTCAGGCAGGCTGAATACCTGATTGAAGGGGGATTTTACAGGGGTGCCTGCTATAGTGCACAACAGGCAACAGAGAAGATAATCAAGTGCTTACTGCTGAAGAAGGGCTGGGAACTTGAAAAAACGCACAGGATCAGGAGACTTATTGCAATTGGTCAGGACTATGGTCTCCAGTTAAAGTTAAGGGACGAAGAAATAGACTTCATGGATTCAATCTATATTGGCAGGTATCCTGCTGAAGAGGGCCTGTTACCGATGGGTTCTCCTACCAAAACAGATGCAAAGAGGGCTGTGCGGATTGCACATAAGGTGTTTTCCCAGATAATAGAGGAGCTGTAATATGGACATTGAAAGGATAAAAAAAGGCGTAAGGCTTATTCTTGAGGGTATTGGCGAAGACCCTGAAAGACCTGGATTAAGACGCACACCCGAACGTGTAGCAAAGATGTTTGAGGAGATCTTCTCAGGGCTTGATAAGGAACCGGAGGATCTGCTTAAACCCATTGAGGGTGAAAGCCATGACGAGATGGTGATGCTTAAGAATATCCCCTTTTATTCAGTATGCGAGCACCACCTTCTGCCCTTCTTCGGACGTGCCCATATCGCTTACATCCCTGAGGGTGGCAGGATTGTAGGCATCGGGGAGCTTGCCAAGGCACTCGAGGTTCTGGCTAAAAGACCCCAGGTCCAGGAGCGTCTTACCGCACAACTTGCGGATATGATAATGGAGCGTTTAAAGCCCAAGGGGGCAATGGTAATAATAGATGCCGAGCATCTATGCCTCAGTATGAGGGGCATCAAAAAACCTGGCTCAAGAACCGTAACATCTGCTGTCAGGGGAATATTCCGCTCAAAACAGACAACAAGGGAGGAGATGCTTGAGTTATTGAAGAAGGAAATGTGAGTTATGGATATAAAGGAGTACAGAAGAATAAAACAGAAAGAGAGGCTTCGGAAAGCAGAGAGAATAACCCCGGGACAGAGGATCGAGGAGGCAGTAGAGTTGAGTGAGATAACCATGGAGATAAACAGGGCTTTTAAGAAAAAACTGAATGAAAGAACTTATAAAAAAGGCCGTATTATTTCTTAACAAACAGCGGGGAGACAGTAAGGATATAGATTTCTTGTTAAAAATTCCTTTACCTCTTCATGAAGGTGTTGATAGATTCAAGGAATTGCTTGTTAAAGAATTTGAAACCCCCGTTGAGGAATTTAAGGATTTCAATAATAATATGTGGGTCTTGAAGATCGATAGGGGTGTCAGAATTGATTTTCTTGTTTCCATGTTAAAATGGCAGGACGAATTGGTTAAGACCGCAGTAACAGAAGAGGTCTTTGGAATAAATGTGCCAGTAGCAACACCAGAGAGTCTGATTGTGCTCAAATTAAAGGCATGGGGCATCCAGGACAGAGTTGATATAATACAATTATATCCTTTTGCAGACAAAGACCTGCTTTCTGAGTTAGCAAAGAGGGCGCGAGTTGACAAAAAACTCAAAAAACTATTAAAAGAATTGGCTAATGAGATATAACCAGACACCCTAATAACTAATATACCAGTACACTAATAACTAACTTTAAGGAGGTCTTTATGTCAGCAAAGATCATTGATGGAAAGGCAATTGCAGCAGAGATCAGGGCAGAGCTCAAGAAAGAGGTTGAAGAGATGAAGGAAAAGCATGGTGTGGTGCCAGGATTGGTGACCATTCTGGTTGGAAAGAATCCCGCATCTGTAAGCTATGTAACCGCCAAACAGAAAACAGCCCATGAGCTCGGTTTCTACTCAGTGCAGGATGACCAGCCCGAGGATATCTCTGAAGAGGATCTTCTGAAGCTGATCGACAAGTATAATAATGACCCCAAGATACACGGCATACTGGTTCAGCTACCCCTTCCAAAGCACATAAATGAGAAGAAGGTTATTAATGCAATTGACCCTGACAAGGATGTTGACTGTTTTCATCCTGTAAACCTGGGCCGTCTGGTAATCGGTGGTGAGGAAACGAGGTTTCTTCCCTGCACACCTGCAGGTATCCAGGAACTGATTGTCCGCTCGGGTTTTGAGACCGAAGGCGCAGAGGTTGTGGTAGTGGGAAGGTCCAACATCGTTGGTAAACCCATTGCAATAATGATGATGCAGAAGGGCCCGGGCGCAAATGCCACGGTAACTGTTGTGCACACAAGGACAAAGGACCTGGCAGCACATTGCAAAAGGGCTGATATACTGATAGTTGCCGCTGGTGTGCCAGGGCTTGTAAGGCCTGAGTGGATCAAGCCAGGTGCCTGCGTGATAGATGTTGGTGTAAACCGTGTGGGTGAGAAAAAGAGTGAAAAGACAGGCCGCATGGTGCCCATTCTGAAAGGAGATGTAGATTTTGATGCAGCAAAGGAGATTGCTGGTGCCATTACCCCGGTGCCTGGCGGTGTTGGCCCTATGACCATCACCATGCTCATGAAAAACACTGTCAGGGCTGCTAAGTATACAATTAAATAATAAATCTTCAACACACTATAACTGGCCACTCATTTACCTGTCGCAGGGGAATTCACTGTTAAAAAGGCCGCTTCCATGAAGTGGCCTTTTTTATAGTTTCAACCTCTGGTATGGTAAAATAACAGCATGGTATTAACACGGAAACCGTGTCCTGTCTGGACGACATTGGCAGCATTATAAAGTACTTGAAAAAATACCAATGACTTCATGGTCTTCGTAGATGAAATCAAAAACTACCTTTACTGAATAAAAGGAGACATGTCATGCCAAAGGTTACAATCAATGATTTTTTTAAGAAAAAAGCTGAAGGTAAAAAGATAACGATGCTTACGGCCTATGATTATCCCTTTGCCAGGATTGTGGATGAGGCAGGCGTGGATGCAATCCTTGTAGGCGATTCGGTTGCCATGGTGGTGCAGGGTGTTGAAAACACCCTGCCTGTAACCATGGATGAGATGATATATCATACTCGCATGGTATCAAGAGCGGCACAGCAGGCAATGGTCATTGGGGATATGCCCTTTATGTCCTATCAGGTATCAGTAGAGGAGGCGGTAAGAAATGCCGGCCGTTTCATAAAGGAAGGTGGTGCCCAGGCAATCAAGATTGAGGGTGGCTCAGAGGTAGCCGAAAAGGTAGCTGCCATGGTGCGTTCAGATATACCTGTTATGGCCCATATTGGGCTTACTCCCCAGAGTATTCACCGAATGGGTGGTTACAGGGTGCAGGGAAGGACTGAGGATGCAAAGCGGCAACTCCTTGAAGATGCCAGGGTGCTTCAGGAGGCCGGGGCATTTTCCATTGTTCTTGAGGCAATCCCCTTGAATCTGGCAAAGGAGATAACCGAATCCCTTGAGATCCCAACCATAGGCATAGGCGCAGGGCCTCACTGCGATGGACAGGTGCTGGTAATTCACGACCTGCTCGGGCTTTTTGAAAGATTTGTTCCAAAATTTGTTAAAAGATATGCAAATCTTAAACAGGATGCCCTGAAGGCTATTAGGGAATATATTGAGGAGGTACAGAAGGGTATCTTTCCTTCTGAGGAGCAAAGTTTTAAGTAATTCTTTTCTTCCAAACGCAATCTCTTTTCAGACCGCAGGACATCTAAAATCAAATCAGATGAAAAGTTCAGCTCTAACTGCTGTGGGAAAATATTGTTTTTTTGAAAAATCTATGATAGAATTTATTTTACTGGAGGGAAACATGAAAGCAACCAGCGGCAACCTGATACTAATAGTTGATGACGACCAAATGAATCTTACCCTGCTTGATGCAATACTCAGACCCTCTGGGTTTAAAACCATTACAGTAGATTCTGGAAAGAAGGCAATAGATTTTTTTCAGGAAATCAGACCTGATCTTGTTCTACTTGACATCATGATGCCCGATATGGATGGTTACGAGGTATGTAGAGAGATCAGAAAACTTCAGGGAGATATTCATATCCCTGTAATTATGGTTACCGCCCTTGAATCAATTGAAGACAAGGAAAAGGCTGCAGAGGCAGGCGCAGATGATTTTATTACAAAGCCTATTCACAAAACCGAACTTTTAATAAGAGTAAACTCTCTCCTTAGAATATCATCTTATCAGAAAAGACTGTACCAGAAAAACAGGGAACTTGAGAAGCTCAATGCCAAACTAAAACAAACACAGAAATCCAAGGAAGAGCTAATCCATATGATCGTTCACGACCTAAAGAATCCTCTTACAGGAATCTATGGAAATCTGGAACTATTAAGATTTCGAAAAGACCGTCTTGATGATAAGCAATCCCTATTGATTGACAAGGCAATGGTGGCAAGTGACCGGATGATGAACATGATACAAAACATTCTGGATGTATATAAGCTCTCTGAGGGCAAGTTAAAACCAAGGTTAACAAGGGTGAGCATCAATGAACTGATAAACGAATGCATTGACCTGTTCAGAATTGCTGCCTCATTAAAGGGGATCCTGATAGATGTAAAATCAGAATCACACTCCTCTGCTGATATTATTACAGACCCTGACCTGGTGAAAAGGATACTCGGGAATCTACTCTCAAATGCAATAAGACATAGCTCTGAAAAGGAAAAAATAAATATAGATGTAACTATAGACAGTACTGATATCTTGATATCCGTGCGAGATCGTGGCCCCGGCATACCTGACGAAATGAAAGAAAGGATCTTCGTTCCCTTTGAACAGCTACAGCCAACAAATGAGAAAAGGGCTGTAGGCAGTGCTGGCCTGGGTCTGACTTTTTCAAAAATGGCAATTGAAACACTTGGCGGGCAAATATGGGTTGAGGACCCAACAGATGGCAAAGGAAGCGTCTTTAAAGTTAAGCTACCCATAAGGAAGGAGGCTTCAGTAGAGCAATCCCGAGTATAGACTTTATTGTTTGCCCCATTCCGTATACTCTGAAAACCTTGCACTTGTTTTATAATATCCCCTATGAAAAACTTAAAGGATGTCATCATTCTGCTTGGCCCCACCTCTGTTGGCAAGACAAGGGTCTCAATAAAGATAGCCAGGGCACTGAAAACGGAAATAATAAGTGCCGATTCCATGCAGATTTACAAAGGTATGGACATCGGCACTGCAAAGCCCTACAGAGAAGAGCTATTAATAGTAAGACATCACATGATTGATATAGTTGAACCATCCGAAAGATACAGTGTGGGAAGGTTTGTTGAAGAGGTGGTACCAGTAATTGAGCATCTTCTCAGCAACAGGAAAATTCCCCTTATTGTTGGAGGCACAGGGCTTTACATAAAAGCATTGACGAGGGGGCTTTTTTCAGCTCCAGAGGCTGACGAAGAACTCCGCAGGGAGCTTAAAAGGCAGGAACAACAGGCACCAGGTTCACTATACAAAAAACTTATGGAGTTAGACCCGGAAAAAGCAAGAGAGCTGAACCCAAGAGACCTGCGTAGAATTATCAGGGCACTTGAGGTCATATTTAAGGCAGAGCATCCCATCTCAGACCTTCAGAAAGAACTGACAAGCCCCCTGCCATACAACTTCACAAAAATAGGTCTTACCAGAAACAGAAAAGAACTCTACAGGATGATAGAACTACGGGTTGAAGAGATGTTTCGGCAGGGTCTGGTTGAAGAGGTAAAGAGACTCCTTGAAAAAACCCCCTCTGAAACCCCTCTTCAGGCTATTGGCTACAAGGAGGTTGTGGAGTATCTTGAAGGTAAAAAGAGCCTTGAGGAAACCATCCATCTGATAAAACGGGCAACCAGGCGTTATGCAAAGCGTCAGTTCACATGGTTTCGTAAGGAACCAGGCATTCAGTGGGTTGACATTACAGGAATTCACGACACGGATGAGATATTTAATAAAGTTCTAAAAGAAACCTCACTTAAGCGGTTCATATCAAACGAACCACTGTAACACCCTCTCCGCCTTCTTCTTTAGAGCCAGCACGAAATTCCTTAACCAGTGGGTGCTCCTTTAAATAATCCCTTATTGCCCTTGAAAGTGTGCCTGTGCCGATTCCGTGTATTATTCTTATCTCTTCCAGCTCAGAAAGGGCTGCCTGATTAAGAAATCTCTCCACTTCACTGAGCGCAGGGTCTACCCTGTATCCAATAAGGTTTAACTGTCTTACCGAGACATGGATCTCTTCCTTTTCCCTGATTTCAGTCCCCTGCTGGTTTTCTTCTTTTACCTCTTTTACCTGCCTTAGTTCATCAAGGGATGTCTCAATCTCCCTTCCCCTCACAAGCACCCTGCAGCGCCGGGTCTTATCATTAAAACCTGTCACCTTACCGGTCAGGTTAACGCCTGAGATCCTGACAAAGGTGCCAGGCTCCGGAGGCCCGGTAAAGCCTTCTTCAGTGTGCAAGGTAGTTTGAATCATAGAGTGCATCTCCTGAAGCCTTCGGAGGTGCTCCTTTGCCCTCTGTCTTTCCTTTTTCTTCAACTCATCAAGATGTCGGTACGCCTCGGTTTTTATCTTTCTGAGCAGTTCCTCTGCCTCCTCATGAGCTTTGTCTAATACTTTGGCCCTTTCTGTTTTAAGCTCTTCCTGCTGTTTTTTCAGTCTGTATCTAAGTTCCTCTATCTCAGAGCTTCTCTTCTGTACCTCTTCAAGCTCTCTATTCAATCTGTCCTGAACTTCTCTTAAAGAAGCAATCATCCTTTCTATCCGATCTGAGCCCTCCCTGAGAAACCCTCTGGCTTCATTAATAACCTCCTCAGGAATACCGAGGTTTTCTGCAATACTAAGGGCATGGGAGCTTCCCACCTCACCAACCCTGAGTCTGTAAGTCGGGATGTATCTGATCTGTCCATCCCTTTGTATCTGCCTCATTTGCATTGCAGCATTTACAAGATGGGAGTGCTCATAGGCAAAGGCCTTAAGCATTCCAAGGTGGGTTGAGACGGTAACCAGGGCATCTCTGTCTATTAACCTCTTTAGTATCGCACAGGCAAGGGCACCGCCTTCTTCAGGGTCAGTGCCGGTGCCAAGCTCGTCAATTATAATTAGAGTATCTCTGTCGGCCCTTTGTATTATCTCCCTGATTCGGGTTATATGGGCTGAAAAGGTTGATAGGCTTTCCTCAATTGACTGTTCATCACCGATATCTGCAAGTACATCCTTTAGCATTGGTATGGTTGTGCCTGAGGAAGCAGGAACCGACAGACCACTTAGTCCCATTAGCACAACCACCCCAACGGTCTTAAGGGTGACGGTCTTTCCGCCTGTGTTTGAACCTGTGATTACCATCCCCTTTTCTTTGCCACCAAGTTCAAAGTTCAGAGGAACAAGGGCATCCTCTCTGTGAGCCTTCCTGAGGGTCTTCCACAAAAGGGGATGTCTTCCCTTTACAATCTTTATAATGCCTGTTCTGTTAATCTCGGGCATGGTGGCAGAGATTTCATCAGAAAAGGCTGCCACTGCCTGAAGGCTGTCTACCTGAACCACAATCTGGTAGTCAGACTCTATCTCATGAAGCCTCTCTCTTAACATGCCTGAAAGCCTCTTCAGTATCCTGAACTCCTCAACCTTTTCCTCTGCCCTCAGGCTTTCAAGCTCATCGCCAAGCTGCTGAACCTCCCTGGGCTCTACAAACACTGTCTCCCCCGTGTTTGATATATCATGTATAACACCCTTTATGTGACCCTTTGAGTCGCTCTTTACAGGGATTACCCATCGGCCGTTACGCTCTGTTATATAGAAGTCCTGTATATGAGGTTTTAGTTCTCTTCGGTTAAGGATATCCTCAAGGGTCTTTTTTATCCTGTCTGACAGCTTTCTTATCGAACGACGGATATAAAGTAGCTCCTCAGAGGCATTGTCGTTTATGCCTCCATCACGGGCTATTGCCCGCTCAATCTCCTTTAGTGTCGAAGGGTGTGAATGAATGGAGGAAAGCAGGTCTTTAAGAACCTCCAGTTTTATCTCATAGGAAAGTGTTTTCAGTGAAAGTGAAGAGGACAGAAGTGGAATAAACTCCCTTAACTGAAGTGTATCAAGCACCGCTTCCTCAGGCCTTAAAAGCTCAAAGAGCCCCTCCATGCTCTCAAAGGGTTCAATGCCTGTGGGAATTCCTTCTGCCCTGAGGGTCCTTAATTCAGAGATAAGCCTCTGCCGTCTAAATATCTCGTGTTCAGTTGACAGAGGCTCAAACCCAAGCACCCTGAGTCTTCCAGGCTCGGTTGTGGCATGAGCAGCAATCATCTGAAGGACCTTCTGAAACTCTAATACCCTTAAAGTGTGTTTGTCCATGATTGCAATCTATAATTACCCTTAAAACAAAGCACCTCTATAATTTAAGCTTTAAATTCTAATATCTAAATTCTAAATCCTAAATCTTAAATCAACACCTTCTCATTAATCCTCATAAACACATCTTCAAAAACCCTATCGATCGGTCCCATTGCATCAACCACCACAAACCTCTCTGGCTCCTTTCGTGCAAGCTCTAAAAATCCCTCTCTCACCCTCTGGTGAAACTCAAGGCTTTCCTGCTCAAAACGGTCGTCTTTTCCGGTTTTACGGTTACGGCCAAGACCTGTCTTAACATCAAGGTCAAGAAGCACGGTAAGGTCGGGCTTCAGCCCGCCGGTTGCTATTTCATTCAATCTGTAGAGTGCTTCCAGATCAAGTCCTCTGCCATAGCCCTGATAGGCAAAGGTTGAATCCATAAACCTGTCACAAAGCACCACCTTACCCTCTTTTAGTGCAGGCTTTATAACCTTCTGGACATGCTCTGCCCTGTCAGCAAAATAAAGAAGCAGTTCTGTAAGGGGTGAAAGCCCCTTCAGTTCAGGGTCAAGCAGTATCTGTCTTATTCTTGCGCCTGCCTCAGTATCACCGGGCTCAAAGGTCTCAACTACCTCAAGCCCCCTGCTGCGAATTGCCTTTGCAAGTCTCTTAACAATCGTGCTTTTTCCAGCCCCCTCTATGCCTTCAATACTGATAAAAATTCCCCTCATGAAAGGGCTGCCTCCTTGAGTTCAGAAAGGAGCTCAAACACCCGTTCTGCCTCCTCAGGGGTTCTGCTTCCAGCACCACAGGATGGTGTCAGTATAGACTGGTTAATCAGCCTTTCTTCAGAAATACCTTTAGAAAGGTCTTTTATCTGGTAAAGCAACCTCTCTTTAAGCATCCCTACATCCACACTGTTTATAGCCTCGGTAGTTGGTACCAGTCCCCAGGCTATAATACCGCCCCTTTCAATAAATTCTGCAATATCTCTCTCGTATGCCCTGAATGCATTATAGTAGTCAAAGGCATCAAAGTTAATGATCTTCACACCACTTTGAATTACCAGTGACCAGTCAGCCTTTCCACAGCAGTGTATCCCTGAGACCGCCCCCTGCGAGTGTATGGCATCAACCACAGAGTTAAGCATCCTCAAGGCCTCCTGCTCCTCAACGCCAAGGTAGCTGCTGCTTCCAAGGGCTGAAAGTATGGGCTCATCAATAAATATAATCACCCTGTCTGAAAAAGCAGTCAGTCTTTTTATCTGCCACCGTGCCTTAAGTGAAAGAAGCATAATGGATACCTCTCTTAACTCCTCATTGAAGTAGATGTATCTGCCTTCGGGGTCCTTAAGGCCAAGGCTGAATGTAAGGGGGCCGGTAATCTGACCTTTCAGGGTCTCAAGGTATCTGCCTTTCAAGGCATCTTCAAAGGCATAGAATCCTCTGGCATAATCCGGTGAGAGGGGAAAGTCCCTGTCTTCAGCAGCCGCCTCATAAAAGGCATTAAGGGCATCCTGTGTTATCTCTGAAAGGTATACCTCCTCTTTTGTCAAATCCTCCCTGATTCCTGGAAAGCCCTCGGAGTACTGGGGAATCATGAACTCTCTGAATGAGCGCCCTGGAAGCTGAGGCCAGAATGGTATATCACAGCCTTTCAGGACCAGCTCGACTGCCTCCTCAGGCTCCACAAAGGGCAAACTCCCTATACCGGTTGTGCTAAAAGGGCTGAACACTGATACCACCTCTTAAAAATAGGGTGTAGGGCATAGGGGGTAGGGGGTAAAAAGACAGGGTGTAGCGTATAGCGTGTAGGGAGCAGTAAAACACCCTAACCCAACCCCACCCAACGCAATCAACGCGATTAACTCGATAAACGCAATTAACGCTATCAACGCAAGTAACCCGATAAACGCAATTAACGCATTTAATAATATCCGAAAGGAAGGCAAAGATACAATAGATGTGGGCAAGAATTAGACATAATCAGATAATCTCTTATTCGGGTTTCTTAAAGATCCTCTCCTTTATGTAGGATGAGATGCGATAGGGCACCCTGTCTTTTACCAGAAAGTAGCTGCTGTCTTTTTCATTTTTATAAAGCTCAAGTTCATAAGTGCCTGAAGCAGTTATCTTAAGAAAGCCCACTTTCTTTGCCTTCTCTGGCAGTTTGTCGTCAGGAAGGAACCCTGAACCTTGAAGGGAGCTGAATTGTTCAAGATAGTCCTTTACTTTTCTGGAATCAAGTCTACGGCTTTCATTCCCGACATCCTTACCTCCAAACCAGCCATCAGGTTTCTTAATTATTGAGAATCCCTCTTTTTCATCCTTCCAGAGCACCTGTGTGATGCTTTCAGCTGGAACCTTTATAATGGTTCTGTCTCTTATCTTATTTACATTCTCTGGCAGCCAGTCGGCAAATCGTGCCTGCACAAGATAAACCCTTTTATCATTGGCAGGACGCACATACATTAGCTGGTATCTTGCACCTCGTTTACCAAGATAAACCCTTTCTGTGTTTTTACCGTCGGAGACCTCTATGAAATCACCCTTATCTCCTATGTTGTATTTTTCGTAATCCGATTTCTTTGAAGTAACCGGGGTTTCAAGCAGGGTCTCTGAGAGACCTTCAAGTATCCTTGACACCCTTGTCTCGTCAGCCCTCCATTTGATGGGTCTGACGATCTGCCAGTGACTGCCCTGACGCTGTATCTCTATCTCCTTTGAGGACCTCTTGATAACCAGTTTCCTGACTGTATCCTTTTTTATGCTTACCAGATAGGCAGGCCCTGCCGAACCACCCGTGAGATAGGGGATAAAGTATATAAGCATAAGTAAAAGTGCTATTGCTGGCAGGATGTATCGCTTCACAGTCTCACCCTCCTTGCCTTTCTGTATGTCCAGAGTAAAAGGCCTAACACCACTGCAAGAAGTGCTGGAAGGAGTATAATCGTGTACTTAAGTACCCTCTCTATCTCCGGGGAAAGCTGCTTAATTGGTCGAGCCTGAACCTCTTTAGACCTTATGCCTATAAGGGAGTCGTCCTCTGAGAGCCAGTCTATTGCGTTAACCACAAACTGAACATTTCCAGGGGCTGAAAGCATCTCGTCAGAGGCGAAATCGCTATCTGAAACCACCACCATGCGCGATTGGCCTTCCTTTACAATGTCCTTGTCTTTACTATCATTAAACAATGACCTGAAGCGTCCATCCGCAACAACTGCAACGGTAGAAGGCGGTCCAGAGAAATCCTTTCTATTGAATCTCCTTGTTATACCCACGAAGAAGGGGGCATCCACAATGCCTGAGCGTTCAGAGGTCTTTGCAAGCCACAGGTATTGGACATCCTTGCTCTTCTTTGTCTCTATAGGTGAGGAAAAGGCAAGTGTTATGGTATCTATGTCACGGGTGATGATGCTTCCTTTGTTAAGATCTGTAATCTTTGGAAAGAATGGATAGGGCACTACGGTGGAAAAGACAAAGCCTCCCCGCCTCTCACTTATATTTATCATACCTGCTGACAGGTCAATTACCAGAGAAGGCCGTATATCTATTCCATAGTTTTTAAGAAGCCTCTCAATGCCTGTATTAATCTGTCTTCCAAAGCCATACTGGGGGTCTGCCTGAACACGATCTACCAGAAAAAGTGCCTTACCCCCTTTCAGGATAAACTGGTCAATTGCCTTGAGTTCCTTATCCTTGAACTCCTTCTGTGGACCTGCCACCACAAGCAGGTCAACTGCCTTAAGGTCATCATCAGTGGGGTTTACTGTCCTTACATCATACTGTTTCCTCAGATACTCCTTCAGCCTGTTAAGGGGTTTTTCATCATGGCCCGCCAGAAAGCCCACCACCTTTTTGTGCTCTCTCAGAAGGGTCTTTATAGTGGATGAGATCTGATATTCCAGTTGATTAACATCGGCAAGCACCGGAATGGTCTCTATCTTATCAGCCTTTATAAAGGCAAGTCCCATGTAGACCCTTTTTATCTGGATCTGGTTGTCTTCAAAGGCATTCATCTGAACTGGCGGAATGCCGTAAAGCCTGGCTGCCTCCTCAAATCGGGCTGTATCTTTGGGGTTTACCACATCGACCAGAATTCTGCCTCCTGATGCCCTTGAGTAATCCCTGAGCATGTCTATCACATATCTGCGCTGCGTGCTGTAAGGGGGGGGGATGTCTTTAGAAAATATAACCTTAACATTCACTGTATCCTTAAGTGACTTCAGCATCTTAATGGTTGCTGGGCTCAGGGTATAGAGCTTTTTGTCTGTAAGGTCAAGCCTTCCACCGTAACGCTCGGCAAGCAGGGTGCCGAAGATAAGAATTAATACGAGAGAAATTATGTTTATTACCCTTTCAGCCCTCTTCATTTTCTGTCCCACTGAATCTGATATGTTGCAAATGAAAGAAACATAACATTAAGAAGCACAAAGTATATAGCATCATCAAGGGAGATTACTCCTCTTAAGAGGTTATCAAAATGGTCTATCACTGAAAACTCTGATATGATAGGCTGCAAGCTAATGGGAAAAAGCATCTTCAGCCTGCTTAACACAAAGAACACAAACATTATCGCAAAGCCCAGAATAAAGGCAATAACCTGATTGCGTGTAAGTGATGATGCAAATATACCTATTGATATATAGGCAGAGCCAAGTAACACCAGTCCTACATAGGATGCCGTCAGGACCCCACCATCCGGTCTTCCAATGAGTTTCAGAACCAGCACATAGGTAAGCGTAAAGCCAAGCATGGTTAAATAAAGCACGAGCGAGGCAACATACTTACTCAGTACCACTTCCCATTCCTTTAGCGGCAGGGTTAGTATAAGCTGAAGGGTATCTGTTTTCCTCTCCTCGGAGATGGCCTTCATGGTTATTGCCGGTATAAAGAATGTAAGAAGAAGTGGCATAATATCTAACATGCCTCTGAGTTCGGATTCCTTTGTAAGGAAGAGTGCATTTGAGAAGAACCAACCTGAGATAATAAGAAATATACAGATAACCACATAGGCAACAGGGGAGAAGAAGTAGTGCTTCAGCTCTTTTTTAACAAGTGGAATAATCACTGTTTATCACCTCCAGCAGTCAACTGCCTGAAAACATCTTCAAGGCTCTGTCTTTCACGGTAAAGTTCAAGCAGGGTCAATTCCTTTTCTCTGCAGAGTTTGTAAACCTGCTCTCTTATATCAGAGTGACCTTCAGGGATAATGCTTAACCTGGTCTCTCCCTCTTCAGATGAACCCCTTTCCACCCTGCCAAGGCCACTGAATACCGATGGCTCAACATCACTTTTCAGGATTACATGAATTCTGGACTTTCCAGCTTTCAGTTCATCAAGTGAGCCATCTGCAACGATTCTACCCTGATTGATTATAAGCACCCTGCTGCAGGTCTGCTCAACCTCGGGAAGGATATGGGTAGAAAGAATGATGGTCTTTTCCCGGCCAAGCTCCTTTATAAGGGAGCGGATTTCCCTTATCTGAAGCGGGTCAAGCCCGGTGGTAGGCTCATCCAGAATCAGTATCTGTGGGTCATGCAGTATTGCCTGTGCAAGCCCAACCCTCTGTCGGTAACCCTTTGAGAGGGTGCCAATGGAGCGGTTAATCACATCTGTGATCCCACAGATCTCAGCAGTTTTCTTAATAGTCATTGTTGAAGAGCCATTAAGTCCCCTGACACCAGCAATAAAACTCAAGAACTCATAAACCGTAAGGTCCTCATAAAGAGGCGTGTTTTCAGGCAGGTAACCGATCCTCTGTTTTACCTCAACAGGATTATTAACCACATCAATGCCATCAACCACTGCGGTGCCTGCTGTTGGAAGCAAATAACCAGTAAGCATCTGCATGGTGGTCGTCTTTCCTGCCCCATTCGGGCCAAGAAAGCCCACCACCTCACCTTTTTTTATCTCAAAGGAAATACCCTCAACTGCCCTTACATTGCCATAGTGTTTGGTAAGTGATTGAACGGAAATCATAGGCCAGAACTTATATATAAAAAATTATCTGGGCCTGTCAAGATGAAATACAGGCTGAATACTGAAGTATCAGGCCTTTTTAGCTGATTTTAGTAGTATTAGACTTAGAAAACAGAAGGTAACAAGAAAAAGCAAGACCATTATAGTGATTTCAGGATATCTGATTGAATAAACAATCGGTGTTAATATCCATAAGGAGACTGTTTTAAGAAACCTGCTTCGGCTGATTACTTTAGCCAGAGGTGGCGAGTATTTGTAATATAGCTTAACAAACCACCTTCCTGCTGCATTTGTCATGAGATGCTGGTCCCTGAACCTCCTTAAAAGCCTTACCTCAGGTGCAAGATAACTTCCGTAAGTTGCAGTTGCTATAAAGCAACCGCCACCACCGCCACCACTGTCATTATTATCTGAAATTTCGGATGAGAGATCAACTGCACTAAGAGCCGCCCTGTAGGCATTTACCCTTCCAGCAGTTAAGGTTAGTCCAGAGTGTGAAGAAATTACATCAACGGTGTTAAGGATTATGGATTTCACCTGTGCGTAGCTGAACCTCTGATCTATACTCCAGATCAGTGCTGCAAGCCCTGACACATGGGGTGCTGCCATTGATGTGCCTGATAAAAACTGATATCCTCCTCCGGCGTGAAGACTTATTATGTTTACTCCCGGAGCAGATACATCCACAGACTGCTGTCCATAGTTAGAAAACCAGGCAATGTTGTCATCCATGTCAGAGGCTGCTACTGTTACTATGTTTGAAAGATCGTAGGCAGCAGGATATACAGGGTCAGTATCAATATTCACACCATTTACATGATTGTTGCCCGAGGCAACTACAAAGAGAATACCCGCATCGCCAGCCTTTTTAATTGCATTGTATTCTTCAGAGCTTGGAACATCACCTACATAACTTGCATTGATTATCCTCACTCCTTTATCAATGGCATAATCAATGGCCTCCAATACATCAGACACAGAGCCACTTCCTCCTGCATCTAATACCTTAAGTGGCATTATCTTCAGATACCAGCATACACCTGCAACACCGTTTTGATTATTTCCCCTTGCAGCGATTATACCGGCCACATGGCTTCCATGGCCATTGGTTGTATCGTCATCCATTGGGTCGTTGTCGTTGTTAACAAAGTCCCACCCCATGGTGTCATCTATATATCCATTTCCATCGTTATCTTTACCATCAACCACCTCCGCACTGTTATGCCAGATGTTCTGTTTTATGTCAGGATGGGTATAATCAACCCCTGTGTCAAGCACCGCCACCACCACATCAGATGAGCAGCGGCTTATCCCCCAGGCCTCGGGCATATCCATGTCAGCATCCTCGGTGCCCTGAAAACCATTTACGCTCTGGCCTGTGTTGTGAAGCCCCCACTGTTCAGGGAAAAAGGTATCATCAGGAATTACCGATGCCTTGTGTATCCTGTGGTCAGGCTCTACCGACTCAACTGCAGGGTCCCCCTCAAATAATCCCATCAGTTCAGCGCTGCTTATGCGGGATGGGTCAGCTCTGACAATAAGCATATTCAGGTGTTTGAGCCTCTTAATTTTTACACCTTTAATGGCTGAAGCAGTTTTTAATACAGAGGACTTAGCTCTGGATGGAGCATTATTCCTTAGTAGTATTATTACCCGTTTTTCCCTGTAACGGGCAGCACTGTCTGTAGCAATAAAGATTAATAAAACAAAAAATACTATTAGAAAAATAGCCCTGGTTTGAGATGTCTCCCTGTTTCTCATTCTAAACATTATACCAAAACCCTTTTCCCTGTTTCCCTTTAAGAATTCTTGATGATATTGTTACAATATTGAAATCTTATAACGATAAAACAATTTCATTATCAGGAGGCACAGAAAGTGGGAAGGAACATTGTCCAGAAGATATTTGAGGAGCATCTTGTAGAGGGAAGGCTTGAAAAGGGCGCACCCATCTCACTGAGGGTGGATGAGGTCTACACCCAGGATGCCACAGGTACAATGGCCTGGCTTCAGTTTGAGGCGATTGGCATCCCGAGGGTTAAGGTTCCACTGGCTGTAAGCTATGTTGACCACAACATGATACAGTCCAACTTCCGCAACCCGGACGACCATGTATTCCTTCAGACTGCTGCAAAGCGCTTTGGTGCCTACTTTTCCCGCCCGGGAAACGGCATATGCCATCAGATAAACCTTGAGCGTTTTGCCCGACCGGGCTGGATTGGCCTTGGCACTGACAGCCACACACCAACAAACGGTGGTATCGGCATGATTGCCATGGGAGTGGGTGGCCTCGATGCAGCCACTGTGATGGCAGGCATGCCCTATGAGATAAAGATGCCCGAGGTGGTGCTTGTCAGACTTACAGGTAAACTAAATCGTCCCTATGTAACTGCCATGGATATGATACTTGAGCTACTAAGAAGGCTTACAGTTAAAGGCGGCGTGGGAAGAATATTTGAATACGGTGGCCCTGGTGTTCAGGACCTTACAGTAACTGAAAGGGCTACCATTACAAATATGGGAGCCGAGCTTGGTGCAACCACCTCGGTCTTTCCATCAGATGAGATTACAAAGGCATTTCTCAGGGCACAGGGGCGGGAGGACCACTGGCATGAGATAAAGGCAGATGAGGATGCCTCTTACGACATGGTAGTTGAGGTAGACCTATCAGCCCTTGAGCCCCTTATTGCCCAGCCTCACAGCCCTGACAATGTTGTGCCGATAAGAGAGATTGCAGGCAAGAGAATCAACCAGGTCTGTATCGGTAGCTGCACCAACTCATCCTATCCTGTGATGAAGACCGTGGCGTCGGTGCTCAGGGGAAAGAGGGTGGCTGAAAATGTAAGTCTTCATATAAACCCTGGCTCCAAACAGGTCTACGAGATGCTTGCAAGGGATGGCTCTCTGGCCGATATGATTGGCGCAGGGGCAAGGATGCTTGAGGCAGGCTGCGGCCCCTGCATTGGTATGGGTGGCTCACCTGGTACCGGGCATATCTCCATACGCTCTTACAACCGTAACTTCCGTGGCCGCTGTGGAAACAAGGATGCCTCTGTTTACCTTGCAAGTTCGGTCTCATGCGCTGTGATGGCTGTAAAGGGCGAGATTATTGACCCACGGGATGCTGGTGTTGAGATAGAGACAGTGAAGGAACCAGAGGAGTTTCTTATAAACGACAACATGATTGTCCCCCCTGCTGAGGATGGAGCCTCTGTTGAGATTATAAAGGGCCCAAATATCAATGAGGTGCCCCTTAAAGAGCCCCTTTCTGAAAGGCTCGAGGCAGAGGTTATTCTGAAGGTGGGTGACAACATCACAACCGACGATATAATGCCTGCTGGTGCTCAGGTGCTTCCCTTGAGGTCCAACATACCGGAGATCTCTAAGTATGTCTACAGCCAGATAGACCCCACCTTTTCAGAAAGGGCGCTTAAGGCAAAGGCACAAGGTGGTGGTATCATCGTGGGTGGCGAAAACTATGGTCAGGGCTCAAGTCGTGAGCATGCTGCCATGGCTCCCATGTATCTTGGCATTCAGGCGGTGTTTGCCAGAAGCTTTGCAAGGATACACCGTGCAAACCTGATAAACTTCGGTATACTGCCACTTGTCTTCAACAATCCTGAAGATTATGAAAAGATCAAGCAGGGCGACAGGGTGGTATTAGAGGGCCTCATAGAGGCTGTCCAGAAAGGGGGCACCTATAAAGCAGAGGTAAAGGAGAGGTCCCTGAGCATCGAGCTTAGCTGTGACCTCAGTGAAAGAGAACGGAATCTCATACTTGCAGGAGGGCTTCTGCCCTATGTTAAAAAGGTGTTATCGGAGGGACAGTATGCACAAGCATGACGAGGAGCATGAAAAGCTGGTAAAGACAACCGTCTATCTTGAGGAAGAGGTGCTTGAGGCACTGGATGAGTTTAAAGAAAAGTACTCAAAGGAGACAGGGCAGCGGTGGTCTCGTGGGGCAGTGGTCAGGCTGGCACTCAGCGAGTTCTTTGCCCGACAGGGGAAGATACTCTAAACAAGCAACGGTTATCCGAGCAACCTGTTAACACTGTCAACTGAAAAAGAGCCCTCTTTGAGCATGCCCTTTACAAGTCTAAATACCGCCCGTCTTTGTTCTGGCCTTAGCTGTGGATAAAACACAGGATGGGCCACCACAGCACCCCTGAAGGCATAAAACAGCGGCACCACCTTAAGCAATTCCTCATCACCTGTGGAGTTTATGTATTCATCATAAAAGAGTGTCAGGGCCTCTTTATAGGCACCTTCGAGACGGTCTCTATACATGATTGAGTAAAAGATGTAGTTAATGGTCAGTGCTGTTACATCGTCTGCCGCATCACCCCAGGGCCCACGGCTACGGTCTAAAAGGACAAAGTCTTTTGAGTCTTTAAACCAGATATTACCGGGATGAAAATCCCCGTGTATCTGGCACAGACGGTGATGAAGATGCTTCAGTTTTACCCTCTGGTCAATGCAGAGTTTTTCAATCTCTGCCATCTCCTCATAGCTTAATGTTTCGTCAGGATAGGAGTCGAACACACCCATCAAACACTCTCCATGTCCAATGGTATCACGAACCTTCCGCCAGTAGAGTTCCTTAGAGTTGTTTTTCCTTGAATGGATATCCACAAGATAGCCAACCATGGCTATTATCTTTTCTCTATCCTTGTCAGAAAGTGAGTCTTTGTTTTTCATCTCTTCAAGGTCGTTAAAGTAGTTTCTGCCTGTGACCTTCTCCATTATCAGGAAATACTCTCTGCCACCGGATATGGATTTAACAGAGCCGTCAGGAAGGACCGCAATCACATCCACAGGTTTTACATGATTCGGGAGGTTACCGTACTCATCGTAGGCAAGCAGGAAAACTGCTGCCCGGTCTGAAGGGTAATCATGGCCAAGCCCCTGAGGTGCAAGGTCTTTTATTACATACTCCTTTCTGCCCTCATCTGTCTCGATGATGAGTGAAAAACCGGTGCCATGCACTCCAGAGCCAAGCTCTCCGAACTCAATAAGCTCTACATTGCCGAATCGTTCCTTCAGATACGCCTCTAAAGAGCCTCTTTCTATCATATCCGTCCTCCGTGGTTAATTATAACATCAGGTTAGCATAACATACCGTACATAATTCAGTATATCTCATCTATCAATTGAATTGGCAGGAAACATTAAAACCTCCATAGGGCAGGAGTAGAGTCAGGTCTTGCCTTTTGCTATTTGGGGTAACAATAGTATAACTTTTAACAGTCATTTTCCGTATAGGGCTAAAATCGCAGAAATTATCATGATAAACCCCAACGGAAAACAGAGCACTTGAAAGGGAGTAAAATAAATGTATAGACTGGTGGTTTTCTTAGAGCTTGATTTCAAATAAATTCTGATGGTAATATTTGTTAAGTGCAACGGTCAGGAGGGAGGCAGCGGCTGGAATAAAAAGTTCTTCAAAGGCAAAAACAGAAACTCAAAGGGAAGCAGAAATCAGGCAGTTAATCAGGCAAACCAACCCCAAAAATGAAAGGACTTATAACACCTATAAGGCCTCCGATTGTCAAGAGAAAAAACCATTCCTGGGGAAATATTAA
>CAZEYP010000027.1:0-37458 GCA_964515925.1 uncultured Nitrospirota bacterium
ATGTTTTATCTTATTATATCCGCTTGTTGGGGTGTAGGGGGTAAAAAAGACAGGGGGTAGGGAGTAGGGTGTAGGGAGTAGGGAGTAGTATAAGGAAATTCTAAATCCTAAATCCTAAATTCTAAACAAATTCTAAATCCTAAACTACATTAAGGAATTGATTGTATATAAGTTAGGATATCAAGTATTGATTCTCTGTAAACTCTGTGTGCTCTGTGGTTTAGATGTTGTTTGGAATATTGAGTTTTTGGAATTTGTTTAGAAATTAGTGCTTAGGATTTGGAAGTTATTTATTGAAACCCTGTAATAATGTTAAACGCGGTAAACGCAATGAACACAAAGAACCCAATAAACGCACTCAACGCAAAGAACGCAAAAAACGCTATTAACGCAATAAACGCAAACAACTCAATGAACGCAATTAACGCAAAAAACAAATACACCAATATGATATATCTCATAGTTTTTGCTCGACTGTAGTCAGTAAAATTAAGATATGCAACGACTTCATAAGACAAGGAGACTGAGTCAGTTTATATTTTTTGTATTCTTTCTGATGTTACCCTATTTAAATATCATCCGCTATGACTCCTACGAGCATCAACTCTTTTTATTAACAATTCCCTGGCATCTGAGCATACCTCGTGAAATAATAAACTCTGCATCAGGGATGTCTGCTCTTGTAATAGCGAAGGAGTTTTTCCTTAAGGCCATACTTCCATGGATTCTGGTGCTTGCCTTTTTCCCGGTTATGGGGCTGTTTTTGGGGAGATTTTTCTGCGGATGGTTTTGTCCGGAGGGCTTGTTATTTGAATTTGCTGATTTTCTCACGATTAAGATACTTGGCAGAAGAAGTATTTACAGAAGAAGGTTTAATGACCCGGTGGTTAAAGAAGGAAGAAGGTGGCCCTATGTGCTTTTAGCAGTTGTATTTTATACCACGGTTCCTCCAGTTATTGGAATCTTGCTTTCAGCTTTTTTTATACCCCCTGATAGGGTCTTTGAATCTATAAAAACAGGCAATCTGGGTTTTGGCTTGAAATCTGCTGCGATAGGGGTTAGTATTTATATAATAATCACATCTGTCTTTGTAAGGCATCTGTTCTGCAAGTATGTTTGTGCTGCAGGGCTTATGCAGATGCTGTTTGGATGGTTCAGGAGGGGATCTTTGAGGGTGGCCTTTCTGAGACAGCAGTCAAACCGTTGTACAGATTGCCGGGCATGTGAAAGGGTCTGTTTCATGGATGTAAAGCCAAGGGCACCAAGGAAAAACATAAACTGCGTAAACTGTGGAGAATGCATTGTTGCGTGCAGAAGGGAATTAGGTGCAGACAGGGGGCTTTTTGAGTTCAGATCAGGCAGTGATAAAGTTGCATATAACGAGCCAGCAATTTCTGAGAGCAAAAAACTGAAGGCTGTTTAACAGCCAGAATTCTATAAAGGAGGTCTGGGTCTATGAGTAACAGAGGCGTGAGAAACCTCTTTATCTTTGGTAGCCTCTTCTTCTTCGTGATATTCATTGGCCTTACCGTGGATACCATGAAGAAGCTTGACAAGAGGGCACCAGAGATAACAGAGGAAGTGGATCAGGGTAAAAAGCTCTGGCACAAGTACGACTGTATTGGATGTCACACAATCCTAGGTAATGGTTCCTACTTTGCACCTGACCTGACTAAGATAACCGTAAACAAACCAGAGGGCTATCTTGAAAAGTTTCTTGTAAATCCTCGTAAGGTCAAACCCTCGGCTGCCATGCCTGTGCTCGGTATCAGTCCTGAAGAGGCAAAAAAGATAGTTGCCTTTCTTGAGTGGATATCCAGGGTCGATACCAATGGCTGGCCACCAAAACCAGTGCTTGCTACCTACAGGATGCCAAAATCACCTGGCGTAACGGTGTTCCAGAAATATGGCTGCACTGCCTGTCACATGGTTAACGGCGTGGGTGGAACATCCGGTCCGGATCTGACTCATGTGGCTTCAAGAAAACCCGATCGTCAATGGCACATAAAGCACATCCGTAATCCCCAGAGTGTAGTTCCAGACTCTGCCATGCCAGGTTTCCCACAGATACAGGAGCAGGAGCTTAACCAACTGGTAGATTATCTTTTAACACTTAAATAATAAGGAGGTGCTAAAGCATGAAATATAAAAGTCAGAAGATTGCACAGTACTTTTATACCTTTGCTGTACTGCTTTTCCTTGTTCAGGTGGTGGTGGGAATAATTGCAGCACTTCAGTTTATATGGCCTGACTTTTTCCCTCTGAAGTTCAACATAGTCAGGGACCTGCACATAAATGCCCTTATCGTATGGCTGCTAACAGGTCTTATGGGAGCTACCTACTTTGTTGTGCCTGAAGAGGCCCAGAGTGAGCTCTGGAGTCTTCCTCTTGCTTATTTCCAGTTCTGGGCAACGGTTGTAACCATAGCACTGGTTGTATTGGGTTATGTCTGGCAGGGTATCAATCCTCACGCAAACAGGTTCATATTTGGAACACTGCTTCTTAATGAAGGTCGTGAATATATCGAGGCACCACGTTGGGCTGATATCCTGATAGTTGTCTCTGTGTTACTGTTTCTTTTAAATAACTTCATGACCATGTACAAAAGTAAACGCTGGACAGGAATACAGGGAACACTGCTTGGAGGCCTTACATTTCTCGCATTAATGTATCTGCCAGGTATGTTCTATACAAAGAGCATGGTAAAAGACCAGTTCTGGTGGTGGTGGGTTGTGCATCTCTGGGTAGAAGGAGCCTGGGAGGTTATTGCAGGTGCTCTTCTTGCCTTTATGCTTCTTAAGGTTACCAATGCGCCAAGGCATGTGCTTGAGAGATGGATGTACATAGAAGTGGCACTGGTTCTGTTTACAGGTATACTTGGCACAGGGCATCATTATTACTGGATAGGCACTCCCAGATATTGGTTGTGGGTTGGTGGTATCTTTAGTTCTTTAGAGCCAGTTCCGTTGCTTATTATGGTCTGGGATGCCTTCAGGACAACAAGGGAGCACAGGGTAGTATCGAACCGATTGGGGCTTTTCTATGCTGTGGCTCATGCAATATTCAACTTTGTTGGTGCTGGTCTGTGGGGTGTGATTCATACTGTGCCACAGGCTAATAAGTGGACTCACGGCACACAGATAACCACAGCCCATGGTCACCTTGCCTTCTATGGTGCCTATGTGCTTCTTGTAATATCCATGATATACATTACCCTTCCGCTTATCAGAGAGAAGACCGAGTTCAGAACATCAAGAGGATATGCATCATTCTGGGTTATGACAATTTCCATGGTATTTATAGTGCTTTCCCTGACAGGAGCTGGCATGGTGCAGACTTACATGGAAAGGCTTGTAGGGCTTGATTATGTTACGGTAAAGGCAAATTACAATCTTATATTCTGGATTGTGAGGGCAATATCTGGAGTTGGTTTTCTTGTAGGTGTGCTTATATTCGTAGTTGACTACTTCAAGTTGGGACATGAGCCTGTAGAGGTTGGTGCTAAAAGCAATGTTTCTGTTACCACTCATGCTGCATAACCTGTTTAACCTGACTATAATTTAAAAAGCAAGGCCCCGACCTCCTGGTCGGGGCCTCTAAAACATGGAAAAAGGCGGCTCCTCCTGCAAGTGGCATTGTAAAGTGCAGAGGACAAAGAAATTTGTAAAATTCAAGTGTGTCCTTTAACACCTTCAACATTCTTTCAGGAGGTATGTAGGTTCCGCCATTGAGTATTTCCCCCTCAGGTGTGAGTATTACAGTTGATGGCCAGCCTCCCTGATTGTACAGGTTGTCGATGTCGGGGTGCCTGTCAGCATCAACTCTTATGGGTATGTAATTCTTATTAATAAATTCAATCACCTCAGTGTTTGAGTATGTTGTTTCATCATTCTATAATAAATTATAATAAATATAGAAAGCGTTTCACTATCCTCTCCCCTCAGGATAGTGATAGCCCCCCAGCTCCCATCTCTTACCCTCCGGGGATGGGAGCCCTCCCTTAAAAGAATCGACACCTGAAAACGACAGGCCCAGAACTGCATGTAATAGTTATCAGGGGATAGAGGTTATAAATACACCAATATACTAATACGAGTAGTAAAAAGATTTTCAATCTGGTATTATAATTTAAGATTTCAGATTTAGATAGGTAAGGAGATTGGTATGAAAAAGCTCTTATCCTTGTTTGCAGTATTGGTTATAATCGTTGGTGTTTCGGTGCTTATTAATATCTATTCACCACAGATCAAGTCTTACATTCCTTCCAGTTTTACATCACCTGGTAAGGTGCTTTCAGGGAAGGTGATTGCCAAAAAGCGATTGGATGGGACACTGTTACTTACAGTAAACACTCCAGAAGGTGCGACACTTATCACATACAAAAAAAAGATAGAAGAGATAGACCTTTTGGTGTCTGTAGGAGATACCATAGAGTTTTCCCATATAAGTTACAAGCCCTTTTTAAATGACCCGGTGATAACCAGGGTTAGAAAGGAAACCTTTGATGAGCTTAAAGAGAAATTTAAACAGAGACAGGAGATTACACCTCAAAAGAAGGAGCAACCTTCTCAGCAGAATCAACCCGAAATAAAGGATAATACCACTCAGGAAGGAAGTGAAATAAAAAACAACGACCAGCCATCCGGGGCAGAGAATGAACCACCCTCAACCGTTCAACCTGTTAATCCTGATAGTAAGGAAATGTTATAGGCCATTATGTTTCTTTTTACAATCAGAGCAGATACCGTAGAGATACATCCTGTGTCCTGTTAGGGTGAATCCGTGTCTACGGGCAAGTAGTTCCTGCTGTTTTTCAAGTTTTCTGTCAAAAAACTCTATATGTTTTTTGCATACCTGACATATAAGATGGTCATGATGGGCATCGGCATGACTGTGTTCATACCTGACCACTCCGTCACCAAGGTCAACCTCTTCAGCGAGACCGCAATCTGACAGCAGTTTTAATGTTCTGTAAACTGTGGCCTGGCCAATATTTTTGTTTTTCTTTTTCACCATAGAGTAAAGCTCTTCCGGACTCAGATGCATACGAGATTTAAGAAACACATCCAGTATTAGCCACCTCTGAATTGTGGTGCGGAGGTTGTGTTTCCTTAAATAATCGAAGAAAATCTTTTTTTCTCTTTCAAAGGCCATGCTTTGTTAAGTTCTAAATTCTAATCTCTAAATCCTAAATACTAAATCCTAAACAAATTCCAATTTCCAATTTCCCAATTTTTCAAACAACTACAAAACCACAGAGAACTCAGAGTGAACAGAGTTATTTAAATCATAAATCATAAATCATAAATTATAAAACTAAAATCTGAAATCTGAGACCCAAATCCCAATCTTCCAAACTCACCATCAACTCTACGAACGCAACGAACGCTATTAACGCAATGAACCCGATAAACGCAATAAACTCGATGAACGCAAAAAACGCAATATACAACCACTACACCAATACACCCCTTTTGTGCTGATAATGATAATCAATTTCTCAAGAATAAATAAAGTGTCATGCTAATGTCAAGTAGAAATGATCCTCTTTTTTACTGCCATTTTTTCCAGCTCCTTCAGTTTAGATACCTCTCCGATGGCAATTAATATGTCGCCGGCGTGTATTTTGGTGTTATGAACAGGGTTAAATTTCATGTCTCCTTCTTTTCTCTTTATGGCAACGATAATAACGCCAAGATTTCTTCCCACACCGCTTTCATGTATAGTTTTCCCGGCAATCTCTGAGCCCTCTTCAACATCCACCTCTTCCATCTGAAGTTCTATATTTCCGCTTCTGGTTGCAAACTCAAGGAAGTCCACCACTGCAGGTTTCAATACAGTATGGGCAATTCTAAGCCCACCGATGTGATAGGGAGATACCACCCTGTCTGCTCCTGCGCGCAGTAGTTTTTGTTCAGAGCCCTCTTCTCCTGCCCTTGCTACAATCAGAAGGTCAGGGTTAAGCTCTCTGGCACTCAGGACCACAAAGAGATTTTGTGCATCGGTGGAGAGTACGGAAATCAGGCCTCTTGCCCGTTCAATGCCAGCTTTTTTCAGCAGGTCATCCCGTGTGGCATCACCAAAGATAAATACATTTTTCTCATCTGCGTCTAACTCCTGAGGTTCCTTTTCTATAACCACATAGGGCATACCGTGAGCCTTGAGTTCTTTACAGATAATCTGTCCCATTCTGCCATATCCACAGACAATAAAGTGCTTTTTCATTCTTGCAAGTTTCTTTTCCAATTTATACCTCCCTAAGCTTCTTTGTATCTCTCCTTCAAAGACAACCTTTATCCCATTGTTCACCACATAAGCGACAACCCCTACACCAAAGAAGACCAGAAAGATATTGAAAACCCTGCCAGCCTGTGAAAGGGGATGTAATTCCTGATATCCAATAGTAGAAAGCGTGATAACGGTCATGTAAAAGGAGTCGAAAAGCGGCCATCCTTCTATGGTGCTAAAGCCTGCGGTGCCTGTGATTAGTACGATGAGTACAAGAGATATTGACAATATAGCCCTTTTTCTTAATTGCATATCTTTGTTATCTTTTCCTCCATATTTTTGTAATGAGTGCCGCTCCAGAATACCCTTCCGCAACCAGGGCAGTACCATAAATGTTTATGATGTGAGAGTACATAATCTGGAACCCTGTGCTTTATTTCCTCTCTATCCTGTACCTCCTGAACAGGGATATTACATTCAAGGCAGCGGCTTTGGAGTTTTTCAGTCGGTGGGAAATTTGCGATGATCTCTTTGAGCTGAGAGTCTATATCTTCACTTTTAACCAGATAATGTTCAATGCAGAATCTATCTGGAATACCACTGTCTCTTGTAAGTAATACCCTGCCTTCTGACCTTGCTATCCTCACGAGCTCTCTATCTTCTATTTCTCTGAAGTACAGGACATCGTAGCCCAGGTATCTCATCCATTTTGCAAGTCTGCCAAGCATACAGTCTGCAACAAACCGTTTCATCTGCTTATAATTATATCGTCGTAGTAGGCGATTGCGGTTTCGCCTGTCTGGTCAGTATCAGTCATTATGGCAATGGCTCCAGCCTCTGGTGGTTCGTCGCCAAAGAGTTTCTTATAATCATCGTAAACATTTCTTTTTTCATGAATCCATTTTCCAGTGTTCTGGGGGCCGCTTTCCACTGCGATCATTATTGCCCTTGAGAAGAACCTGTTTTTCACTGATGTGCCCCTTGGAAGCTTGTTTGCCCATATATAGTTTATGCTTCTTGTAAGTGGTGGAAACCAGTGCGGAAAGATTACATATATTCTTGCTGCATAGTCATCGCCTTCCTTTTTTGTGGCATCCCCCTTTTTTATTATGTTTTCAACCTTCCACCACCAGCTCAGATAGGGATATTCCTTTAAATCGTATTTGTACTTATAAATAAGCCCCGAAGCAGATGCCTTACTAACTGCCTTAAGCACCATCCCCCTTTCGGTTTTCACGATACTGTATTCAGTCTTCCCTTTGAATTCCTTTGTGCTCCAGTTGGTTTTTAATCCCTGCTCAAAATCATCAATAACCACTCTATCTAACGATGCCCCTGAAAGAGAGCCGTGCATGAGAAGACTGAAGAGTATAAGTAAGGCTTTTAATATGTTAGAACCTGTTGTCTCCATCAATCAGGTCTCCAAGTCCTCCAAGTATGGAGCCTTCTCCTTTGCGTTGAGTTCCTGTTTTTGGTGCAGCCTGATAGATTCTGTCAGCTAAACGGCTGAAGGGCAGCGACTGTAACCATACCCTGCCAGGGCCCCTTAAAGTTGCAAAAAACAGTCCTTCTCCACCAAAGAGTACAGTTTTAATGCCACTTACGAACTCGATATCATAGTCAACGTCATTTTCAAAGGCAACAATACAGCCTGTATCCACTCTCAGAACCTCGCCAGGTGCCAGAGCTTTCTCATGAATACATCCACAGGCATGAACAAAGGCATAACCATCACCTGTAATTCTCTGTAGAATAAAACCTTCCCCACCAAAGAACCCTACTCCAAGTACATCATTGCGCCAGCCTCGGCAATTACGCTTTCTCACGGGTCAAGCTCAATGACAACGAACTGCATATCGTCACCATGGATTTCATAATCAATGTCATGGGCGGTCATAAAGGTTTTAATCGGATTTCTTGACAACCTGTAGCCCTTGCGTTTTAAAAAACTAAGAAAGGCATCAAAATCCTCTTCTGATAGGGAGTATTTTTCACAAAGCTCTTTCCTTGACATTCCGCTGTTGTAGTCGTTAACAAAATTTCTGTACTTTTCAGCTACATCCTGTATGCTCATGCTACCTCCATTACTTAACTTTTAAGGCTGTTCAGTTACCCGCGATCCCTTGATAATCAAGGCATTGCAGAAACTATATGTATCCTTTCACCTCCGATCTGTCATGTTTAGCGACAGCGAAACATCTCCCTTAACGAGCGTAATGATGCGAAGTAAATAATAACCCAGGACTCTAAACTCAATCACATCTCTAATTATATCACACAATAGCGTGTAATACCCCACAAAATGAAGCTCTCCTCTGGCCGATTGTCTAAGGAGCTTAGGAAGTGTCATTTTGGTGTAAAAACATTTTACACTTTGTGTAAAAATATTTTACACTTTTTTGCGATAGGGCATTCATCACACTTTATTGGTTGCTTTAAGAGGCTATAAGCAGTGAAGATTATACCTGCAGGAGCCTTTTTTTGAAATTGTCTTAGTGGTATAAAAATTGCATTAATAAATCTTGGTGATGAATACCTACAGTTTTGACATTAAGACCCTTTCAAGAACCCTTCATGCCCTTGCAGAGGTGTCGAATCTGAGGTTTTATATATTTGATGACAGGGGGCATACCATATACTCATCTCTTACTGATGATCCACTGATTGCCTATTTAAAGACCGTAAGGAAGGCAGACGAATTATACATGGACTTTATTGAAAATAACCATAGGGTAACATTACAGAGGAGCACTCCCTACACAGTAATTGGTCCATTCAGACAGCATCACATTTTTATACCTGTACACTACAAAGAGGTGAGTCTTGTTGCGCTTGCAGAGGCCTACTATACCAGTGAAGAGGAATTCGAGGAATTCTACAGCGAGGAAGGAACTCGACTTGGTTTAAATAAAATGAGCATTCAGGAGTGGAAGAAAAGAATCACCATAATTCCTGTTGAAAGGGCAGTTTTGATGGAAGAAAACATAGCCACGATAATTGAGAACATCATTGTGGGAGGCTATGAAAGGGATGACCTGTTCAAGCGATATCAGTGGTCAAAGACCATTGTAAATATACTTGGAGAGATGACTCTTACATCTTCTAAACAGGAGATTTACAAAAGCATGCTTGAGACTGTGCTGTTTCTGTTTAATGTTGACTCGGCTGCACTTTATCTGAAAAGAAACGGTGAGTATCATCCTGAGGTTGTTGGTGGGCGGCAGAAGGCTGTGCTTGAAAAAGTGGTTCTAAAAGAAACAAATCCAATGATTACAAAGATGAAGGAAAGCCTACAGCCTGTCAGCATACTTGACAGCCATGAGCTCTGGCATGTGGGTTTTCCTGAAGACATTATATCGTTGTATCTGTTCCCGGTGGTCTCAAGGGTGGGATTTTTCGGATTTCTTGGCATATTCAACACGCTGCTTAACAAGCAGGCTCAGGAGTCGGTTAAGGAACTATGCAAACTGGCCTCATTTATATGCGGCACTCAAAGGCTAACTGAGGAGTATAAAAGGCGTCTTGACCTGTCCACGATTCTTTCACTTAAGGCCTCGCAACTTTATTTCTACTTCAAGCAACCTGAGATGCTATATCAAAGGATTGTTGAAGATGCTTCAGTGATCGCTGGTGCCGAGAAGTGCTCTCTCATGATACCTGACGAGCATGAAAAACTCAGGGTGGTTGCTGTAAAGGGAATAAACAGGATACTGATGGAGGATGTCTCCATTGAACAGGGACAGGGCATTGCAGGAATTGTATATGAAAAGGGAACCCCTGTGCTTATTGACTCTGAACAGGGACTGAAGGACTTTTCTGTTGTGCCTAAATCACATTTTAATACTTACAGTTGTATGAGTGTGCCCTTGAGGATTGCTGATGAAAAGATAGGGGTTTTGAATCTATCTGATAAGATTACAGGAACCGCTTTTACACAGGATGACCTTTCTGTTGTGTCACAGTTCTCCTTATTTATATCAATGTTGATCAAACTTGCCCATTACTATCAGGCATCAGAGCAAATGAGAGAGCTGTCTATCAAAGACCCTCTAACCGGGTTATACAACAGGAGATTTTTTGATGTAAGGCTTGAGGAGGAATATACAAGGGCAAAGAGATACAGCCTTGTTTTTTCTCTCGCTATCCTCGATATAGATGATTTTAAGCTATTTAACGACACCGAGGGACACCTTGCTGGTGACCTATTGTTAAAGGAGATTAGCTCAATAATATCAGGCACGGTCAGGACAAACGACATCATTGCCCGATATGGTGGTGAGGAGTTTGCCATTATAATGCCTCTTACATCCAAGGAAGAGGCCTTCAATGTTAGTGAGCGTGTCAGAAGTAATGTAAAAAAGCTACTTGCCAGACAGTGGAAACACTTTCCTAAAAAAGAGATAACCATAAGTACCGGTATAGCAATGTATCCTGAATGTAACCGGGGTATTGAAAACCTGATCAGGTGTGCAGATAGTGCCCTGTATATTGCCAAGTCATCGGGCAAAGACCGTACCATAGTGTGGTCTCCCGATAAAGAAAGTGACTCCAAGGGTAACAACAATCCCACGGATGACCAGAATCCCCTCTGGTATCTGTAAAAAATTTTTACACTACAGATACCAGCCATTCTTCATGATGCTAAAGTGTTGAAATAAAAAGAAAAAAAGATAGTATATGTTTGGGCATGAATCTTGCTAAATTATAATACTACCGAGCTTTGAAGGGATATTTATGGCAGAACTGGCCATTGTTGACAATAACTGCTCCGACATCAAAAGAAAGCTTGCTATACTGCAGGAGATTTCCTCATCAAATCTTCTGACAGACCATCTCAGTACTATTGTAAACCTCATGTTAGAGCTTGCCATCAACTACACCAATGCAGAAAAGGGCTCCATTATGCTTGTTGACTCAAAGGATGAGCTTTATATCTATGCAGCAAGGGGTATTGATATTACCTTTGTAAGGAACTACAGGGTGAAGATTGGAGAAGGAATTGCCGGGCATGTTGCAAAGACCAAAAAACCAGTTCTTGTTGAGGATATAACCAGAGACAGGAAGTACCGTTCAATGCTGAAGGGGCATTATAAGACCTGTTCCTTTATTTGTGCTCCAATAATAAGCAAAAACAGGGTGCTTGGGGTAATTAACATCAACGATAAATCCAGTGGGGAGCCCTTCAACGAAGATGACCTTGAATTTATCATGGTGGTTGCAAACCAGGCAGCAGTGGCAATAGAGAATGCAATGCTTATCAAAAAACTGAATGCAAAGGCAGAGGAACTTGAAGAGTTAAACAAGAAACTAATCGAAAGCGACCTTGTAAAAACAGAATTCATTACCCGTATATCTCATGAGTTACGCACACCACTTAATTCCATCAAGGGCTCTATATATTATTTAAAAGAAACCAGCGAAATTTCTCCAACTGAGCGAATGGAGTTTTATGAGATTATATCAAAGGAAACTGATAAATTGATTACCATTGTTGAGAACCTTCTTAACTTCCTTCGTCTTGAAGATGAACTGAAGCTCATCGATAAAACGATTATAGACCTTCAGGCTGTTCTTGATGAGGTAAGAGGATCAGGGCTTATTTCAAGGACTCTTCGAGAAAAAAATGTTACATTAAATATCCATTCCACAAATGGCATTCCCACTGTTGTTGCTGACAGGATCAGACTCACACAGTTATTCGTAAATCTCATTGAGTGGCTATCAGAGTATCTTGTAATGAATGACATAATAGATATCACTGTGCAAAAGAATGATAGTGTTGATATAACCATCTCTATACCCCATAAATTACCTGATGAGGCTGCTACTTTTGACAGAGATGTGAGTTCGGTAATTCTCAACAACCTCCCGGAGGAGCGCCTTAAGTTTTATATAGCAAAGAGGATTGCCGATGCCCACAGATGGAGGTTCAACATACAGAATACAGAGAGAGGATTTTGCATTAACATAAGTATCCCTGACAGCTCAAGAAACAGGATTAATGCAATTGTTGATTCCTGTCTGAACAGGTTTATAGAGCTTGTGTCCGAGGTGCTCGGTGTTAATATCTGTTCAATAATGTTAAGCGATGAGCTTACAGGCGATCTTGTAATCAGAGGTGCCCTTGGTCTCAGAGAAGATATAATTAAGAGAACGAGATTAAGGCCTGGAGACAGGATAGCAGGATGGGTTGCCCTTGAGGGCAAGCCACTGCTTATAGAAGACATAGAGAAGGACCCAAGGTTTTCAAAATCAAACATACCACAGTACACCACGAAATCTCTGCTGTCTGTACCGGTTCAGATTGATGATAAAGTGGTTGGTGTTTTAAATCTCAACAACAAAAAAACACAGGAGCCCTTCACAAAGATAGACCTTTACATTGCCAGAGAGCTTTCAACAAGGATATCCAACTTCCTTAAAAGGTTGTATTCTGAAAATCTATCGGAGGATGAGGTCCGTCACTTCATGACTACCCTTGAGAATTTAGTGTTCATTCAAAAGAGATACCATAAACGGCAACCTCTGCTTCCGGATCTTATGATGAAAGTACTGGAGGTACTCAACGCCACAGAAGAGCAGAAAAGTATAGGGGTGTATGTATCAATGTTTTACGACCTTGGTCTCATAACGGTTGATGAAAGTGTATTGAAAAAGAAAGAGATACAGGCACCTGAGAAAAGGAGCCTCAGAATTCATCCTTTCACAACGGTAAGTTTGCTTAATAACTTTGAGCACTCCAGTGAGGTTAAAAAGGCAATACTTCATCATCATGAGCATTACGATGGAACTGGATATCCCGATGGGCTTAAAGGTGAAGAGATCCCCTTTCTTTCAAGGGTACTTTCGGTGGTGGATTCCTTCTGCGCCATGATATCGGAAAGGCCTTACAGGAATGCCGTTAAAGAAGATGAGGCCATAGCAGAATTAAGATCAAAGGCAGGCACCATATACGACCCGGTTGTAGTTGATGCCCTTCAGAAAGTGATCAAATCTTGATGTGATATTTTCTCATAAGTTCATACAGAGTGGGGCGGCTTATGCCAAGTTCCTTTGAAGTATGAAGTATGTTCCAGTTATTCCTGTCAAGGGATGCAAGGATTACATCCTTTTCAATCAGCTCTCTTATTTCCTTCAGAGTTAATCCCTTATAATTTTGAGAAGAGATAACATGGTTTTGCTCTGATATGAAACCAAGGTCTGTGGCATCAAGCACAGTTTTGTCTGTTAACAGAATTGCCCTTTGAACTTTATTTTCGAGCTCTCGAACATTACCTGGCCATTCGTACTCTTTCATCAGGTGTTGAGCCTCGAGGCTGAAGCCCTTTATATTTTTCCCCAATTCTTTTGCAAACCTGTTTAAGAAGAGATTTGCAAGAAGAAGCACATCATCCCCTCTTTCTCTCAGCGGTGGCAATTTTATGGTAACCACACCAATCCTGTAAAAAAGGTCCTCTCTGAACCTGCCTTCCTCTATTTCCTTTTGAATGTCAACATTGGTTGCAGTGATCACTCTTGTGTCAACAAATATCTCCTTGCGCCCACCAATTCTCTGTATTTTCTTGTCCTGTAGAAATCGCAGGAGCTTTACCTGAAGCTTAAGGGGAAGGTCGCCAATTTCATCAAGAAACAGGGTGCCCTTGTTGGCATATTCAAACTTGCCTGCTGTGGTATTATCAGCTCCTGTAAAGGCACCTTTTTCGTAACCAAAGAGCTCTGACTCAAGGAGGTTTTCAGGTATTGCGCCACAGTTTATGGGAACAAAGGGGCCTTCTGAACGCATACTGAGTGAGTGAATCGCCCTTGCAGCCAGCTCCTTACCTGTTCCACTTTCACCCTGAATGAACACCGGAACATCAGAGGTTGCTACTCTACGGATGGTATCAAATACTACCTTCATCTCATGCGACTGCCCCACCATGCCGCAGAGCTCCGAGGTTGCTTTGTCAAATTTTTCCTTTAGCTTCCTGTTTTCTTTTTCAAGATTGGCAAGATGGAAGGCCCTTTTCAATATGATTTTGAGTTCGTTTATATCAATGGGCTTAGAATAATAATCGTAGGCACCTTTTTCTATTGCTTTTATGGCATTTCCATGGTCACTGTTACCAGTGATGACTATCACCTTTGTAAAGGGATCTATCTTTATTATTTCTGTAAGGCATCTAAGCCCCTCTTCTGATGAATCTTCAAAGGGGGGAAGCCCAAGGTCAAGGGTAACCACCTTGGGTAGCTGTTTTTTGAATAACGATATGCCCTCTGTTGCATTAGATGCAAAAAAGAGGGTATAGTCTTTTTTAAGTCCCCACTTAAGCTGAGTTTTTATATCAGGGCTGTCTTCAATTATCAGAAGCTTTTCCATTATGTATTTATTCAGAGTATATTATATCCTTCTCAAACAGGAAGTTTATAACTCTTTCAACAGCCTCATCAAGGCTTATACGGTCTGTTTCAACTATCAGGTCAGGGCAATCAGGCTCTTCAAAGGGTGCAGAGATGCCGGTCATGCCTGTTATCTCTCCCTTAAATGCCCTCTGGTAAAGCCCCTTTGGGTCCCTTTTGATACAGGTATCTATTGAACACTTCACATATATCTCAAAATAGGGCCAGCCTTTCATTGTTTCTCGTATAAACTGTCTGCTTTCCCTGTATGGTGTTATAAATGCTGCGAAGACAAGAAGACCTGCATCAACCATCAGCTTTGCAACCTCGGCTACCCTTCTAATGTTCTCTTTACGGTCTTCAGGGCTAAGTCCGAGGTCTTTATTAAGTCCGGTCCTTACATTATCACCATCAAGCACATAGCTTCTGATTCCCATCTCATGGAGCCTTGCCTCTACCGAATGAGCAAGCGTGGATTTTCCGCTTCCAGAAAGCCCCGTGAACCACAAAAGTGCGCTTTTATGTCCATTGAGGATGTGGCGGTCCTTTTGCTTTATTATTGCCTCAAAGGGATAGATATTTTCCATTTTAACCCCCTCTTAAATTTTACTTAATTATTAAGCAAATTATGTGCCAGAAATATAGCTGTTTTAAAGATAACCATTATATAACCCGTTGGTAGACAAAAAAAGTGATTACTGTTACAATTATTTAACACTATTTTACCACAGTTACAGAGGAAATACCATGCAAGAGGTCACCCTTGAGAGATTAAAGAGCATCCTGCTTTTTTCGTCACTTAGCACAGAGGACATTGTGGCGCTTAAAGGAGTGCTAAAGATAAAGAGATTCAAGAAGAATGAAATCATCCTGTTTGAAGAAGACACAAATGCGTACATGTATGCAATTCTTTCAGGAAGGGTAAAGGTTTACAGGAGTACAGAGGATGGAAAAGAGATAATACTCGCTGTGCACAAAGAAGGAGATTTCTTTGGTGAGATGTCGCTTATTGACAGGAAGACATCTCCTGCAACTGTGGTAGCACTGAGCGATTCCATAATAGCCCTTCTTTCAAGAGAGGACTTTTTCTCACTGATAAGGACCCATCCCGGGTTGCTTGAGCAACTTCTCTTAATACTATGTGGCAGGTTAAGAGACTCGTGGCAGAAGATGGAGATGCTTAACTTCAAGAATGCTGCCCAGAGGGTAAAGATACTTTTTCTTATGCTTATAAGAGACCACGGGAAAGAGCAATCAAAGGGCGATGTGTTACTTGATATAAAGCTAACCCATCAGGATATTGCAGACATGACAGGGCTTACCCGTGAAACCGTAACCCGAGTGCTTGATAGGTGGCAAAGAGACGGTGAGATCGAGGTGAAAAGGGGTAAGCTTTTTCTTCTAAAAAAAACATTCCTTCAGGAAAACCATCTGTTGTGATTTTAATCACAGCATCTGTTTATTAGCTCTTATAGAATAAAAACAGGTAAAAGGCCTGTTCTTTGAAATCCATTCACTTCTTCTTATTAAGTTATTTAGTAAGAAGCAGTGTTTCCGAAAGGGTAAACTCTGGGTAACCAGGGGGCACAAAGCCACGGGTCCTGTGGATAAGATACTGCAGGATAGCCGGGCTGCCGAAGAAACAGTGCTTATCCAGGGTTTACTCTTTGCTCTGGATAACACTTCCGACACCCCCCCTTAAAGCCTGTATCCCTTTTCGGGAACAGGCTTTTTTTTTGGCAGGCGATGGGCATGAAGAAATCTATTGAAATAATTCCCGAAAAAGGCAAACCATCCGAAAGGATGGGACGCAAAGCCTCTGACCTAAGTCCTGTGGGGGCAGGATATGGTAGCAGGGCTGCCGGGTGCTTTGAAGGTATTTGGCCGGTGCCTTTCGGGAGGAGTTACAGGAGGTGGTTTATGAAAAGGATACTTTTTTGTATTTTTCTGGTAACTGTGCTTTTTGTATCACAGGCATTTGCCTATGATGTTACCCTTTCATGGGACCCTCCCACTACAAATGCCGATGGAACACCTTTAACAGACCTTGCTGGCTACAAAATCTATTATGGTACTGAGTCTGGTAACTATACAAACCACCTTGATGTAGGCAATGTAACCACCTATACGCTCACTGGACTTCAGCCAGGTACCTATTATTTTGCCGTAACAGCCTATGATACATCAAATAATGAAAGTGATTTCTCAAATGAAGTAAGCACTACAATTTCAGGCAATCAACCACCTTCAGTTACAGTTACAGCATCGGTAACAAGTGGTAACACACCACTGGATGTAACCTTTACTGCCTCTGCCACTGACCCTGATGGCACTATAGTTAACTATGCCTGGGATTTCGATGGCGATGGCAAGACAGACATAAACGGCACCTCAGATACAGAGACATATACCTATAGCTCTGCAGGAACATACAATGCCACAGTTACGGTCACAGACGACCAGGGTGCAACAGCAACCGACAGCATACAGATAACAGTATCAACCTATGAGAATACACCGCCAACGGTCACCCTGACTGCCAATCCATCATCTGGCAAGACTCCACTTGATGTTCAGTTCACAGCCAGTGCCAATGATACCGACGGAACGATTACAACCTATGAGTGGGATCTTGATGGTGACGGAGATTTCGAAAAAAACACAGGTAGTTCAGAAATCACCAGTTATACCTACAACACCGAGGGAACATACAATGTAACTGTAAGGGTAACAGATGATGCAGGCGCTACAGCAACTGACACTGTAAAGATTACAGTCAATGCAAACACTGCCCCGGTAGTTAACCTCACAGCCGACCCATTATCTGGAACAGCTCCCTTAACCGTATATGTGGAGGCAAATGCCACTAAACAGGATGGAACTATAACAAAATATGCCTGGGATTTTGACGGTGATGGCCAGTACGATACAGAGGGAACAGAAAACACAGCAAATCATACCTATGACACAGAGGGAACCTACAGGGTCAGGGTAAAGGTTTATGACGACAGTGGCCTTACTGCTACTGATACAATGACCATAACCGTCACATCTACATCTAACGATTATGACCAGGATGGTATTTCAAACGATATGGAAGGCAATATTGACACCGACGGTGATGGAACACCTGATTATATGGATACCGATTCAGACAATGATGGAGTGCCAGACAGTATGGAGAGTGTAAACGATAGAAACAACGATGGTATCCCGGACCGCCTGCAGAATAATGTTGCAACCATGAAGGACCCGGTCAACAGCAAAGACATTACTCTGTGGATAAAGGAAGGTAAACTTTCAAATATAAATGCTATAGATCCTGAGCAACTCCCTGAAAAGCCTGCTGGAGTGGAGTTTCCCTACGGACTCTTCGACTACACTATTACAAATGTTACTCCTGGCACCCAGGTAAAGGTATATGTAATCCTGCCCGACAATCTGCCGCCAAATGCAAGCTGGTATTTCTATAATCCTGATACAGGAGAGTGGATCGACTACTCAAATTATGTGGAATCCCTGACAGATGGCGACAAAGTGGTACTTATAAAAGTGCTTGATGGTGGAAAAATAGACCGCACAGGTGCAGCAGATGGCATAATAGACGACCCCAGTGGCCCTGGAATTTCTACTGCCTCAAACTCCTCTGTAAGTAGCTCAGGTGGCTCTGGCGGTGGTGGATGCTTTATTGCAACCGCAGCCTATGGTAGCTATCTTGAACCAGAGGTTGAGGTTCTCAGAGACTTCAGAGACAGGGTGCTTCTGAAGAGCACATTGGGTAGAGCCTTTGTAAAACTCTACTACAACACATCACCACCGATTGCAAGGTTTATTGCAAAGCACGATACACTGCGTGCAGTAGTGAGGATTATGCTTACCCCACTTGTTTACGGTGTGAAGTATCCGAGGACTGCTGGATTGAGCTTTATCTTAATTGTTTTTGGTTTTGTTGTTTTGAACACAAGAAAACGCCCCTGATCACCTCCTTACCCTCCTTATTCCCCCTCCCACCCCTGTCTGTTAGGGGTGGGATTTTTTTTCTTTACTTATGTAAAGTTGATGATATAAAATAGCCTTCAGTAAACTATACAAGATATAGTCATATCCGAGGCGCTGGGGGGTAAAAAAATACTATATATTGAGGAGTCTGCCATGAAAAAAGTGGTTGTTTTACTGTGGTGTATTGTAGTATTTTTTTTGCCCCTTTTAGTCAGTTGTGGTGGTGGCAGTGGTGGCACTTCAAACAACACAGGTTACGATAACACCCCTGCTTACAACCAACCTGATAGCAGTAATCCTGGCAATACGAGTATTTCCACTCACGATGTCACACTGACCTGGGCTTCACCTACTACAAATGCAGATGGCACCCCTCTGACAGACCTGGCGGGTTACAGGGTTTACTTTGGTCCTGGCTCTGGAAATTACATTTACAAGAACAATGTTGGTAATGTAAACATTTGTACCATTGGAGGGCTTACCAGTGGTACATGGTGCTTTGTGGTAACTGCATACGATACATCTGGAAATGAGAGTGATTATTCAAACGAGGTGTGTATCGTTATAAATTAACCTGACAGACCAGTGCATACTCAAACATGGGTTAGCGAAGGAGTACTGACTGCAGGTATCAAAATGGTGACCTCTGTGCCCCTGTTGAGGGCTGATTTTACCTTGATAGTTCCTTTGTGGGCCTCCACTATCTGTTTGCATTGATAAAGTCCAATTCCCAGCCCCTTTTTCTTGGTTGTTCTGAAGGGTCTGAATAGATGTTCTTTCATGAACTCTTCTGTCATGCCCGAGCCAGTATCCGAAACCCTTACGAAGCTGTTTCCTTCTTCTGTGCCTGTTTCTATGAATATATCACCCCCTGATGGGGCAGTGGCCTCAATGGCATTAAGCACTATGTTCAATAAAACCTTTTTAATCTCTTCAGTATCCACCATTGCAGGTGCCTTTTTAAGCTCTTTACTTATCCTTACTCCACCGTTTAGACTGGGAAACTCACTTAATACATCCTCAACAAGCACAGCAAGGTCGGAATGCACTGCTGAAATCTGTTGTTTCTCAGGAATTTCCCTCAAGCGATTCATGAGTGACTTCATTTTGTTTACCGTTGATTTTAGCGTGCCTATCATATCCTGCTGAAATTCAGGGTCATCAATGTATTCATTTGCATTGTCAAGCATAAGGGAAAGGGTGGAGGTCATGTTTTTCAGGTCATGCAGCACAAAAGAAGAGACCCTTGCCACTGCTGCAAGCTGCCGTGTTTCTGAAATCTCCTCTGAAAGCCTTTGATTTAAAAGAGCCAGGGTTGCCTGTTTTGCAAGGGTTTTCATCAGGTCGTAATCTTCAAAGGTAAGCTCTTCCCTTACAAGCTGCTCTCCGCACAGGACTAATCCCTCAATGTTGCCGTTGTTCTGAAGAGGAATAATAAGAAGGGCACCTGTGGCTTTTATGAATTCCTGTTCCCCTGCATCTGGTATGTATTCGTCGGTTTCAGAGTTAAAGACCCTCTTTTTTTCCTTAAAGTATTCTATCAGACCAGTGTTTTCTTTCAGGCTGTATTCAACTGCGTTGCCTGTCGAACCTGTAGGTCTGTAGATGCCCTTTTTTCTGTCAAGAACATAAAGTGTTGTCCACCTGAGCCCAAAGGTTTCCCTGTATGTTTCGGTTATTGCACGCTCAATCTCGTTGGTGTTTCTGCATCTGGAGAGCCGTTCAGTAAAATCAAGCCACTTATTGCGATAGTCGTGTTTGTGGGCATAGAAGTGTTTGTTTATCAAAACCTTTATCTTTCTTCTGACCTGTTCTGAAAAGAGTACCGTAAATACAGCTACTCCAAAAAGAAAACCAAAAATTAGAAGAAGATTCTCACTGTAATTTATCCCTGTGTATTTCAGGCCTTCTCCAACCATGCCAAGCACTATTAGATAAAGGCCTACTGACAGAAGGGCAATTGACCTGTAAACAACAAACCTTGAAACAGAAATGGCTACATTGTTGCCTCTAAAGAGCTTTGAGTAGCCGATTAAAATGGCACCTACCATGAACACTATAGAGCGAGCTGGCAGTATGTTGAGGTTTATTGTTCTGTAAAGCAGTGCCTGACTTGTGTAAAAGATCTCCATTGCTACCATACAGAGCAGCCCCATAAAGATGAACTTCAATCGCCACCTTTCAGAGCCTCTGGATGAGACAAAGGTTGCCTCCAGGTTTATAAGTGCGTAAATAAAGTAAAGCATGATGCCAAGATAAAAGTAGTACCCTGACTTTGTGAGAAAGAGTATTCGCTCTGTTTGTAAGTCAGGGGCAAAGAAGAAATTGTCCTTACCTATTGTAAATATTGATAATGGAAAGCCGATGCTCAGTACAAGGGCAAGCTTTGTTAAGAAGTTTATATCAAAGGGGCTTTTTCTGGAAAGCATTATGCTTAATAGCAGGATGGTGCCTGGAAGGAGTGACTCAATGAGCATTGAGTAATATCTAAGCTCAGGGTTAATATTCAGGGTCAGCCTGTCAACAATCTCCAGTGATGCGAAAAGAAAGAGAAGAACTGAAAATACCAGGTTGCTTCCTTTAACAGTCCTGTTAATCAAATAATAAAGCCCCAGAAGGATAAGCACTCCAGCAGAAACAAAAGAAAGTATCGATTCAAACATTATTCAGGCTCCTTTCAATGCACACTTATAGGGCTTAAATATTATATTCAATTCCCGTGCCAGATGGTAAAGAAAAAAATATTTTAAAATTCAATAGTTTTCATTAGAGTTATAACTCTGTTTGTATCCAGAGGATGCAGAAAATAAAGCGTATGCTATATTGTTTCCTTTCGATACATAATGAAACTCCTTAATTTTTACCTTGAAGCTACCCTGTGGACTGCTAAAATATTCAGGCTGGAAATAAGGGTTCTTGCGATTTTAACTCAATAACTGCTAAATTAGGCTTATGTTGAAGGTTGCAGTGGTAGATGGTCAGGGCGGAGGCATAGGAAGCCTGATTGTTAAAAGGCTGAGGGATGCCTTTGGTGAGGATTTAGAAATAATAGCACTTGGAACAAACAGCACTGCTACCACCGCTATGATGAAGGCACGGGCCAACCGTGGTGCTACTGGTGAGAATGCTATTGTTCATAACTCTGGCCGCGTGGATGTAATAGTGGGCCCAATCAGCATAATTTCAGCAAACAGTATGCTTGGTGAGTTAACGCCGAAGATGGCAGAGGCTATTGCATCATCACGGGCAAGAAAGGTTTTGCTTCCTTTGAATCAGGAGGGCATAGAGCTTGTTGGCGTTGATTACGAACCACTACCACATCTTGTGGAAAAAGTGATAGAATGTATAGGTAAATTTATGTCACAGGAGGTATGATTTCATGTGTGAGGCAAATGCCTATATATATGAGGACGGTGAAGAGAAGCTTTATCTTGAAGATGTTGACATCCTTAGACCAGAGGGCGAAAAGATATTTATGAGAAATCTCTTTGGTGAACAAAAGGAATTCAGAGGCAGGATTAAGGAGATTTCTCTGATAAGTCACAAAATAGTGCTTGAGAAAAGCAGGGATTAAGGAAAGGAGTGTATATGAGGAAGAGGACGAACTTTACTGTACTGTTGTCTGTTTTTATTCTTTTAGTGTTTGCTGGTCTTTCTTATGGTTTTGGTGGATGTGAACAGAACTGTAGTAACTGTCATAGTCTGGACAAAAAGGAGGCACAGGAGTTGCTCAAGCAGTTAATACCTGACATAAAGATCATTGAGGTCCAGATGGCTCCTGCCCGTGGTCTCTGGGAGGTTGCCCTGGAAACAAAGGATAAAAAGAAAGGTATTGCCTATATAGACTTTGCAAAGGAAAATGTAATCGTTGGTGAGATACTCAAGATAAAGACAAGGACCAACCTTACCAGAGAGCGGTACATGGAGATAAACAGGATAGATTTTTCACAAATACCACTTGACAACGCACTGGTCATGGGAAATCCTGATGCAAAGCGAAAGATAGTGGTTTTTGACGACCCCGACTGACCATTCTGTGCAAGACTTCACCCGGAGGTGAAGAAGCTGATTAAGGAGAGGAAGGATGTGGCTGTTTATATAAAACTCTTTCCTCTAACCAAGATTCACAAGGATGCATACAGGAAAGCCAAGGCTATTCAGTGTAAAAAGTCAGTTGAATTACTTGAGCTTGCCTTCAAGAAAAAGCCAATTGCTGATCCAACCTGCAATACCGATGTGATTGACAGGAATATTAAACTTGCCCGTAAACTCGGTTTTACCGGAACCCCTACAATCGTGCTGGACAACGGGATAGTGATCAGGGGATACGCACCAGCTAAGAGGATAGAAGAGCTGCTTGATAAACAATAGGGAGTAGGGAGTAGGGTGTATGGGGAGGGGGTAGTAAAAAACTACACCCTACACGCTATGCCCTATGCCCTGTGGTTTAGACTTTGAATAAGTTATGCTGTGTGAGGCTTTCTACGGCCTCAGGAACTATGGCTAAACATTGGAGTATTTTGAATCATACAGGAGTCTGATACCTGAGTTTGATGCCTTTTTACAGGCCCTAGATAGACCCCATCCCTCTCATCTCAGGGTAAATACACTTAAATTCAACAGCGAAGGCCTGAAAACCAGGCTTTCGCACTATGGCTGTAAATTAGAGGAACTGCCCCTGAGAAATGCCTTTTCCTTTCATGGGCTTGATACCCCTGGGGCAACTCTGGAGTATTTCCTTGGGTACTATCATCTTCAGGGATTAAGCTCCATGCTTCCCCCGGTTGTTCTTGAGCCTGAGGGAGGACAGCTTATCCTTGATATGTGTGCATCACCTGGGAGCAAGACATCACAGCTTGCAGCAATGACCGAAAACCGTGCCGTTGTCTTTGCAAATGAACTCAACAAGAAGCGGTTGTCCATTCTTAAGTTTCAGCTTGAAAGGCTTGGCGTAACATCCACAATCATCACAAACTATCAGGCTCAGAACTTTCCAACAAAGATGCCCGATGGCTCACCCCTGAGGTTTGACAGGGTGCTTCTTGATGCACCCTGTACTGGTGAGGGTAGATACAGGAGGATAATGAGAAAGGATGAAATGGAAAAGACAGGTGAGTATAGTGAAAAGGCATCTTTAAGGATGTCGGGCTATCAGAAACAGATGATAATCAGGGCCTTTGACCTGTTAAAAGAAGGAGGGATACTGGTTTATTCCACCTGCACTTACTCTCCCTATGAGGATGAGGCTGTTGTAGATTATCTTTTGCAAAATCGTCCTGATGCATGGCTTGAGGAGTTTTCAATCAATGGGATTAAACTTGTTGAAGGAGTAACAGAATGGAAGGGGCTGCGATTTAAAAAAGACCTTTCAAAGACCCGAAGGGTTTATCCACATTATTTAGACTCATGGGGTTTTTTCATTGCCAGGATAAGGAAGGATTAGCCTTCTGGCCTTACCCGTTTAATATAAAAGATCATTTCACCCTCTTTTTCCTCGGTCCCCAGAAGCTCGTCTCCAAGCCTTTGAAGAAGGGCGGGTATGTCTTTTTTTACGCCAGGGTCAGTAGCTACCACCTTCAGGACCTGCCCTGGCTTAAGATAATCAAGTGCCCTTTTGGTCTTAAGCACTGGCATGGGGCAGTTAAGTCCCTTTATATCTATTTCCTGATCAACCTTAATTTCGCTCATCACTCCTCCAATGTGTCTTACTTATAAGCTCTCCTTCTTTTTCATTTTAACATGTATAGTCACCTTTTTCTGCTATCTGACGACCGATATTTTTTAATCTGTCCATAAGTTCAATTAATGGTATGCCTTTCTGGATGGCGATTTGTTTGCAGTCTTCGTATTCGGGTGAGACCTTTACAGTATTGCCATCAGTGGTTATCTTGAACCTGACATATCCAAACTCTGTTTTAACCTTAATGATTTTTCGTCTCAGACAATTCCTGTTAATCCTTTTAAATCGTATGCCTATTGTGGAAGACTCCCTGAAAAGGAGCCCTCTAATATTTTGAAATCTGTCAACAGGTGATAGCACCGTTATTTTAAAGCCTGGTCTCGACTTTTTCATGATAATTTGTGTAAAAAAGACCTCCAGTGCTCCCTCTTCATAAAGTCTTTCCATCAGATATTCACAGATCTGTGGATTCATGTCATCAATGTTGGTTTCAATCTCTACTATCTGCTCCCTGTTTAGAGTAGTATCTTTTTCTCCTATCAGTATCCTTAGCAGGTTAGGTCGTCCCGTCAATTCTTTGTCTGCTGCACCATAGCCTGTTTTAATTATGGTTATTTCGGGTATTTCACCAAAACCTCTGGAGAGTGTGCTCAGTATTGCTGCAGCAGTGGGCGTGGTGAGCTCGATGCCGGAGCTGTCACCATATACGGGGATGCCTTTTAGAAGCTCTGCTGTTGCAGGTGCAGGAACAGGTAGCCTGCCATGAGTTGTCTTTACAGTGCCTGAACCAAGGTTAACAGGGGATGCCCATACCTCCTGTATTCCGAGGTATTTAAGACCAATAAGTGTTCCGACAATATCAATAATACAATCAAGAGCAGAAAGTTCATGCAGATGAATTTCACTGTAGTGCCTGCCATGCACCTGTGCTTCTGCCCTGAAAATTTTTTCAAATATCTTTAAGGCATTTTCTTTAACTTTGCTATCAAGCTTAGAGGTTTCAATTATATCCTTTATGTCCTTAAACCTTCTTTCTCTGGCAGGCTCTGTGAGTTCAACAGATACCTTTGTAGCCCTTATCCCGGAACGGGTTACCTCTTCAGAGAAGATTCTATAGCCATGAACATCTATCTTTTTAAGTTCCTCTTTCAGGAACTCAACGGGCATACCAGCATCCACCAGTGCCCCAAGACACATATCTCCGCTAATGCCAGAAAAACAGTCAAAATAGGCAATAATCATATCACAATATAATACTCCCTGAAGGTAACAGGTTGTCAAACATGGTATTTCGATGGCACTTAGCTTGACAGCACCTGAGGCATGAAGTTAACATAAATAGTTAATAATTTTCTCTTTTCCTATAAACTCTGTGCTGTCTGTGGTTTATTAAAAGCAATTTTTTCTGGAGGAGTAAATGGCAGGGCATTCAAAATGGGCTCAGATTAAACACAAAAAGGCTGTGGTTGATGCAAAAAGAGGAAAGATCTTCTCAAAGCTTGCAAAGGAGATCTCTGTGGCTGCAAAGCTTGGCGGTGGTGACCCGTCCATGAATCCTCGTCTTAGAACTGCCATTGAAAAGGCAAAAGAGGCTAATATGCCCCAGGACAACATAAAAAGGGCCATACAGAAGGGCACCGGTGAGTTGCCCGGTATGGCTTATGAAGAGGCAATCTACGAGGGGTATGGTCCGGGCGGTGTTGCCATGCTGATAGAGGTGCTCACGGACAATAAGAATCGCACAGTATCAGAGATCAGACATCTATTGAGTAAACACGGTGGGAGCCTTGGTGAGGCGGGCTGTGTGTCCTGGATATTCGAGAAAAAGGGACTGATTCTTGTTAACAAACAAACTATAGATGAAGACTCACTTATGGCTGTTGCACTGGAGGCTGGAGCAGAGGACCTTAAAAACGACCCAAAGGAGGAAAACTACGAGATAATCACATCAGCAGATGATTTTCAGGCTGTTAAGGATGCCCTTGAATCAAACAATGTCCAGATAGTCATGGCTGAGATTACCATGCTGCCAAAGACCCAGCTATCACTTGAGGGGGATGCGGCTGAAAAGATGCTTAAATTAATGGAGGTCCTTGAGGATCATGATGATGTCCAGAATGTCTATGCAAACTTTGACCTGCCCGAGGAAGTAATGGCTAAGGCTGAATAATGGACTCTTTTAACAGGAAAACCTGCGGGGGAGAAGGTTAATTGTTATTGGTCCTGAAAAAGCGGCGACTTGTATTTATATTTACACTACTGTTTTTACTCTCATACAGCGCAACCTCAAGGGCACTTACTGCAGAGGAACAGACAAATATAAGGGTTTACAAAGAAGCAGGGCCATCTGTTGTTAATATTACAACCACCACTTTAATAAGAGACTTCTTTTCCGTGTATCCTTCAAAGGGTGCAGGCTCTGGCACCATCATAGATGAACAGGGTTACATACTTACCAACTATCATGTCGTAGAGGATGCAACAGCTATCACCGTCACCCTCTCAAATGGCCATAAGTACAGTGCAAGGATTATCGGTGCTGACCCTGAAAACGACATTGCCATTATAAAGATAAAGCCTCGTGAACGACTTAGACCATTGAAGCTTGGAGACTCTTCATCACTTCAGGTAGGGCAGAGGGTTTTCGCCATAGGAAATCCCTTTGGACTTAATTCCACACTTACCACCGGAATCATAAGTGCACTGGGGAGGCCCCTAACCACAGAAAGCGGCAGGGTTATTGAAAATGTAATCCAGACAGATGCACCTATAAACCCTGGAAACTCAGGTGGCCCCCTGATAGACACCGATGGTGAGATGATAGGTATAAACACAGCCATATTTACGCCATCTGGTGGGAGTGTGGGAATTGGTTTTGCCATCCCCATTAACACGGCGAAAGAGCTGATTCCTGACCTGATAAAATACGGAAGGGTCAGGAGACCGTGGATAGGAATTGTGGGTATCCCGCTCTGGGACAGCCTTTCAAAGGCACTTCAGTTACCCGTGTCAGAGGGGATTCTGGTCTCTGAGGTGGTCCCAAAAAGCCCTGCCTATTATGCTGGTATCAGGGGTGGCAGCATCCCGGTTGAGATAAGTGCAACGGTAGTGTATCTTGGTGGCGACATCATACTTGAGATCAACCACAGAAAGGTTACCTCTATGGACGATATAAAACGCGCACTTCGGCATGTAAAAGAAGGGCAGATGGTAGATGTCAAACTTCTAAGGAAAGATAAGATCATATTAACTAAATTAAAGGTGAGGTTTGTGTCATGAGAAAACCATTGGCAGCCGTTATACTTGCAGCAGGAATGGGCACGCGGATGCGCTCCTCTATTCCAAAGGTCCTTCACAGGGTAAATGGTGTTTCCATGCTCAAATATGTAGTCAGTACCGTATATGGATTGGCCCCCGAAAAGGTGGTGGTTGTGGTTGGTAGAAAAACGGAAAAACAGATAAGGGATGCCCTTTCGGGTGAGCCTGTCCGTTTTGCTCTTCAGGAAAAACCTCTTGGCACTGCTCATGCTGTTCTGAGTGCCAAAAAGGCCCTGTGGGGATTTAAGGGCGATTTGCTTATACTAAATGGAGACACACCACTTATAACATCTGACACCCTTAAGAGATTTATAGCAAGACATCGAAGAAGCAAGAATATTCTGAGTATTCTTTCCTTTGAGGCATCCGATCCCTCTGGGTATGGGAGAATCATAAGGGATAAGAAGGGAAGAGCCATTATGATAAAGGAGGAAAAACACCTGAGTGCTGAAGACAGGGGTATCAAAGAGGTAAACAGTGGGGTCTACCTTATGGATAAGGAACTGCTGAAGCTTGTTTCACGTATAAAGATAAATCCTGAAAAGGGTGAATACTATCTTACAGACATACTGCAGCTTGCAGTTGAAAAAGGCAAGAAAGCAGGGGTGTTTAATATTGGTGCTGAGGAGGAGTTTCACGGTATTAATACAAAGGAGCATCTTGAGAAAGCCGAAAGGATACTCAGAGAAAGGATTGTAAATTACTGGCTCCAGAGGGATGTAATGTTTATGAATCCCTCTGCCACATACATACACCCTACAGTAAAGATAGGCCCTGGCACCTTTGTCTATCCAAATACCTACCTTGAAGGAGATACAGTGATTGGAAGTAACTGCACAATTTATCCGAATGTGCGAATCACAAACTCAACTATTGGAGACTCTGTAGAAGTTAAAGACTCCTCTGTGCTTGAGGATGTAACAGTGAAAGACAATGCAGTGGTTGGCCCTTTTGCCAGGCTAAGACCGGGAACGATCATAAAGGAGGGGGCAAAGATTGGCAACTTTGTTGAAGTAAAGGCATCTGTAATAGGTAAGGGCTCAAAGGCACAGCACCTCAGTTATATTGGCGATGCAGAGGTGGGAAGCTCTGTAAACATTGGGGCAGGCACAATCACCTGTAATTACGATGGCAGGAATAAGCATAAGACCATAATAGAAGACCATGTCTTTGTTGGGAGCGACACCCAGCTTGTGGCACCAGTAAAGGTCAGAAAGGGTGCCTTTATTGGCGCGGGCTCAACCATTACAAAGGATGTTCCTCCTGACTCACTTGCACTTTCCCGTCCAAAACAGCAAAACATTAAGGGCTGGGTAAAACGGAAGAAGAGGGGGTAGTATGTGCGGGATAATTGGTTATGCTGGAAGGGGCAATGCCATCGACCTTGTTATAGATGGCCTGAAACACCTTGAGTATCGTGGTTATGATTCTGCCGGCATTGCCTACCTTAACGGAACCGAGATACTGATAAAGAAATGCAGTGGAAAGATACGCGACCTTGAGGCAATGCTTGACGAAACTGCTCTTTCTTCATCCCTTGCGATCGGACATACCAGATGGGCAACTCATGGGCTACCAACAGACTACAATGCCCATCCTCACAGCTCCGACACTGTGGTGGTAGTTCACAATGGAATCATAGAGAATTACCGAAGTCTTAAAGAGATGCTTGAGGACAGGGGATATGAGTTCCGCTCTGAAACTGATACAGAGGTGCTTTCACATCTTATAGATTTTTATCACAGGGAAAAGGACCTTGTGAGCTCTGTAATTCAGGCTCTTGGTATGGTCAGAGGCTCCTATGCCCTTCTTGTTATTTCTAAAAAAGAGCCAGGCAGACTTATTGGGGTAAGAAAAGACAGCCCCCTTGTTTTTGGTATCTCAGATGATGGTTATTTCATTGCCTCTGATGTTCCTGCATTCCTGCGAAGCACAAACAGGGTGGTTTTTCTGGAAGATGGAGAGATGGTGGTTCTTCAGGATGGTTCTTATAGTTTTAAAGACCTTGAAGGGAATGACGTAGAGAAAGAGGAACAGGCACTGAACTGGAGCCCTACCATGGCTGAAAAGGGCGGTTACAAACATTTTATGATAAAGGAGATCCACGAGCAGCCCCGTGCCATTTCTGATACCATTGCAGGAAGGATTTTGCTTAAAGAGGGGAGGGTAAATGCCCATGAGTTTGGCATGCCTCTGGATTATCTGAAGGGACTATCAAAGATATTCATATCAGCCTGTGGAACATCCTGGCACGCGGGCCTTGTGGGGAAGTATCTGATAGAGTCGTTAAGCGGAGTAAGTGTTGAGGTTGATCTTGCTTCTGAATTTCGATACAGGAATCCGCTAATCAAAGAAGGTGACCTTTTCGTAGCAATTACCCAGTCGGGTGAAACAGCAGACACCCTTGCTGCTCAACGAGAGGCCAGGAAAAGAGGGGCAAAGACACTTAGTATTTGTAATGTGCTTGGTGCCACATCAGCCCGTGAGGCTGACTTTGTTTTTTATACACATTCGGGGCCTGAGATTGGTGTGGCCTCTACCAAGGCTTTTACCACACAGCTTGTTTCACTGTTTCTGCTTGCACTGCTACTTGAACAGAGCAGAAAGGATGATGTAGACCACTCAGGGCTTATAGATGAGCTGCTTAAAATACCTGAAAAGATAGAATTAATACTGAAGAGAGAAAAGGAGATAGAGGCTATTGCAAGACAGTTTTCAAAGGCAAAGGATTTCCTCTACCTTGGCAGAGGATTGCTATATCCTATTGCACTTGAGGGCGCATTAAAGCTTAAGGAAATATCCTACATACATGCCGAGGGGTATCCATCAGGAGAGATGAAACATGGGCCAATTGCGTTGATAGATGAGGATATGCCTGTTGTAGTCCTTGTTCAGAAAGGGCCACTTAAAGAAAAGGTGCTTTCAAATATAGAGGAGGTTAAGGCAAGAGGAGGAAAGACCATTGTATTTACATCTGTTGAAGACAATGCACTGAAGGAATCAGATGTAGTCTTCAATATTCCAGAGACTATACCTGAGCTTGAGCCGCTTCTCATGGTTGTTCCGCTTCAGTTGCTTGCCTATCACATAGGCGTCTTACTGGGTTACGATGTTGACCAGCCGAGGAACCTTGCAAAAAGCGTTACCGTAGAGTGAAGAGACTGATAAATATTTCAAATTCCCTTATTTAGTTATTTGCAAGGAATAGAGTGAATATTTTAGAATATAAGGAGTTAAGATGAATGCCAAATCCTTAATTAATCAGCTCAACCCACAACAAAAAGAGGCACTACTACACTTTGATGGCCCCCTTTTAATTCTGGCAGGGGCTGGCAGCGGAAAAACAAGGGTAATAACCTACAAATATGCCTACCTGCTTAAAGAGAAGAATCTTCCACCGTCATCCATCCTTACCGTTACCTTTACCAACAAGGCAGCAGGTGAGATGAAATCAAGGATTTGCGGTATTCTTGGTTGTGAGCTGAACCAGCCCTGGATTGGCACCTTTCATTCACAGTGTAACAGGATTCTTCGTTCAGAGATTAAGGCACTTGGATATAAACCCGACTTTGTCATATACGACGAGTCAGACCAGTACAGCCTGATCAGACATATCCTGAAGGAGCTTAATATTTATGAGGCACTCTATAAAGGAGTAGCCGCAAGGATAAGTAATTTAAAGGCATCATTAATTACTCCTGAAGAGTTTATCTCATCTGGCGACAGTTATGGATTTGATGAAAAACTCGCAAAGGTATACCTCCGTTATCAGGATGAGCTCAGAAGGTGTAATGCCCTTGATTTTGACGACCTTATAATGCTTACCGTAAAGCTGTTTCAGGACAGAGAAGACATATTGCAGAGATACCAGGAAAGATTTCAGTACATACTGGTTGATGAATTCCAGGACACCAACTACTCCCAGTACATGCTTGTTAGACTGCTTGCATCCGGACACAGACAGCTTTCTGTGGTGGGAGATGATGACCAGAGTATTTATAAGTTCAGGGGGGCCGAGGTTAAGAACATAAGTCGACTTGAAAAGGATTTCCCTGACCTACGGATAATAAAGCTTGAGCAGAATTATCGTTGCACACAGAACATACTTGATGTCTCAGGGGCTGTTATAGCTGAGAACAAAAATCGTAAAGCCAAGAAGCTCTGGACAGAAAGAGGCAGGGGGGAGAAGGTATGTTTTTACTGGCTTCCAAACGAAGAGGATGAGGCAAAGTACATTGCAAGAACTATTAGAGAGATTTATCTGAAAGGAAAACACAGTTACGGGGATATATCAATTCTGTACAGGATTAACATGCAGTCAAGGGCAATCGAGGAGGCTTTGAGAAAAGAGCGTATCCCTTACAGAATTGTAGGTGGAATAGGATTCTACGAGCGCGCAGAGGTAAAGGATGTGATAGCCTATTTAAGGATTATCCAGAATCCTCATGACAATGTGAGTCTGCGCAGGATAATCAACACCCCACCTCGTGGTATAGGTGCAGCTACTATTAACAAAATAGAGCATGTATCAAAGAAGGAAGGCATAAGCCTATATGATGCAATAAGGGATATATGCTCTAAGAAATCCTCTTCACCCACAGTTGTTGAAAGACTGAAGGACTTTGTAGCACTTATCGAACGGTTGACATTAATAAAGCAGCAGCCGGTGTCTGAGATTATAAAGGAGATTGTAGAGTTGACGGGTTATGCTGAAAGCCTTTCAGAGGAAAGAATTCAGAACATTGCAGAGCTAATGGCATCTGCTGAGGGTAAGGGACTTGGTGAATTCCTTGATAATGTTTCTCTTATTACAAGGCTTGATGATTCTGTAGAGGGAGACAAGGTCTCTCTTATGACCTTTCATACTGCCAAGGGGCTTGAATTCTCTGTTGTTTTCATTACAGGACTTGAAGAAGGACTGCTGCCTTACTTTAAAGCCTTTGACAGTAACGATGAACTTGAGGAGGAACGTCGTCTTTTTTATGTAGGTATGACGAGGGCAAAGGACCATCTGTATCTTACAGGGGCAAAGAAGAGAAGGGTGTTTTCAAAGCTTCAGGATCAGGAGCCCTCAAGATTTCTGTTTTCAATACCCAGGAGCTGCTGCAGATGGGTCGAGAAGGCAATTTGTAAGCATTATCACGAGACCAAACCCAGGAGAGAAAAGACCAAAAAGGTAGCAGCGCCTGTCTTTAAGGTTCCATACAAGACCGGTTGCAGGGTAAAGCATCCAAAGTGGGGAGTAGGAGTGGTCAGAGACTGTTACGGTGAGGGTGATGATCTGAAGGTAGCTGTCAACTTCCCTGGCGTTGGTGTTAAAAGGCTTGCAGTGAAGTTTGCACATCTTGAGAGGGTCTGAATATGAAGATAACAAAGACAGATGTTGAGCATATCGCAATGCTTGCCCGATTAAGACTAAGCGAAGAAGAAAAAATAACATACAGTGAACAGCTTAGTAATGTACTTGATTACATCGACAAACTCAACGAATTAGATACCGCTGATGTAGAACCTACAAGTCATGTGCTGGAGATTACAAATGTCTTCCGGGAGGATAAATTACAGGAGTCACTCCATCCTGACGATGCCCTTGGTAACGCCCCAGACAGAAAGGACAACTTCTACAGAGTTCCAAGGATAATCGAATAACATGCCAGAGAAGACCCTGATGAAAGGCAATGAGGTTATTGCCGAAGCTGCCATACAGGCAGGGTGCAGATTTTATGCTGGCTACCCAATCACCCCTCAAAACGAAATCCCTGAATATATGTCGTGGCGTATGGAAGAGGTGGGAGGTGTGTTCATTCAGGCAGAAAGCGAACTTGCAGCAATAAACATGGTCTTTGGCGCAGCAGCAGCAGGTGCAAGGGCAATGACCTCTTCCTCTTCACCTGGCATCAGCCTGAAACAGGAAGGTATATCCTATCTCGCAGGCGCAGAGCTTCCTGCAGTGATAGTAAACATGCAGCGTGGAGGTCCCGGACTTGGCAACATATCAGGCAGTCAGCAGGATTATTTTCAGGCAGTCAAAGGTGGTGGACACGGTGATTATAAACTCCTTGTTTATGCACCTAACTGCCATCAGGAACTATGGAATCTGACTATGCGTGCCTTTGATAAGGCTGACGAATACAGGAATCCTGTAATGATACTTGGCGATGGCATACTTGGGCAGATGATGGAGCCCTTTGAGCCTGTGCCCTATCAGCCACCAAACCTGCCACCAAAGGACTGGGTGCTTGACGGATGTAAGGGAAGAGCACCTCGTGTTGTTAAGTCTCTTTACCTTGGAGAGGGAGAGCTTGAGAGGCATAACATAAAGCTGTTTCAGAAATACAACAAGATGAAAGAGCAGGAGGTGCTATACGAGGCTATAGATGTTGAAGACGCCGATCTGGTGATAGTGGCCTTTGGTATTGCATCAAGGGTATGCTTTACGGCAATGGAGACATTAAGAGACAGGGGCATTAATGTTGGACTTTTCAGACCTATCACATTGTTTCCTTTTCCAGAGAAAGAGCTTTCAGAGTTAAGCCAGCAGGGTAAGGATTTTCTTGTAGTTGAGCTTAATATGGGACAGATGGTTGAAGATGTCCGTCTTTCAGTAAATGGAAGAACACAGGTTGAGTTCTTTGGTCGTGCCGGAGGCTCTATGGTTACTCCGGAGGAGGTTATAGAGAAGGTTATGAGCCTTTACAGGCCAACAAGCACCAGATTGTCTCTGTGAATTACCTCATCAGCATATTTATAACCAAGGGTTTTTTCTATTTCTGATGTCCTTAGCCCCTTTATTTTTTTCAGTTCTTCTGAAGAATAGTTTGTAAGACCCTTTGCAATTCTTAACCCTTTTTCATCCACGCAATAAACAGCATCTCCTGAGTTAAATTCGCCTTTTAGTTCCTTGATGCCCGATGGTAGCAGACTTTTCCCTTTTTCTTTTAATGCAGTCACTGCTCCCCGGTCTATAACAATCTCCCCTTTCGCTCTTAATCCAAAGGCGATCCATCCTTTTCGGGAGGTAAGTCTTTTCTGAGCAGGGAAAAATGTGGTGCCCATAGGGCTTCCTTCTAACAGGAGCTTTTTCAAAAGCCCCTTTTTTCTGCCATTAATTATGCTTACCTTTATTCCGTAGTTCATGGCCTTTTCGGCTGCTACAAGTTTTGAATACATACCCCCTGTGCCTACTGAAGTACCGGCACCACCTGCAAGTCTTTTTAGTTCAGGTGTAATCTCCTTTACTGTCTTGATAAGCTCTGCATTTTTGTAACGTCGTGGGTCTCTGCTGTAAAGGCCATTCACATCAGACAGGATTACCAGATGGTCAGCACCAAGCAGACCTGCAACCAGTGAGGCAAGGAGGTCGTTGTCTCCGAATTTTATTTCTTCAATTGAGACTGTATCATTTTCATTAATTACTGGTATAACCCTGTAGTCAATCAGGGTAAGCAGAGTGTTTTTTGCATTTATATACCTCTGGCGGTCAAAGAAGGCATCTCTTGTGAGGAGCACCTGAGCAACCTTTATATTGTGTTTAGAAAATGCCTGTTCATAGGCCCACATGAGGGCGCTCTGTCCAACAGCAGCAGTGGCCTGTTTGTGTCTTATATCAGACGGTCTTCTTTTGAGTGAGAGTCTTTTCATTCCCGCAGCTATTGCACCAGATGAGACCAGAACAACATCATTGTCCATTGAAAAAAGCTCTGATATCTCGGATGCGATTCTTTCTATCTGCCTTTCATCAAGCCCTTTATCGCCGGCAACTATGTTACTGCCCAGTTTTATAACTATTCTCATTGTTTGTTCTCCAGTCTGTTTACTACTTCTGTTATTAGCTCCTTAAGTCCATCGCCTCTTACCGCCGAAATCTCAAACAGTTTAAGGACTTTTATTTTACAATAATTCCTTATGTCATTTAGCCTGCCAGTGTCAGCAATATCGATTTTTGTGGCAACAATAATTTGGGGCTTTCTTGAAAGCTCAGATGAGTAAAGTTCAAGCTCCTTGTTTATCTTTTCGAGATTGGATGAAGGTAGCCCGTCTGTCATCTCAGATACATCCACAAGATGAAGCAAAAGCCTTGTTCTTTCAACATGCCTTAAAAAGCGATGCCCCAGTCCTGCACCACTGTGCGCACCTTCAATCAGGCCCGGTATGTCTGCAACCACAAAGCTTCTCAGGTCGTCCACCTTTACCACCCCAAGATTAGGTACAAGGGTGGTGAATGGATAGTCGGCAATTTTTGGACGGGCGCCAGAGATTCTTGATATGAGGGTTGATTTCCCGGCATTTGGCAGCCCTATCAGTCCTACATCTGCAATGAGTTTAAGCTCAAGAATAAGGTCCTTTTCCTGTCCAGGCTCTCCTGGCTGGGCATATCTTGGTGCCTGGCGGGTTGGCGTTGCAAAATGGGCGTTTCCAAGCCCACCTCTTCCACCTTTTGCTACAACACATTGGGCATCAGGGCTGTTGAGGTCAGCAATAATCCTGCCTGTTTCTGCATCCTTAACAACTGTGCCAGCAGGCACCCTGATGATCATATCCTTTCCATTTCTGCCATGTCGGTTTTTGCCCATACCGTGCTGGCCATTTTCAGCATGATAATTCTTTCTGTACCTGTGGTCAAGAAGGGTATAAAGCTGGGGGTCTGCTTTTATTATTACATCACCGCCGTTGCCACCATCTCCGCCATCAGGCCCACCTCTGGGGATAAACTTCTCTCTGCGGAAACTGACACAGCCCTTTCCACCTTTGCCTGATTTAACATGGATCTTTACATAATCAACAAATTTCATAGGGGTTTTTCATTGTTATCCATAAGTTGGTTTTATATTTTAACTATTTCCGATCTCCTTCGTCATACTTTTTGTATTTTATTATTTTAAGGAAAAATTTTTATCGTAATTTTCAAGGTGGCTAATCATGTTATAGAGTAAACTAATCCGTCAGGAATTAGAGGTTGTGGTGTGCCCTTTATGATATGAAGTGATGCCCTTCTTAATAAGAGCATCACCTAATTTATTATAGTTTTAGTTGAGGGTTCAGTATCTGCGATGACATCAAACTCTCTGGTCTTTTTCCTCTGCTCTCCTTTTTATGGTTAATTTAAGTTTAACATTAGATAAATTGGAGAGTCAAATATTGTATAGCGTTAATTGCGTTTATAGCGTTCATCGCGTTGATAGCGTTTATAGCGTTTGTTGGGTTCATTGAGTTAATTGCGTTTATTGTGTTTATGGCGTTTTCTTGAGAAAGGTAAAAGGCTTATGGCTGAGAATGTCATAAGCACTGCTGTAGAAGGCTCTGGCAAGATTATTCTTTTGATAAAGATGATTATTTTCGCTGGTAGTTAAGCTCAAACTCAAAACTCTTCATCTTCTTGATATGGGGATACTTGTTTTCAAGATATTTCTCTACTTCAGGGCTGTATTGATAGCCCACTATAAATCCCATCACATCTTTACCGATATGTTGTTTTAAACGTTTGAGCACTTCATTGAACTTCTTTATATCCTTTTTGCCGGGTTTAGACTTGCACTCACCAACTATGTAAACCTTCTGTCTTCCCTTTCTGCCCTCAACATATATGTTTACCTCGTCGAATTTTCCGTTAGAATAAATTACATTTCTCCTGTCAAGCACCTCTACCTCAACCCCATATTCCTTTTTAACAAAGTCCCTCATGTATGGAAACAGCTTGTCTTCAAGGCCATAGCCCACTGTTTCTGAAAGGCCGTTTACTATTTCACGGGTTCTTTTGTGATCTTGAATAAGGGATTTTAATTCTTTTTCGGTCTGTTCCTGTGCCCTGGTGAGGTTTTCTATAGCCTTCCAGACTCTGTTAAAGTTTTCCTCAG
>CAZEYP010000028.1:0-35402 GCA_964515925.1 uncultured Nitrospirota bacterium
TTGATGGCTTTATTGGAAATATCCCTATAAGCATTAAACCTGAAACTTATAAAAGTAAGAAAGTTTTGAATGAAAGTATAGAAGTAAAAATAGTTTACTATAAAAAAGTTAAAGACGGTATCGTTATTGATATTGGAGAAGTAGTTGGTTAGATACAGCCGACAATTAATAGTGACTGCTGATTTTTGCCTGTTATGAATACACCATTGGTTTTCAGCCTTGACCTTGAATTATCAGAACCAACGGAGCAGGACAAAAGGGCTGATTTTGAACGACTGAAGGAGGCCTCAGGGCTTATGGATCTTCAGCCCACACTGCAGGCCCTGAGAGAGCTTCCTTCCTGCCTGAGGCAAAGCGGCTTCAGAATCACCCCTGTGTTTTCAGTATGTACATACGGATACCGCCTTATTGCCCCATCATCCCCTGAGCTCTATGGTCTTTCAATAGACATTGGTAGCACCAATATAGTTATCGAGCTTTATGATCTGAAAAACAGGGTTTCCCTGAAAAGACACCACTTCAAAAACCCCCAGTGTAAATTCGGACAGGACATTCTATCAAGAATCCATCACGCTATGGCAGGCAAACACCAGAGACTCCATCGAAGTCTGATAGAATCGATAAACAGAGAGATAACCAGTCTCTGTGAAAAACAGGGGATAAAAAAACAGCATATCTTTGCAGTCTGCATTGCTGGCAATACTGTGATGAGCCACTTTACACTGGGTCTTGAGGTTTCTCACATACCTGTTTCACCATACATTCCTGTTGTCTCATCAGGGCTTTTCTTCAATGCCAGACAGCTTGAGATAGACATAAACCCGGATGCAACGGTTTTTCTGTTTCCAAATGCAGGCAGTTATGTGGGAGGAGACATTATCTCAGGCATACTGGCAACAGGTATTCACAGGGCAGAACACCCCCAGGTGCTAATAGATGTGGGCACAAATGCTGAGATTGTAATTGGCACTAAAGACTGGATACTGGTTGGAGCAGGCGCTGCAGGGCCAGCCCTTGAAGGTGGTATCCTCTCATCAGGCACTGTTGCAAAAGAGGGTGCCATATACAGAATTGAGATAAAAGATTCAGGAACTGTCAGTTACAAAACAATTGGTGACAGTCCTCCCGTTGGTATATGCGGCTCGGGTGTAATAGACCTGGTGGCTGAACTGTTCAGGGCAGGCTTCATTGACCAGCGAGGAAGGTTCACAGATGTAGCCCCACTTGAAGAGATAGGCGGAGAGAAAACCTTTGTGGTGGCAAAAAATGAAAAGGCAGTAATTGGAATCAATGAAAGGGAGATAGAGAATTTTCTCCGCTCCAAGGCAGCCATGTTTACATCACTATATGTGCTTACCCAGTCTCTCGGGATAGGCTTTGGTGATATTGAAAGATTCTACATTGCAGGTGCCCTTGGCTCTGGTGTAAACCTCCAGAACGCCCAGGTTCTTGGTATGCTTCCACAGATACCACAAGAGAGATTTCAGCCAGTGGGCAACTCATCACTAAAAGGGGCTGAGAGGTTGCTGCTTGATGCATCATTACTTAAAGAGATTGAACACATCCACTCAATAATTACCTATCGTGAGATGAACACAGACAACGAGTTTATGAAGGAGTTTCCATCTGCCCGGTTCATCCCACACACCAACCCTGAAAAGCTTGGGTGAGTTATGCATAGAGTCTGATTTTTAGAACCTTCTGTAATAATCTAAAATGCTTCTGCCTTTTTATTTTCAGAAGAGGTATTAATTCAGTAAGTATTAGATCATTAATCAAGACAAGATTATTATCAATCAGGTAATCAAGCTTTTCAGAGTCTTTCGCTCCTTTAAAATAATCAATCCAAACAGAAGTATCAATTAATACCGACACTTCCTTCCTCTTAATTTATCCATATCCACATCTATATCAACTTTTCCTTTGTATCTTTTTATTTCCGAGAGCCTTATTTTTCTTATCAACTCTTCCAGAGCCACTACTATTACCCCTTTTTTTGTCTTGCTATTGGTTAGCTTCATAGCCTCTTTTACCAAATCCTCTGGCAGGTCTAATGTGGTCCTCACCTGTAGCACCTCCTTTATGCATATACTTTATCAATAATATGCATAAAAAAGCAATCTATCTCTTTAAAATCAAAAACCATATACCTGTATCATCTGCTGCCTTCAGTTTCTCAAAAAACCCCCCTTCCCTTCCCGACTGCTTTGTGACAATACAGTCTATTGAAAACTGCCTGATCAGTGCCCTGTTAAGCTCAGCAGAAAATGGCCCCTGCATGGCAATGATGTTTGCTCGTTTAATGCCTGACGCATGACAGCGCCTGATAGAGTCTTCATAGGGAAGAACCCTAATGAAAATTTCTATCTCCTTGAGGGGCTCAACAAAGCTAAGGTCCTTACTGCCTGTTGTAAAAAGAGGCCTTTTTATACCTCTTGATAAAATAAACTCTGCAACCGCCTCGAGGTTTTCAAACTCCACTACCTTTTCATAATCAAGCACGGTTTCGGACTGAACATCCCTTGTTTCCGACCGGTAAGGGATGCCAAGCTTCGTGGTTATCTCTCTTGCCAGCATTGTAATCTCTTCAGCATAGGGATGGGTGCAATCAACCACCTCTGATATTTGCCTTTCGGTTATAAACCTCTCAAGGCTTTCTTTGCTGAAACGGATATTAAGCACCCTCTTCCCAAAGCGCACTCTGAAGTTTTCAAGCCCATACTCTGTGGCTGTACTCAGCACGAACTCCCTGCCCTGTCTCGTGAGTTCCTCAGCCACCCTGTAAGCCTCTGTTGTCCCGCCAAGTATAAGTATCATCAGGTCCTCATTTTTTAAAGAGTTTTCAACTTACTCTGTTAGTTTACGATAATCAACATTGCACTGTCTGAGCCGTGGTCTTCAACGAATAGTTGGTCATTTTATCCTCTTTGTTTTTTTATCCTTAAAGAGATTTCTTTCATTTCAGATATTATCCTTTCAATTGAAGGTTCTTTACAAGGAATATGGATTGAGGGATTATCAAAAGGGTGATAATGCCACTGTTTTAAGTTGTCGTATCCAAAAATTCGCTTATTATCATAAATAAGAGCAAAATCAATCCTATCGTTTCTTGCATTATACCTTACTGCAATAAAAAGTTCCTGTCCTATATGAATATTTGCCTTAAGAGATTTAGGTGTTTTTAATAATATCTCATATTGATAATCAGAAAAGTGCTTTACAATAGATGCTATAACTTCCTTGAGAAAGGATTCAACAGGGGTCTCCTTCATTTTTTTCTGATGCTTCTAAGTTTGGAAATGGCTAAGATGAGGTCTCTTTTTTCCATCTCAAGCATCTCCCAGTCAATAAAATCGCTTTCTACTTCATAACTATATTTATCTTTAATTTCTCCCTTGTCCCACTTATCAGAAAACTCTTTAAATGACATTCCGTATTTTTCTTCAAACTTCAATATCTCTCTGGAATACAGCTCAAGTTTGCTCTCAAGGGCACTAAGAAATATATCATCTATTCTCTCCTTCAATGTCTCCTCACCGAAGGATTCAACCAGTGCGGTGTATATATCCTCATCAATCTTCAGAACATGTGGCATAAGATCCTCCTTCAGTTAATTATATCATTTTCGCACCTCATGGCAAATACCCTTAATTTTTTACATATTATCAAAAGACCATTTGGAAATATTAACCATAAGGTCTTTTCAGATGCTGAAACAAACTAACCTGCAAGCCTTTCCCTTGCCAGTGCCACCTTTACTCCGTTGTAATTTTTACATAGCAGGAGCTCGGTGTTCCTGCCCGAGAGCATGGCGCAGGGCTCTGCCACTCCATAAACTCCGATTTTACTGAAAACAAACTCTGAACGAGGCGCCTCGGGATGGCTTTTGTAGTATAGTTCTATCATCCACTTTGGAATGAACCTGATGTAGAGATTCAGATCTTCTGCTGCCTCTATGATTGCCCACTCATCCCTCTTTATCCAGGCAGATGAAAGGCACCTTATCTCTGATGGCTCCACCCCAGCCTCGTGGCATGCCTTCATTATGGCATCTAAAACCCTTTCCTTTTTCTCCCCTCGTTTACAGCCCACCCCAAGGATGCAGGTTCTGTTTGCCTCTGTGGCAGTGGTTACAACAGGGTCTGCTCCGGTCAGAGAGCTTACCAGATAGGCAAGCTCATTTGCTCCGCCTTCATGTCCTGAAAGGATGCTTATCACATAACGGCCAACCTCATCAATGGTAACCACCGCAGGATCAGTGTATTTGCTTTTTATCAAGGGTGCAATCACCCGGTTGACTATACCAAGGGACATAACAAATATAAGTCCCTTGTATTCGTAGAATACCTTGCTTATATGCTCAGAAAGTTTCGTAAATCTTTCTACTTCTAAATTATTTGAGCCTGCTACTTCGTTAATGTCCTCTATTACATGAAGGCTTGCACCAAGTTCTTCTGCAACAAGGGTTCCCAGCCTCAGCCCTTCAGAGGTTATCACAATCACTGCCACCTTGCTCGTTGCTGGTTCGTTACTATAAAAGTCACTTTGTCCAGTCAATGACCTTCAAACCCCTTATCCTTTTAAATTCCCTTACATTGTTAGTAATGAGAGTAACACCAAGACTCAGTGCATGTGCACCGATTAACAAATCCATTGAACCAATTGGTTTTCCACTTAGTTCAAGTTCTGCCCTTATCTTTCCATAGGCCTCAGATGCGGTTTTATCAAAGGGCATGATTTCAAAGGGCTCAAGAAAGTATCTTAGGGCTTCACTGTTTTGTTTTTTATGCCTGCTTTTTTGGACACCATAATGCAATTCTGCCACTGTTATTGATGAAAGAACCACATCTTCTGGTTTTTGTTTAATTAGACACTTTAGAAGTTTTTCCGTTTTTTTCTTGATAAGATAAATACATATATTGGTGTCGAGCATGTATTTCATCTACAAAGACTCTCTTTTCTGGATATTTAGCTGCTTTCGTTCAGTCATAAAGTCATCAGAAAACTTATCAAGGCTTTCAAGCAAAGAAGACCAGGATTTTTTTACGGGCATCAATATAACCTTATCCCCCTCTTTTTTAATGTAAACCTCATCTGTTTCAAACCTGAACTCCTTTGGTATTCTTACCGCCTGACTTCGTCCGTTTTTAAACACTCTGGCAAGTTTCACTTTTTAAACCTCCACTCTGATGGTATATACCATTAGTATATATCATCAGAATTACTATTTCAAGGTGTCGTCTTTTTTGCCTTACTCTAAGGTTCTTGTATTTTTAAAGATTACCTTTACATTATGAAGAACCCTGCAGCAAGACCGCAGGGTATCTTCGATATGTAAGGAAGTATTATCTCATTACATTCGCTCGCTGTGCATATTCAAGGTAGTTTCATTTTTTATCAGAGCCTTCCATATCCATAAGAAACATTCCACTCAGTATATCGTTGGCGCAGAACTTACCGCACATAGTGCACATGTGTTCATCGCCATTTCCTCTACGGTCTTTTATCTCCTTTGCCCTTTCAGGGTCTATGGCAAGGGCAAACTGACGTGCCCAGTCCATATCACGACGGGCCTTTGACATCTCTTTGTCGCGTTCTTTGCGGTCAAGCTTGATCATGTCGCCAATGTGGGCGGCAATCCTTGCAGCCATTACACCCTCTCTGACATCCTCTGGAAATGGCAATCCAAGATGCTCAGAAGGTGTAACATAGCAGATAAAGTCTGCACCATAGGCAGAGGAAAGAGCCGCACCTATTGCTGCTGTGATGTGGTCGTATCCAGGAGCAATATCAGTCGTAATGGGGCCAAGCATGTAAAAGGGCGACTCACCGGACATCCTTTTCTCTAATATGATATTAGCTTCTATCTCATTTATCGGTATATGCCCGGGGCCTTCCACCATGGTCTGGCAACCCATCTCACGGCCTATCTCGGCAAGTTCACAGTTTATCAGGAGTTCCTGTATCTGAACCCTGTCTGTTGCATCATGTATGGCACCTGCACGGAAGCCATTTCCAAGGCTTAAGACCACATCGTGTTTCTTCAGTATCTCAACCACCCTGTCAAAGTGTTCATAAAGGGGATTTTCTTTTCCATTATGCTCCATCCAGGCAACAAGATAGGAGCCGCCCTTTGATACAAGCCCACCGTAACGGTAATGCTGACGGCGGAGCATCTCAACGGTTCTACGGTTTATTCCACAATGAATAGCCATAAATGCCACACCCTCTTCACATTGCCTTTCGGTGACCTCCCAGAGCAGTTCCTCGGGCATGTCAACGGCAGTGCCGTATTTTTCAATAGACAGTGCAAAGGCCTCATAAAGGGGCACTGTGCCAATAGGAAGGCTGATGGCATCCATCACAGCCCTGCGGATTGCCGAAATGTCACCACCCACGCTTAAATCCATCAGCGTGTCTGCTCCGTACTGCTCTGCAACCTTTGCCTTTTGAACCTCCATCTCCATGTCGATAATCTCTGTGGATGTTCCGATAGAGGCATTGACCTTCGTCCTTAGTCCCTTGCCAATACCAACAACCCTGGTTTTTCTGTTAGGATTTGAAGGAATAACAATCTGCCCCTTCGCCACACGCTCGAGCACCACCTGTTCATCAAGCCCTTCATCCTCTGCCACTTTCCTGATCTCTTCTGTTACCTCGCCTTTTCTTGCCCTTTCAATCTGTGTCATGAAAACCTCCTTTTAGTGTTAATGCGTTTATTGCGTTCTTAGCGTTATATAACGAAACCATCTCTTATTTTAAGACTAATCTTTTATACTTAAAATCACCACTATCTCCCTTCTTTGCACCTCTATCCTTTCCAAATCCTCTGCTGAGTTTATTTTTATAATCCTCTCCTCTGGCAGTGTTAGTTCCTGACAGACGTAAACCTTCCTCCTGTGCTCGAACAGTCCATATTCCACCAGGTTTTCAAGTATTACCCTGGAGTTATGCTCGGTGTCACAGAGTATGGCAACCCTTTCGTGTTTTAAAACCTCCTCAAGCCCTTCAAGAGGCCGGCCATGATATGAAAACACCCGAGCATTTAGCCATGGTTCCTTTATCCTTGCAAAGGCGACCTGAAGACTCGATACCCCGGGCACCACCTCTTTGACAGCCTCTTTTCCAAAACGATCTATTATTTTCTGGCAGAGACTGTATAAGCCCGCATCCCCTGTAACCATTACTGCTGTCTCATCACCCCTGTGCTTATAAAGTAACTCCATAATCTTTTCTATGCTGGTCTCCTGATAAACCCTCTGTTGTGGCTCTGGATTCACTGATGCAAGCTGATTCTTGCTTCCTATTAGAACCTTACATGACTGAGCCCTCCTGCGAGCAATCTCGGTAATGTAATCCCTGCCACCAGGCCCAGCACTTATCACAACTATCCATCCCATCTGCCATCTCCTATAAGATTTTTCTTCATATCAAACAGATACACCTCTACATGGCTTAAACCAAAATCTCCTGCTATCTTTATTGCTATTTCACTGGCAAGGCGGTTCCAGCCCATCCCTCGGCCTTCCACTTTATGGAGAGGGGCGGATGAGCGTTTTGTTATTTTTATGATCTCCTCAACTGTGTTGAACCCGCCTTTTAAACCCATATATCGTGCAACGAAATCGGTTGCCTGAGGAGAGTTACGGGAATGGGTATCATAGTAGCCCATCAGTATCTTTGCAAGTTTTCCCGGATGTCCACCAAGCACAATACTGTTAACCCCCTTTGAACAAGCATATCCAAGAGCAAATCCAATGAAATTACTTGTCTGCACCACCCTTACATCTCCGAAAATCCTTCTTAAAGCATCCTCGCCAATCTTTCCAGGAGCAAAAAATAGTTTTAAGTTTTGAGTTTTGAGTTTTGAGTTAGATTTTATTTCTTCTACTGCTATATCAATCTCACACTGCACGGTTGCCTTCAGCGCCTCAAGGCTCATTGGCTCTACTATGCCTGTTGTGCCGATAATGGATATGCCCCCCACTATGCCAAGTCTTGAATTAAAGGTCTTCCTTGCCAGCCGTTCACCATCTGGCACCTCAATGGTAACCTCAACCGGTCTGTCACCAAGCACCTCTCTTACAGCCTCACTGATCATCCTCCTTGGCACAGGGTTTATTGCTGGCTCACCAACCGGTATCTGAAGCCCCGGCTTCGTAACCACCCCAACTCCTTTTCCTCCCTTGATAACAATTTGTTGTTTTTCTTCTGACTTCTGACATCCGCCCTCCGACTTCCGTTTCACCTTTGCCACTATCTCTGCCCCATTAGTAATATCAGGGTCGTCACCTGCATCCTTTACGACAGATGCCACGGCATAGTCCTTAGCTATTTCTTTTATATAAGCCCTTAAAGTCACCCTTTCCCCGGAGGGAAGGCCAACCTCTACGAAGACTTCTTTTCTGACTTCTGACCTCAGACCTCTGATTTCTGACTCCCGACCCCTGACTCCTGACTCTTTCAAAGCCATGGCCGCTGCCTTTGAAGCCGCTGCTGCACAGGTGCCTGTGGTAAAGCCCTTTCGGAGTTTCCTTTCATTTACCACTATTAATTATGTCTCCTTTGATTTTTATCTTCCCTTTCATGGTTCCAATAAGCTCACAACTATTAAGTTTCCTTCTCCTTCTTATTACCGCCACTGACAGGTAGGCGGCCTCTGGTGGAGGGGCACAGTTTAGCATATCGTAAACCTGCTCGCCATCAAGCCCGAGACGGCGTGCAAGGTAGGCCCTTTCAGGTTTTACCATCTTAACAGCCTCAATCAGCACCTGCAGTCTTTTGTTGACCTTCATAAACACTGTGGTAGGATGGCGTGAAATCAACTCCACCGCCTTCTGTACATCTGATGGCATCTCATAAACACCAAAGTTTTCACCCTTTACACAAAGGGGCATTGAAATCTTGGCAGAAGTTGCATTTATAGAACTGATGCCCGGAATATGCGAGACCCTCACGCCAATGGAGAGCAGTTTATCGGTCAGGTAGTTTGAGGTGCTGTAGATTGTGGGGTCTCCCATGGTTACATAACAGACCTTTTTGCCTCTGCTGAGCAGATCTTTAATCTTCCCTGCAAGTTCTTTGTATCTTCTTTGAAGTTCCATGCGGTCGTTATTCATTGGAAAGTAATACATCATGATCTTTTCCTCGGGTATATATCTGAGAACAATCTCTCTTGCCACAGAGCGGCCTGTCTGGTCAGACTGGGGCACCACTACCATATCAGACTGCTCAAGAATTCTCTTAGCCTTTACTGTTACCAGTTCCGGGTCCCCAGGGCCAAGCCCTACTGAATAGACCATCATTTTGAAACCTCCTGAAATATTCTGTTTAAATCAACCACTGCTTGAAAGGCATTTATTCCAGGCCGTGCAAATTCATACTCATCCACCCGTACAACATGGCTTTTCAAAGACCTGAAATAGGGTCTATCTTCAGGCCTCTGGGGGTTTTTGTTCATTGGTCCAACCTGATAGACATAGAAGTCGGGTGAAAGGCTGATTATCTTTTCAGCAGAGATAAGCACATGCTTTTTCTTTACCTTGATAAGATTTACTCCACCTGCATGCTCTATGATTGATGTAATTATGCTTCTGCTACCAGCCACTTTAAGCGGTCTTTCGCTTATCTCATATATCACTGTAGGACTGTAATTAAGTGGTTTTACTGCCGAGAGTTTTTCTTTCAACCTGTTTATAAGTGCCTCTGAAGCCCTCTGTGCTTCAAGCAGTTCTCCAAGAGACCTGATACGCTGAAGTATCTCTTCAAGTGTTCTTGGGTCAAAATAAAACACCCTTGCATTGAGGCGCTCAGACATCTCCTCTGGAAAGGCCCTCCTTGAGCCTGCAACGATCAGGTCGGGCTTCAGGGCCTTCAGCAGTTCCATGTTTGGTCTCAGGTGCGAACCAACCGAGGTGACCCCCTTGAAGGTATGGTCGGTTCTGGTAATGCCTATCACCCTGTCTGATACTCCAAGTTCCTTAAGAACCGGTGAGGCCGCAGCATATAAGACCACCACCCTTTCAAAGGCAAAGGCAGTGCTGGAGAAAACACATAAAGCAATAATCCACATAAACAATGCCTTCTTTAAAATCCTCATTTTGATGCCTCCTTTTTAGTTCCCTCTGTATAGACAAATACCCTGTTTCCCTGTCTTATGAATCTCACATTAACCTGAAAGACCTCCGAAAGTCTCTGCTCATCAAGGTCTTCTTTTGACAGGTCATACTTCAGTTGACCATCAACAAAAAACAGGTATCTGTCAAACTCTCTTACTGCCATTGCAATATCGTGAATAACCACAAGCACAAGTCTGTCTTTGCTTTGTAGCCTTAGTAGATCAACAATCTCGTGCTGGTGCATGAGATCCACTCCTGTGAGGGGCTCATCAAGCAGCATTACCTGTGAGTCTCTGTTTATCACCCTTGCAAGTAGCACCCTCTGACGCTCACCCCCGGAGAGTTCATTGAACTGCCTGTTTCGCAGGCTGTATATATCAAGTTTTTTCAATGTCTCCTCAGTGTATCTTATGTCCTCATCGCTGTAGCCCCTGCCATCGGTATGAGGGTATCTTCCGGTAAGCACCACATACTGGACATCAAAGGGCATGTTGAGACCTGTTTGCTGCGGAAGAAGAGAGATTAGCCTGTGTCTTTCAAGAGGCTCTAAGTCATGGAAGGGCATTCCCTGCAAGATATACTCACCACTGAAATCCTTTAATCCTGCAAGCACAGACAGAAAGGTTGACTTTCCACTTCCGTTGTTACCAAGCACAGCAATCAGCTCACCCCGGCTAAGAGAAAGCGAGTCAACCTTCAATGTAAAATCACCCTGTTTTGCCACTATACCTTTTAAACTAATCAAAGTAGTAAAGCTCCCTTTTACGTTTTATCAGCAGATAGAGGAAAAACAGCCCACCAATGGAGGATGTGATTATTCCCACAGGCAGCTCCTGTCCTTCTGCAAGAAGGGTTCTTGATACGAGGTCATTAAATATCATAAACACCGCACCTGCCAGAATACTCAGGGGAACCAGTTCTGATGCCTTTACAAACTTCATCAGCCTGATAACATGGGGGACAATCAATCCAACAAATCCTATAATTCCCGCATACCCAACGCTGAAGGCCGTAAGCAGAGCTGCAAGAAAGAATGCCTCCTTTCTTAGCCTGTCTACCTTTATGCCGCTTGAAAGGGCAGTGGTATCGTCGAAACTGAGAATGTCAAGGGCAAGATACCGTCTTTTTACAAGCAAAAAACTTGATAACACCACCATTGAAAGTGCAAACACCTTTTTAAGAGAGGCATCCTGAAACCCGCCCATAAGCCAGAAGATGATGGAACTTACGGCATCGTCACTTAGGAACTTCATGAAACTTATGGTTGCCGACGAGAAGGTACTGAGCACAATGCCTGCAAGAAGCATGGTGATTGGTTGCACCCTTCCCCGAACAGATGATATCCTGTAAACAATCACAAGCCCTGCAATCCCTCCTGCAAGGGCAAAAAGCGGTATCAGCACACCAAGGCCAAGCAGTATGGCAACCACAGCACCCATTGCAGAGGAGGCAGAAACACCGGTTGTAAAGGAATCTGCCAGGGGGTTCTTCATCACATACTGAAACAGCAGCCCGCTTAATGCCAGGGCAGAGCCCACAAGACCTGACAAAAGCACCCTTGGCAGTCTTACAAAAAACAGGATATCCCGCTCGGTATCGGTCATGTGCAAAAGGTCAATCCTCACCGCACCCTTAAGCGTTGCAAGGACAACTATAAAGACCAATAACAGAATCAAACTAAATAAAGTTTTTTTCATAAAACTATTCCCTATAAATCTAAATCTCTAAATCCTAAATCCTAAATCCTAATTCCTAAACAAACTCCAAATTTCAAATTCCCAAACTTCAAATACACCGGTTATTTTGTATCATCAGGTTAATAAGTTAAGATTGCAACGCAAATAAATCGATTAACGCAGTCAAACCAGTAAATAATACGCAAATATACCAATAACCAATCACTAAAATTTTTAGGATTTGGTGCTTAGTATTTAGAATTTTAACCCTCATGCTTCTACCCTCTTTACCGCCTGATAGGCTGTGTAGAAAAACAAAACCGCGAATACTGCCATCAAAAACAGGTATGGCGTATAAACTGCCTTACCCGTAAGGGATGCCCTTATAACCTTGGTGGAGTATGTTAGAGGCAGTGCATAAACAATCAGCTTGAATATGTAGGGAAGTTTGTCAACAGGGAAAAATGTCCCGCACAGAAAAATCATGGGTGTTATTACAAAGGTGTTTACTGTTGCCTGGGAGCCATGGTCTTTAATGATCATGGCCATGCTAGTGCCAAGTGATGCAAACAGGAATGTATGAACCAGTATGGCAACAAAAAACACCGGATTAAGCACCAGTTGCACCCCGAACAGCATGGCATAAACAAATATGAGAAATGTACTTATAAAGCCCTTGAACATACCGTAGAAGACCTCACCAAGCACTATCTCTATATGTCGGATAGGTGCAATAAGATACTCATCGTAAAGGTGAAAGTAGAACCTCTCTATGTTTATCTCCTGCGCTATCCCGTAACTCTGATTCAGACTGCTCATTGTAATAAGTCCTGGAATCAGAAATGTTATGTAGGGGAGCCCACCTGCCACGACCTTATCCCCAAAGCCCCAGCCAAAGGCAATGAGATATAGAAGTGGAGAGATAGAGGACGCAAGCAGTTGTTTACGGGCCCTTTTGCTGTATACCTTCAGTTCCCTGAAAAGTATGCCTTTTATGCCCTTTAGCATTTGATATAAGACTCCTTATGTGTTATAATTTTTACATGAAAGAGACAGTAAAAGGCGTCATAAAAAAAATAACTCTTGAGATGGTATATGAGGTTGTTGATGAGCGAACTGCTGAGATTAAAGAGGAGCTCAAAGATATAAAAACAGAGATCAGAAATCTCAACAATAGAATTGACGCCCTCTTTAATGCTCTTCTTTCTCTTAAATCCTCTCTGCCAGAAAAGTAAACTAAACATTTATTCTCCTGCCAGTCATATTTAAGAATACATCCTCCAGTGTAACCTCACGAATTTTACATGTCTCTGTGCATTCCTTCAGTGCCTCAAGCGCCTCCTCTTTTGTCTGAAATAGCCTCTCCTCAATGCCATCCTCATGAAACACCTCAAGCACAAACCTTCCAAGGTCTTTCTTCAACTGCTCGGGTGAGGCATCGGCAATAATCCTGCCTTCATTTATTATCATCACCCTTTCACAGAGCCTCTCTGCCTCCTCTATGTAATGGGTTGTAAGCAGTATGGTCATCTTCTTGAGCTGATTTATCTTTACTATCAGATCCCATAAGGAGCGCCTTATCTGAGGGTCAAGGCCCACGGTTGGTTCATCAAGAAAGAGGATTTTAGGCTCATGAAGCAGAGCCCTTACGATTACGAGCCTCCGTTTCATACCACCAGAGTAGGTCTTTACCTGTCGATTTCCGTGCTCTTTAAGTCCAGCAAACTCAAGTGCCTCTTCAATTCTTCTTTTTCTCTCAGCACCTCTTATGCCGTGCAGTATGCAGTGAAGCGTAAGGTTTTCATAACCGGTAAGGTCACGGTCAAGGTTGCTGTACTGATGCACCACCCCGATGTAACCCTTTATTTCTTTCTGGTTTTTAAAGAAGTCCTTACCATAGTATCTGATTGAACCAGATGTAGGTTTATACAGGCCAGTAAGCATTCTAATTGTAGTGGTCTTTCCAGCACCATTTGGCCCCAGAAGACCAACAAACTCTCCCTCCAGGAGGGAAAAGTCAATTCCTGCCACAGCAGTCTTCTTACCAAACCGCCTCGTTAAGCCCTGCACTTCAAGCAATGCATTCATTATCCAATCACCGCAAGCACTGATAGAATCAGCACACCTGAAACAAGCATAAGTATATCAATTCTACGATATCGGAATATAAACAGTCCTGCCACTGTTGAAAGAATTAAAATACCTGAAAAAAGGTCACTGAATGCCATCCATAACTTACTGGTTTTTGCAGCTTTATGCAGCACATTGTTCAGTCTGTTAAGTGGTTCAATGAAGACCTTCTGTGTTTTGATTATCTCGCCCTTTTCGGGTTTTATAATGTATCTCACAAGGCCATGAGAACCGTAGAGAAACTCCACTTCCTTTGCCCCCTTAATCTTTATAACCGTTGGATCGTCTTTTCTCTCTATAAGGCCCTTGTAATGCTCAACAAACTCTCTGATCCTTGTTGTATCTGATGGTGGAATATGAGTTTTCTCTATTTTTAACCTGTAAAAGTAACTGAATGCCCTGCGGTGATTCAGCAAAATGCCAGTAAGGGCATAAAAGAGCACAAAGGCAGCCACCAGCAGTCCTCCCCATCTATGAATAGTTCTAAGAAGTCTCTTTGTTTCCATTTTCATCAATAACACCCTTATCCTTATCCTTCGGAGAAGGCCGTAAATGGCCCTCTCCTAAAATGAACAAAAAGACAAAACCATTCTATCTCTCAAACTCCTTCAACTTTCTCACAATACTCTTTACAAAAATCTTATCAATCTCGGGATAAAAGCCAAGCCCCTTGTAGTAGACCTTGCCCTTATAGGTAACCTCTGGTGCCTCTACCTGGAAGCCTGCCCTCTTCATCTCAAGTGCCCATGAGAGTTCTCCGTCATCACCTGGCTCCTGCCCCATGATGTCATTCATAATGTGGTCGCCTGCAACAAACATAAAGGGCACAAACCTGATCTTTTTTGGGTTGCACTGACGGGCTTCGCTTAACACCTCAGTTCGCGATGGCACTCCCTCCACTGTTCCCAGAAAGGCATTAGGATAATAGGTCTTCAAAAGCCTTTCAAGCCCAAGATAAGTTATATTAGAGCCTACATGTGTCTCACCAGTGCCATGTCCAACAAGCACATTACATCCCTCAAAGGTCGGAAGCAGTGACTCCTTCATAACCCTTACCACTTCTTCCATGTCTTCCCAGTGGGTAAGAAGCGGAGTGCCCACCTTGATTCTCACATCAAAATCCCTGAATGCCTCTACCAGACCTTCAACCATTCTGAGGACACTTTCATACTCAATACCAGGGAATATATGTAGTGGCTGAACCACGATCTTACGATAGCCCTCATCCTCAAGGTCTGATATCACCTGGGCAAGACTGCGGTAGCGTTTGTTAATGCCGGCCTTTTTGAACTTTTTGTTTGCCCTCTCTCTGACGATCTCTGATGTAAAGGCCCATTCAATGCGGAGATTCCTGTATTTCTTCGGTAGTTCCTTCCTGAGGAACTCGTCAAAGAAATCAAAGGTCACCATCGCCTTTGTTGTAGTTCCAAAGGCGGCAAGCACTATGGCCGGGTCTTTCTTAAGTGTCATGGTCTTCATCATGGCATTAGATGTTCCTGCAAACAGAAAAAAGATTAAACCAGCTATAACCATTATCCTTGAAAAAACTCTATTCATAAAACTCCTCCTTTTTTAAAATTTTTAAAGTTTTTTAGAAGTCCACTCCAAGCCTGAGGTAGACCTCATCGTTACTGTCCTTCATATCTGTGTGAACTCTGAGCTCTGTGTGCCTGTATTCACCTGCCACAAAGGCATTAAACCCTGTCTCCTCATCAGTGTAAAAACTGTACCTCGCACCTGCACTGTATCGGTCTTTCACTGTCCATATACCAAGGTCATCACTCATCCCATCGTCGTCAAAATGCTCATACCTCAGGGCCAATTCAAGAGGCTCACTGACTAAGTGTGCCCTCCGGGCTGCGAACAACCCTCCACCAATTGTCTTCCGATTCCTTACCACAAACTCATAGGCAAGGGTGGCTGAAAACACACCCTCCCTGTACTCTTTGTCTATGCTATCATACTCTTCACGGTTTAGTGCCTTCATGTATTCTGCATCAAACCTCAGTCCTTCAACAAATGGTGGCACAAGGCTTATACCTCCGTTTATAGTCTCATTCCTTGAGCCCCTGCCAGGCTCTGAAAGGTATCCACCAAACAGGGTGAGATATTCAAGAGGCTCTACTGTCGCAGAAATTATGTATGAACCAACATCATCAGTGGCCTCCCCTGCCCTCTTTACGGTGTCATCAAAAAGTCCAGACTCAAAGAGATGATTCATCTGCTCCTCTCCTTTATATACAGTCACAGAGAGGTCAAGCCCCATCGGGCCTGTGTAGCCTGCTGTGATTCCAACCCTTTTCGTCTCATAGGCATCCTGTGTCATGGGATCAGTAACAAGGTGGTTTTCAAATACTCCAAAGGGCTGAGTCCTTTTTCCTATGACAAGATAAAGGGGAAAATCATCATCCTGCATGGTGATGGTTGCCTCATCCACGGTCACCTTTTCATCTCCCTGATTAAGGTCGTCACCGATCCACTCCGAGTTGAACACTGCTGATGCGGTTATCCAGTCCAGCAGTTGGGCATCAACTGCAAGCTCTATCTTCCTGAGATAAAGGTCTGATGTGGAGTCTGTATCAGGGTCTGTTATGTCACGGTTTTTCATCCAGCGGTACTCACCATAGAGAGAGCCTGAAATAGAGATGTTTTCAGACAAAGAAGTGCATTCTTTTTTGGCACTTTGCTTTTTTTCCATTTCTTTTTCTTCAACGGTCTTTTTGCCTTTTAGTTCCTCCTTTATCTCCTTATATTCCTTCTGGGTAATTATCCCTTTCTTCAGTAGTATCTTCAATATAAGGTCGGCCCCACCTGCATAGGAACTCACTGCGAAACTGAACAAAAACAATCCAACAAACACAGTTAAAAGTAAAAAAATCCCCTTTTTCACCATAGTCCTCCTTCTGTTTTTTTCTGGAAACTAAAAAGCAGGTTGACGACTTAACTCAGAAATGAATAAGGGGATAAAAGATATAAGGCAGGAAATTCATCATATACATCACCTCCCTCGAGGTATTCCAGACGGATGGGTCTTCCGGCTCAGGGCAATGCTCAGTGTTGAGTTTTGAGTTATGAGTGTTGAGTTATGGAGTTAATTTTTTTACTAAACACTCAACACTTGTCACTCAACACTGACTTCCTACTCACCCGCCTTCCCAGAAGAACCGTTTGAACCGTTTTAACAGTTCGAGCCGTTCAAACCGTTCTTCCAGTGGCCTACAGAGGTCTGACTTCCGACTTCCGATTCCCGACTTCCGATTTCCGACCTCTGTTCTGGGCTTTCGTTCCCTTCACGGCTGCGGGGCAGCGGGGGACTTGCTACAGGGAAATCGGACATCTGATGTCAGAGGTCTGACCTCCGACTTCCGATTTCCGACTTCCGTTAGCGCACCCCTCTTCCACGCATCCGCCTGTGCCTGAAGAAAAGGAAAGTCCTTCTACAGGCTGTTTTATTTAAACAAAAGGATTTGCTTGATGTCAAGAAAATAAAGGGAACTTTAGTTTACATTTCATCTATTTTCTCAATGGCACTGTCAAGCTCATTTAATTTGAAAGGCTTTTTAAGGGTAATAATCCCTTTTTTATTGTATTCCAAGTCAAGCTCTGGTGTAATGTATGCGGAGCAAACAATTATCCTCGGAGGACTTGGCATCTCACATAGTTTTTCAATTAAGGTTGTGCCATTTGCCTCTGGCATCCTGAGATCTGTTATCACAAGGTCAAACTGTTCCTCCCCTATTTTTTCAAGGGCCTCAGACACGCTTGAGACCACATTTACAATGTGCCCCTTTCGTTTCAATGCCCTTTCAAGAAACCATCTGACCAGTTGTTCGTCATCAACTACCAATATATTCATTCTTTCCATCCTGCAATACCCCCCCTGTGTCAAGTAACAGGGTACAAATAAATAAAAACCCTTCTTACCATGCGATTAGTGGTCAAAAGCTAACTCCTTCTGTTTAAAAGCCCAAACTTCTGCATTCTATAACGAAGGGCGTCTCGTGATAGATTTAGAAGTTTTGCAGCCCTTGTCTGGTTGCCTTGAGTTATTTCAAGTGCCTTTTCAATCAATCCTTTCTCTACATCTTCTATATCGATACCACCGGGTGGAATTTCAAGATTAATAGCCTCAATTTTTCTTGTCTCGCTGTGCTCATCAAAGGTAAATTCAGCAGGAAGATGTTCTGGTTTTATGTACTCAGCACTCTCAAGTATCATAACACGTTCAATGATGTTTTTTAACTCCCTTACATTTCCAGGCCAGTGGTATTCAAGAAAAATCTTTTCAACATCCTTTGAAAGACCCTTTACATTCTTTCTGAATTCCCTGTTAAACTTGTCTATGAAATAATTTGCCAGTAATATTATGTCGTTACCTCTTTCCCTCAATGGCGGCAGATAAATTGGTATAACCTTCAATCTGAAAAAAAGGTCCTCTCTGAAGTTTCCAGACTTTACTTCCTCCTGCAGATTTTTATTTGTCGCAGCAATTATTCTTACATCAACTACAATGTCTTTAATACCACCTATTCTTTTAAAATTCTTTCCCTCTATGACTTTTAAGAGTTTCGCCTGTGTACTTAGCTTCATATCACCAATTTCGTCAAGAAATATACTACCACCATCTGCCAGTTCAAAGAGACCCTTTTTCATGGTTTTTGCATCAGTAAAGGCACCCTTTTCGTAACCAAAGAGTTCGCTCTCTATTAAAGACTCGGGCAGGGCAGTACAGTTTACCTCCATGAATGGTTTGTCAGCTCGTCTGCTCTGGTAATGTATGACTCTTGCTACAAGGTCCTTACCAGTACCGCTTTCCCCCTGTATAAGTACTGTGGATGCGTCAGAGGCAGCAACTTTCTTGATCATCTCAAAAACCCTGCGCATCTCAGTAGACTCACCGATTATACTGTCAAATCCGTACTGGGAAGAAAGCCTACTTTTTAACTCTGTAACCTCCTTCTTCAGCGAAACCGTCTCAAGTGCCTTGCTGACCAGGATATTCAGCTTATCCATGTTAAAGGGTTTTTCAACGAAATCATAGGAGCCTGCCTTGATAGCTTTAACCGCTGTCTGAACATCACCATAGGCGGTAATTAATATCACTATAGCGTTTGGGTCGATTTCTTTTATTTTCTCTAAGACCTCAAGCCCTGTAATGTCTGGCAGGTGTATATCAAGAAGTGTTAAATCGGGAAGTTCCTCTTTGTATTTATCAAGCCCTTCATTGCCTGTGGCCGCAGTAATAACAGTGTAGTCCTGCTTCTTGAAATTCTGCTCAAGAGACCATCTTAGCAGTTTTTCATCGTCCACAATCAGAATTTTACCTTTACTCAAATCTCCTCCTTGTTTTCTTTTTCTACTTTAGTTATCGGCAAAATTATCTTAAAAGTTGAACCAAGCCCAGGGGTACTTTCCACTTTTATCTCTCCACCATGTGCCTCAATTATATTACTGCTAATTGGCAATCCCAGTCCAGTTCCTGTATGTCGAGTGGTGTAGAAGGGACGAAAAATCTTTTTAATGTCTTCCTGCTTTATTCCAACACCTGTATCGGATATGGCAATCTCCGCATAATTATCTACCTTTTTTACATCTATTATAATCTGACCTCCCTCAGGCATTGCATGAAAGGCATTTAATATTATGTTCAGGATTACCTGCTGAATTTGTTGAGGGTCTAACTCCAGCATTTCTAAATTATCATCATACCTGAATGTAATATGGATATTTTGCTTTTGAGCCTGATTCTTTACCAGACTAAGTGATTTTTCTACTATACTTTTCAGGTCAACCTCTATGATCTTAGGTTCAACTGGTTTTGCAAAATTGAGGAGATCTCTGATGGTTTTATCCAGTCTTTCTATCTCCTTTAACACCTCCTCAATGGTTTCCCTACGGGGGTCATCGTCTTCAAATTCCTCAGCAAGAACCTGCATGGCTCCACTTATTCCTGCAAGTGGATTTTTTATCTCATGTGCTATAGCAGATGCAAGCTCACCAAGGGTTGCCATCTTTTCAATCCTTTTCATCTCTTCAAGATGACACCGCTTTAGCTCCTCCTGAGCCTTCTGCAACTCCTCGATCATTGAGTTAAAGGAGTCAGCCAGTTTCTTGATTTCATCTTTTCTGTTTGTAAAAAACCTTACATCTAAGTTGCCTGTTTCTACCTCCTTCATGGTCATTATTAATCTGTCTATTGGTTTATTTATCAGTAGAGATGTCATTACTGCAAGTGCTGCTGCAAGAGAGAAAAAGGTTAAAAGTGAAAAGGCTATCGTTCTGTTTCGTAGCTCGGTTATTCTATCATGGGTTTTTTTCATGGAAATCTCTACATCGAGCACCCCACGATACTTCTTACCATCTTGATGACACCTCTGGCAGGGTTTTTCATTTGGGATAGGAATTACCATTGAGTAAAGGGTCTTTTTTCCCTTTGAATGTACAAATACTTTGGGAAAGTCCTGATTTCTGAACTTCTCCATATCATCTTTATATATAGGTTTTCCTATCTCTTTTTTTACAGAAGAGGCCAGTATCACACCTGTTTCAGGATGAAATATCCTTACCTCTTCTATATCCTCAGCAATAAGGGTCTCAAGAAAGCTCTGAAATTCCTTTCCCCTCCCTTCAAGCATAATGGTATAAAGACCATTCTTGATAATATCGCTGATAAGCTTTACACGCTCGATATCATCTTCTCTGATAACCCGCTCTTGATATTTCAGGTTATAATAGGAAAAGCCCCCGATTACGCAGAGAAGTATCAGGAAGGTAAGTCCTATATACTTCCATTTTAAGCTTATACCACTCATTCAATTGAAAAAGCAGTTTTTTTAAAGAGATGTAACTGCTTATATTATTTTTTTATTTTTATGTATCTTTTCTTTGTGTTTTTATTTCAGTCCACCATAACTATGTAAGCCTGACAGGAGCAGATTCACTCCAAGATAGGTGAAAACAACGGTTACAAAGCCCACCACAGCCACTACTGCAACCTTCTTGCCTCTCCATCCCCTCATAAGTCTTGCATGAAGATAGAAGGCATATACAAACCATGTAATTAGCGACCAGGTCTCCTTAGGGTCCCAGCTCCAGTATACACCCCAGGCCTGGTCAGCCCAGATTGCACCAAAGATCAAGCCACCGAGTGTAAATATCGGAAAACCGATTGCAATAATTTTGTAAGTAAGCTCATCCAGTATATTTGTATCGATCTTGAATGAGACTATAATATTTCTTAACACATAACCATACCGCCATATTAAAAGAATAACCAAAGCAGCACCAATCCAGCTAACTGCTGATACAACAGCAGATGGACTGTTGAAGGTTGCCTTAAATAAATAGGCCTTTGCCAGTTCAGGCGTTGTAGCCACCACATGAAACTTCAGATAATCCAGGGCCATTGCCACTAACAACACCACTAACACCCCAACCGAAACAGTCCAGAAAATATAGGATGGCTCTTTTCTGTCTTCGGTCTTTTCTATCAAATACATAAGTCCTGTTCCAAATGCAAGACCGAACATGGAATAGGAAATAAAGCTCATGGTAACATGAGCAAGTAGCCAGTTGCTCTGAAGCGCTGGCACCAGAGGCTCTATTTGTTTTGACATGCCAGACATCTCTATAAAGGCAAGTGCAAGGGCCGCCACCGGTGTAATAAAGGCACCAAAGGATCGGTTCTTGTATTTGAATTCTATTATTATGTAACCAAGAATAAGACACCATACGAAAAATATCAATGATTCATAGAGGTTTGAAATGGGTGGTCGCCAGAAATCCCTGAGTCCTTCCGCATAACCCTCATACCAGCGAAGACCAAAGGCAATGGTATGGGATGCAAAACTTAAAATGGTAATACCAGAGGCAATCTTTCCAATAAACTCCTTTCTAAAAACAAGATAACTTATATAGGCAATCATTGCAAAGATATATCCCAGCGTTGCTATACCATAAAGGTTTGAACTAATATTCATTGTTAGACCTCCTTGGATTCCTTAATCAGTTTTGAAATGGCCGCCTCAACCTTGTTAGCAAAATGCTGTCTTCCTTTATTTGCCGTCCCCATAAAGGTAATTATAGTATTGTTTTTATCGTCACTTCTAACAAGTGCCCAGAGTTTCTTATGATTCATAAAGAATGCAGAATACAACCCGAATGCCATGATAAAACAACCCAGATAAACAAGCCATACTCCCGGGTCCTTTCTGACCTGAAGCCCTGTATACTGAACACCCCAGAAGTCTATCAGTTCTACCCTGTTACCATCTGGCAAATTCCATGTCCGAGGAAATCTCTTTAGAATCCATCCAGAATATAGAGGGGTGCCGTTTTTTGAAAAATCAATCTTTACTGCAGGATTGTTCATCATATTTGAGTAGGTATAGGTTCTCCCTGATGAATCAGTAGCAAGCGCAGGACTGAAATCCTTAATTGTGCCCTTAATATCAGTGCCAGGTATGATAAAGCTTTCTCCGATTCGTTTTGTTATGGTCTCGGTCTTTCCATTTGGCCCTGTAACCTTCATTATAGCAATGCCCTGTTTTATATTGGGCATCATTCCATAGCTCGATTGATAAAAGATATATCCCCTGTATCTCAAAGGCTCGTTAACCTCTATCACCTTTCTCACCACTTCCCTGCCATTATCTATAACGGTAAGCCAGCTCTTATAGTCTTTTGGCATCTCCGACATACCGTAGAACTCCACATCAAAATCATCACACCTGACACTGAAGCCAAGCTGATGAGCCTTACCCGTTCCTCTGTCGTATGCAACACTTGAGGTATAACCCTCTGGTAGATTCAGATATCCATGAAAACCAAAAAATATACCAATGACAGCACCAACCATTATAACAAGTATGCTTAGATGGGTAATATACACACCAAGCCTCGTCCATCCACCCTTCTGAGCATAGAGCTGGAAGCCTCCATCCTCTACAGGACTGTTTTCCGGCTTTAAACCAAGCGACTTGAAAACAGCCATTACCTTCTCTCTTATACCATCAGGTTTTCCCTTTATCACTATCTGCTTTTTTATAGGGAAGGACGGGATTCTTTCAAGGTTTAAGGGTTTAATTGGTTCAGTAGCAAGCTTCCATATCCTTGGCAACCTGTCAATAGAGCATATTATCAGGTTTACGGCAAAAAGCACCAAAAAGGTAATGAACCACCAGGAATGATACATATCCATAAAGCCTAATGAGTAAAGCACCTTATAAGCAGAGGGAGCCATATCATGACCAATAAGTCTTTCGAGAACCTTCATGTTTTTCTCAGGTGAGGCATTCTGCTCTATAATGGTTCCAACAATTGAGGTGCCAGCTATCAGGGCAAAAAGGACAATTGCAAGTTTAATTGAAGCAAAAAGGTCCCAAAGCCAATCGATAAAGCCTTTTTTCTCTTTCTCCATAATCTCTCCTTAGCTATTTATCTTAATATTTTTAAATCCTTTTCCACAAGACTTATATTATCATCCTTTAACAGGTCTCGGTCTGTCTCGTCGTGCATTAACAATACAGAAAAATCCAAAGGGTTCATCATAGGGATTAAATAGCTGATGTGGGGTTTCAGGTGCAATATATAGCACATCAAGGTATTGAAGCTCCACTGTTCTCTTGTTCAGTTTCACCTTGCCCCTTCCTCTTACACAAACAACCACATGTTCATGCCTGTGCACTTCAAAGCTGCTGTTACCACCAGGGTTTATTTCAAAATACCGAAAATGAAACTTTGTTGTCTCCCCATGCATTCCAATTATGTTCTGACGAACAATTCCCTGCCAATCAACTCCATATGTTTTATAACTTTCCTGTTTTACTCCTCTCCATCTGAAAACATCAGACCTGAATCGATAAAGTCTGTTTCTGTTTTTTTGTGGTCTGTGCTCTATCTGCTCTGGTAGCTCGCAGGAGCTATAAAACCCTTTTTTTTCTTTTGCCCTTCTGCGCATATTTAATTTTAATAATACAATTATGAATTTTTCATGAAATTAAAAGGTTATTATAACCTTAAGACTATCATCTGCCCTGGCCACTGTCTTATATGCCGTCGGAGTATCATTTATTGAAAATCTATGGGTAACCACCTTTTCAGCCCGTACGATCTCTTTCTCAATCAGGCCAAGAGCCGCCTGTGTATCATCTGGCCCGCAGGAATAACTTGTAACGATGTTTATGTCTCGGAAATATAAAAAATTAGGGTCTAAAACAAGGGTTTCATCAGGTCCTGCAGGGGTAAAGAAGACCACCGTTCCTCCTGCAGATACTGATTTGATCCCCTGCCTCATGGCCTCAACACTGTTTGGACCAACGATTACTATTTCAGCTCCCTTACCACTCGTTAACCTGTAAACAGCCTCACTGAGTTCCTGTTTACTGACATCTATCACATCGTCTGCCCCGAGTTCAACGGCCTTGTTTAACCTGAAAGGCACCCGATCTGCTCCAATTATCCTTTCGGCCCCAAACTCACGAGCCACCATTATATGGAGTATGCCCATCACACCGAGTCCAATGACCAGAAGGGTGTCACCCTTTCGTATACCGCTTCTCTTCATTGACTTTACAACACATGCAAGAGGCTCTACAAGCACACCATCTTCACAACTAAGTGATGATGTAAGCTTCAGGGTGTCGTTTTTGAGACTTAAGGCAGATACCACAATATATTCAGATATGCCACCAGGGCTTATCCCCATTTTTCGCCACGACCGACACTGCACATAGTCTCCTCGCCTGCAGAAATTACAATTCATACAGGGTGCATGGTGGTGCACAAAGACTCTGTCACCCTCTTTAAAGCCCTCCACCTTATTGCCCACCTCTACAATCTCTCCAGCTGGTTCATGCCCAAGCACCAGTGGGGCCTTTTTCTCAATGTACCAGGGCATCACATCACCGGAGCAGATACCGCTTGCCTTCACCTTCACCAGAGCCTCATCTGCAGCAGGTTCTGGAATTGGTTCATCTTCAATTCTTATGTCGCCAAAACTGTAAAGTCTTGCTACCTTCATGGCCCTCATGGAATAATGGCATACTTTATACCCTGCCCTTCTCTTAACAGTTCAAAGGCCCTTGCTATCTCTTCAAGCCTAAAACTACCAGAAATCAGTCCGTTCAGCCTGATCTTTCCTTCAGTGATGAGCTGATATGCCCTTTTTACATCCTCAGGGCTGAAATGAAAACTCCCCATCAGTGTGATTTCATCGTAGTGAAGCCGTCCTGCACTATAACAGACCCTGCTTGCACTTGGGCATCCACCAAACAAGATAAGACGCCCCCCTCTCCTGAGATAACTCACTGCCTGCTCCCATACCTCAGGCATACCTGTGCATTCTACCACAAGGTCGAACCCTGCTGACTCTTTTAGACCCTCCAGCTCATCTGATAGCACCACCTTTGATGCTATTGTGCGCGCCACCTCAAGACGGTTTGTTAGTCTGTCAACCACGGTGGTTTCAACCCCGAATAATTCCATATATGCAGAATGAAGTAATCCTATCGGGCCTGCCCCGATAATCAGTGCTCTTTCAATGCATGATAAGTCGAACTGACTGTAAGGGTGTACAACACAGGAAAGGGGCTCAAGAAAGGCAGCTACAGGAAACTCTATTTCCCCGGGTTTGGGAAACAGGTTTTGTTTTACCACATGAGATGGAATAAGAAGTTCTTCAGCATAAGCACCCAGCACCTTATTATCCATGATGTTTTCGCAAAGGTTATAAAAACCTCGCCTGCAGTAGCCACAGTTGCCACAGGGGGCACTGTGCACTCCCATTATCTCGTCACCTTCTTTGAAGCCCCTCACATTCTTTCCCACCTTTACTACTACACCAGAATACTCGTGACCAAAGGGCCCGGGCATGGGTATAAGTGAATGACCTCTGAGATAGGCTTTAAGGTCGGTTCCACAGGTAAGAGCAGCCTTAACCTTTATTAAAATTTCATCATCTCCAGGCTCTGGCTCTGCGGTATCTTTCAGCTCTATTTTGCCAACATCCATAAGGAGGGCCTGAAGCATCAGATCTCCATCCTGCCACCAAGAATCTGGCCAAGCACAGCTGCTGTAACCATAAGTGGAATGTATCGATAATCAAGACCAGAAATCACCCTTGCAAGGAAAATAAAGGGAATAGGCAGATGAATGTAAAGAAACCACTTTACAGAAAACTTCTTTACCCCTCCTCGCAAATATCCAAAGGGAAGGTTTATCATAGTTGTAAAGGAAAAAAGTGCAAACACAAGCGCAAACCTTGCAACCATAACTCTATTATAACTTAATCCTACAGATACTGTGTAGTGGGCAGGTCCTGCTGTGTTATAATATTATGATGGCCTTACTTGAGATAAAAAAGTATCCAGACCCTGTGTTAAAACAAAAGGCACAGGAGATTACTGATATAAACGGTAATCTCCAGGAGCTTATAGACAACATGGTCGAAACCATGTACGAAGCTCCAGGCATTGGTCTTGCAGCAAATCAGGTGGGACATTTAAAGAGGGTTATAGTTGTAGATATCACAGCAGGAAAGGAAAAGGGAAACCTTATAGTTCTTCTTAATCCTCAAATAGTTGAAACTGAGGGTAAGACTGACTCAGAAGAGGGTTGTCTAAGTGTACCCAAATACACAAATGTGATAAAACGAGCAAAAAAGGTATTGGTTAAAGGGCTCGACAGAGAAGGCAAACCTGTGGAAATAGAAGCAGAAGGTCTTCTATCAAGGGCATTCCAGCATGAAATAGACCATCTTGACGGAGTTCTCTTCATAGACAGATTAAGCCCTATAAAGAGGGAATTTTTCAGAAAGAGATATAAAAAAATCTTGAAAGAACTTAACAGATAAATGTCGATAATTTTTTTTGGCACACCACAGTTTGCTATTCCATCTCTGGAAAGACTTATCCTTCATCAGGAGGATATAGCCCTTGTGGTTACACAGCCTGATAAATACGGAGGCAGAGGGCACAGAATGATACCACCACCTGTAAAGGTCTTTTCAGAGGAGAGAAAGATACCCGTGGTTCAGCCTCAATCAATAAAGGACAAAGAATTTCTGAAGAAGATTAAATCCATTTCTCCAGAATTCATAATAGTGGTTGCTTACGGCAAGATTCTGCCACCAGAAATACTGGAAATTCCTGATAAGGGTTGTATAAATCTTCATGCATCTCTTCTGCCCCGACACCGTGGAGCAGCCCCTATTCAGTGGGCTATAATAAAGGGGGACAGAGAAACAGGGATAACCACCATGTTGATGGATGAAGGGCTTGATACAGGACCAATTCTTCTTCAGAAAAAAGAGCCAATTTTAATGGATGACACAACCATTACACTTTCTGAACGACTTGCCAACAAGGGAGCCGAATTGCTGGTTCAATCAGTAAAGGGTTTAAGAAGGGGAGAGATCAAACCAAGAGCTCAATCCGGGAAACCCACCTTTGCACCGCCACTTAAGAAATCCGACGGTTTGATTGACTGGAACATGACAGCTATTGAGATATTCAACCGTATAAGGGGGCTTCAACCCTGGCCAGGCGCATTTACCTATCTTAGAGGCAAGGTGCTGAAGATTAAAAAGGTTGACATCGAAGATGGCTTTGGAGAGCCAGGCAGGGTGGTTTATAAGGATAAGTCAAATCTACTTATTGCCACAAGTGACGGATTGATAAGGATTTTAGAACTCCAGCTTGAGGGTAAAAAGGCAATGGATATAAGGGCCTTTCTACAGGGAAGTGGCAAAGATATAAAAGTAGGAGAGTATCTTGGCATTGTACAGGATAATTAGGGGTATTGTATTAAAGATACTCTATCCGATTTTTATGTTAATAGGTGCCTTTAAAAAAGATGCAAAGGAAAAACTGCAGTCTGTCATAATAAATCTCAATAACAAGCTTGTTCTGAAGGAAGGTAAAAAAACGAATCGGATACTTGTGCTACTGCCCCATTGCCTCCAGATAGACAAATGTGATATTCGAATAACCCACAATATATATAAATGTCGTCGATGCGGCAGATGCGAGATAAAAGACCTTATAGAGATAGCAGAGACCTATAAACTTAACCTCCATGTGGCCACAGGTGGTACCCTTGCAAGAAGGATTGTTAAAGAAACCAGACCTGATGCAATAGTAGCAGTGGCCTGTGAACGAGACCTTTCAAGCGGCATAGCAGATACCTATCCCATGCCTGTTATAGGCATTCCAAATATAAGGCCCTACGGGCCATGCAAAAACACACAGGTTAGCCTTGAACTTGTTAAACAGGCTATAATAGATTTCTCTAAAGACAGGGGGTAGGGTGTAGGGGGTAGGGTATAAAGAGAAGTAAAAATCCTATACTACCCCCTACACGCTACACCCTACACCCTGAATAAATATCAAGGGAGGTTCTATGAGAACAAGGGTAAAACTTGTTGACGGTATGAGATTTGTTGCTGACGGTCTTACTGGTCATTCAATAGTAATGGATGGTGACCCTGAGTTTGGCGGAGAGGACACTGCACCAAGGCCAACAGAACTTGTGCTCATGGGGCTTGGTGGCTGCACCGGGATGGATGTAATCTCTATCTTGAGAAAAAAGAAGCAGGATGTTACAGGGTTTGAGGTGGTGGTTAATGCTACAAGGGCAGATGAACATCCTAAAAAGTTCACCAAAATCCATGTAGAATATCTTGTCAAGGGCAGGAACATATCAGAGGAGGCCGTAAAAAGGGCAGCTCAGCTTTCTATGGATAAATACTGCTCTGTAAAGGCAACCCTTGAAGGGGTTGCAGAGATCACCTATTCTTACAAAATAATAAACGAACAGCAGCCTGAATAGATGATTACCTATCTGGCAAAGCGCACACTGGAACTTTTGGTCACTTTGCTGGGCATTACCCTTTTGAGTTTTTTTATTCTGCATCTTGCCCCGGGCAAACCGACCGATGTGCTTGCAGAACTTAACCCAAAGATAACGCCCGAGGCAAGAGCAAGGCTCGAGAAGTACTATGGTCTTGATAAACCAGTTATTGTCCAGTATCTCATGTGGCTGAAAAGGGTGGTAAAATTAGACTTTGGAGAATCCTTCTCAACAGACCGTCGTCCGGTGTGGGAAAAGATAAAAGAAAAAATACCAATTACTCTAATTATCAATGTCCTCAGTATGTTGCTTATCTTCCTGATTGCCATTCCTATCGGTGTAACATCTGCTACACGACAATACTCTGCCTACGATAAAATAACCACTGTGGTCGTTTTCATAGGCTTTGCCATGCCAGGGTTCTGGCTCGCTCTGTTGCTGATGATGTTATTTGGAGTAAAGCTACACATTCTTCCAATAAGTGGGATAAGGTCCCTCAATTACGATTCTCTTAGCTTTTTTGGAAAACTACTTGACCTGAGCAAACATCTTGTTCTACCTGTCTTTGTTTCTGCCTTTGGAGGTATTGCGGGCATATCCAGATACATGAGAAGCAGCATGCTTGAGGTCATACGTCAGGATTACATAACCACAGCAAGGGCAAAAGGGCTGCCAGAAAACAGGGTAATTTATCGCCATGCACTCAGAAATGCACTTTTACCAATCATTACAATCCTGGGGCTTTCAGTGCCCGGTCTTATAGGGGGTAGTGTTATTTTTGAGCAAATCTTCAGTATCCCGGGAATGGGCAGGCTTTTCTGGATGTCGGTGATGCAGCGTGACTACCCCCTGATAATGGGGCTTCTTACTATCGGCGCCTTTCTTACCCTGCTTGGCAATATGCTTGCCGACCTGTGTTATGCCCTGGTTGACCCAAGGATACGGAGGCAGTAACAGTATGTGGTCAGTGCTTATTGAACGAATTCGTCACAACAGGCTTGCAGTTATTGGAGCTATACTCGTAATTTCGTTGTTTATTGTGGCAATCCTTGCGCCATTTATTTCACCTTATGAGCCTGATTACATTGATCGCTATCATATACTTGAGCCTCCAAGCAAACTTCATCCCCTTGGAACAGACGACATTGGGAGGGATGTGCTCAGCCGAATGCTTTATGGCTCATGGGTATCTCTTTCGGTTGGCTTTGTTGCGGTGGGAATTTCAACGATAATTGGTATCTTCTTTGGCTCTTTAGCAGGTTATTATGGCTCAGTGGTGGACAGGATTATCATGAGATTTGTGGATGTTATGCTTTCCATCCCCTCTTTCTTTTTGATTCTTTCAGTTATAGCCTTTGTTGGACCAAGCATATGGAATATCATGATAATAATTGGCCTTACCTCATGGATGGGTGTGGCAAGACTTGTTAGGGCTGAGTTTCTGAGCCTTAAAAACAGGGAATTTGTACTTGCAGCAAAGGCCATTGGGGCATCTGATTTGCGCATAATTTTCCGCCATATGCTGCCAAACAGCCTTGCACCTGTGATTGTCAATGCTGTGCTCGGGGTTGCCTCAGCAGTGTTACTTGAATCTGCACTCAGTTTTCTCGGCCTTGGAGTTCAGCCCCCTCGACCAAGCTGGGGTAATATCCTTAAGGCAGGACAGGCAAACATAGAGATTGCCTGGTGGTTATCGGTTTTCCCAGGTATAGCCATATTAATTACAGTGCTTTCTTATAACCTGTTTGGTGAAGGACTGAGAGATGCCCTTGATCCAAGACTCTGGGAAAGGAGATAAACATTATGCTTTTACTGTTTGATATAGATGGTACGCTTCTTGAGTCCGGTGAGGCTGGAACCAGGGCATTAAACAGGGCATTTGAAGAGCTTTTTTCCGTACGGGATGCCTTTAAACAGATAAAAATGGCAGGAAAGACAGACCTTCAGATAATCAAGGAGGCTTTGAAACTTCATGGAATCAATAGCTCTGATGGAGCCCTCTCAGCACTCCTTCAACGGTATGTGATAATACTTAGAAGGGAGATAAACAACCCCAGAAAAAGGCTTAAACCCGGGGTAAAAGATTTCTTAGAGCTTATAAGTTCTATGAATTTGCTCAAAGGCCTTCTTACTGGAAACCTCAGAGAGGGAGCAGAAATAAAACTTGGAGCCTTTAAACTTAACAGATATTTTATAGATGGTGCCTTTGGCTCTGACCACGAAGACCGTAACCAGCTCCTTCCCATTGCAATTGAGCGATTCAGGGACAGAGGCTACCCTGTATTGCCTGAGCACTGTTTTGTAATAGGTGACACCCCGAGGGATGTGGAGTGCGCAAAGATTCATGGGGCAAGATGCATTGCAGTCTGCACTGGCCCCTACAGCTTTAAGGAGCTTGCTCAAACAGATGCAGATCTTGTTGTAGAGAGTCTAAGGGAAGTAGAAAAAATTCTTTCTTTTCTAAAAACTATCCTTCATAACTAAAGTCTATTCCTCATCTTTTATAAATTTGCATAACTGCAAACTTATTTGCTCACCTGCAATCACTACACTGATAAAAAGTCTGTTAAATCAACTGGTTATACCCTGGCACCAAATATGCCTTACTGTTTGGCAAAGAGGCAGAGCACAGCCTTTTAAACCTCGAAAAGGAGGTGAGTTAAATGAAAACCACATGGAGTAACAGACTAAGTTACGTTGGAGCAGGAGTGTCTATAGCATTGTTCGTAATATTCGGACTGATGCCCGGAACACTGATTAGCGGTCTTATAGGTTTAAAGATAATAAGCACTTTAACTGGCATACCAGTAGAGCCCTCGATTATTTCAAGGGTCTTACTTGCGGTGTTTATTTTCGCAGGGGTATTTATCACTGCCCTGGTATTTGTAATCGCAGGTACAACTATCGGATGGCTTATAGGGACAGCTATAGACACATTGAAAAAAAGGGAAAAGAAACTGGCAATCAAAAGGGCTCATTAAAAGGAGGTAATAAGTATGAAGTTTATTGTCTCAAGGAAGATGCAGTCTATTGCTGGAGATGACAAACCCTGTGATAAGGCTGTCAGGGAAGAACTTACCCCGCTTGATTACAGGACAGTAGATAGCCTTGAGGAGGCAAAGAAAAAGATATGGTATAAGGACTGGCTCAAAGGTGGTGTAAATCACAGGGAGGAGGGCGGAAGGGTTGTTTGCGAGAAGACCGAGAAGCAGCAGCAATGGGTGGTAGAGATAGGCAGTCTGGATGAGCTGTTGAGGTTGCAGGAGAAGTACGGGGACATTCTCATCAGAAATAGTTCCCCTTTTGTGGAGGTAAAGAAGGAGATAATACTTCCCTGATTTTCAGGGAAAAAATCAATCTTAAAGGAGGTTTTACAATGAAACAGCAGATGGCACATAAGGGACTTTACATTGGCACAGGTGCAGGTTTGATACTTTTTGTACTGGCAGGACTTCTTCCTGGCTCACTTGTTGGTGGAATTGTTGGGCTGAAGATAACCGGCCTTATCTTTGGTTCTCCTGTTAAATCAATGCTTATTGCAAGGGTACTGGTTGCCCTGTCGATGATTGCTGGTGTTATAGGTGCAGCCTTTGTATTTATAGTTGGAACCGCAGTAACAGGATGGCTTGTAGGGGTAGTAATAGATACTCTGAGGGCAAAAGAGCTGGAAACGGAAGAGGCTATCGAGGTTTCAAGAAAATAATAACCAGGACTTGATATCCGAAAGACTGGAGGGTTAATATGGCAAACGGAATCAAAAGAATCAGACCGGCAGATGCCTTTGGTGCAATAAAGACCATCGACAGAGATGTCTTTAAACAGTTGCAGGGACATCTAACTGACCTGCTTTCAGGAACCCGTTCTTACTATATACTCCTTGGAATTGGTGCATTATTAGTGTATATTGCAGCGATGTTTGGGGTATCTGCCATGCATACTGGTTACAGAGAGGTCTATGGTATTAGCAGGGAGATACCCTGGGGTATATTGATCGCTACCTATGTGTTTTTTGTGGTTACATCAACAGGGCTGTGCATAGTGTCTTCAATTGGCCATGTCTTTGGTGTAAAACAGTTCATGCCAATTGCAACGCGTGCTGTTTTTCTTTCTGTGGTAACCATCTTTGCCGGCTTTACTGTGATATTTTTCGACATAGAAAATCCCTTCAGAATGGCACTTTACAATGTGATTTCACCTAACCCCACATCTAATATCTGGTGGATGGGCACCCTCTATGGTGCATATATGTTTTTCATGACCCTGGAGTTCGTTTTTCTGCTTTTACACTGGCACCGATTTGCAACCTATGCAGGCCTTGCTGGATTGTTAGCAGGAATTTCAGCGCACAGCAACCTTGGAGCCATTTTCGGAATGCTACATGCAAGGGAGTACTGGTTCGGCCCCTATATGCCCATCTATTTTATTGCGTCAGCCATCATGTCAGGTTGTGCAGCAATACTGTTTTTTACCTACCTGGGCTACAGGGTCAATAATGAACAGATGGACAGACCCATGGAAAGTGCAATGCAATCGATAGCAAAGCTATCGGCCTTGATGATATCAATACTGCTGTTTTTTATAGCCTGGAAGGTGCTTACAGGTCTTGTTGGTGGTGAGGGTAAGAGGATGGCAATAATGGCAATGCTGAAAGGCCCCTATGCTATTAACTTCTTTGTGTTTGAGGTGCTTATAGGTATGGTAATTCCATTTATCATTCTCATTAAAAACAGGTTTCAGAACATGAATGCCCTTTTTGTCGCTTCATTGATGATGATCGTTGGCATATTCTTTATGAGGTATGACCTTGTGGTAATCGGACAGGTGGTTCCGGTGCTTCAGGAGCTTGATGTTAAGGAATTCAGTGGATTGCTTTCTTACAGACCTACTTTACATGAGATTGCACTTTGTATTGGTGGACTCGGTATTGTTGCTACTGGTTTTCTTATTGGTGAAAAGGTTTTCAAAGGACACAAGTTCAATGCCCACTAAGTTGAGGAGGTGAATTGTTATGGTTAATGAGATAGAAAGAAGGGAGTTCCTGAAACTTGGATTGATAATTACAGGAGTATTTGCCGGAGGGACACTGCTTTCTGTGGTGTCTCAGTTCGATAAGGTCTTTGCATCAGAAGAGGAATATGTCCATAGGTATCCGTATAAACCACATTACAGCATGGTTATTCAACAGGACAGGTGTATTGACTGTGAAAGGTGCAAAAGGGCATGTGCAGAGACCAATTATGTCCCCGAGTACGGTTACAGGACCACGGTACTTGAGAGGTATGTTCCAGATGCAATTGGACAAAAAAGGGAGTTCATACCAGTGTTGTGTATGCAGTGTAATAACCCACCCTGCGTGAGGGCCTGCCCTGTAAAGGCAACCTATAAAGACAAAAAGAACGGAATCGTTATGATGAATTACTCCAAGTGCATAGGCTGTAAGACCTGTGTGGAGGCATGTCCCTATAATGCAAGATACTTTAATGAGGAGAAACACGCAATTGACAAATGCAACTTCTGTTTTGATACAAGACTGTCCAGAGGAGAGGCATTGACCGCCTGTGCTGCAGCATGTCCTGCAGGGGTCAGAATATTTGGTGACCTTGCAGACCCTGAAAGCAGGGTTTTCAGGATTGTACACCAGATAAGACTACCTGTATGGGTTTTGAGGCCCGAGGTTGGAACGAGGCCCAATGTCTTCTATGTTAAGGGGCTGAAGGAGGTGTTAGGATGAAAAGAGCGATTTTGATAACATTGTTGATTTGCTTTCTAATTGCTGTATCTATAACCACTCATGCTGAAGAGGATTTTATGCCAGGAGACATTCTTTATACTCAACCTGTAAAATCTGTTTTGTTCAGTCATGTAACCCATGTAAAGACTGCTTCACTTCACTGTGATATCTGCCATCCAGATATCTTTCAAACCAGAGCCTTTTCAGTCCAGAGTAGAGAGGACTTTAATATGAAATCTCTAAATAGTGGAAAGTACTGCGGAGTCTGTCATAATGGTGAGATGGCCTTTTCTTCTGATACTCAATGCGCCAGATGTCACATTGGTGTAAAGGGTTTTAAAAGGGTTGAAGGCTATATTGATAAATTAAAAAATATGGAAGAGTTTATGCCAAGGAAACATATAATCCTTGGAGAGGGCTTATATTCAGTACGCTTCAGTCACAATGTCCACGATAGTTTTAACTGTAGCAGTTGTCATACCCGTTTGTTTGGCTTCAGTTACAATGAAGAAAAGATTACTATGGATGCTATAGACAGAGGAGAGTATTGTGGGGCATGCCACAATGGAGAGATAGCCTTTTCTTCAACCAACTGTATGGCCTGCCACGAGGAACTTGCAGAAAAGTAGAGACAAAGGAGACCCCTTAGGGGTCTCTTTTGTCTTTTATCAAAACTCTGCTATCACTTTATAGCAGTACATTTATAATAGTGTTAAAAAATATCAGAATTCCCCGACCTCTGGTCGGGGAGCTTCACTTCAATCAACCTTCCAGGTTCGTCATAACTGTAATCCCATGTTATGGTCTCTCCCTGAATGTTCTCCGCTCTCTGCACTATACGCCCTTTAAACCCTGTCCCTTTTCATCCTATGTTAGATATCCCGTATTCTTACTTTATTA
>CAZEYP010000029.1:0-5905 GCA_964515925.1 uncultured Nitrospirota bacterium
ATGTATCTGTAAACCCCTCCAGGAATGCCTACCAGATTATAAAGAAAGTTTGTGGAGCTTACCGAAGGCGTGGTAAAACCTAAAACACTCATCTGAAATGGTAGGATTAAAAATGCACCCGAAACCCCTGCCATTGAGGTGAAAAAGGAGATAGAAAAGGCAACAAGGGGTGGCAAAAACCAGTATGTCTTGATCCCTGCAACAGGAAAGTAGATCTTAAGTAGTTCCATGATGCTTTAACCTCGCTCTTTTTTTTCTTTTCTGTTTCTGTTTTCTTATCTTTTCAATCTGTCTTGCTCGCTGACTCTTTTTGCCAAATCTTATTTCCTCTATTCTATCACAGAGCTCTTTTCGTGCATAATATCTGTTGATGTTCTGATATCTGGTCTTCTGGCATTTAATCTCAATCCCTGTGGGAAGATGTTTAAGGTAAACACAGGTTGCCCTTTTGTTTACATTCTGTCCACCGTGGCCTGCTGAGCGGACAAACTTTTCCTCCAGGTCCTCCTCTTTTATTCCGAGGGACCGCATCCTTTCTTTAAGGGCTTTGAGTTTTTCAGGCTTAACCGTTGACATCGCTTAGTGCTTATAAGCTTTAAATTCTTAATCCGAAATTCCAAGCAAGTCTAAAATCTAAAATCTAAAATTTAAAATCTTAAATCTAAAATCTAAAATCTAAAATCTTAAATCCCTACTCCCTACTCCCTATACCCTATACCCTATACCCTTTTAACCCACAAGTAATATAATATAGAAAACAAAGAAAATTTTGTATGAAATTTTTTGAGTATATAAAGAGGGATTTTCAGGCAGTTTTTGAGCGTGACCCTGCAGCCCAAAGCAAGCTGGAGGTGCTGTTTACATACCCTGGTTTTCATGCCATATTTTTTCACAGGATAAGCCATGCCCTGTACAAGAAAGGGGTGCCCTTTTTACCGAGACTTTTATCCCATGTAGTAAGGATTTTTACAGGCATAGAGATACATCCTGCTGCTGAGATTGGACCCGGCTTTTTCATAGACCATGGGATGGGTGTGGTTATTGGTGAGACCACTGAGATAGGTGAGAACTGCCTCCTCTATCAGGGAGTGACGCTTGGGGGCACGGGCAAGGAAAAGGGAAAGCGACATCCAACCCTTGGAAACAATGTGGTTGTAGGAGCCGGGGCAAAGGTGCTTGGTGCCATAAGGATAGGGGATTATGTTAAGATAGGTGCCAATGCAGTGGTGCTACGATCGGTGCCAGACTATAGCATTGTGGTTGGCGTGCCGGGCAGGGTTATAAAGAGGAAGGTCTTAAGGGTTACTGACATAGGTGTGGAGGAGGCTCTGGATCACATTCACATGCCTGACCCTGTTGAGGAAAAGTTCAGGGTACTTGAAGGTCACATTGCACAACTTGAAAGAAAGATAGAGATGCTTGAAGGTAAGGGAGGAAAGATGAAGATCTATAACACCATGAGCCGAAAGAAAGAGGATTTTATTCCTGTTGAGGAGGGCAGGGTTAAGATATACGCCTGTGGTGTAACGGTTTATGACCTCTGCCACATCGGGCATGCAAGAAGCGCCGTGGTCTTCGATGTGATAAGGCGGTACTTTCGTTATAAGGGATTTGAGGTCACCTATATAAGAAACTTTACGGATATAGACGACAAGATAATAAAGAGGGCTAACGAAGAAGGTATCCCCTGGCATGAGGTAGCAAGGAAATATACCGGGGAATACTATCGTGATATGGATGCCCTTGGCATAGAGCGGGCTGATTTAGAGCCAAAGGCAACAGAATATATAAATGATATGATAGAGATGATCAAGGTGCTCATTGAAAAGGGCTACGCCTATGAGGTTGACGGGGATGTCTTTTACTCGGTGGATAAGTTCAAAGACTATGGAAAACTCTCACATCGCTCTATGGATGAACTAAGGGCTGGTGCCCGTGTTGAGGTTGACAGGAGAAAGAGGAACCCCCTTGACTTTGCCCTCTGGAAGGCATCGAAAGAGGGCGAGCCATCATGGCCCAGTCCATGGGGGCCTGGCAGGCCAGGATGGCATATTGAGTGCTCTGTAATGAGCATGAAGCACCTTGGTGAGACCTTTGACATACATGGCGGTGGTGCTGACCTGATTTTCCCCCATCATGAAAACGAGATTGCCCAGTCTGAGGCATACACAGGAAAGCCCTTTGCCCGTTACTGGGTGCACAATGGGTTTATAACCATTGCTAAAGAGAAGATGTCCAAATCCCTTGGCAATTTCTTTACCATAAGAGACATACTTGATAAGTTTGATCCTGAGGTGGTCAGGATATTCCTCCTTTCCACCCATTATCGCAGCCCAATTGAGTTTTCAGAAGAGCAGTTAAGAGAGACAGAGTCCGGTGTGGACAGGTTTTACTCCACGGTTATGAGGGTAGAGTCCTATCTTCAGAAGATGTCAAAGAAAGAAAAGGACATACCAGAGCAGACCCGTATGGAGGAGCTTTTAGATGGATTCAGAGGTCGCTTTGAAGAGGCAATGGACGACGATTTCAACACGGCCCTTGCCATAGGTCATATATTTGAGATGATCAAAGAGGTCAACCGGTATCTTGATGTAAAGCCTGGTGGCAAAAAGGCAGAGGAGACACTTGGCAGGGCTATGGCTGAAATAAGGGAGTTAAGCGGTGTGTTAAATATCTTTCAGCGCAGCCCCCGTGAGTGGCATCTTTCCTTGCTCAGGACAAAGAAGATAGGCATTACTGAGGATGAGATTCAGCAGAAGATAAAAGAGCGACAGGATGCCCGTGCCCAGAAAGACTGGCAGAGGGCAGATGCAATAAGAGATGAGCTTTCTGCTCGTGGTATCGTGCTTGAAGATACACTTCAGGGCACTGTGTGGAGAGTTAAGATTTGAGATATAAGATTTATGATTTAGGATTTAGTGATTAGAGGTTAGAATTTCCCATGTGTTATGGCTGAGTGGATATATGGTATAAATCCTGTAAAGGAGGCGCTCAGGTCAGGAAGACCGGTTTATGCGGTTTATATATACTCAGGATTAGGTGAGTCTAAGAGGCACTCCATTGTTTCAGCATCTGAAAGAAGGTCAATTAAGGTCAACTTCGTAGATAAGTCCTTTTTCAAGGCATTTCCAAAGGCCCATCAGGGTGTTGCTGCAAGGGTAGCAAAAGGACCATCATACACTGTAGAAGAACTGTTAGATATAAGCAAGAACAGAGGCGCCCCTCCTTTTTATATCATAATTGATGGTGTAGAAGACCCTCACAACCTTGGTGCTATTTTAAGAACCGCTGAGGTGGCCGGTGTTCATGCAGTTGTGGTGCAGAAGAGACGCTCTGCAGGCGGTGCTACTGTGGCAAAGGCATCAGCAGGTGCAATTGAGCACATACCCATCGTATCAGTGCCAAACATAAAACATGCCATCAGGTTTCTCAAGTCAGAGGGAGTGACCATTTGGGGTGCATCCTCAGATGCAAGGCTTGCTTTCTGGCAGGTTGATTTTAAAGAGCCCATTGCAATTGTGGTTGGTTCAGAGGGGAAGGGAATAAGGGAAACCGTGAAAAAACAATGCGACCATCTGGTCAGGATACCCATGTATGGAAAAATAGACTCCCTTAATGTTTCAGTAGCAACCGGGGTGCTTGTGTATGAGGTGCTGAGACAGAGGATGAAGGAGGGCAGATAATCAGTCTTTATCGTAGCTTCTTCGGTCTATAAAGTAGTTGCTTCCCTCAAAGGTTTTGGCATAGCTCTTTACCTCAGTGGCTGCTGAGCTTATCTCACCATAGTGCTTGAACCACTTTTTATTGAGGGTGATTCCAATAGAGATGCTGAGAATCGGAAAGTGCCTTACCTTTCCATCCCTTCCATGAGAGATAATATAGCCTCTTTCTCTGTCCTCAGGGTCGTAAAAGGAAGGGATGATCTCATCAAAATTCTCAACTATCTCCTTTGAGATATCCTCTACCCGCTCAATGGATGTGATATAAACAAAGTCGTCACCTCCTATATGACCTACAAAGAAATTGTGTGGGTCGTGAAGCTTTACTGTATTTGTTATAAGCCTGCCAGCCATCTTAATCACCTCATCGCCACGGGAAAAGCCATATTTGTCATTAAAGGGCTTGAAGTTGTCCAGGTCAGCATAGGCAAGGGCAAACTCCTCACCACGGTCAAGGCGTGCCTGAACCTCCTTTATTATTGGGGTGTTGCCTGGAAGCATGGTAAGGGGGTTTACCTCAACGATTCTCCTTGACCGCTCTATGGAGAGGTAAAGCCTCATTATAAACTCTTCCCTATGAAGGGGTTTCGTTATGAAGTCGTCAGCAGGGAGGTCTTTCCACTGTTTTATGAACTCCCTGTCCTCAAGCAAAAGTATTATTGGAAGATGGCTGAATATATGGTCATCTCTGATTGTACGAATGTAGTCTTTGTAACGAGAGCCGCCATTGAAGATTATAAGGGTAGGGGGGCTGTTGTAGATGCTTTCTATTATCTCGGATTTGTTTTTGATGAAGTTGACATTAAACTCTTCGAGGAAACTGGATAGGGTTGTGTTTATTGCCTCATCGTCTGATACTATGGTTATCAGTTCCATGGGAGCTCTACAATATCAGGGCACCCTTGTCTTTTATGGTTTCTTCTACAGTACTGAAGACCTCTTTCAGGTCATCCATCTGAAGACCTATGAGACTCCACACAGCATCATTTATGGTATGAACATAGGGATCGCCGCTGAAGCCAAAGCCCATCATCTTAATTATGTTTTCAGAAAGTTTGACAATACAGGCTGTTCTCTGAAACTGCTTTGCTGAGTCAGTTTTGTGATGAAAGGCAACAGACTCGACAAGCTCCTGTGGAAAGTTCCATTTAGTGGTAAGCCATCTGCCTGCCTGGGCATGGGTGATGCCAAATATATTCTTTTCTGCCTCTGTTATGTAAGTTTCCATCTGTTTTGCATCCTCAAGAGCCTTTTTGTAGAGCTCTGGATAGCACATGCTGAGTGCCACCTTGCCTATGTCGTGTATAAGGGCTGCCACCGATATGTCATCAGCGTTTTTCAGTCCCAGACGATTGGCAATTACCCTTGCTGCAATGGCAGAGCCAATGGAGTGTTCCCAGAGTCCGAGCATGCTCTTCTGCATCATGTCGAATATGGATATTCCAAGCAACATGCCCTTTACTGCGCTGAGCCCTATAAGCATTAATGCCTGATGAACAGAGGATATCCTGCCCGGAAAACCGTATATTGGTGAGTTGACGATCTTAAGTACCTTTGCTGATATGGACTGGTCCTGACTGATAAACTCTCCGATCTTTTTAAGGGATACATCTTCTGAGTCTATAAGGCTTAATATCTTTGTAACAACCGGAGGAATTGAGGGCAGAGAACTCAATCCTTCTATCTTTCTTTTTATTTCTGTTATGTCAGGCCTCTTCATAAAGGGTCTCTATGTGATTTAACAGGGTTTTACGGAGTTCCCTCATTACAGGTGTTTTTTCAGCCTTACTGAAGGCCCTTTCAACTATTTCAAGATACCTCTTCTTCGACATCCTTGGCTCTGTGTGACCTTCTATGGTAATAAAATCTATATCCAGAGACTTAAGCCTTGATATTGCCTTTTCATCAAGCTCCATCCCCTGTGCAAAGAGTATGGCACCTGTTGAGCTTTCAACCGGTTTAGCAAGCACCATTCCAGGGGTTGCCTTATCTATCGGTATCCTTTTCATGTCCGGGTTCAGGCTTTACTGGTTTCGGTTTACAAACCGGGCAGAAATCCATTCCCTGATCCAGGAGACAGTCATGCCCACAGCAGTCAAGGCAGATGCACTCATCCACAGGAAAACCACAGACCTTGCAAAACTCTGACATAATCATAACAAAATACAGGGTGTAGGGTGTAGTGA
>CAZEYP010000029.1:6005-31606 GCA_964515925.1 uncultured Nitrospirota bacterium
GTAGGGTGTAGTGAAAACACCCTGCTTTCTTGAACCCTCGAACCCTTATTTTAAAATCCTAAATTCTAATCTCTAAATCCTAAACAAATTCCAAATAAAAAATTTCAAACTACAAACTAACTGGCTTTCGACCAAAATAAGCTTATAACAGAAGCTAACGCAATTAACGCAAAGAACTCGATTAACGCATCAACGCTATCAACGCAACAAACGCAATGAACCCAATGAACGCAAATAACGCTATCAACGCAACAAACGCAATTAACGCAATAAACGCAAATAACGCTATCAACGCAATCGACATAAAATTATATCACAAAAGGACAAAAAAAAAGCTGCTGCTCTAAGGTAGGGAGCAGCAGCAATATATTAGGGGAGGTAACGAGGCGCTATGGTTATTTTATATCATAATTACTATCTTTTGTCAAGAAAAAAATTAAGGTGACATTATAATTATAAATTTAAATTATTGGTAAATTAATTTCCTTTTGAAAAACTGATTGGAGACAGCAGAAGGTGTTTTTAACTTATTGAAAATAAAATAAAAAAGTAAAAAGGGAAAATCCGACCGAAGTCGGATTTTCCTATATCCTTGAGGGCTCTATTTTTACAGGTGTTGGGTGTGCCTTTCCCTCTTTTGAGTGAGCTACAAGGCAGTTTACCCTTGCATGAGCAAAGTGTACAGGAACAAAGAGCATGCCTTCAGGTATTTCATCCGAGACTCTTGCCTTTATGAAGACCTCTGAAAGGGGAGATGTTATTTTAATAAACTCTCCGTCCTTTATTTTGAATTTTTCTGCATCCTCAGGGCTTATCTGGACAAAGGCGTCTGAGAGCACATGGCTCAGGCTCTTTGACATCACAGACAGTGCCCCTGAGTGCTGCATAACATTTCCGGTTACCATGAGTACTGGATACTCAGAGCTGGTTAATCCCTCTACAGGTTCTGGTAGAGGTGTAAAGCTCCACCGCTGTTGTCCTCTGTCAATCTGAATTTCTGTAAGCTCTTCCCTTATCTTGCTTAACTCAATTACGCCAAGGTCATGCTCCATTACCCTGGCAAGGTTTCTCAGGATCTGCCAATCAGGCACAGACTCCCCAGCAGGTGGCACCACCTTTGGAAAGGGCTGTACAATTGCCTGAGAGTTAATAAAGGTGCCTTCCTTTTCTGACCATGCTGCTGCCGGAAGCACCACATCTGCAAGTTTTGCGGTTTCAGAGAGCCTGATGTCCTGAACCACCAGAAACTCAAGTTCTTCAAGGGTCTGTTTTATTGTATTTCCCTCTGGCATGGTTACAAGGGGGTCTTCACCCATCACATAAAGTGCCTTTATACTGCCCGGGTTATAGAGCATTTCGAAGATATCCTTTCCTCCCTCTGTTGGCCTTGTGCCTGAGAGCCATGCGCCAAGGGTATTGGAGTAATCAGCAGGTATCTGAAGGGCGTCAGGACCTTCACCAAGCAGCATTAATAGATTGGCTGCAGCTACAACTGTTTCATAGCCCTTCTGGTTTTCGGCTGCTCCCACTGTTAGGGCAATAAGCCGTGTTTCAGCGTTAACAAACTTAGAGGCTGCTTCAATAAATCTATCTGTGTCCAGGCCGGTCAGTTCAGCTACCTTCTGAGGCGTATAGGGTTTTACTGATTCAATCAGTTTATCAAGTCCCTCGATCTCTTTTTCTTCTTTAAGATGAAGTCCTTCTTTAATTGTATAATTGATAAGTCCAAGCAGAAATGCAGTGCCAGTGGCGGGCTTTATCCTGAGCCATTCGGTCGAGCGCCGTGCAAGCTTTGTCTTTCGGGGGTCAGCAACCATCAGATAGGCACCCTCATTTTTTGCCTCAAGGAACTTAAGACCAAATATGGGATGGGTGGATGTGAGGTCAGACTCAAGAACCAGCACAACTTCCTTTCCGATGGGTGAGTTCAGCTTCACCGGGTTGTGCTTTATTCCATAGGTGTCTTCAAATGCCTTGAGCGCCCAGGCATAACCTAATCTTGCAGAGGTGTCAATATTGTCAGAGCCAATGACCTCTTTCATGAATTTTTTTAGCATGTAATTGTCCTCAATACCAGCTCTTGCAGAGCCGATTGCACCAATAGAATTAGCTCCGTACTGATTCTTTATTTCTCTCAGACGATTTGCAACATAGAATAGGGTCTCTTCCCAGGTGCTTTCTACCAGCTCCCCTGCCTTTCTAACAAGCGGCCTTTTAAGCCTTCCGTCACCATATATGAAATCAAAGCCAAATCTGCCCTTGCCACAGAGGTCACCCTGGTTTACTCCCTTTCCATCCACTCCCCGCACCCTGAGAATCCTGCCCTCTCTGAGGTCAAGCGTGAGGGTGCACCCGACGGAGCAGTAGGGGCATATACTGTCGTGAGTTTCCAGAAACCATGCCCTTGCCCTGTATTTATAGGGTTTTGCGCCGAGGGCACCAACAGGGCATGCATCCACACACTGTCCACAGAACTCACAATCCAGTGTTTCCTCAAAGGCAGGGCTTATCTTGGTTTTAAATCCTCTTCCAATCAGATTGATTGCCCCAACGCCCTGATGCTCCCAGCAAACACGAACACACCTGCCACAGAGGATGCAGCGGTTGGGATTTCGCTCGATAAGTGGGCTTGTTGCCTCCGGGTCATGCTTCCTCTGTGCAGAAAAGCGGCTCTCCGAAGGGCCATACTTGTAAGCAAGGTCCTGAAGGCTGCATTCGCCTGCCTTGTCACACACTGGACAGTCAAGGGGATGATGAACAAGCAGGAGCTCAAGAACCGTCTTTCTTGCCTTTTGAAGATTGGGCGTGTCTGTGTGAACTACCATTCCGTTGTCTGCAGGAGTGGAGCAGGCTGCCATCAGTTTTCGCTGTCCCTCAACCTCCACAAGACAGAGCCTGCAGCCACCGTAGGGTTTTAGCCTTCGGTCCCAGCAAAGATGGGGAATGTAGATGTTGTTTGCCTTTGCTACCTCAAGTATGGTCATTCCTTTCCGGGCTTCTATCTTTTTACCATCAATCGTTAGTTCAATCATGCCTTAACCTCCTTTTTATTTTAGGGTGTAGCGTGTAGGGTGTAGGGTGTAAGTTATAGTGAGTAGCGTATAGTATAAAGAATTTTTTTACTACACCCTACTCCCTACACCCTGTACCCTATACTTATCTACCCCCTATGCCCTACACCCTGTTTAAACATATCCCCTGGCCCTACTTTGACTGCACCGAATTTGCACTTCTCGTAACAGGTTCTGCATTTGATGCATACTGACTGGTCTATCTCATGGGGTTTTTTCTTCTCACCAGATATGGCCTGCACCGGACAGTTTCTTGCACATACGGTGCAGCCTGTGCAGGCTTCTTTGTCTATGTAGAATGTGGATAGTTCCCTGCACACACCTGCCTTACACCATTTCTGGTTAATATGTGCCTCGTATTCGTCACGGAAATAACGGATTGTGGTAAGTATGGGGTTTGGGGCAGTCTGTCCAAGTCCACAAAGTGAGGTCTTTATAATCTCACGGGCAAGGTCCTCCAGAAGCTCAATGTCTCCTTCCTTTCCCCTGCCCTCTGTTATATCTATCAGTTTGTCAAGCATAACCCTTGTTCCAATCCTGCAGGGGGGACACTTACCACAGGACTCATCGGCGGTGAATTCAAGGAAAAACCTTGCCACATTTACCATACAGTTTGAGTCGTCCATTACTACCATACCACCAGAGCCAACAATGGCACCTGTTTTCATTATGTCTTCATAGGTAACCAGTGTATCAAGCAGATGTTCAGGAACACAGCCACCTGATGGGCCACCAAGCTGAACTGCCTTGAACTTCCTGCCCCTTTTAATGCCTCCACCAATGTCGTATATCACTGTTTTAAGAGGAATTCCCATGGGTACTTCGATAAGGCCAATATTGTTGATTGCACCTGTGAGGGCAAAGACCTTTGTGCCGGTTGATTTATCGGTGCCAAGGCTTCTGTACCATGAGCCACCTTTAAGTATAATCTGTGGGATATTGGCATAGGTCTCTACATTGTTGAGAACCGTGGGTTTTGCCCAGAGCCCTTTATTGACAGGAAAGGGTGGTCTTGGAATGGGCATTCCTCTTTTCCCCTCAAGACTTCGCATGAGTGCAGTCTCCTCACCACAGACAAAGGCCCCTGCTCCCATATATATCTCTATGTCTAAGTTAAATCCTGAACCCAGTATGTCTTCACCAAGAAGACCGTGCTCCTTTGCACTGTCAATTGCCATCTGAAGCCTGCGGACTGCAAGGGGGTACTCTGCTCTCACATAGATATAACCCTTTGATGCCCCAATTGCCCTTGCTCCTATAATCATACCCTCCAGCACCACATGAGGGTCACCTTCCATGATGCTTCTGTCCATGTATGCTCCGGGGTCGCCTTCATCACCGTTACAGAGTATGTACTTAATATCACCCTTTGCCCTGTGACATAGTTCCCATTTAAGACCGGTTGGAAATCCTGCTCCACCACGGCCCCTTATGCCCGAGTCCTTTACCTCCTTTATAATGTCCTCGGGTGTCATCTCAAGGAGGGCTTTTGCAGCAGCCATGTAGCCATTCCGTGCAATGTATGCTTCAAGGCTTTCAGGATCGGTAATCCCCTTGTTTCTCAATGCCCTTAGTACCTGATGCTTGAATATGGGAAGCTCATCGGTAGTGGGGATGCCGTCGTAGGGCTTTACATCCCTTTTTTCAATGTCCTGATTTTCCCAGCCCTGTGAATAGGCTAATTTTGTGACTGCCTCACCCTCGATGGCATGCTGCTTTATGATCTCTCTGGTCTTTTTCTCGTTAAGGTCGCAGTACTTCACCGGTGGTCTGCCTGCAACCTCTACTGTTATCATTGGCTCACGACTGCACTGTCCTGCGCAGCCCGATGTGGTAATGAGCACATCCTCTATGCCGTTTTGAGAAAGCTCGTCCTTTACCACCTCCATAATCTCACAGGCTCCTGCTGCCTCACCACAGGTGCCCATGTGGACTATCACCTTTGACCTGTATTTTGATAAATCATGTCTGGCTAAATAGTCAGCTTTTATTTTTTTCAGATCCTCTACGGTCAGCCTTGGCATTTATCTCCTCCTTTTATTCATATTGTTTAAGTACTTCTTCTACCTTGACAGGGTCAACCCCTGCATGGACATTGTTCCCCACCATTACCACAGGTGCAAGACCACAGGCACCAAGGCACCGAACAGTCTCAAGTGAGAACCTTCTGTCTTCAGTTATTCCACCCTCTTCAATGCCAAGCTTTTCTTTGAGTTTCTGCAGTATCTCCTGTCCTCTTTTAACATAGCAGGCTGTGCCCATACAGACCCTTATGTTGTGTTTCCCCTTGGGCCTCATCGTAAAGAAAGAGTAAAATGATACAACTCCGTGAACCTCGCTGACAGGGATGTTTAACTCTCTGGCAATGATTCTCTGCACAGTCGGAGGCAGATAACCAAGCACCTCCTGAACCTGCTCAAGTATTGGAATAAGGGCACCTGGCTTGTGCTTGTTTTTCTCTATAATCTCCATTATCCTGTCAATCTGTGCCTCCACATCCTGCTGTTCAAAGGAACGCTCCTCGGTGACCTTTGCCCTGACAGTGTTCAGAGCCTTTTCAGTTACATCAAGGAGAAGTTCTGGAGAGAAGGGTTTTGGCAGATAGTCGATAATGCCGTGTTCAAGGGCATCCTTTATGCTTTCCTGTGAGGGATACCCTGTGATTACCACCACTCCGGTCTGCGGAGAGTTGTCTTTTATCCAGTGGATAAGTTCAAGCCCATCTATATCAGGCATCTTCAAGTCAGTAATAACTATGTCGGTTCCCCCGTTTTTAAGTATCTCCATAGCCTCTCTGGCAGAAGTGGTGCCACGCACACTGTATCCCTCTGGCTCAAGTATCCTCTGACAGCTTTTTATCACCACCTCTTCGTCGTCAACAATCAGAATATTTCCTTTCATAAAAACCTCCTTTTTAGGGTGTAGCGTGCAGGGTGCAGGGTGTAGTAAAAAATATGCCCTACACGCTACACCCTACACCCTGTCTTTTTATATTTCCAGTGGCACTACCCTTGCAAGCCATACAAGCCAGCCTTCTGAAAGGTGTTCCTTGAACAGAGAGCAGATAACATCGTTTGCCTTTGTGTTTATCTCTCTTATCTCCGCTGTCATGGGAGCAGGCAGGTCTATTATCTTTCCAGAACCAGCAAGAAGCCTTGCAAAGGGCTCTCCTGCCTGAACCTTCTGAACATTAAGAAAGTCCACATAAAGCATCTCGCCAGAAGCCATCTCGTAACGGAGGTCATAACCAACTTCCCAGAGTCCCGAACCTGTTGGCCTGGCCCAGACACCCTCTTTGTAAAATATAACAGGGTTTTCCCTGTCTCTCAGGGGAACGATGTAGTCTCTGAATTCATTGATATAGGCCTGTCTGAGTATCCATCCCCTTCGGTCAAATATCTTTTTAGCAACATTGAGCATGAATTCGGGTGTAAAGGGTTTCTCAATGTACTCGAAGGCACCTAACCTTATGGATTCCTTTGCATCCTCCAGGGTAGGATAACCAGTGATTACCACCACATCGGTATTTGGTTGAACCCTTCGGGTTTCCTTCAGCACATCAATACCAGAGGCATCAGGCAGACGGATGTCGGTTATCAAAAGGTCAAACTCCTCGTTTTCTATCTTCCTTATTGCATCCTCTCCCCTGCTTACTGTGATAATATTGTACCCCTCAGCTCCAAGGATTCTTTTACAACTGAGGGTAACCACAGGGTCGTCATCAAGAACTATGATTTTACCTTTATCCATATGCACCTCCTTCCTGCCTTCATTTAAGCAACCTCTGTGCCAGAAGTAAAATGAAAGGCTAACTTATCGAAAATAAAGAAAAAATCTATCAATTAGAAAAGTCATTAGCCTCCACTGTATAAAATATATATACGGATATAGCAGGATGTCTGCTATAAAAAGGCTATTTTTTAAGCACTTGCAGGTGGCTTAAGTTGTATAGAAAAACTATACAGTAGTATCTTGTTTTTATAAAAGTTAGAGGGGCTGGTATGCACTGGATATGATATAATTGAAATAAACAGAAGGGCGAGGTTGGGGTAGATTCCTATCGGGCTTTGAAGGAGGAGTTATGAAAAGGGGAAGTCAGTTGGTCTGGGTTTTGGTGTTTTCTTTAATCATACTTACTGGCAGTGCCTATGCTAAAGACAGAATAGTCATCTGTGGCACTGGAGACAGTCAGTCAATTCTTCGTGAGATAGCGGTAATGTTTGAGAGGTATCATCCAGACATTGATGTGGTGGTGCCTGACAGTATTGGAAGCAGTGGTGGAATCCGCATGACGGCCAGAGGCAGGTGTGACCTTGGAAGGGTGGCAAGGAAGCTTAAAAAGAAAGAGCAGAAGTATCATCTGAAGTACCTGCTTTTTGCATACTCTCCTGTGGTATTTGCAGCAAACCTTGGGGGCATGAAGACACTCAGCCTCAGTACAGAGGAGATTCTTGATATTTTTACCGGAAAAATAAAGACCTGGATGCCCTATATTGGGCAGGACAGGCCCATTTATGTGGCCAATCGAGAGCCAGGAGACTCTTCAAAAAGGGTGCTTGAGAGGACCTTTCCGGGGTGGAAAAACATTAAGCATTTTGCAGGAAAAATCGTATATAGCACTCCCGAACTTGTTTCGGTTTTGACGAACAACAGGTATACCATAGGCTATGGTTCACTTTCAATGTTACAAGACAGGGGCCTGACGATAATATCTATTAATGGTTTTGCCCCTGATATTAAGAATGTTCAGAATGGTAGATACAGATATCTTACTCCCTTTGGAATTGTATGGAAGGGGAGGCTTAAAGGACCGAGCAAGTCCTTTGTTGATTTTCTATTCAGTGAGGAGGCAAGGGCGTTACTGCTTAAAAGAGGGTTGATACCTTCGAAGAGATGATGCCTTATCTTTAATATGAAAGGGTAACTTGAGCTTTCATGACCCTGAAGAAAAAGATCATTAGTTCCTGGATTGTTGCAACCTTTGTACTTACCAGTCTGTTAACCGGTTCAGCCCTTTATATCCTTTTTCAGACACACAGGGCTGACATCTATGCCCATCTTTCCACCCTTGCCAGAGACAAGGCAGAAGATCTTTCCCTCATGGTAAAGACCTATGAGGATGTGCTTAAAAACATAACCTATGCAGAGGAGTTCAGCGGGTATCTTAAATACTACAGGGACGAGGCCCTGCTTGCCCACTTCAACAGATACAAAAACATCTTTCCAGTGCTCAGCTTTATTAACGAGGATGGCCATGAAGAGCTAAAGATGATTAACGGAAGTGAGGCTGATACCCTGAAGGACTACAGCAGAGAGCCCTTTTTTAAAAAACTAAAGCCAGACAGGGTGTTCATAATGCCTGCTGGATTTTCAGAAGAACTACATGAAATGGTCATAAGGATGTTTCTTCTCAAAAGACACTATTTTGGAAATCGTTTTATGGGGATACTCATGGCAGAGCTGCCTGTGAAAAAGATTATAACGCCGACAATTAGGCCAATAAAATTGAGCAATGCCTACATTGTTATCACCGATGAAAGAGGGCATGTGATCTTCAGGAAAAAAAATGTACTGAAGAGACCCTTTGAGAATATAGAGCTTGGTGGTCTTTCACCCAATGTAAAAAGGATAAAGCTCAATGGAAAGGATATCCTTGTCTGTGCCCAGAAGATAGAAGATGTTGGGTTTTATGTGCTATCGGTTCTGCCCTATTCAGCCTTTATCAGGGAGCCCAAAAGGCTGATTTATCTGAGCTCTATGCTGACACTGGTGTTTTTGTTGTTCTTTCTGCTGGTAGTTTTAAGGGCTTCTGAGAGGATTACATCGCCACTTGTAAGGCTTGTGGAGGCAACTGAGAGGATTGCACAGGGGAGGTTTAATGAGCATATTGAGCTTAAGGTGCCGGCATCTGAGGAGATAGGGCAACTGGTTAGTTCCTTTAACAGGATGGTAGATGAGCTTGATAGAACCGTGATTAGTAAGGATTATGTGGAAGGAATCATTGAGTCAATGACCGATGCACTCATTATAACAGATGAGGAGGGGATTATCCTGCATATAAACAGGGAGGCACAGAGGTTGACCGGCTATCAGAGGGATGAGTTGCTTTCAAGGAGCATTGATAATCTGTTTAAAGAGAAACCTCCTGGTGAAGAATTTTTTTATAATGTCTCAAACGAGAGGATAACCGCAGAGGAAACACTGGTTACAAAACACATGAGAGAGGTTCCTGTATTTGTCGGTGTATCGTCTCTTGGTGATGAAGAGATGCTGTTTATGATAAAGGATATATCTCCGCTTAAGGAATACGAAAGAAAGCTGGAAGAAAAGAACAGGCAATTAAAGGAGAAAAATAAAGAGCTGCAGGAGTTTGCCTACATAGCTTCCCATGACCTAAGGGAGCCGCTGAGAAAGATAAACTTCTTTGGTGAGAGGCTTATAAAAAGGTACTCAGGTGAGCTTTCTGAGAAGGCTAAGGATTATCTTGAAAGAATGATAAGGGCCTCCCGAAGGATGGATGCCCTTATTACAGGATTACTTGAGTACTCAAGGGTTGAGACCAGGGCTGGTGCCTTTGAAGAGGTTGACCTCAACAGGATAGTAGAGGTTGTTAAAGAAGACCTATACATGGTAATAAGAGAAAAAGATGCCCGCATAATTCACGATAACCTGCCTGTCCTGGAGGCAGACCCGCTGCAGATGAGACAGCTTTTCCAGAACCTTATATCCAACTCAATAAAGTTTTCAAGGGATGGTGTGCCACCAGAGGTGAGTATATCTGCCGTGGTTGATGAGAAAAACAACAGGGTTGTGATCAGTGTTATTGACAATGGTATAGGCTTTGAACCAGAATATTCAGACAAGATATTTGGTATGTTTCAACGACTTCATGGTCGTTCAGAGTTTGAGGGTACCGGGATAGGGCTTGCAATTTGTAAGAGAATCGTTGAGCGGCATGGAGGCTCTATAAAGGCAAGTAGCAGGGTAGGGGAAGGCTCTGTATTCGATATTAAACTACCGCTTAAGCATCAGGAGGAAGAATGAACGAGGAAATACTTATCTTGATGGCTGATGATGACGAGGATGACTGCCTCATGGCAAAAGAGGCCTTTGAGGAGGCACATGTTGTCAATGAACTGAGGTTTGTCCACGACGGTCAGGAGCTGATGGATTACCTTAAAAGAAGAGGTAAATATGCTGACCCATCATTATCCCCCCGTCCAGGTCTTATCCTTTTAGACCTCAACATGCCTCGAAAGGATGGCAGAGAAGCTTTGAAGGAGATAAAATCTGACCCCGAGCTCAGGTCAATCCCTGTTGTGATACTTACCACTTCAAAGGCAGAGGAGGACATACTGCGCACCTATGCTGACGGTGCTAACTCCTTTATTACAAAGCCCGTTACCTTTGAAGGGCTTGTAAATGTTATTAAGCAGCTTGATAAATACTGGTTTAAAATTAGCATAGTGCCAGCCATGGTTCAGAGGGAGCAGTAATGTATGAGTTGAAGATATTAGTAGTGGAAGACGACGAAGACGATTTTTTGATAATAAAAGAGATGCTTGATGATATCAACCTCTGGAGGGCAGAGGTTCAGTGGGCTGACTCTTTTCAGTCTGCCCTTGAGATGATAAAACAAGACAAATACGATGTCTTCCTGTTTGACAACCGTCTTGGTGCAAAAACAGGTCTTGAACTTTTAAGGATGGTGGTTGAATCAGGCATAAAAACCCCTGTAATCATACTTACAGGCCAGGACGACATTGATGTGGACATAAGGGCAATGGAGCTTGGTGCCTCTGACTACATGGTTAAGGGGATGATCACACCTGAGCTACTTGAGAGGTCTATTCGTTACAGCATTGCCCAGAAAAAGGCAGAGGCTGAAAAGGACCGTCTAATCAAACAGCTTCAGGATGCCATGAAGGAGATAAAGACACTTTCGGGCCTGATACCAATCTGTGCCTCCTGCAAAAAAATCAGAGACGATAAGGGTTACTGGAAACAGGTTGAGCAGTATATCGAGGAACACTCCCATGCTGAGTTCAGCCATGGCCTCTGTCCGGAATGTGCTGAGAAGTTGTATCCAGAATATTATAAAAAGAAAAATAAATCCACTTAATTTGACCTTTTTTTAAAAAAACTGATAAAGTATATATACCTTAGTTTATTATAAAAAGAGAAAGTGCCTTTACAGGCATTGAGATTAAAAGAGTGGCCCTATTCCACTCTTTTAATTTTTATAGACAATGAACAAGGAAGAGCTCAGGAAAAAGGTGCTGGCACTGGCAGAAGAGGCTGCAGATGTAGCAGGTGTTCAGGTAGATGATGTGGAGATACTGGGGCATCCTGGAAACATGATAGTTCGAGTAATTATAGACTCTGAGCAGGGTATATCAATTGACGACTGTGAGAGGGTGAGCAGACAGCTTGAGGCACTGCTTGATATTGAGGACCCAATCGAAGGAAGTTACAATCTGGAGGTTTCATCGCCCGGGCTTGACAGACCGCTGAGGAAGATAGAGGATTTCATCAGGTTTAAGGGACGGCTTGCAAGGGTGATAACAAGGCAGAGGATTGACAATCAGACATTCTTTGTTGGCAGGATTGAGGATGTTCAGAATGATGTTGTGCTGCTTCGTTTGAAAAACAAAAGGGTCAGCATACCTTATGCATTGATTTCGAAGGCGAGATTGGAGATAGAGATATAATGAGCAAGGAACTGAAGTTTTACATTGAGCAGATATGCAGGGATAAGGGTCTTTCAAAGGACCAGGTTGTGCAGGCCTTTGAGGTTGCATTATTGAGTGCAGCCAAAAAGGCATTTGGGTCAAAAAAGAATGTGAATCTTACCATTGACCCTGAAACCTGCGAGATTTCAATTACGGCAAAAAAGAGGATTGTGGAAAGAGTAACAAATCCCAAAGAGGAGATATCTCTTGAGGATGCACAGAAGATTGCTCCGGATAAGGAAGTGGGAGAGTATCTTGAAATCCCTGTAGAGCTGCACGACTTTGGCCGTATTGCTGCACAAACCGCCAAACAGGTAATTCAGCAGAAGGTAAGAGAGGCAGAAAGAAAGGCAATACTTGAAGAGTTTAAAGACAAGGTGGGCACTATTGCCTCAGGTGTGGTGCTAAGGAAGGAAAAGGGTGTTTATGTGGTTAATCTTGGCAGAGCTGAAGCCATACTTCCCATAAAAGAGACATTACCCAATGAGAGGCTGAAGAGGGATGACCCTGTAAAGGCCTATATAAAAGAGGTGCGGATGACCTCTAAGGGGCCAGAGATAGTGCTTACACGCACTGCACCAGAGTTTGTTGCAGAGCTCTTCAAGATGGAGGTTCCTGAGATAGAGGATGGAATTGTTGAGATAAAAAAGATAGTAAGAGAGCCAGGGGAAAGAACCAAGCTCACCGTTGTATCAAAGGACCCGGGTATAGATCCTGTGGGTGCCTGTGTTGGAATGAAGGGCACCAGGGTGCAGGGTATTGTAAGGGAGTTAAGGGGCGAGCGTATAGATATAATTCCATATAATGAAGACCCCCGTGTCTTTATTGCAAGGGCACTTACCCCTGCACAGGTGGACAAGATAGGTATAAATGAAGAGGATAAAACTGCTATGGCTGTTGTCAGTGACCAGCAGCTTTCCATTGCTATTGGCAAGAGGGGACAGAATGTAAAACTTGCCATGAAGCTTACCGGATGGAATATCGATATAATCAGTGAATCCGAGTATGCAAAGATAAAGGAAGAAGAGATAGAAGAGCAACAGCCTGAAGAATAGTCTCAGTGTGAACAGACCCCTTAATGAGTATTCAGTCCAGTATGTAAAGGGCATAGGGCCTCAAAGAGCAAAGGTACTTGCACGCCTTGGAATCAGGACAGTTCAGGATGCCCTTTTTTACCTGCCCTACCGATACGAAGACCGCCGGCTGCAGAGAAAGATTTCAGAGCTCCATTACGATGAGTTTCAATCGGTTTATGGAAAGGTTGTTTCTGCAGAGCTTATAAATACCCCCCGTGGCAAGATGAAGATATTTGAGCTTGTGGTAAGTGATGGCTCTGGTGTGGTTACAGCCAAGTGGTTTAATCAGCCTTACATGAAGAAGGTCTTTAAAAAGGGCGACAGGGTTTATCTAAGCGGTGTGGTAAAGCGAAATCGATACTGGGGAGTTGGTTTTGAGATACATAACCCTGAATACGAAATAATCAATGAGGAGGACGAGGCCGAAAGCATCCACACCCATCGTATTGTGCCAGTATACCGTTGCACCGCAAGGCTAACCACAAGAAATATGCGAAGGATGATGTTTAATATAATCAATTTTGCACTTCCACATATAGAGGATTACATTCCACAGGAGCTAATAGAGAAATACAGACTTCCCTCGCTGAGGGATGCCCTGTTCAATGTGCACTTTCCTTCAGAGGATATTTCAGTTGAGGAGTTAAATCAATTCCGTAGTATCTATCATAAGAGGCTTTCCTTTGATGAGCTCTTTCTGCTTCAGGCAGGTCTGGCAATAATGAAAAAGGGTGTGGCCAGACAAAGGGGCATATCCTTTGTGTGTGAGGGGAGGCTGTGGCAGAAGGTGCTTCAGGCGTTGCCCTTTGAGCTTACATCAGCACAGAGGCGTGTGATAGAGGAGATTTATGCTGATATGAAGCTGCCTCACCCGATGAACAGATTGATTCAGGGTGATGTGGGTTCTGGTAAGACCATCGTGGCACTTGCGGCAATGCTCAGGGCAGTGGAGTGTGGGTATCAGGCAGCGCTTATGGCACCTACAGAGATACTTGCCGAGCAGCATTATCTGAACATAAAAAGACTTCTTAAAGACATAGATATCAGGGGGGAACTCCTTACAGGCAGTAAGAAAGACAGAAACACAGAAGAGATAGCCTCTGGTGATATTGATATCGTGATTGGTACCCATGCACTTATACAGGAGACAGTGGAGTTTGCCCGTCTTGGGCTTGTGGTGGTAGATGAACAACACCGTTTTGGTGTGATGCAGAGGGCTGAACTCCGTAAAAAAGGGCTTAACCCTGATGTGCTGGTTATGACAGCTACCCCCATACCCCGTACCCTTTCACTTACCCTTTATGGTGACCTGAACTACTCGGTTATAGATGAGCTTCCTCCAAACAGAAGGACTGTGATAACAAAGGTGTTTCAACACAACCAGCGTCCATTGCTTGTTAAGTTTCTGAAAGGAGAGCTCAGGAAGGGAAGGCAGGTCTATGTGGTCTATCCCCTGATTGAGGAGTCTGAGAAATTACAGCTTAAAGATGCAGTTTCTGGTAAGGAGGAACTGGAGAAAATGCTGCCAGAGGCCAGGGTTGGGCTCATACATGGACGGATGAAGCCACAGGAGAAGGAAGAGGTGATGGCAGATTTTAAAAGTGGTAAAATAGATGTGCTCGTAAGCACCACTGTAATCGAGGTAGGAGTGGATGTGCCAAATGCAACGGTAATGGTGATTTTTCATGCAGAGCGGTTTGGTCTTTCACAGCTTCATCAGTTAAGAGGAAGGGTTGGCAGGGGGGCTCATCAGTCTTACTGCCTGCTCTTTGCTCATGGCAGGCTTACCGAGGAGGCAAGAAAGAGACTCTACTGTATGGAGCGCTTTAGTGATGGATTCAGGATTGCTGAGGAGGATTTTAAGCTCAGGGGGCCTGGCGAGCTTTTTGGTACCAGGCAGTCAGGGATGCCCGACCTCAGAGTGGCAGACCTGCTAAGGGATGGACGGATTCTGGCCGCTGCCCGAAAGGAGGCATTTAATCTGATAGAAAAGGACCCCGAGCTTGGTAAATACCCTGCACTGAAGAGTAAACTACAGGGCTTCTGGAAGGATAAGATGGAGATTTTTAAGACAGGGTGAGTTTAGGGAATAGGGGGCAGGGTGTAGGGAGTAGGGTAGTGTTGAGTTATTAATTTGGAATTACAGGTTAAGGTTTTTAACTAAACACTCAACACTAAGCACTCAAAACTAAAATCTTATCCCTACCCCCTACACGCTACACCCTAAATGAGGAGAAATATTAGTTATGTTTTTTTATATCTCGGTATTTCTTTTTGGACTTGTGATTGGATCATTTCTAAATGTCTGTATTTACAGACTACCCAGGGGAGAATCCATTGTGTTTCCCTCGTCTAAATGTCCTAAATGCGGCTCTTCTATTTTAGCAAGGGATAATATCCCTGTGTTAAGTTATATAATCTTGAGGGGAAGGTGCAGAAACTGTGGCAACAGGATCTCCTTTCGTTATCCTCTGGTGGAGTTTTTAAATGGGCTTTTTTATGTGTTGCTGCTGTGGCGATATGGTCTGAGTATTACATCTGTTGTTTTTATGCTCTATATGTCTGCACTGATAGTGATAACCTTTATTGATATTGACTTTCAGATTATACCCGATCTGATAACCATTCCTGGTTCCCTCATCTCCCTTGTGTTGGGTTCTTTTTTCATTAAAGACCCCTTTTTGAGGGTTTCAATGCTTGGATGGAAGGCATCTCTCATTGGTGCTGCAGTTGGCTTTGGGCTTTTTTATGGAATAGCTGTCCTGAGCAGAGGAGGAATGGGTGGTGGTGATATAAAGATGATGGCCATGGTGGGGGCGTTGACTGGGTGGAAGGGTGTGCTGCTTACAACCTTTGCTGGTAGCCTTCTTGGTTCGATAATCGGGATTTCACTAATGCTGTTTAAAGGAAAAGGCAGAAAGACTAAGATACCCTTCGGTCCTTTTCTGGCTGCTGGCTCTGCTGTATCGGTGCTCTTTGGACAGGAAATTCTAAGGCTTTATCTTGGAGGGTGATGTTAGGGGGTAGGGAGTAGCGTGTAGCGTGTAGGGGGTAGGGAGACACCTTGCGGTGTTAACGCAGGGTGTCTCCATTCTAATTTACTAACAGGATGACTTGCACTTGCAGGTTGAGGACTGAAGCTTTCTGACCTTTCTGATTTTCATGTGCTACACCTCCCTTTCGTAGGGTTTTAACCTGCTTCATGCAGGTTGTAGTCCTGGTTAAAACCATTATATCACAAATCAGAGGTGAATTGAAGATTTTATTGCAAAATAGGCTCATTGACTTTTTGAAAATTAGTTTTTTTAGGATTTAAAAATTTGTCTTTCCCTACACGCTACCCCCTACACCCTGCCCCCTAATTTGACCCCTCTCAGACTGTTATGTGATAATTAATTGATGAAGAGGTTTATCATTCCACTGATACTTGCCCTATCTCTTTTTGCCTGTGCTGGAACTAAAGGGATAGTAAAAGCAGGACACAAAGAAGCCCTGTCAGTAAAAAAACAGTACCCCTCACAGGGAAATAGAGATGCCTACTTCTACTATATGCTCGGAATAAAAGCCGAGTTCGAAAGACAATGGGACGATGCACTCAGTTATTATAGAAAGGCCATAGAGTTTGACCCTGCCTCTCCCTATCTCAGGGTTCAACTATCCTCCATTCTCTTAAGAAAGGGAAAGGTGAAGGAGGCAACAAAAGAGATGGAGGCTCTGATAAAAAAATACCCTGACTACCTTCCAGCACTGAAACTGCTTGGGCAGCTTTATAACGGACAGAAGATGAAAAAAAAGGCTATCCAGATTTACAGACACATAATTGAAGTTGACCCAAAGGACACGGATTCATACCTTTTTCTTGGGGTTATTTATGCGACAGAGAAGAAATACGAAGAGGCAATAGGTCTGCTTAAGAAGCTCCTTAAAGAAAAGCCTGACAGCCTTATGGGGCTTTATTATCTTGGCTCTGTATATTTTGATTACCATAAATATGACCTGGCCGAGGAGTATTACAAAAGGGCACTGGATTACAAACCTGACTTTGACCCCGCCCTCTTTAACCTTGGCCTGATTTATGAGATAAGGGGAAAAAACGATAGGGCTATAGAGTATTACAAAAGGGCATCTGAAATTAATCCTCATAACTTTCAGGCCAAAGAGAGGCTATCAAGGCTCTATATAAAGGAAGACAAAATCAAAGAGGCAATCGGTGTGCTTGAAAAACTAAGCAGTCAATTACCCAAAAACATAGAGATCCATAAGCGGCTTGGTCTGTTGTATATGGACCAGGGGGACTACAACAGGGCAGTAGAGGAACTGAGGCTTGTGGCTTCTGCAAATCCTGATGACCTCAATGTCAGATATTACCTTTCACTTGCCCTTGAGGAACTGAAGCAGTATGAACTTGCTATCAAGGAGATAAGATACATACTTGATAAGGACCCTGAAAACCTGAAGGCCCTTCTTCACCTTGCCTATATCTATTCTGAGCAAAAGAGCTACGCTGAGGCCATTAAGGTTTATGAGAGGCTTATATCAATTAAACCCCAGCCCCAGTACTTCGCCTACAAGGCAATGAGCCTGATCAGGCTGAAGAAATACAACGAGGCTGAGGCAGTTCTGAAAGATGGAGTTAACCGTTTTCCGGACAATGACGACCTCTATTTCAACCTTGGTGTGGTTTATGAAAAACTGAAGAATTTTAAGATGATGGAGAAAAACCTGAAAAAGGCCATAGAGCTTAACCCGGAACATGCAGATGCACTGAATTATCTGGGGTACAGTTATGCTGACAAGGGAATTCATCTTGAAGAGGCCCTGAAGATGATAAAGAAGGCACTCCAGCTTAAACCAAACAGTGGATATATCATTGACAGCCTTGGCTGGGTCTATTTCAAACTGGGCAGGATTGAAGAGGCAAAAGATACCCTTGAGAAGGCCCTCAGGTATGTGGATAATGACCCTGTGGTTTATGATCACCTTGGAGATGTATATCTAAGGCTGGGAGATAAAGAAAAGGCAATTGAATATTACAGGAAGGCCCTTAAATACCATGAAAAAGAAGAGGGTATAAAAGAAAAGGTAGAGGAAAAGCTGAGGCGTCTTACATCTGAACAAACTGCAGAATAATATGCTTACCCTGAGATCGCCTGCCAAGATAAACTGGTGTTTACGGATACTTGGAAAACGAAGTGATGGCTATCATGACCTCTGGACCATAATGCAGAGGATATCCCTTTTTGATGAGCTTCAGTTCAGAAAGCTCAGTGAAGATGTGATAAGGGTGATTACCGAGCCTGAGCTTGATTTGAAGCAGGAGGACAATCTGGTTTACAGGGCGGCTGAATTGCTTAAAAAAAGAACAGGCCATGCAGGGGGGGTGGAGATTTTTTTGAAAAAGAACATTCCTCTGCAGGCAGGCCTTGGTGGTGGAAGCTCCAATGCTGCTACCACACTTAAGGGGCTTAATGAGCTATGGGGGCTCGGGCTTGAGAGTGAGATGCTTAGGGAGGTTGCCTCTGAGCTTGGCTCGGATGTCCCCTTTTTCCTTATGGATGGAGTTGTTCTGCTTGAGGGGAAGGGAGAAAGGGTGAGGTTTCTGGGGGAGGGACAAAAAAAGAGATGGCTTTTGCTGGTAAAGCCTTCCTTTGGTGTTTCTACCCGTGAGGCCTACGCCAGGTTTAAGGAATACACCCTGCAGGTTGAGCAGACAGAGCAGATAATTAACACTATCTTGACGGGCACGGAAGATGACCTGACCTCCTGTATGGTGAACGACCTGGAGAAGACAGTCTTTCAGATATACCCTCACCTGAAGGAGATCAAAGAGAAACTGATCGAAAATGGCGCCATTGCCTCCCTTTTATCAGGTAGTGGCTCTACGGTATTTGGACTTCTCAGAACAGCTCAACAGGCTCAGAAGCTCTCACACTACTTTAAAAAATACTGGACAAAGGTCGTAGTGACCATTTAGTATAAAGTATTCCTACAAACTGATCGATAATATTCTTACAATGGGGGCTGTTGAGAAGCTCAAAAGCGGAAATGTTAAACTTCCCTCTCCTCCTGCCATAGCAGTGAAGATACTGGAGGCAGTTAGGAAGGACAGGCAGGACTTCAGGGAGCTTGGACGAATTATCTCATCAGACCCTGCCCTAACAGTAAAAGTGCTAACCTTTGCAAACTCATCCTACTATGGTCTTTCAAACAGGGTTGATAGTATTGAGAAGGCTATAAGCATAATTGGAACAGAGGCCCTCAAAAATATAGCGCTTTCTTTTGTAATAGTCAGGAACTTCAAACAGGGAGTAAGTAATGGTTTTGATTATAATTTCTTCTGGAAACGGGCTATAACTGCAGCAGTAAGTGCAGAACTACTGTCTAAAAAGATAGGTCGCAGAAGCGAGGATATTTTTGTAACAGCATTGTTAATGGATATAGGCATCATGGTGATGTATATTTGTAAACCACTGGATTACCAGAGGGTGTTTGATGAAAAGAGGGTAAGGGGTATAAATGTAGTAGAGGCAGAAAGGCTGGTGTTTGGCTTTGACCACCAGGAGGTGGGTTTTGAGCTGCTTAATGAGTGGAAGATTCCTCAGCAGATTGCTTCTCCAATCCGTAGGCATCATCAGAGGCCGTCTAATGGTAAGATTAGCTCTGAGACAATTTTATATACGGCTGATGTGGTATCGAGTGTTTATCATAGCTCAAAGAGTGTAAAGAAATTCAGTGTCCTTCAGGGGATTCTTGAAAAAGTTGCAGGATACAATGAGGAGCAGGTGCAGGAGCTGGTTGATGAGGTTGGTGAGAAGACCCTTGGAGTGCTCTCATCCTTTGATATAGATGCAGGAAATATGAAGCCCTACTCCCAGATACTTCAGGAGGCAAACGAAGAGCTTGAAAAACTGAATCTTTCTTATGAACAGCTTGTTATGGAACTGAAACAGGCCAAAGAAAAGGCTGAAAAACTTGCAAATGAGTTGATGGAGGCTAACAAAAGACTCAGAGATATGGCCTTTAAGGATGGCCTAACAGGGCTTTATAACCACAGATACTTTCAGGAGCTGATGGGCAGGGAACTAAGTAGAGCAGAGCGCTACCGGAGACCTCTTTCACTGATCATGATAGATATTGACCATTTTAAGAGGATAAACGATACCTATGGACACCCACAGGGCGATGTGGTGCTGAGGAGTATAAGCAGGGTTATCAGAAAGAGTATCAGAGAATCAGATATTGCAGCACGGTATGGTGGAGAGGAGTTTGCCATAGTTTTACCAGAGACGGATTTGAAAGGAGCGGCTATAGCGGCTGAGAGATTAAGGAGAAAGGTTGAGGCTGAAAAGATCAAGTTAAATGGTAAGGAGATAGGCGTTACCATAAGCTTAGGTGTGGCTTCTTTAGAAAGGCCCCAAAAGGGTATAAAAAAAAGCGATATAATAGACCTTGCAGACAGGGCACTTTATAAATCAAAGAAATCTGGTAGAAACAGGGTAACCCTGGCAAGTATTAAATAGTCCTGAAAGAGTTGGAAAAGACAAACCCATTATCAATAAAGACAACCTCGGGAAGAAGACTCTCCAGACTGAGTAAGGCTGAAAGAGAGGCCCTCGAATCTGTTCTTCCAAGGGTTGAGCTACCCCCCCAGAATAAAGATAAGCTCAAGGAATATCTGAAAAGATACGATAAGGTAGTGCTTGAGATAGGCTTTGGAAGAGGGGATTTTCTTTTACATAAGGCCAGCAATGCCCGGAATACTTTATTTGTGGGTGTGGAGGTGTTTCTTACAGGAGTTGCAAAGCTTTTAAGAAGGATGGTTAACTTTGATAATAAGAACAGACCTGAACCAGAAAATATACTCATAAGCACCTATGATGTCAGGGTTGTTCTAACAGAGATTTTGCCAGAGGATGTTTTAGACAGAGTATATGTGCTCTTTCCTGACCCCTGGCCCAAGAAGCGTCACCATAAAAGGAGGCTTCTTAAAAGAGAATTTATAAAGCTACTTGAAGGCAGGCTTAAACCTAATGCAGATATCGTAGTGGCTACCGACTGTGAAAGCTATGCTGAGGAGATCTTCGACAACTTCAGTGCCCTTGGTTTTCGTTGTGTAGAAAAAGGGCTGAGAGAGGTTTTTGAGACAAAATACGCCTCTAAGGCCATTCAGAAAGGGCATCAAATCTACTCATTCCGTTTCAACAGGATTTGATAAAGAATTTATCCCTCCCCTTTAACAATAAGGATTTATAGCCTTTTTATTATCGAAAAGCCCTTTGTGGTTCATTGCAAAAATATTTGTTTAAAATAGGACTAAAATAGTATAAAATAAATTAATAGCAATATTTAAAATAATTTCTTGACAAGAATGATTCTAAGATAGTAATCTTTATTTAAATAGAATGATTTGAAAGAGGGTATGATGGAAAGGTATAGAGAGATAGGTTTAAAGCTTACGCCTCAAAGGCTGGCAATACTGGAGTATCTTGATGGCAATACAGCACATCCATCAGCAGAGGATGTCTTTAATGCAGTGAGGCAGAGGTTTCCAACCATGTCCTTTGCCACAGTGTATAACACACTTGAGACCCTGAGAAAGAGAGGATTGATACTTGAACTGAGTATAGACCCTGATAGAAAGCGATACGACCCGAACATCGAGCCCCATCACCACATGATATGTCTGAGGTGTAAGAGGATTGTTGATGTTCAAACTGATTTTGAAATCAGTATTCCCGATGAGGAGTTGAAGGACTTTCATCTGCTTGGAAACCACATCGAGTTCTACGGCATCTGCCCTGACTGCAGAGATTAAAGCTGGTAGGATGAAGAGGATGGTTTATTTAGACTTAAAAACAAGAGAAAAATTATCCTGTTTGAGATAGTGTGGTGGTTAATACTCTATGGTTATTTTTAACAATATACTTACACCCTACACCCTACACGCTACACCCTGTAGTTTTAGGATTTAGGGTTTAGAATTTAGTGTTTAATTATTTTAAAAGAAAGGGGGTGTTTCATTATGGCAGTATTTAAATGTGAAAAGTGTGGTGCCACCAAGGAGGGCAGGTGTAAGCCAAAGAAGTGCCCATCCTGCGGTGAGACAGGCACAATGAAGAAGGAGGGGTAATCCCTCCGCCCATAAAGGGTAAAAAAACGATTGACAATCAATTTGTAATTTGATAGAAAGAAGGAGGAATATAAAATGTGCATGGAATATTCAATGAAGTGTAGTTGCAGTAGAAGGCAGGCAAGCTTTCAGTTTCGTGATGAGATAATGCCTCCAGAGGTAATAAGCAGGCTTTACTGTCCTGATTGCTCAGGTGAGATAGATTTCAATCCCGAGACCATGCTTGCAGACAACGGCTGGGTAATCGAGTACGACATGGATGTGGCAAGGTTTTCTGCAACAAAGTCACCAAGGCTTCTTGCAAAACCCCTCACACCAGAGGTGCTCTTTGATGAGGGGCTTGCGACCTGGAGAGGTATCTACCCTGGTGACCACATTGACAGTCTGAAGGAAAGAGAGGAAATAGTGGCGCTGGCAAAGACAGCCCCGAGGGCCTATCTTGAGAGAATAAAGACCTGGGGCACAGAGAGAATGAAACGCCTCAGAGAGGAAGGATGGAGGAAGGCAAATGCAGACTGAAAAAGAAATTATAAAACCGGCCTGTGCCGAGGTTAACAAACCCTATCCAGAGGAGGTTGTCTGCCCTTCCTGTGGAGCAGAGGTGGAGGTGTGGTCAGATGAGGAAGACCCAAGGTGTGTTGGATGTGGGGCTGAGCTTAAAAAGGAGGCATAGTATGACAAGGGCTCAATGCGTTATAGGATGCAACGAGCATTTTCCCTATGAGCTGACCTGCCCTCAATGTGGGGCAGAAGTGGATATATGGTCAGAGGTTTATGAAACTCAATGCAGGCTCTGTGGATATATGCTTTACAGCCATGAAAAATATGTAAATTAACAGAAGGAGGGCGTCATGCCAGTGTCAGAAGCAGTTGAAAGGGCAATGAAGATGGAGACCGATGCAATGAAGTTTTACAAGGAGGCAGCACAGAAGACCTCTCATCCCTTTGGCAGAAAGATGTTTGAAAGCCTCGTAAGGGATGAGGCAAGACATCTGAGGCTTCTTCAGGAGATACTGAAGGGGCTTGACATCGACCCCCATGTGCAGTGTATAGGTGATGTTCGCACGGTTTTTTCTGACCTTAAGGACCAGATGATGCAGCGTATCTCTGCCTCTACTGATGAAAAGGAGGCTATCAGGATTGCCCTTGAGATGGAGACTGAGGGGTTTAAGTACTACAAGGAGGTTGCTGAAAAAGCTGATGACCCAAAGGAAAAGAAACTGTTTGAGATCCTGACTAAAGAAGAAGAAAGGCATTACCAGATTCTTAACAACACCTACAGCTTTCTTGAAGACACAGGAAACTGGTTTATGTGGGAAGAGCTGAGTATTGTGGAAGGATAAAAAAACAGGCAGTAGAGGGTAGGGCGTAGGGGGTAGAAAAAATTTTTTTCACTACACGCTACACCCTGCTTACTACACCCTGACAAAAATCATTATGGAGGTGTCTGAATGAAGGCAATTGAGATCAGGCCTGATATCTACTGGGTGGGGGCGATTGATTGGGCAGTAAGGGATTTTCATGGCTATGTTACGCCAAATGGAACAACCTATAACAACTATCTCATCATTGATGATGAGGTTACCCTGATTGACACTGTAAAGCATGAGTTTGCCGAGATTGGTATGTCAAATGTGAAGAGCCTTGTAGATTTTTCAAAGATCAAAAACCTTGTGGTCAATCACATTGAAAACGACCACATGGGAGCGCTTGGAATATTCATGGACCTTATGCCACAGGTTACTATCTATACTACCGATCGCGGTAAACAGGGTATGGAGAGGTTCTTTGACACAAGTAAATGGAACATAAAGGTGGTAAAAACGGGTGATGAGATAAAAACAGGAAAATACACACTTCAGTTTATAGAAACCCCTATGCTCCACTGGCCCGACAGCATGATGACCTATGTGAAGGAGGCAAAACTCCTGATTTCTCAGGATGCCTTTGGACAGCACCTTGCCACCACTGCAAGGTTTGACGACGAGTTCGTTGAGTGCGCCTCTCATGCCGAGCTTGAGGATGCAGTGATTGACTACTATGCAAACATCCTGATGCCCTTTGGCAGGCTCATAAAGAGCAAGATAAAGCAGATTCAGGATCTCGGACTTGAGATCGAAATGATAGCACCTGACCACGGAGTAATATGGCGTGGTGAGCCAATGAGACCTGTTGAGATGTATCTGGACATGGCAGAGGGTAAAACAAATCTGAGGGTTGCGGTTATTTACGACACAATGTGGCACAGCACCGAGATCATGACCCAGCCCATAATGCAGGGGATTAAAGACGAGGGTGTGGACTGTAAGGTTATCAAACTTCGAGCAACACCCATGAGTGTGGCAATTAAGGAGTTCTGGAAGTCAAGAGGAGTGCTGGTTGGCTCGCCAACCCTCAACAACGAGGTCTTTCCATCGGTGGCAGAGTTTATTACACATCTGAGAGGTCTTCGTCCGTCTAACAGGATAGCAGGTGCCTTTGGTAGCTATGGCTGGGGTGGAGGTGCTGTGAGGTGGCTCTATCAGGAGTTTGAGCACATGAAACTTGAGAGGTTTGAGCCCGGCATGCAGGTTCAGTACAGGCCATCTCAGGAAGAAGAGCAGAAATGTTATGAGTTTGGCTGTGAGTTTGCAAGGGCTGTTAAGGAATATCACAAAAAATTTCAGTAAAAAGGAGGAACAGATTTATGCAGTACCGTTGCACTGTGTGTGGTTATGTTTATGATGAGGAAAAGGAAGGCACTCCCTTTGACCAGTTGCCAGATGATTGGACCTGTCCGGTATGCAACGCACCAAAGGAGGCCTTTGAACCAGTGTAATAGTTTGTAGAGGAGTCTGGAAAACCGATGTGTGTTTCCATTAAAGGCTATTTTAAATTAGATAAAATCTATCCAGTTTGGAAGGCTTTAGTGTTAATAAAGGCAGAGTTTGAAAGAATAAGGTGAAAATAGTGTTGAGTGTTGAATGTTGAGTTATGAATAACTAAACACTAATAACTCAAAATTAAAAACTAACCAAGGAGGTGTAACAATGTCAGAGAAAAGTCTATTTTGTGGAATCAACAGGCCGCAGGATCCTGCAAACAAGACAGCCCTTGAGCAGAAGCATACCCCTGTAATTGAGTGCCCTGATACGGTTAAGGCAGGAGAGCCCTTTCAGGTAAAGATCAGGGTTGGAGAGATTCCTCATCCCAATGAAGAGGGACATCACATTCAGTGGATCGAGCTATACTCAGGACAGAACCTCTATGCAAGGGTTGACCTCACACCGGTGTTTGCACAGCCCGAGGTGACCATAACCGTTGTCAAGGGTGGCAAACACAGGACATCCACCCTCAGGGTGCTTGAAAGGTGCAACCTCCACGGCACCTGGGAGGCAACAAAGGAGATAACGATTACAGAGTAGGCTTTGGTAATTGGTGTATTTGTATAGTGGCATAGTGGTGTAGTAGTTATTAGTATATTGAGGTTGTTTTGTGGGTAAATGGGTAGTTTAGAAAATTGGAATTTAGGATTTGGAATTTGTTTAGAGTTTCGGATTTCGAATTTAGAATTTGAAACATAACCAATAACTAATAACCAATAACTAATAAC
>CAZEYP010000029.1:31706-35376 GCA_964515925.1 uncultured Nitrospirota bacterium
ATAACCAATAACTAATAACCAATAACTAATAACTAATTAACTAATTAACCAATTAACCAATCTCAGGAGGTGTGTTATGACAGAGGAGATTTGTTGTGGCTTAAGGGTAGGCCAGCAGGTGCCTGATATTGAGATGGACACCTATGAGCCTGCAAAGGGAAAGTTTGGTAAGTTCAGTATGAAGAAGCAGAAGAAGAACAAGAAGTGGACAGTACTGTTTTTCTACCCTGCAGATTTTACCTTTGTCTGAGCTACTGAATTTGCTGCTCTGGCAGAGCAGCAGGATGAATTTAAGAAACTTGGTGCAGACATAGTGACCGTCAGCACAGACACCCAGTTTGTTCACCTTGCATGGCAGAGGGATGAAAAACTGCTTGAGAATGTAAAGTTCACCATGGCTGCTGACCCAACCGGACAGGTTTCAAGGCTCTTTGGTGTGTACGATGAATCAACAGGGCTTGCCCTGAGAGGCACATTCATAATCAGTCCTGATGGAACCATTATGAACTCAGAGGTAAACTTCTACAACCTTGGTAGAAATGTAGAGGAGATATTAAGAAAAATCAAGGCAAACATCCACATGGCAAAGCACCCTGAAGAGGCTTGCCCTGCACAGTGGCGCAACGAGGGTGATAAAACACTTAAGCCCTCTGAGGACCTGGTTGGAAAGGTCTACGATGCTCTGCAGTAATATATAAGGGGAGGTTAAGACCTCCCCTTAAACAAATTTTTTATGTCAGAGGATATAGGCGATAGGTTTCAGCAGGAGACAAAGTATGACCCTCATTCACTGGGCGGTCACAGGCTTGACTGGTCTAACCGTCCAGAACCATTTAAGGAATACTTAAATGCAACCGAGCGGGTCAGATTACCTGATGTTGACCTGTCAAAATACAATAGACCCCTTTCGGAATGTCTCTTAAGGAGACGCTCAATTAGGGCCTATAAAGAAGGTGAGATTTCCTTGAATGTTTTAAGTTTTCTCATCTGGGCAACTCAGGGGGTAACCGCTCGTTACGGTGATACCCTTTTCAGGACAGCACCATCTGCAGGGGCACTCTATCCTGTTGAAACCTATGTCTATACCCGTTCTGTAGAGGGTCTTAAAAGGGGTCTCTGGCATTATAATGTAAGAACCTTTGAGCTTGAGCTGATAAAAGAGGGTGAACTTGAGCATGAGCTTGCTCAGGCTGCACTTATGCAACCAATGGTTCAGAAGGCGCAGGTGGTTTTTTTGTGGACTTCGGTTTCCGAAAGGTCAAAGTGGAAGTACTCTCAAAGGGCTTACAGATACATATATCTTGATGCCGGTCACATCTGTGAAAACCTCTATCTGGCTGCATCTGCCTGTGGGCTTGGATGCTGCGCAATAGGGGCATTCTTTGACGACTGGTTAAACGGGATTATCGGAGTGGATGGAAAGGAGGAGACCATAATTTACATGGCAACCATTGGGTTGCCAAAGAAGAGATGAGGAGGTGAGAATCTATGCCAGTAAAAAAAGAAGGTGAAAAGTATCGTTGCAACATCTGTGGCAATGAGGTGGTGGTTACAAAGGCTGGCGGTGGTGAGCTGGTCTGCTGTGGCCAGCCAATGGAGCTGATAGGGCAGGAGTAAAAGAAAAGCGCTAAACACGAATTACTAAATCCTAAACCACAATGAGACCGTTAATAATCTGGTTTGGGATTTAGAAAATTGGAATTTGTTTAGAATTTAGGATTTCGAATTTAGAAATTTATATCTTTCTGGAGGTGTTTATGTCAAAGACAGAACAGAACCTGCAGGAGGCATTTGCAGGCGAGTCACAGGCAAACCGCAAGTATCTTGCCTTTGCCAAAAAGGCAGAGGAGGAGGGCTACCCTCAGGTGGCAAAACTCTTCCGTGCAGCAGCAGAGGCAGAGACCGTGCATGCCCATAATCATCTGAGAGAACTTGGCGGCATAAAAAGCACCAGGGAAAACCTTGAGGCTGCAATCTCAGGGGAGTCCTACGAGTTTCAGAACATGTATCCCCAGATGATAGAGGATGCAAAGCAAGAGGGTAATGAGGGAGCCCTTAGAAGTTTCAACTTTGCAAATGAGGTGGAAAAAATCCATGCAGAACTCTACAAGAAGGCCCTTGAAAACCTTGGAAAAAACGAAGAGGTTGACTACTATGTCTGCCAGGTCTGCGGTAACACCGTGGAGGGTGCCCCATCTGACAAATGCCCCATCTGTGGTGCAAAGAAGGAGGCCTTTAAGAAGATCGATTAATAACAACTCACAGGGCAGGCATTTATGCCTGCCCTGGGAAATATTATTAACCCGGCAACTTAAAACAAAAAAACACACTTGTCGGGGGAGTTCACCCTCTCCCTTTGAGGGAGAGGGAAGGGGTGAGGGTTAGTTCAGAAAAGGAGATGTTTTATGAAGACCACTTTAAACATACCTGAAGACCTCCTGGAGGAGGCTCAGAAACTCTCAAAAAGCAAGACAAAGACAGAGACCGTGGTGAAGGCACTGAGGGAGTATGTGAGAAAGTTGAGGGTAGAAAGGATACTATCCTACGCCGGCAAACTCCAGATGACCGATGACTGGGACAGGATAAGACATGGCAGATGAAAATATATAAAAAGGAGGCTCCATGAAGATCCTCGTAATACACGGTAGCCCCCGCAAAGACGGAAATTCTGAGATACTCATGAAAGAGGCAATAAAGGCAATTGAGGAGGAGGGTCACGAGGTAGAGGTCATAAAACCAGCTCTGATGAAGATAGACCCCTGCCTCAACTGCGACGGCTGCGTTGAGACAGGCCAGTGTATCATCAAGGACGATATGGATAAAGTCTATGAGGCAATTTCCAGAGCAGACAGGGTTGTGGTGGCAAGCCCTGTGTTTTTCTTTGGTGTGCCTGCTCAACTTAAGGCACTTATTGACAGGTGCCAGGCACTCTGGTGTAAGAAGTATCTCCTTAAAGAGCTTATCACTGACAAACAGGGTAGAAAAGGTCTTTTAGTTATGGTCGGTGGCATGGCTCGTGAGCGAGGCTTTGAGGCATCAAATGCCACAGTGACCGCCTTTTTCCGCACCATAGATGTGCCAGAGCATGAGTTTGTATATTTCAAAAAGATTGATGCTAAGGGTGAGGTCCTTAAACATCCCGAGGTCCTCAAGGCAACCTACGAGGCTGCAAAGAGGCTTCTAACCCCTTAACCCTAAAACTTGCACATCGGAAGTGAAAGTTTTTGATTCGATCCTTAAGCAGTTGACCGACAGTCTTGTAAAAGAAAGGCATAATCCAAAAAGCATTTTTACATCAGCCTTGATTATCAGTTTCTCGTTCATTAAAAGAAGTGGATATAATGGTGAAAAGTCAAAAATATCACATCCCCTTTGAAATCAAATACAGAGAGAGGCCCTCCCCCTGGCAACAAGAGTGGTCTTGTTGCATACTGCCGACTTGAAAAGATAAAAAGGGCCTACTGGGTAACAAAGCATGATGGAGATTTTGGCGTTACCACATTTGAGGCTCTGAAAGACATAAATGGAGAGCCAACAAGGTTTCTGAAAAACCTGTCCATATCCTCTGTTACCTCCTGGGACAGGCAGAGAGGATATTGTGGCAGAGGTGATTTGAAAGTAAGCGTTCAATTAACCCCACCGTTGGGATGAGGTATTGAAATCGTTGCGA
>CAZEYP010000030.1:0-35036 GCA_964515925.1 uncultured Nitrospirota bacterium
TGCCGAGATTCTTCAAGACAGAACCTCTGCCACCTCATAATATTACCTTCCAGGTTAAGGATGAAGACCTTGATAAGGTCTTTGACTGGTAGAAAGGAGATTGTTGTACTGAAATTTCAGTTGAATTTAGTGCCAAAATCAGCTGAAGATTAAAAATACAAACTCTATAAGGAGGTTAGTTTATGACAACAGAAGAGAAGAAAAAGGAGATACTGGAAAAACTAAGAAATGGAGTCATCCAGTATGACGAGGATGCTGTTAAGGAAGCAGCACAGGAGGCACTGGATGAAGGGATTGATGCCAATGAAGCAATCTTTGGAGGACTGGTATCAGGAATGGAGGAGGTTGGAAGGTTATTTGAAGCTCAGGAATATTTCGTCCCTGAAATACTAATGTGTGCTGATGCCCTTTATGCAGGGCTCGATATTCTCAAGCCACATGTAAAGAAGATTGATCTGGGAGTTAAAGGGTCTGTTGTGATAGGAACAGTAGAAGGAGATGTCCACGATATTGGTAAGAACATCGTAAAGATGATGTTTGATGTTGCTGGATTTGATGTGTATGACCTTGGTAGAGACGTTCCTCTCGAGAAGTTTGTTGAGGAGCAGATCAAAACCGACTCAGATCTCGTTTGTCTTTCAGCCATGATGACAACCACAATGGTTGGCATGCAGAAGGTTATCAACATTCTCAGGGAAAAGAATCCAGATGTAAAGATAATGATTGGCGGGGCCCCTGTCTCTAAAGACATTGCCGAAAAATGGGGTGCTGATGGATACGCTCCTGATGCAAGCAATGCACTACAGGAAGCCATTAATATGATTTCAGCGCTGAAGAAAATGAGAGACGATGCTAAAAAGTCTAATTAAGAATTATTTAAAATTAACCAGACCGGGTTAATTGGACCCTGGCATATACAAAGAAGGTCGAGTTATATTATATGTTATAAAATATATAGTTTTAATTTAAAATAATAATAAAATTAGATGTATGAAAAACTGTAAGTATATTAATCCTGTCTACGACAGTCTATAAGAATTTTACACGTTATATTTACCAATGTTAACAAAGGATAAAAAATCTGAACAAAAAACGGAGATGCTAACTCCTGATTTCCCCTATCCTACAAAGTTATTCGTAGAGGTAACCACCAAGTGCAATCTTAAATGTAGCATGTGTGTTAAACAGACCACAGATGGCATAATACCAGAAGGGCATCTATCTCTTGAGCTTTTCAGAAGGCTTGAGCCAGCCTTTCCATATCTTGAGGCAATAATATTAAACGGTATTGGTGAACCCCTTCTTCATCCTTACCTGGAAGATTTTATTAAGAGGGCAAAGGAACTTGTGCCAGAGAATGCATGGGTCGGGTTCCAGTCAAATGGTATCCTTCTGACCGAAGATCGTGCACTCTCGCTGGTTGACGCTGGGCTCGACAAGATATGTCTCTCTGTCGACTCTGTCTCTAAAGAAAAACTCAGCAGAATTCGAGAAGGCGCAGAGGTAAGTGAGCTTGAAAGGGCATTCAGGGTATTATCAAAGGCAAAAGAAATGAGAAGAAACAACAGATTAAAGGTGGGCATCGAATTTGTTTTGATGAAAGACAACCTAATTGAACTTCCACAGACAATCGAGTGGGCAGCAGAGCATGGTGCTTCCTTTGCAATTGTTACCCAGCTACTTCCCTATGACAAAAGGATTGCCCAGCAGGCTGTTTACGACACCAACACATACGAGGCCATATCAATCTACAAAAAATGGAAAGAGCTCGCCAGTAAAGAAGGAATAGATATACTCCAGTACTATGATGTCTTTATGAAGTTCTTTAAAAATAGTTACGAAGAAAAACTCTGTGCCTTTGTAGAGCAGATGAAGGCAGAGGCACGCGAGAAAAATACCACCCTTCACATTGAAAGGCTTTTTGCAAGGGATGAGGAATGGTTTGTCAGGGTAGAGGATATCTTCAACCAGACAAGAGAGATCGCCAGCATCTATGGTCTTGATATCACACTGCCAGAGCTTGCACCTAAAAACAATCGTAGGTGTGAGTTTGTAGAGGCCATGAGTGCCTTTGTGTCCTGGGATGGCAGCGTTCATCCCTGTTACTTCCTGTGGCACCGTTATGTCTGCTACATTGGTGGGCTGCAGAAGCATGTTAAACCCTGGATATTTGGAAGCCTAAGAGAGCATGATATCCTTGAGATCTGGAACAAAACTGCTACACCATCAGGGTACCCTGCGGTTCATGCCTCTGGTGTACAGGACTGTTTCATTGTCTGCAATGATGGGATTACTTATTGGCTTATCGGAGCTGGCTCTATTCAAAAGCAGTTAAACAAATAACTAACGCCATCTTTTTACCCCTTTTCTGTCACAGAACTCATGTATCATGCACTCAGAGCAGAAAGGGCTCTGGGGCCTGCAAACACCCTGTCCAAAGGCAACCAGCAGACCGTTTATCTCTTTCCAGTATTTAAGGGGGAGTTTTTCCCTCAGTGCGAACTCTGTTTGCTCAGGTGTGCGGGTATCCACATAACCCCATCGGTTGGTTATTCGATGAACATGGGTGTCAACACATATGGCAGGTTTATTGTAACCACGGGCAATCACTAAATTGGCTGTCTTTCTTCCAACCCCCCTGAGCTTTAAGAGTTCTTCTATGGTATCAGGTACTCTGCCTCCGTATTTATCAGCTATTGTGCAGGCAATCTCCTTGATCCTCTCTGCCTTTACTCGATAAAAACCCACAGGGTAAATTGCCTTTTCTATCTCTTTTGCAGAAAGTGCGCACATCTTCTTTGCAGTATCTGCAAGCTCAAAGAGCCTTTCCGATGCCTTCATGGTGGTGTTATCCTGTGTTCTGAGACTCAGAATGCAGCTTATAAGGACATGAAAAGGGTCTTTCCTGAGCGAAGCCACATAGTCAACATAGGGAACATTCAGTGTTTTTACCTGTTTTTTTAAAAGCCCTATTACCCTGTGTATCACTTTATTGTTAATCTTCTTCACCCCTTAATTAAATTTGGTTTCAGAACAAATACCACCATAAGCACCGAAAGCACAACCACCGTGACCACCGTAAGCCAGGCGATAACATTGAAGGCTGTTGAGTTTTTGTACTTCCCCATCAGAGAGCGGTCATTTGAGAGTCTCAAGGCATAAACAAGCACAAATGGAAGGATAAGTCCATTTAGAACAGATGACATTACCATCAATGTAACAAGTGGAGCACCTGGTATCATCACCAGGAGTGCCGAAAGCACGATCATTGATGTGTATATCCACATGAACTGGGGGGCCTCTTTAAAGGTCTTGTTCACTCCTGCCTCCCAGCCCATTGCCTCACAGGTGTAATAGGCCGTGGCAAGAGGCACTATGATGGCACCCAGTATGGAGGCATTTGCAAGGCTTACGGCAAATATCAACGAAGAAAGCTCACCTGCAAAGGGCCTCAGTGCCATGGCAGCCTCTGAAGCCTCGTTAATCCTTATGTCCTTTGGAAAAAGCAGGGTTGCACAGGTAACAATAATGAAGAATGATACAATATCGGTAATGCTACAGCCTATAATGACATCAAGCCTTGAGGCAGTGTAGTCTTCCTTTTTAATGCCCTTTTCAGCAATTGATGACTGAAGATAAAACTGCATCCAGGGAGTAATGGTTGTACCTATGATTGCTATGGTAAGCATGATGTATTCAGGGTCTGCTTTTAGTTCAGGAATAAAAAGGCTCTTTGTAACGGCTGTCCAGTTGGGATGAGCCATAATACCTGCCACCACATAACCAAAATACAGGACACAGGCCACAAGCAGTATCCTTTCCACAAACTGGTAAGTTCCCCTGGTAACCAGAAGCCATATTGCCAGAGCACCGGCTGGTATCATTATGTATTTACTGAGCCCCAGTATCTGCATGCTTGCTGCCCAGCCAGAAAGATTCGCCACTGTGGTGCCAAGGTTTGCTATGAAAAGCCCCAGCATCATATAAAAGGTAACCTTCACTCCGTAGCGTTCACGAATGAGGTCTGAAAGTCCCTTGCCTGTAATCACTCCCATACGGGCAACCATCTCCTGGATTACTATCAGCGAAACCGTTGTTGGTATAAGGGTCCACAGAAGTGTGAGCCCGAACCGTGCCCCTGCTACAGAATAGGTGGTTATACCGCTTGCATCGTTGTCGATGTTTGCGGTAATTATGCCAGGGCCTAAAACAGAAATAAAAATAGCTATCTTTTTGAAAAATCTCTTCATAACGGAAGGAAATCCTTTCTATATATTCTGGAAGAAAAGACCTTCAGACTTTTTTTCGTTTTCGTTTTGCCTTTGGCGGCAGTATGCGATCAATGATGTCGTCAACTGTTACTATTCCAAGAAGATAGCCCTCGTTATCCACCACTGGAATGGCTACAAGATTATATTTAGAGATGGCTGCTGCCACCACATTTTCATCGGCATCAGGCTGAACCGTCTTTAACGATGTAACCATAATCTCTTCAAGCTTTTTACCTGGCTCAGCAAGCAAAAGCTCCCTGAGAGAGAGAACCCCAAGGAGCCTTTCCTCCTCATCAACCACATAGATATAATAGATGGTCTCTATCTCTTCGGCATCCTGTTTGAACCGTTCAATCGCCTCTGAAACTGGCATGGCGGGTGGATAGGCAATAAAATCGTTTGTCATCAGGCCCCCTGCTGTGTCCTCTTCATGCTCAAGCAGCTCCTGTATATCCTCTGCATCCTCGATGTCAAGCCTCTCCAGTATGGCCTTCATCTTTTCAGCCGATATATCAGCAAGTATGTCTGCTGCCTCATCAGGCGGCATCTCCTCTATGATGTTTGATGCCTTCTCAGTGTCCATCTCCTCGATGATGCTTGCCTGCACCTCTGGTTCAAGCTCTGAAAGGGTCTCAGCAGCTGTTTTTATGTCCAGGTCACGGAAGAAGTTGGTTCCTTCCTCACGGGATACAGAGCTTATGATTTCTGCAAGGTCTGCAGGGTGGAGTTTTGAGACCATCTGCCGTGGCACCGTAAGGGCTATGGTCTTTAATTTAGGCTCAAGGGGCTGTATGTAGTTCCAGCTTATCAGATTATAGGGAAGCTCAACCTTGAAGAGTCTCAGTAGCTCGCTTCCCCTTTTTTCAAAGCCAAGCCTTCTTAAGATCCCCCTCATCCCCGCATCAATGGCAACAAGCATTGCCTTTCCCTCGTAACCCTCCAGTTTTATATCATTTACACGCACCACCTTTGCACCTGTGGCATCCACAATCTGCTTGTCCATTATATCCTTTACGGCGTGGAGGTTTTCTTCTGGAAAACCGTATTCTTCAAGGTCTCCCGCAGACAGTTTAGTAGCTATTATTCTTTTGTTAAAGATATTCACTGTATCCCATGGGATACGGAAGCACCTCTTTCTGCGGCCCACAATAAGTGAGTTCACCTCTGGCAAAGGAGAGCCCTTGACGATAACAAGGTCCTTCAGTACGCCAAGCTCATCACCTTTCAGATCAAGCACCGGCCTTTTCAGGATTTCGCTTATAAAGAGTTCTCCAAAAATGGGCATTCTCTGGCTCCTCCGTGTATGTTAGTATAGCCTACGGTTGAAAGTTAGTCAAATGAAGGAAAAAATCCTTAACCAGAGGAAAAAGATACTCCATGTCTTTGTCATCCGGTGGCTTTCTGTCAACACAGTCACATTCGTGGGTGAGGTTGTAAGCAAGCCTTAATGCCTGAAGATGTTCGGGGTTGAACCTGCCCTTTGTGACATAATCCCTCTCAAACCTCTTAATCAGGTCTTCATGACTCAGGCTGCCTATGTCTTCAAGTCCGAAAAGCCCAAGAAGCCCGTATATCATGGTGTGGTAGAGCTTTGCAAGAACTATGGTGTTACCAAGCCCCTCAGACTGAAGCATCTCTGCATCCTTCAGACTCTCCTCTGCCTGTTTCAGTCTCTCTTTAAAGACATCTTCTTTCATGGTCATTCTCCTTGATAAACAGAAGCTTTCTTTTGTCAGTGAATTATTAACACCCACACAGTCTATCTGCGCTGGACTTTATTGCACGAGCAATCTTATCAGGTATGTTTAAAAGCCTTACTATCTCCTCCTGCCTCATCTCTGAAAGGTCTTTTAAGAGAATAATACCCTTATCAATAAGGATCTTTGAGAGGTTCGCTTTTATACCACTAAGTAGGGTAACAGGATAAAGTCGTTTATCCTCTATCATCTTTTCAAGCCCCTCACCCTTGGGGTACTTCCAGCTTGTAAGCCTGTAGCCTGCACATCTTGCAAACTCTATGGCATCGGTACTGAATCGGGTGTTTGTAACGAGCCACCCTGAATACTCTCTATCTGGATATTTCTTTTGAAAAAAGGGGTGCAGGTCCTCAAATCTCGACTTCACATAAAGGGCATCCTTTGAGTTTGTTATCCTGCCAGGGCCGTGATGATATTTACACTCAATCACATAAATCTTTTCTTCGTTTTTCGCCAGCACATCCACCTCGTGCTGTATGCATCGCCCCTGTAGTATAAGATTGGTTTCGGTAAAATAGCCATTGGCTTTTAATATCTCGGAAAAATACTGCTCAAAGGGATAACCTGTTGGGCCAAACCTGAATATGGCCTTCTTCAGAGAGTAACGGAGCCCTGAGGCATGATTGAGTTTTCTGAGTTTCTTATAAGCCAGATGATACAATTTCCTGGTGCTTATGCCATGAGTAATATGAGGTAGTATCTGACTTAGCACCTCTTCAGCAATCTCCTCAGAGGCTCCTGCCTGCATTAATGAGCTAAGGAGCTTTTGCCTGTCAAAGGGCTCCTCTTTTCCCGATGCCTTGATAACGCTTAAAGCATCTTCTCCCATAGGGGCTCACCTCATACTTATAGGGTGTAGGGTGTAGGGGATAAAAAACAGGGTATAGGGTGTAGCGTGTAGGGGGTAGTATAAACACCCCAACCCAACCCCAACAAACGCAATCAACCCTATTAACTCGATTAACACAATCAACGCAATAAACGCTATTAACGCAACCAACGCAATGAACGCTATTAACGCTATCAACGCAATGAACGCAATTAACGCAATCAACCCACCTTGTCTTCTTGGTAAACCTCAAGTTATTATTAGCATAACATAAAAATCCATAGTGGTCATAAAGATGAAGGAATACTTCAGTAAAGACGGCAGACTTAAAGAGGTGCTTAATGAATACGAGCCAAGACAGCAGCAGCTTCAGATGGCAGAGCATGTCTTTGGGGCATTGAAAAACAGACATCATCTTATAGTTGAGGCAGGCACAGGGGTTGGAAAGAGCCTTGCCTATCTGGTTCCTCTTTCCAGGATGTTACTTGAGGGTGAAATAGAAAGGGCAGTGGTTTCAACCTATACCAAGGCACTACAGAGACAGCTGGTTGAAAAGGATATTCCACTGATACATGAAAGTCTCTTTCCAGAGCTTCGGTATGCCCTCTGTTTTGGAAGCGAAAACTATCTCTGTTTAAGAAGGCTTGACAACATGAGGAAGCACGGCCTTTTCGAGTCATTTGAAGAGCCTGAACTTTCGGCAATCCTCAGATGGGCAGAGCAGACAGAAACGGGGCTTTACATGGAAGTCAGTCCTTCTCTGGCACTATGGGGCAGGATATGCCGCGAAAGCGATCTCTGCCACGGGCGGGACTGCAGGTTCTTTAATTCCTGTCATTATCAAAGGGCAAGGGATGAACAGAAAAGGGCACATCTGCTTGTTGTCAATCATCATCTCTTTTTTGCCAATCTTGCCTCGGGCTGGAATGTCCTGCCTTCTTTTGATGCAGTGGTATTTGATGAGGCACATGAGCTGGAGGCAGTTGCAACCGAGTATTTAGGGGTTGAAATCTCAAATAGCCGACTGAAGTATCTACTTGACGGTCTGCTCTCTGAAAAGGGTAAAGGTTTACTTACAAGGCTGCACCTTCAGGATGACGAGATTGATGAGCTGAAGAACATACTTCACAGAATAAGAGACCAGGGCAACCGTTTCTTTGGCCAGGTCATTAGGTGGCTCGGTGAGGAAAAGACAAAGAGAATCGAACAGCCAGGGCCCTTTCTTGATATACTTTCTGAACACCTTGATACCCTTGGAGAAAGGCTTAAAGATATAAAAAGCAGGGTTGATGAAGACGAGCTGCTGAGGGACCTCTCTGCTTACATTGTAAGGCTTTCTACCTTTAAGGAAGCTATAGCTTCAATCACTGAGCAGACCCTCCCTGATTATGTTTACTGGGCAGAGATGGAGAAAAAAAAGATACGTCTTGTTGCCAGTCCAATTGAACCAGCAGGGATGCTTGAAGAGATGCTTTTTAATGTAGTTGATACAGCCGTGCTAACCTCTGCCACTCTTTCTGTAAGGAGGTCTTTTCATTATCTGAAAGAAAGAATAGGCATAAGGGAAACAGAAGAGCTGATCCTTTCATCTCCCTTCAACTACAGGGAAAATATGATTCTCTACATACCAACCCACATCCCTGACCCCTCCGATAACAACCATGTTGAAATGGTTGCCACGGAAACAGGTGAGCTTCTTAAGATAACAGGAGGGCAAACACTGGTGCTTTTTACAAGCTATGCCATGATGAACAGGGTCAGGGAAAGGCTCTCTTCTTTAGACCTGACCATATACTGTCAGGGTGATGCTGACAGCTTCACACTGATGAAACTTTTCAGGGAAAGCAAAAGGGCTGTATTATTTGGCACCTATACCTTCTGGCAGGGCATTGATCTGCCAGGGGAGCAACTGAAATGTGTAATTATTACAAAATTGCCCTTTTCTGTGCCCACAGAGCCAGTGGTGCAGGCAAGGGTGGAGATGCTCAACCGCAGGGGAGTGGATGCCTTTTTGCATTATCAGGTGCCACAGGCCATTATCACCTTCAAGCAGGGCTTCGGCCGTTTGATAAGGCGTGCAACAGACACAGGGGTGGTGGCTGTGCTTGACAGTCGTGTTCTTCGTCGTTCCTATGGAAGAGCCTTTATAGATTCTCTACCAGATGTAAGGATTACCCATCAGAGGGAAGAGATCATACATCAACTAACAGGTTAGATGAAGTGCAGCTACCGTCCTTTTATCCTCTATATCATTAAAGGTCTTAACAGCATCCCTGGTCTTCTGAACCACCACCTCTATGCCCCTTTCTTGAAGGGCCATTACTACCTCATCAGGAACCCTCATCACCCCTGCGTAGCCTCTGCCGATAATTAGCATCTCGGGCTCTGCTGAAAGTGCCTCCACAAGGTCCTCCATTGAGAGCCTGTGGCCTTCCTTCCTCCACCAGGGATGATAGACTCTCTCAGGCAGTATAATCACATCCTTTGTATAGGTCTGGCCATCAATAATAATGCGTCCAAAGGAATAGTCCTGTATCCTCATTGCTAAAACCCCCCTGAACACACATCTTACACCCCATCCTGAAAAAAGCCTCTAAGGTATATGCTAATCTACCTCGAGGTCTTCAATGGTATTGAAGTTATACTGATACGACCGAGTTATCAGAACCAAAGGGTGATGGTTCGTATCTATCCGCAGCCCAGTCGTTTTCCCAGATGCTATCATCTATTAGATAACGAAACCTGTAATCCCTGCCTGTCTCAAGATGAAAAGATACAGTCCAGTCACCGCTTTTTAATCTTTTAAGAGGTGTTGCATTCCTGTCCCAGCTATTGAAATCTCCAACAATAACCACCTTATTGGCATGAGGAGCTGCCTCCTTTGGTAGCCTGAAGGTTACCCTGCAGAGTGGTCTGGTTTTCAGATATTGTTTCTTTATGCCCGGGGTTTGAAATTTTGAGGTCCGACTTGATACCTTTTTTGAGGACCTTGCCTTTTTTAGCTTTTTTGTCTTTGCAGTCATGCTAACCCTCCTTTTGATTAAAAAATAGCCCCATTTGAATGGTCTATCAGTTATCATTTTATAATGATACTTTTCTATTAAGCAAGCTTTTTAATTTAGCTGTTTGTTGAGTGATGATCAAACTAAGGCTTTCTGTTTATCATCTTCATTAGCTCTTCGTAGCCGATCCTTTTTACTCCCAGCTTTTCAGCCTTCTTGAGCTTTGAGCCCGGGTTTTTACCTACCACAAGATAGTCGGTCTTCTTTGAAACCGAGGAGGCTGCATGTCCACCAAGGGACTCTATCTTTGCCTCCACCTCTTTACGGGGCTCTGGCAGGGTGCCGGTGATAACAAATGTTAACCCCTCAAGGGGAAGGCCCTCAGATATTTTTTCACCCTCATAATCAGGGTTTTCTACCTTAAGCCCCAGGGACTTTAGCTCCTCGATTGCCTTGATGTTTTCAGGGTCAGAGAAGAATCTGGATATTGAATCTGCTATCTTTTCACCAATCTGAGGGATTTCCAGTATCCGCTCCTTTGAGACACTATAAAGGTCTTCAAGTCTCCTGAATCTCTTTGCTATTAGTTTTGCGGTAAACTCTCCTACATGAAGAATTCCAAGGGCATAGAGAAACCTTGAAAGGGTCGTATGCTTACTCCGTGAAATGGCATCTATCAGGTTGGAGGCAGATTTCTCGGCAAACCTCGGAAGCCTCAGAATATCCTCTTTTTTCAGCCTGTAGATGTCTGTGAAATGCCTTATCTTTCCTTCGTTATACAGCAGTTCAACATTCTTTTCCCCAAGCCCTTCAATGTCCATTGCACCTTTTGATACAAAGTGCTTGATCCTCTCTACTGCCTGAGCCGGACAGTTTAACCCAACACACCTCACGGCAACCTCTCCCTCTGGCCTTACCACCTGTGCACCACATACAGGGCATTTATCTGGAATCGGGAAGGGCTTCTCATTGCCTGTCCTTTTTTCCTTTATCACCATTGTTACATGGGGAATAACATCTCCTGCCCTTTCCACCACCACCGTATCACCAACACGGATGTCCTTACGCTGTATCTCATCCCAGTTATGAAGCGTTGACCGTGACACAGTAACCCCTCCTATCCTCACAGGCTCAAGTATGGCAACTGGTGTAATAACCCCTGTTCTTCCCACACTTGGAATGATTTCCTTTATCACTGTGGTTCCCTGATGAGCAGCAAACTTATAGGCAATTGCCCAGCGAGGCTCCCGTGTCTTGACACCAAGTGCCCTCTGAAGTGTAAAGTCGTTCACCTTAACCACGGCACCATCTGCTTCAAAGGGCAGGGAGTTCCGCTTTTCTTCAAGCTCCTCAACTGCCCTGATAACCTCTTCTATCCCTGTTACAAGCCTTACAAAATAGGGCACAGGGAATCGGGCATCCTTGAGCCATTTTATAAACTCCCACTGCGACAAAAACTCCACCCCTTTACAGGTACCTATCCCATAACAGGCAAGATGTAGCTTCCTCGAGGCAGTCACGTTTGGGTCAAGCTGTCGCACAGAGCCTGCTGCAGCGTTCCTTGGGTTTGCAAAAAGGGGCTCACCCCTTTGTTCTCGCTCCCTGTTTAGGGCCTCGAAATCCTCTATGTTCATGTACACTTCGCCTCTTATATCAATGAGCTCCGGCACCCTCTCTGTGTCTTCAATGCGAAGTGGTATTGATTTTATAGTCTTTATGTTCTGGGTGACATCCTCCCCCGTGTAACCATCACCACGGGTTGATGCCCTGATAAGAATCCCATCTTTATAGGTCAGTTCAATGGCAAGACCGTCGTATTTTGGTTCAACCGTGTATTGAATCTCCTGGTCTGTTTTAAGATGTCTCCTTACCCGCCTGTCGAACTCCCTGAGATCATCGGCACTAAAGGCATTGTCAAGCGAAAGCATTGGCTCATTATGTTTTACCTTTTCAAACTTATCAAGCGGTGGGGCACCTACTCGTTGCGTGGGGGAGTCAGGAAGAATATAGTTGTACTTTTTCTCAAGCTCCTTAAGCCTGCGAAAAAGACGGTCGTATTCCTCATCAGAGATTAGAGGAGAGTCAAGCACATAATATCTGTAGCAATGATAGTTGAGCTCCTTTACGAGCCCCTCTATCTCATGTTTTATCTTATCAGGAACTTCCCCTTTCATCCCCTCTTTTATGATTATAGGGAATTTTACTGTCCAAGTTCAAACCAGCAGTGCTTAAATATATAGCCTATTGAGCGATATTCTCAAAAGTCTCTGATTTTATTAATCACCAGAATTACTTAATCCGAATTAAGAAAGCCCTGGGTATTACAATGACCTATCCTGAATTTGTCCTCTGCCCTGTTATGTGATAATATGAAAATAGATAATTTACAATCCCTGAAGGGAGGGATGGTTATGAAATTTTTAGTTGCCTGCGATGGCCAGAGGCATTCCATTGAAGCAGCCCGATTTCTTACAAGGCTTGATCTCAGAGAGAGTGACGAAATCAGACTCCTTCATGTTGTAAATTTTGTACCTTTACTTCACGATATTGAAGACTACAGCGAGATTATATTTAACCTGAAACAGGAAGTGGCTCCAAAAATACTTGATGAGGCTGTTGAGGTGGTAAAACACACTGCTTCGGTGCTTAGCACTTCTGTGCTTGAGGGTGATGTGGTGGAAAAGATAATCGATGCAGCCACCCATTGGGAAGCAGACCTGATAGTGCTTGGTTCAAAGGGTTTAAAGGGGCTTAAATCCATTCTCATTGGCAGTGTGGCAAGAAATGTGGTGGTAAAGGCAAAGTTGCCTGTACTTGTTATAAGGGAAAGCCAGTGGGATGTCAGTGATAAAATCAAGATACTCTTTGCCACTGACGGCTCAGAATATGCTAACTCAGCAGCAGAGGTTTTAACAGGTGTGCCTTTCCCTGATGATTCTGAAATTACCATTATCTATGTAGTGCAGTCTGCCGTGCACGACATACCAGAGAGATTTTACATTGAAGTTGACGACCGCATGAAGCAACGCGTGGCCGACATTAGACAGAAGGAGTTTGCTGAGGCAGAAAGGGTAATCGAAAAGGCACAGAGCATACTTGGCAGCAGATACAACAATATCAGGACCGTTATAAAAGTGGGTGATCCCTCAACAGAGATACTTTCCTTTGCTGACCGGATGAATACGGACATCATAGTTACGGGATGTCGGGGATTGAAGGGATTTAAAGGCATAATGGGAAGTGTGTCAAGAGATGTTATGCGATATGCAAAATCTTCTTTCCTGATCGCAAAGCGATGTTGATCATATCATGCCTTCCTTGACAAAGAATTTATAGTATTTTTATCCTTATCTGGGAGGCTTTTAAAAAAGAACTCATTCAATGAATATAAACAGGCTGATAAGAAAAAATATACGCACCCTTCACCCTTATGAGGCAAAAGAGCTCAAATGCATGGCAAAGCTTGATGCCAATGAAAGCCCCTTTGATTTTCCAGAGCTATTAAAAAAAGCCCTTGAAGTAAAGACAAACAGATATCCGGACCCGCAGGGCACATCTCTAAAAAAACTGGCTGCAAAAAGATGGAAGGTAAAACCAGAGAACATCCTGCTTGGAAATGGCTCTGATGAACTTATCTACTACCTGATACTAACCTTTGGTGGTCCGGTCATGTATCCCTCTCCGACCTTTTCAATGTACGAGATTATTTCTAAGGCAATAGGAGAAAAGGCCATTGGAATAAAGCTCGACAGAAACTTTGACCTTAACACCGATAGATTTATAAAGGCAATAAAGAAACACAAACCAAAATTGATATTTCTCAGCACCCCGAATAATCCTACAGGTAACTGTTTCTCTACCGATCGAATATTCGATATTGTAAAAGCAGCAAGTGGACTTGTTGTAATTGATGAAGCCTATCAGCCTTTCGCAAGTAAAAACGGCTTTGCTCCTTTCCTTGAAAATATAGAAAACCTTGTCATTATGAGAACGCTCAGTAAAATAGGCTTTGCCTCTTTAAGGGTGGGCTTTCTGCTTGCTGACAGTACGATTATAGACGCTGTAAACAGGGTAAGGCTTCCCTTTAATCTTAATGCCCTCTCGCAGGCTGTAGCCACAGAGGTATTCAGAAACTACAATATGGTGATGTCAACTGTTAAAGAGGTCATAAAAGAAAGAGACCGCGTCTATGAAAGGTTAAACACCATAGATGTAGTTACAGCATATCCCTCAGAGGCAAACTTCATACTTTTTAAGGTGAAAGAGGCTGAAAAGCTCCACAGGGCACTTCTAAGAAAAGGTGTTCTTGTAAGAGACATGACCTCTCAGCTCCGTGACACTCTGAGGGTAACCATAGGAAGAAAGGAAGAAAACGACCTCTTTCTTGACACCATAACAAGCATAGTCAAATAGCCTTTCAGATGAAAAAGTCAAATGTTGCCCTGCTGTCGGTTTTTTCAAATACACTGCTTATATTGCTAAAAGTGGTGGCCTATCTGATAACCGGAAGTATAAGCGTGTTGTCAGAGGCTGTCCACAGTGCCATGGACTTACTGGCAGCAATGATAGCCTTTTTTAGTTTAAAGAAGGCAGAAAGCCCTGCTGACAGAGAGCATCCTTTTGGACATGGAAAATACGAAAACCTGAGCGGCTTTATCGAAGGCTCCCTTATTGTATTTGCCGCCCTGTTGATAGTATACGAAGCTGTAAAAAAAGCTATCAAAGGGGTGGTTATCGAAAACACAGAAGTTGCAATATCAGTTATGGCAGTATCTACAATTGTAAACCTCTTTGTATCTTCCTATCTTATGAAGGTGGCCCGACGAACTGATTCACTTGCCCTTGAGGCTGACGCAATGCACCTTCGGGTGGATGTATATAGCTCTGCAGGAGTGTTTGCCGGTCTTTTTATTATTAAATTAACAGGCATCCATATTATCGACTCCATTATTGCCGCCCTTATTTCCCTGATTATACTTTATGAAGGATACGGAATAACAAGGAAGTCAATTGAGGGGCTCCTTGACAGATCCTTACCTGATGAGGAATTAGAGATAATCCGCCAGACTATAGAAAAACACTCCCACAGGATAAAGGATTTCCACAACCTGAGAACAAGAAAGTCAGGCAGCGAAAGACATATCGACCTCCACATAACGGTCTGTCAAAACGAGAGGATTTTGACAACCCATGAGACTATGGACAATATAGAAAAGGAGCTAAAAGCCAGGCTACCGAATCTGAAGATTATTATCCATCCTGAGCCCTGCAGCCATCGCAGTGAAAACTGTCCTGCTGAATGTTACTGGAGAAAAGACAGAAAATGACACCCCATCTTTCAGATATTCCTATCAGTAAATCGACATAACCCCTCGTACAAGTTCCATTGTCTCCTGAGCCACCTTTCGTGCCTTTTCAATTCCAGCATTCACTATCTCTTTCAGCTTTTCAGGATGCTCTGATAGCTCATTCCTCTTGTCCCACAGTGGTTCAAGCACACGAAACAGGTTCTTAAGAAGTATTCTTTTACAATCAATGCAGCCTATTCGAGCAGTTCTGCAACCATCGGCTACCTCCTCAAGCTCTTCCTTTGAAGAAAAGACCCTGTGAAGCTGGTAAACAGGCGATTTTTCAGGGTCTCCGGGGTCGCTTCGACGTGCTCTCTGCGTGTCGGTCATCATTGTAAGGATCTTCTTTTCCACTACTTCTGGTGGGTCGTTAAGATATACGGCATTGTCATAACTCTTTGACATCTTTCTTCCGTCAAGTCCGGTGACCTTTGGAAACTCTGTCAGCAGGGGCTCAGGCTCCGGCAGCACATCTGTCTTGTAAAGATAGTTGAAACGTCTTGCTATCTCACGGGTTATCTCCAGATGTGGCACCTGATCAATGCCCACTGGCACATACCTTGCCCGATAGATAAGGATATCTGCAGATTGAAGCACTGGATACCCGAGGAATCCATAGCTACCTATATCAAGCTCTTTTATTTCCTCCTTTTTCTCTTTATAGGTGGGCACCCGTTCAAGCCAGCCAAGTGGGGTTATCATGCTAAGCAGCACATGCAACTCTGCATGTTCAAGTATCTGGGATTGCACGAATATGGTACATCTGTCAGGGTCAAGACCTGCGGCAAGAAAGTTGAGAAGAAGATCCCTTGTATATTCCTTTATGATCGAGGGATTTGTGTAATTGGTAGTAAGGGCATGCCAGTCTGCAACGAAGTAATAACATTCATATCTGTCCTGAAGACGCACCCAGTTGCTGAGCGCACCAACAAGGTTACCAATATGAAGGTAGCCACTTGGCTGCATGCCACTTAACACCCGTTCCAATTTTTCCTCCTCTCCTCTAACTATCAAGGTTTAATCTCTAAATAACAAGACATTATAACAAATTCTCCTTTAATATTTAAAAATATTGATGGATTTTTTGTTATAATAGTAAGTTACAAGACTGAAAGGGACATATTGTGTCCTGAAAGAATCAATAAAACACGGAGGTATTAAAAGTGAAACAGGGAATTCATCCAGAGTATGTAGAGGCCGAGGTTGTATGTGCCTGCGGAGAAAGGTTTATAACCAGGTCTACAAAGCCTAAAATTCAGGTTGACATCTGCTCAAAATGCCACCCCTTTTTCACAGGCAAACAGAAGATTGTTGATACCGAAGGAAGGGTAGAGAAGTTCAAAAAGAAATACGCAAAGCACGGCAAGTAAGTCTTCTGATGAAGAAGTTGATTGCGCTTTCCTGGCAACTTCTTTTTTTTGTGTCCGGTCTGCTTTTAACCAATAAAAAGACAGCAGTGGGTGGACAGGCGGTAATTGAAGGTGTCATGATGCGTTCACCCAACAGATGGGCTGTTGCTGTAAGGGGAACAGACAAAAGGATCCATGTAAAAAAAGAGTATCTGAAAAATTCATTCTGGCTGTTAAGGTTGCCTCTTATCAGGGGAACGGTAGCTCTTCTGCAGTCTGTTGTGCTGGGCATTAAGGCTATAGAGTTTTCTGCTTCCTGTGTACTTGAGGATGAAGATGATAGTATAGGCACATTCGGGATGGTATTGACAATTGCAATATCCTTTGTGATCGGGATAGCAGCCTTTGTTTTCTTGCCTCTTTTCCTCACAAAGGCCCTTGAGGCGTTAATACCAGCAGTAAAGGAAAGCAACATGATATTTAACCTCACAGATGGTCTATTCAGGGTGATTATCTTCCTTTTATACATCTTTGGCGTTGGGCTCTGGTCTGAAATGCGAAGGGTCTTTCAGTATCATGGAGCTGAGCATAAGGCAATTCATGCCTATGAAAATGGAGATACCCTTGAACCATCAGAGATTTTAACAAAATACAGTTCAGCCCATCCAAGATGCGGAACCAGTTTTTTGTTAATCGTAATGATAATAAGTATAGTGGTATTTTCCTTTATACCAAGGGAATGGTCAATTTTATATAAATTTCTTTCACGGCTGGTTCTTATCCCTCTTGTGGCAGGTATATCCTATGAGCTGCTTAAACTTTCGGCAAAGTACAAAAGACTGCTACTGATGAAGCTCCTTATGTGGCCCGGGCTTGCGCTTCAGGCACTAACAACAAAGGAGCCTACAGAGGACCAGGTTGAGGTGGCAGTAAGGGCACTGAAGGAGGCTCTGGCAGAAGGAGATGTTTGAAAAGCTCTCTGAAATAGAAGAAAGGTTTGAGGACCTTCAGCAAAGGCTTTCAGACCCTGAGATTATTAATAACCGTGAACTCTACATGAAGCTCGTTAAGGAGCAGTCCGAGCTGGAACCGGTGGTGCAAAAATACAGGGAGTACAAAAAGGTTGTTGAAGGGATCAAGGAAGCCGAGGAGCTTATTGAATCTGGAGATGAGGAGTTAAAGACTCTGGCTGAAGAAGAACTGGAAAAACTGAAAGAACAAAAACCACATATAGAGAATGAGCTTAAATTGCTTCTTCTTCCAAAGGATCCCAGGGATGAAAGAAATGTCATACTGGAGATTCGGGCAGGCACCGGTGGTGAGGAGGCAGCTCTTTTTGCTGCAGACCTTTTCAGGATGTATTCAAAGTATGCTGAGGCCAGGGGATGGAAGATAGAGATAATTGATTCAAACCCCACAGGGCTTGGCGGTTTCAAGGAGATAATTGCCTCTGTTCAGGGAAAAGGAGCCTATAGCAGGCTGAAATACGAAAGTGGTGTGCACAGGGTCCAGAGGGTTCCAGTAACAGAGACCTCTGGACGCATACACACATCTGCCGCAACTATTGCCGTGCTGCCAGAGGCAGAGGATATAGACATTAAAATTGACGAAAAGGACCTTAAAATCGACACCTACAGGGCATCAGGGGCAGGAGGACAGCATGTTAATAAGACATCTTCTGCCGTAAGGATTACCCACATCCCCACCGGCATCGTTGTTCAGTGTCAGGATGAGCGTTCACAGCACAAAAACCGGGAAAAGGCAATGAGGGTCCTGAGGGCAAGGCTTTATGAGATAAAGATGCTTGAGCAGGAAAAGGAGATAACCGAAACAAGGCGGTCACAGGTCGGCTCTGGTGACAGAAGTGAACGAATCAGGACCTATAATTTTCCCCAGAACAGGGTCACTGACCACAGGATAAACCTTACCCTGCAGAAGCTTGAGCAGATTCTTGAAGGGGAGCTTGATGAGTTAATTGATGCCCTTATCACTTACTTCCAGACCGAAGAATTAAAAAGGGTAGCATGATTTTTACAGAGATGACCTCTCTGGAGCTCTTCAGGGAAGCCTCCAGCGTTTTAAGAAATAGCGGAATTGAGGAGCCGGAAAAAGAGGTGGAAATTCTCTTCTCCTCCCTGCTTAATATAGAAAGAGAAGAACTGTATGGAAAAAACCCCCTGATAGGCGAAAAGGAGTACTCCAGGCTCCTCAGGGCAGTTACAGAAAGGGCAGAAGGAAGACCCCTCCAGTACATTGTTGGTTTTGTTGAGTTCTATGGACTCAGAATATTTGTAGGAGAGGGTGTTTTGATTCCAAGGCCTGAGACCGAGTTGCTGGTAGATGAGGTGCTTGGATTGAAAAAAAGGGGATATATTAATGATAAAGCCAAGGTGCTTGATCTCTGCACAGGCTCGGGATGTATAGCTCTTTGTATTGCACATGAAATGAAGAAGGCCCATGTTATTGGAACTGATAGTTCAGAGGCTGCTTTGAGCTATGCCCGCAGAAACATGGAGCATCTGGGCATTACAAATGTAGATTTTTTAATAGCCGATCTCTTCCCTGAAACCGTAAAGGTCTTTGACCTGATCCTGTCGAATCCACCTTATGTGAAAAAAGAAGACATGGATAAACTGGAGCCCCATGTTCGCATGGAGCCCTTCGAGGCACTTTATGGTGGTGATGATGGTCTTCACTTCTACAGACGAATTATCTCCGGGGCAAAGGCATACCTTAAATCAGGTGGATTTCTGGTGTTAGAGATGGGAGCCGGTCAGGCAGAGGAGATCACGACCATGGCAGAGAAGGCTGGATTTACTGTATTCAGAACGAAAAAAGACCTTACAGGGATTGAGAGGATTATAGTATTAAGGCAGGGGGTAGGGTGCAGAAATTCAGGATAGTAGGTGGTAAGAAACTTAATGGAACCGTGAGGGTTTCAGGTGCCAAGAATGCGGCTCTGCCCCTGATGGCTGCCACATTGCTTTCTCCTTCAAGGCATTATTTAAGAGGGGTGCCTGCACTAAGAGATATCTTTACCATGTCTGAGCTGCTTGAAAACCTTGGTGCCACCTGCAGTATGAAATCAAAAAACCGTTTAGAAATAGACACAGAAGATATAAATGCCTTCGAGGCCCCCTACGAACTGGTCAGAACCATGAGGGCATCGGTTCTGGTACTTGGCCCCCTTGTTGCCCGTTATGGAAGGGCAAAGGTCTCTCTTCCAGGTGGTTGTGCAATAGGTGCAAGACCAATCAATTTACACCTGATGGCCCTTGAGAGGATGGGTGCAGAGATTACACTTGAAAGTGGCTACATTATTGCTACCTCTAAGAGACTAAAAGGCGCACGGGTATACTTTGACATCCCCACTGTTACAGGCACAGAAAACATCATGATGGCTGCCACACTGGCTAAGGGCACAACTATAATAGAGAATGCAGCAAGGGAGCCTGAGGTGGTAGACCTTGCCAGGGCATTGAAAAGCATGGGGGCTCAGATTAAGGGTGCTGGAGAGAGCATTATCACCATAGAGGGGGTAAAACATTTAAGTGCCCTTAAACACAGGGTTATACCAGACCGTATTGAGGCATCAACCTTCATTACGGCTGCTGCAATTACTGCAGGCGAGATAACCATTGAAAATGTAGTGCCTGAGCACATTGATGCTGTTTTAGAAAAGCTCCAGCAAACAGGTACGACAGTGAAAAGACAGGGGGGAGCTTTAATTGTCAAAGGGCCAGAAAGGCCCCAGCCAGCAAATGTCAAGACCATGCCCTATCCTGGTTTCCCTACAGACATGCAGGCACAGTTTATGGCATTGATGAGTATTGCTTCAGGCACAAGTATTATCAAAGAGACCATCTTTGAAAACCGGTTTATGCATGTGGCTGAGCTGAGAAGATTTGGAGCAGAAATCAGCATTGAAGGCCATACAGCCACTGTTAAGGGAGTGGATAAACTCAAAGGGGCACCTGTAATGGCAACCGACCTGAGAGCCAGCGCATCGCTGGTGCTTGCTGCCTTAAGGGCTGAGGGGGAGAGCATCATTGACAGGATCTATCATATTGACAGGGGTTACGAGGCCATAGAGGTAAAACTACGCGCCCTTGGTGCCGAAATTGAGAGATTCAGAGACTGAGCCATGTTAAGCATAGCTCTACCAAAGGGAAGGCTTCTTGAAGAAAGCATCAGCTTTTTTGGCAGAATGGGAATTCAGTTTGATGCAAACATCGGGAGGTCAAGAAAACTGATACATACCTCAATGGATGGTAGACTGAAGGTTTTAGTGATAAGGGCAAAGGATGTTCCAACCTTTGTACAGTATGGCGGCTGTGACCTGGGTGTTGTGGGTAAAGACATACTGGTTGAGGCAGACCTCGACTTATACGAGGTTCTGGACCTTGGGTTTGGGGCCTGTCGACTTTCTGTGGCAGTGCCAGAGGACAGTGGAGAAGACCTGTTTCGCAAAGGGGTGATAAGGGTGGCCACAAAGTATCCCTCTGTAACGGAGAGGTTCTTTGCTGAGAAGGGCCAGCAGGTTGAGATAATAACACTCTATGGCTCCATTGAGCTTGCACCTGCAGTACAAATGAGTGATGCCATAGTTGACCTTGTTTCTACAGGAAAGACCCTGAAGGCAAACCGATTGAAAGAGGTAGAAACCATCTTTGAATCTACTGCATGGCTTGTAATGAACAGGCTGTCTTTTAAAAGGAAACATCAGGAGATCGTTGAGTTTATCGAAAAGGCAAAAGAGGTCATCAATGCCAGTTAAAAGATTGAAAACCTGGGCATTTAGCCCGGAAAATCCATTTAAACTTTCCCTGATGCTTTCGCTACCTCTGATTGCCGTGTTGTTGATGCTCTTTTACTCAGTGATCCACTGGAACAAAAAGAGCATTGAGGACATACAGGAAAAGAACATGCTCCTTTATGCAAGGGCAGTTTATCAGCACATTATAACCTCACCTCTCTGGAGAGGAGATCACAGTGGTTATTATATTGAAGTAACAGAGCATCTCACTGACACTAAAAGAAGACTCAACATAATGGGTAAAGACTACGCCCGTGTGGCACCTGACATTTATACAGCCAGGATAAGGGGGCTAACAAAAAAAAGAGCAGCCTATAGTTTTCATATAACCAGCCTTGAGGCAATAAGAACACCTAATAGTCCTGATGCATGGGAACTCCAGGTGCTCAATGATTTCAAGTATGGCCTGAGAAGTGAAGCACTTACTAAAACCACCTTCGGCAGGGTGACCTTTTTCAGATACATGGCTCCCATAAAGATTGAAGGGGCCTGTCTGAACTGTCATACAAAACTAACAGCAGGGTTGAGCATTGATATACCCGTTGATTTTTCTGACCGCTTATATGCATCCCAGTTGAAACGCTCGGCTATCTCCTTTGCCACCTTTGGTGTCTTTATACTGCTTTTTGTAATGGCAATTACGGTGTTTTTCTCAAAACGAATAAGTGACAGTTTCAGGTCAATAAAAAGACTGAATGCCCAGCTTGAAGAACTATCGGCAAAAAACAAGAGGATGCTTGAAAGCATTGTGGATGCAATTATGGTGATAAACACTGATAACATGATTGAAATGGTTAACACCGGGTTTGAAAATCTTCTTGGAATTAAAGCAAATGAAGTTGTTGGGAAGAGGTTTGATGAAATAACCAACGAAGATATAAAAAAGATATTCAATCCCCCAGCAGACAGGGAAGTTGTTATAAACGAGAGGGTTCTTAAGATAGCTGATGTAGATGTGTATGATCAGGAAGGCACTCGGAAATACGGGATTATAAAAATAATCCATGATGCCACTGAAGAAAAACTGGCTGCTGCCATGGAGCTTGCCGGAGCAGCAGCACATGAGATGCGGCAACCTTTAACCATTATTCTCAATCTCCTTTCAATAATAGGAGACAAGCTAAGAAGCGGTGAGGATGCCTCTGACGAATTCAGTATGCTTGAGCAACAGTGTGCCAGAATAAATGACATCATCAACAGGATGTTAAACATTACTCATTACAGGAGACGTGCCTATTTAGATGACCTGAATATTTTTGATTTAACTGATGAGTGATTTATGATAAAATAAATAGAAAAAACAAAAAAGGAGACTTGCCATGGCAAACAAATCACAAAATCTCCAGGACAACTTCCTCAATCATCTCAGAAAGGAGAAGGTAACGGTGGTGGTTTATCTTACAAATGGGGTGAGGTTAAAGGGCGTTATCAAGGGGTTTGACAACTTTGTGGTGCTGCTTAAGGAGGCCAGCTTGCAGATGATTTACAAACACGCCATTTCCACCATAATCCCTGAGGGGGAGTTTGAGTTTCACCCAAATCGAACAGAGTAGGACATCATGACTAAAGAACACAAAAACCCTTTACCCACTGTGGATATCATAATAGAAACAAAAGATGGTATTGTGTTGATTAAGAGAAAGAATCCACCCTATGGCTGGGCACTTCCAGGTGGGTTTGTTGACTATGGTGAGAGCCTTGAGGAGGCAGCTAAGAGGGAGGCAAAAGAGGAAACAGGGCTTGATATACAGTTGATAAGGCAATTCCACACCTATTCTGACCCCAAAAGGGACGAGAGGTTTCACACTATAACAACTGTTTATATTGCAAGGGCAGAGGGAACTCCAGAGGCATCCGATGATGCCATGGATGCAGCTGTGTTTACCCGTGAAACCCTCCCTGAGCAGATAGCCTTTGACCACAGGGAAATACTTGAAGACTACTTCAACAATAGATATTCAGGAGGATGAAGAATGTTACACTTCATGCGCAAACATGCAAAGTTTTTTTATGTATTTTTCTTTCTTGTGATAATATCTTTTATATTTCTCTATGTAGGACCGATTGATAAAAATCAGAATCCTGTGGTTGTAGAGATTGGGAAGGACAAGGTCTATCTTAATGAATACTGGAGGGCCTACGATAACCTCAGGAACTTCTATCGTGATATTTACAAAGACAAGTTTACACCAGAGATGGAAGAAAAACTGAATCTCAAAGAGAAGACCCTTCAGAAACTCATTGAGGAAAGACTGCTTCTTATGAAGGCGGCTGATATGGGCATATATGTCTCTGATGAGGAGCTCCAGAAGGCAATAATGAGTGAGCCTGCCTTTCAACGAGATGGGGTATTTAACAGAAATATATACCTGCGGACACTCCAGTTAAATCGTCTAACACCTGCCTACTATGAGGCTGCAAAACGCAACGAACTGATATTGAAAAAGATGCGAAATCTCATAGAAGACTCTGTTGATCTTACTCCCCTTGACACTTCTCTGTTTAAAGGTAACAAAAAGTTCTTAGATCTCATCAAAAACTCCTTACTGACAGACAAGAAGAACAAGGTGCTTGACTCCTTTGTTGAGACACTGAAAAAACAGTACAATGTAAAGATTCACTCTGAGTATATCTCATAGTAAGAATGCGTGTTAAGATCTGTGGCATTACCCGATTTGAGGATGCCCATGCGGCTGTGAGGTTTGGGGCAGATGCCATCGGCTTTGTGTTTTACGAGGCAAGCCCACGGCATGTGTTTCCAGAAACAGTAAGGGATATAATATCGAATCTCCCCCCTTTTATTACCACAGTTGGGGTCTTTGTCGATGCAACACCATCGGAGATAAACGAGATTGTGGAGTTTACAGGCATAGATGTGGTCCAGTTGCATGGCGAAGAACCACCTGAGGAGTGTTCTTTCTGGCCAAGGGTAATAAAGGCAATAAAGGTAAAGGGAATCAGTGACCTTCAGGAGCTGAGAAGATATAAGGTCTCGGCATATCTTCTTGATACCTACTCACCTGACATGCCTGGAGGCACTGGAGCCACCTTTAACTGGGATATAGCCATTGAGGCAAAGAGATTTGGCTCCATTATACTGGCAGGGGGGCTTAATCCTGACAATGTCGGTGATGCAGTTAAACGAGTAAGGCCCTATGCAGTTGATGTAAGTAGCGGGGTGGAGGCAGAAAAGGGTATAAAGGACCACGAAAAGATGAGGCTTTTCATTGAAAGGGCAAAGGGGAGCTAATTCTTTTTGCTTGATACCGTGATGATGGTCTTTACATTCCCCCTTGGATTAAAATCACCCACCACCTCAAGAAACCTTGGTTTAAGCAGGTTGTCCAGGTCCTGATAGATCTGGTTTGTTGCCTCCTCATGGGAGATGTGTCTGTCTCTGTATGAGTTGAGATAGAGCTTTAAAGACTTTAGTTCCACTATCTTTCTGTCTGGAATATACTTTATACGGATTGTGGCAAAATCTGGATATCCTGATCTTGGACAGAGACAGGTAAACTCTGAGAAGGTGATATTTATCTCGTAATCCCTTTCAGGGAATGGGTTTTCCCAGTCCTGTAGTTTTGCCTCTTTAATGGCTCTCTCTCCGTATCTCATCTCCTCTGCCATAGCTAAATTGTAATTGTTAAACAAGGAATTTTTCAACTTCCCCAACAAATAAGCCTATTTTGTATGTAAAATAAAAAGGCTGGGAATTGCTGGTTATATCTTTTTTATAATAACTAATCGAATATGAAAAGCGCTGAACAGCTAAGAAAGATATTAAAAAGGATAAACAACTCAGGCTACAGGGCATACAGAGACATTAAGGGCACCTACGACTTTGGAAACTTCATCGTAATCTTCGACACCATACAGGGTGACCCCTTTGCCACAGCCAGCCGTCTCAGGGTCAGAGTGCCACGGAGTATTGCAGGTTTTCCAGAGGATACCTTCTGCAGCAAAAGCCGTGAGGTTTCACTGAGAGACTTTATTACAAGGGTTTTCTTCAGGGTTTCCTCAAAGCACTCAAGGCCAAGGGGCACGGGAAAAAGTGGCCTCATCCAGATTGTTCGACCAGGACAGGAGGTGCTTGAAAGAAACTCTGTAATAATCAATCGGGATTTTTTAGAGGTAAGGTTTCAGATTGGACTTCCTGCCTATGGACGAAGAATCAACGGCCCCGCTGCAGAGGAGATGCTCTTTAAGGACCTGCCCACTATTGTGATGGAGGCACTTTTTTACAAAAACCTGAATCAGAACTCTCTTTACAGACATATTAAGACCGCAGAAGATGCAGATTACATCAGGGAAAGACTCAAAGAATTGGGGCTTGTGGCTTTTGTGGCTGACGGTTCCATTCTTCCCCGTGCCTCAGGTGTTGACTGCCGCCCACTTGCCTCTGGTGTGCCCTTTAAATCACCAGCATCCCTGTCAGTAGAAATTAAAACCCCAAACAGGGGGAAGGTTAGAGGAATGGGCATTCCAGAAGGGGTTACACTGATAGTAGGTGGTGGATTTCATGGCAAGTCTACCCTGCTTGATGCCATTAAACTTGGAGTTTACAACCATATTCCAGGAGACGGAAGGGAGCTTGTTGTCTCGCGTTACGAAACCGTTATGATAAGGGCAGAAGATGGCCGCAGGGTCGAAAATGTGGATATATCTCCCTTTATTAACAATCTTCCCTTTGGAAGAAGCACCACCGCATTCAGCACAGACAATGCAAGCGGAAGCACTTCTCAGGCAGCTAACATCGTTGAGGCCCTTGAGGTAGGGGCAAAACTGCTTCTTATAGATGAAGACACCTCTGCCACTAATTTCATGATCCGTGACCACAGAATGCAGGAACTCATCTGTAAAGAGTATGAGCCAATAACCCCCTTCATTGATAAGGTAAGACAGCTTTACAGGGATCTGGGAGTTTCAAGCATCATAGTTATCGGAGGCTCAGGTGATTACTTTGATGTGGCGGACCTGGTAGTTTGCATGAAGCAGTATCAGGCCGTAGACTGCACCGCTGAGGCAAAAAGGATTGCTCAAAAATACATAAAGGAGCGAAAAACCGAGGGTGGAAAGACCTTTGGCAGGCTGAGTGAGAGGGTCATCCTGAAAGAGAGCATAGACCCCAGAAGAGGAAAACGCGATGTAAAGGTTTCTTCAAAGGGACTTTATAAAATACAGTTTGGCACCCAGACCATTGAGCTCTGGGCGCTTGAACAGATTGTATCTGAGGGCCAGACAGTGGCAATAGGAGATGCCATAGTTTATGCCATGAGGTACATGGATGGAAAAAGGACTATTAAGGATGTGGTAAAACTTGTTATGAGGGATATAGAAAAAATGGGACTTGATATTCTCTGGAACTTACCTAAAGGTGAGTATGCGATGTTTCGACCCTTTGAGTTATCTGGTGCCATAAACCGATTAAGAACTATAAAAGTAGTGCAGAAAGAGGGACAGTAAAAACGCATACAAAGCAGCTTGATTATCCCTGATCAGGTACACAGGATAATCTATCTTGTCGTAAGATGCAAAAAACACCTTTTGAAGACAAAATACCTATATCCCTTGCATTGAGACACCCAGAGGAAAATCTATGTACTCACCAAGCATCAGGTACCGGCATCTTTCATGTCCTGTTTTTTGAGCCTTCTGAGATATTTTTTTGAAAGATATTCCAGATCCTTTTTTGCACCATTATGCAAACATTCTGATATGGCATACTGGATAAATAGCGAAAGTTCAAAAGGTATCTTGAGTTTATGGGCAAGGTCAGCTGTATACGTCTTATCAGTAATCCTTGATAGATATCCCATGAATTCATCAAATACCTTCTGAACATCCTCTTTCTCCATATCTGTCTTCATTATCAAACCTCCCTTCCTGTACAGAGCCTGAATTGGAGGGAATATACCGGAAGCTTACAGGGTTAATTACGGCCTTTAGAAATGGGCAGTTCTGATAAGCTCCACTGTTACAATAGAAGGTTAATTCAAAGGTGGTTGGCACATAGAGGGTATTTCCCATCTTACATGCCACTCCGCCCCTTGTTTTGATAATATTTATACATTCCATACCCCTCCACCTGTTATATAAATTTAAACACAACACAAATTGAGAGGTCAACCTCACTGTGTGGCATGTCATTTAAAGTTTAAATGACAACTAACAGAAAACTCCTTGAAACAATCCTCTCTGTGTCAATAAAATAGATACATCATGACACAGGACATCCATCCTCAGCAGGTCTCACCGGAACCAGAAGACGACAGCGGTGGCTATACTGAGTCGTTTTTTGCCCCTAACATTGACCCTGACGACATTACTCCTTTCTGGGCACTTAGGCAGAAACTCCCCCTGCTTAATGCCTTCATAACCCTGTTCAGAGGCACTGAGACTGACATACTCCTCAGGCTACTGGTCCTTTCCGAGATGCTCTCCAGGCTGCAGCATCCATCCTGGGGTATGGCAGAACTCAGACACGCCTTCGGGTATCTTACCGACACAGCCCTTGAGACCACTCTGAAAAGGCTCCGCGAGGGCGGTCTTATCAGTTATGACCGTGAACAGAACACCTACTCTGTAACCCCTCTGGGACAGAAGGCCCAGAGCGCCCTGAACCTGTTCCTGAAGACCGATGAGGACGAGGGCATTGGAATGCTTACAGGGGTTGTGTATGCCTCTGAAGTGGCAGGCACCCTGGGCAGAGAGGAACTGCAGCACCTGCTTTACCGCCTGAATCAACTTGAGCAGGAGATGATCGGTGCCATGGAGTCCATGTCAGAACACCGGATACTCAGGGCAAGGCAGAGGTTTGAGACCATCTGGCACTACATTGAAAAGGGCACTGAGATAATAAAAAAGATTGCAGGCACAGGAGAACTGGACAGGCAGGCACACAGACTTGCCCAGCAGATAGGCCATGCCCAGTCCCGGCTTGCAAAGTTCACATCCCTTTTCCAGAGGGTCCTTAATGATATAGACCGCCAGAGGGTGCATCTTGGAAACTCAGGGGTCTCAACATCAGACCTGAACAGATATCTCATGTCCCTTGACATAGACACCCTGGTGGGGCTACTTGATGGTGCCCTTGGCAGGACAGTGCTTCCTGAGTTTGTCCTCACGGACATAATGGCAGACATAGCCGAGTATGAACTGATAGAAAAAGAGAGATTCAGGCCCGAGCAGTGGAGCCTGCCTGAGCAGGTGGACTCTCCCCCGCAGGCAGATATCCATGAGGAGGACTTCGTTCATCTTGAAGAACTTCAGAGAGAACTCACCACTGTTCAGCAATGCTGCACACTCCATGAACTGGTCCCCAGGGAGAGTTATGAACTGTCTGCCTACAGGCTTTCAATGCTTTCCCTTGTGGGTGGCAGCAGTAGCGAGGCCAGGGGACATATGGCAGGGTTTGTGAGCATGCCCTTTGAGGTGGAGTTTCAGCAGGAGACTGAAGAGGTAATGAACCACGGGGTAAAGACTATGTCAAAGGGCATGGTGAGGAGGACGGGCAGATGACCCTACATGAGCGGGCAAGGGAGATTGTGGCAAAACTTATTGCACAGAGATATATTCACCGTTCAAAACTGAGGGACATGTTCCTTGATGAGGACCTGTTCAGGGAGGTGGAGCAACGGCTGTCCTCAGCAGGGCTTGAACTTGCCACCAATGTGTATTCAGAGTTTGTCACTGTCCGTGTGGCAAAGGACATGGAGAATACCATTTTTTCTGATGAAAAGGGTGGCTACAGGGCCTCAAATACAGGGCTCAGCAGAGGTGCCCTTGCCCTTCTGACCATTATATGGGCAAAGATAGTCATGCCCAAGAGACAGATGCAGATAGAACGAAGGGATACAGAAGAGGCAGCACAGGAGGGCCTCTGGCAGAGGAGGAAGCCCATACCAAAGGCAGACGACCTGGTGGCACTGGAGGAGAAGGCACTTCTTGCCGACTTTGCTGAAAAACTGGGCGGCAAGACACTGTTTTATCGGTACCTGGCAGAACTCGCCAGGGCAGACTTCATAATAAGGCGCGGAGGCAGGATATATGAGGGGCCCCTTCTTGATGTGGCAGTGGACTACGGGGTGCTTGCGCCAAGGATAATAGAGGGTGCCCTTTCTGAGATTCTCTCTAAGGACGAACAGGAGGAGAAACAGAAGCAATAGATGTTTCAGTTTGAAAGCATTGAACTTCTCTACTGGGACTACTGGCAGAGGGTAAAGATACCACTTGATGAGAGGATAGTGGTTATCGTGGGACCCAATGGCTCTGGCAAGACCACCCTGCTTGATGCCATGAGGACACTGCTTGGCCTGAAGACCTCATCAAAAAGGGACTACAAACGGTATGCCCGTCGCTCAGGAAGCCCATATTCATGGATAGTGGCGGTGGTGAAGAACATAAAGGACACCTCAAACCGCCCTTGCTTTTATCCCCTGTTTACAGAGAAGGTTACCCTTGGCTGCAGGATAGAAAAGAAGGGTGGCGAGTGGCAGAGGTCATATATTGTAAAACCTGGGGAGGTCTCCCTTGAGGAACTCATAGAGACTCCCCAGACAGAAATGATGGGACTCAGGGAGTACAAAGGGGTTCTTGAAAGGGCAGGACTTTCAGGTGCAATGCTACGGGTGCTTACCCTTGAACAGGGAGCCACTGACAGGCTCTGTGAGTACTCCCCGAAGGAACTCCTGTCCCTTGTGTACGAGGCATTTGGAGACAAGACCATCCTTGACAACTATGAAAAGGCAAGAGAGGACCAGATAGAGGCACACCGTGAACTGGAGAGCCTGAAACTCAAGGTGGAAAAACTTGAAAACCAGTTATCCATCCTCACCAACAAAGTTAACAACTATCTGGAATATAAAAGACTGGTTGAACAGAAGACATACCTTGAAACAGAGGTCACTGCAGTGGCTGAATACACCCAGAAACTGGACTATATACAGGGACTGAGAAGAAACATCACAGGCACAAAGCGTGAGGTGGCAGAGTCAGGGAAGAGGATGGAAGAGTTAGAGGAAACCCTTGGCGCACTGCATGATAAACGAAAAAAGGCAGAAGAGGAAAAGAGGTCCCTTGAGGACAAAATAGAGCAACTCCATAGCATCCTCAAGGATGACAACTCCCGAAGGGCTACTGCTGAGGCAGTGATAGGAGAGATAGAGCGGCTGAGGCAGCAGTGCCAGGGCATTCAGCCCGAGGACATGGCAGCACTGGAGAGTGCCCATGATGAGGCACTGAGGCTGCAACTCAAACTCCAGACCGAAAAGGAGGCACTTGAGGAGGAACTCAGGACAGTGCAGGCAGGGCTTTCTGCCCTCAGGGCAGGCACCATTAGACCCCAGCGGCCCATTGAAGAGTTCCGTCAGGTCCTTAAGAATGAAGGCATTGGGCACCATATGCTTTACGAGGGTGTGGAGATAAAAGATGACCACTGGCGCCTTGCCATAGAGTCCTTACTCAGGCCCTACAGGTTTGTCATTGTGCTTGAGAGGGCAGAGGAGCGATGGAAGGCATGGCAACTGGGTGAGGAGGCCGGTTACCGCCATTTCATTGTTCCCGAGCCGGGTGCTGAAAAGGTAAAACCCCGTCAGGGAACCGCCCTGCAGGTGGTTGAACTGAAAGACTGGGTGCCCCTGTGGATAAGGCAACTCTTAGGGGAGGTATATCTTGTGGACACTGTAGAGGATGGCAGGGCACTGCCAGAGGGCACAACCTTTGTGACCAGCAGGGGCTACATCAGGGAGCGCCGTGGTGGCAGGTCAATTGCAGTTACAGAAGGAGAGTTTGTCTTCGGGCTTGAGTCCAGAAGACTACAGATTACCTACCAGGAGGCACGGGTAGAGAAACTCAGGCAGGAGATAACAGAAAAGGACCGCCAGATCGCAGAGGCCCACACAAAGGTATCTGAACTGAAGGAGAGACTCAAAAAACAACAGGCTCTCAGGGCATACCTTCAACGCAGGGACGAGGAGAATGCCCTCCGGGCCTCCCTTGAGGAGACCATGCAGAGGATAGTCCAGACAGAGCAGGAACTTGAGGGTCTGAATGAAACTTACCGCCAGGCGCTGGATAACTTTACCTCGGTATGCGTTGAAATAAGCAAACTCCAGACCGAACTGAACAGTCTCAGGGCAGAGTTTGAGACAAAGTCAAAGGAATGCGGCCAGATGAGGGCAGAACTCCTTCAGAAACTCAGGGAATTCAGAAAGTTCCGCGCACAGATACCCGTTCATTGGAGGAGCCCTGAGAAGGTGGCCCGGTTCAAGGACAGATACGGAGATATAAGAAATGTGCACCTTGCCATTGAGGAGATTGACAGAAGACTGTCAGAGGGCGAGTGGGTCACAGACCCCCAGGTAACAGAACTGAAGGCAAAGGTTGAGAAGGACTACCAGTATGAACTGGAAAACCTCAAACAGAAGGAGTATGAGTTTGAAGAGACTCGTCGGGTAACCGAGGAGGCAAGGGCTGCCTATATAAATGTTCTCAGGGCATCCATACGGTTTTATGAGCAGAACCTCAGGGCACTTGCAGGGCTTGCAGGTGTGGAGATTGAGGTAATAAAGCCACATCTTGAAAACGATGACACTGTTCTCAGAGAGGCAGGGCTTGAGGTGAGGTGGAACTTTGACGGTAAGGGCTTTGCAGGCACAGACGACGGCGAGGCATCAGGAGGGCAGCAGGTGATAAAGTCCCTCGTGCTCCTGATTGCCCTTATGATGGATGAAAGGTCAAAGGGCGGATTTGTGTTCATAGATGAACCATTTGCCCATCTGGATGTGTTTAACATAGACAGGGTTGCCGAGTTTCTACTTGCCACAGAGACCCAGTTCATAATCACCACACCGAACACCCATAATACCAATATCTATCGGCCTGCCATGTTAAGCATAGTTACAAAAAAGAAAAGGCCGGGCGAGGCATTTGCACCACCACCTGCCCACATAAGGAGACTCGATGCATGAGCACTCCTTCAGAAGGACCAGCAGGGTTGGCACCTGGCGACCTTCCCCTGAGCCGGGCATTGAAATAGCCTATGAAGAATGGATAAACCGGTGTGACTGTGGAGAGGAACGCCCTATCCGCACCCGGCCAAGGGGTATATGGCAGAGGGCATCAAGGGCAAACCTGAAAAACCTCGGCACCTATCCACCCCGCTGGCAGGATATCCTTAAAAGGCTCCTCAGGGGAAGGACTGCCACTGGAGAAGACGGTGTTTTAGTCTCGGTGGACACGGTGGTAAGGGCAGCAGGGGCAGCATGGCATGAGGTGGAGCCCTTGCTTCAGGCACTCCTCAGAGACGGTGCAGTTGAGAGGTTTACTCCCATGAGGGGAAGCAGGATTAAAGGACCAAAGGTGAGGTTTACCCCTCAGGCAGTTGAAACACTGAGGGCAAGCCTGGGCATTGATTCAGATGACAGACAGAGGGGACTTATTGATGAGTTCTTCTCTGGTTGGGAGTATCCTGCTACTGCAGAGGGTCCTGCCTCAGAGGTTGCCGTGCTGCTGGATAATATGCAGGTGCTATGGAAGCAATACAGAAAACCTGCTGTGCCACTGCCAGGCAATCGCACTCCTTTGGTTATGAAGTCTACTGGTAATTATTATCTACTGCTTCAGTCGCTGAGGGAGATATTTAATCTCTGTCTCAGTGGAGAAATGTTGAGTTTCAGGGAACTTGCGGTGAGACTGACAGGCCATTCAAAGGGCCTGGAATCTGTAAAGCCATATCTCAGGCAGTTACTTAGTCCTCTAAGTAGGTTCTCCATAGTAGAACACTCGCCCTTGCTTTTCTGCAGGTTGCCCCTCAGAGGCAGTGTCTCAGGCAGGAAGGTTGACCTGTCTGCCTCGGTTGACTATGTGGTCCTGACAGCAGGTAGTGCCAGGGAGTTCGTGCCAGAGGATGGAGAACTCAGGAGGCTTGTCCTTGTGGAAAACCTTACCCCCTTTGAGTTTCTCTGCAGAAAGGCTGACCTTCTTGGGCCTCACACAGGAGTGGTCTTTCTCTCTGGCTACCCACCAGGGCATGTAAGGGAGTTTACCAGAAAGATAATCGCCTTCAGAGAGGTTGAAGGACTCCTCTGGTGTGACCTTGACCCCCAGGGAGTGGAGATTGCCCTTACAGCCGCAGGCTGGTTTGGAAAGGACAGATGGAGCCCCCTGTGGATGTCGCCTGAGTTGCTAAAAAAGACGGACCCACTTCCTCTCAGCGAGACAGACAGAAAAAAGGCAGAAGAACTCCTCTCAAGGGCAGACGCCCTGGCACTGCATCCCCTTCTTAAGGAGATGCTCTCCCTTGGCGTAAAAGCAGAACAGGAGTCTCTGCTTGATATGGAAGATGTCAGGGAACTGAGGGGTCTCAGGGCATGAGAAGATGTGTGTCCACTTTACTACTTTCTGTCAGGGTTTTAGAAATAAATCCGAACCCTTTATTTACACGATGCTAATGAACAGACTGGTTTTTTAGAGCTCATTCTGAATAACGAATCATAGACCCTTCGCTTCGCTCAGGGTGACTTTTCATGTCATCCTGACCTGACCTCCCTACTTTTTAGGCACATAAATTTAGCTTATTAAAATTTTCTTTGTGTTTCTTTGTCTGTTCTGTGGTTATTCTCTTGCCGTTTGTTAGTTCTATCATTTTCAATTTACTCAGTTCTGTAAGCAACCCTGTCACACTGTAGTGCTTGATTAGCCCGCTTTCTTTCATCTTCTTTATCAACCTCATCCTCAGTATCAGGGAGATAAACCCTACAAACAGTAAACCACGCAGGGTCTCTTCCTTCTGAACATTCGGCCTATATAGCTCAAGATCGTTTTTCAATATCTCAAACCCCTTCTCTATTAAGTCCTTCCCCCTGTAATTTGCCAAACACTCCTGCCAGTCTATCTCTCCCTTGTAAAGAATCAAAAATTTTCCCATCCTATTTACCCTCTGGCTTATCGCCTTGTTACGAAACCTTACTCTTATTCTTCCCTTTCGAGTGTCTACCTGGATGTACTTCTTGTACTGACCTGCTATATCATCTACCAACTCTTTCACATTCAGCCCTCTCCGACCAGGCTCTATTCCCTCCAATGCTTCCTTTATTCCGTGCAGCTTCCGATAAAACCTCTCCTGCTCTACCTTCTGCCTTTGAGGATTATAATAACAGTAACCCTTAACCGATAGCCCTCCAACCTCTACCTCTACTTCCGTTACAAATAAGGGCTCATTGTTGTAAAGCTTCATGTTGTTTGGATCGCTCAACAACTTTTGTGCCCTGCTCATTGCCACCCTTACGCTCTTTAAACTTAACGAGGCAGGAATTATATACTCTATCCCTCGCTCTTCAAGCAGGTGAATGTTTGATCTGCTGAAAAATACCCTGTCAAGCACAATCATACAATCCTCTATACCGTAAGACCTCAGTACCTCCACCGTGTTAACAAGTGTGCTTATATCCACTATGCTCCCAGGGTATAACTCATACATAATTGGTATTCCCTCTGCCCTGTCTACCACCAGAGACAGATTTGCCTGCGGTAGATTATCACCATCACGATTATACCCCCACTCAAGTATCTCTATGCACTGTGAGTAGGAACTTAAAGAGGTTATGTCATATATAAGTGCTCCCTTTGTCCTGAATCTCCCAAGCAGTGCCTTGCTAAACTCTGCA
>CAZEYP010000031.1:0-32713 GCA_964515925.1 uncultured Nitrospirota bacterium
GAATGCAATAATAATTACAGAGGATAGCGATTTTGGAGAATGGATTTTTTCTCATGTGGTAACAGTTAATAAAGTAAGAATACGGGATATTTAACATAGTGTGAAGGGGGTTAATTGAAAGTGTCACTGAGGGATGATTTTGAAAGACTGCTTGATGAATCAGTCAGGATTCACGGGCATCTCTGCCCCGGGCAGGTGCTTGGTGTCAGGATGTCAATTTATGGGCTTGAAAAGATAGGAATCTCTGACCCAAAGGGTGCTGACAGAAAAAAACTCTATCTTTTCGTAGAAATAGACCGATGTGCCACTGATGCACTTCAATCAGTTACAGGATGCAGTCTTGGAAAACGTTCAATGAGGTTCGTTGATTATGGAAAAATGGCTGCTACCTTTGTAAATCTTGAGACCGGACAGGCTGTGAGGATTGTGGCTCGGGAAGAGGCAAGGGAAAAGGCAAAGGAATACTTCCCTGACATAGAAAACAAGTATCAATGCCAGCTTGAGGCATACAAGATAATGCCAGACGAGGAACTCTTCTATCATCAATTTGTACAGGTACAAATCCCACCCGAGGACATGCCTGGCAGACCACTTAAAAGGGTTCAATGTGATCAGTGTGGAGAGTATGTTCAGGACATGAGAGACCTGGCCGTTAATGGAAAGACCCTGTGCAGGGCCTGTGCAGAGGGTACCTACTATAAAGTCATGTAGTTTCTATTTATACTCCTGAAAGGTAAGGGCCTTCTTATTAACCAGCGCCTCTGCTATCTTCCTATGGGCACTGGATATCAACCTCTGAACCGTACCTCGTGAGACGCCCATCCTTTTTCCAGCCTCTTCCTGAGTAAGACCTTCGAGATCGCAGAGCTTTACTGCCTCAAGCTCATCCTGGTACAGTGTTACTATCTCAAGTTCAGACATGGGAATGGCCCTTGGCTTAAAAATCTCGCCCCGGAAATCTTCAAATGGACAGCTACACCATCTTGTTTTTTTTCTTCTTGGCGACATATTTTTTACTGTCAGCTTTTATTTTACTATAACTGCTCACCGAAGAAATTCGGAGAACTCTGTGTACATTTATAAAAATCAATTTATATTATAACTCTTAATGCCAAAAAAGAGCACAAAAAACAGATGCAGATTTATATGGAGTACAATTCTGGTTCAAGGGTGGCATCTATTACCTCCATTTTCCCAACAATGCCAACCAGTTTTTTGCCCTTTACCACAGGTATGATGGTAAGATTCTCTGACACCATCAAATCAACAATCCAGTAAATCGGCGTATCAGGGTCAATGGTGACAGGCTCTGACATAATATCATCTACCACGATGCTGTCTATCTTTTTCCCCTCCTTGATAGCCTGTAAAATATCATTTGCTGTTACTACTCCAATTACCTCTCCTTCCTCATCCACTACTGGTAGACCTGGACAGTTGGTAGACATCATCTTAAAAACAAAGTTCCTTCCGGTAGAACCCGTCTTTATTCTTGACCTTTTACACATTATCTGTTTTGCCCTAATCATAACCTTCCTCCTTATTTAAAGCTATATTCCTCAACCCAGTTGGTCGAGGTACGCTGTGAAGTTCTTTCAAATCATATCAGTGATGGCCACAGCCTGTTCCATGTCCGCCACAAACATCCTCTGGGGTTACCTCTCTAAGAAGTTCTCTTTCCATCAGCTCTATGTTTTCTTTCGCTGTTCCAAAATGACCGTAAATCTTGCTTTCAAGACCTCTTGATTCCATCACTGGAAAACATACCTTCATGCAACCACCTCCTTATGTGTATATACACATTATAAAATATTTATGTGCATATGTCAATAATAAATTTTTACTATTTTAAACAACTACGGAATTACTGCCTTAAAAAAGATATTTTCTTTCTTAACAGGCCCTGTTTTAAAACAGAAAAATGCTGTTTTGTTTGAGTATAATATCTCTATGTCAAAAGCAAGAGATGATGTTATAACAATCTTCAAGTCTGCCCTTCAGGCAGTTAACCCTGAACTTAGGGTTAAACAATACCTTAAAGAGTATCTAAAACATTACACAAATATAAACAACATTTATCTACTTGCCTTTGGCAAGGCAGCCTGTCCAATGGCAAGGGCCGCTGCTTCTGTCCTTTCTGATAGAGTAAACAGGGGTATTGTTATAACCAAATATGGTCATTCCGATGGATTTGAGTTTCCAGAAAACATTGAACTTTATGAGGCATCCCATCCATTGCCAGATGAAAGCGGGGTGAAAGCAACAGGCAGGGCCATCGATATTGTAAAAAATGCCAGTGAAAACTCACTCACTATAGTCCTTATCTCTGGCGGCGGTTCTGCACTGTTCTGTAAGCCTATTGAAGGTATAACCTTAAAGGACAAGATGATCACCACAGATATACTTCTTAAAGCAGGTGCTGATATTTTTGAGCTTAACACGGTGAGAAAACATCTGTCAGCAGTGAAAGGAGGCCGGCTTGCAGAAACAATATATCCGGCAAATGTGCTTTCCCTTATCATATCTGATGTCATTGGCAACAGACTTGATGTTATCGCATCAGGCCCTACCACCCCAGACTCTACAACCTATCAGGATGCAATGGATGTAATAAAAAAATACGATATTCAGCAGGAAATACATGAAAGGGTTTTTAGGCTTTTAGAGCAAGGAATAAGGGGTGAAATCCCTGAAACCTTAAAGCCCGGCTCATCGGTGTTCACTAAAGTTGAAAATCATATAATATCAAGCAATCGACACTGTCTTGAGCAGGCTAAAAACAAGGCCCTGGAGCTTGGTTACGAAGCTGAAATTATAACTGATTCTCTGCAGGGAGAGGCAAGGAATGCTGCAAGGTGGCTTTTCTCGGAACTCAATAAAAGGCTTACCAACAAACCCCTGTGTCTCATTACAGGCGGAGAAACCACGGTTACTGTTAAAGGCACTGGCCTTGGCGGACGTAATACAGAGTTTGCCCTATCCTTTGCCATGGAGGCTGAAGGAATTAGTAATGTAACCTTTCTTTCAGCAGGCACAGATGGAACTGACGGACCCACTGATGCAGCAGGTGCTGTAGTTGATGGTGAAACAATAAAGAGGGCGAAAAGTCTTGGTCTTGACCCTGCTGATTACCTGAACAGAAACGACTCCTATAACTTTTTCAAAAAAACAGGTGAACTTCTCATCACCGGCCCAACAGGCACCAATGTCATGGATATTCAAATTGTTCTCATCAGGCCATGAACAAAGTTGTCATCTTCACAGACCTTGATGGCACCCTGCTTGACAGCCAGACCTACAGCTTTGAGGCTGCCAGGGATGCACTTTCAGAGATAGAAAAAATGGCAATTCCTCTTGTGATTGTATCAAGTAAGACAGGGGCAGAGATTCAGCATTACAGAGAAAAACTCAATAATTCCCACCCCTTTATCTCTGAAAATGGTGGTGGCATATTTATACCTATCAACTATGAAATAAGATTTAATCTTCCCGAAGATACAGAAAAAAAGGGCGACTACTATCTAATCAGGCTTGGAGCCGATTATAAGACACTGTTGATCGCACTTAACTCACTAAAGAAAGAGGGGTTTCGAATAAAGGGTTTTTCAGACATGGAGATAAAGGAGTTAATGGAGCTTACAGGTCTTCCAGAAGAAGAGGCACTTCTGTGTAAGAGCAGGGAATTCGATGAACCCTTCGTCTTCAACGGCAGTAGTAGCGATTTAACATTACTGAGGGAACGAATAAAACAGATGGGCCTTAATCTTACGGAGGGTAGATTTCTTCATATACTTGGTAACAGCGACAAGGGAAAGACAGTAAGGACTCTTTGCGACCTCTACAGAGAGGCTCTTGGAGAGATAAAGACTATAGGACTTGGCGATAGCAGAAACGATTACGAGATGCTCAATGTGGTTGACATACCGGTTGTTATAATGAAAGGGGATGGCAGTTTTAATGAAAAACTTCTGCAAATAGACAGGGCTATCAAGACACCCCTACCAGGCCCTGCAGGCTGGCAGGAGGCAATAAAAAGGATTTTGAAAATGTTATAATAATTGGCATTTAAGAGGTGCTATTTTAAATGAACAGGATAGAGCAACATTTGAGCAGCATAATCTCACAGGGCAAAAAGGCCTTTATTCCCTATATAATGGCCGGATACCCTGATATTAAGACCACAGAGAAGGTCTTTTCCATGCTTGAAAATATCGGAGCTGATGTGGTGGAACTTGGTGTGCCCTTTTCTGATCCCCTTGCCGATGGCCCTGTGATTCAGGAGGCGGCCAGTGTGGCACTTAAAAATGGGGTAACCCTTAAAAAGGTGCTCCAGATTCTAAAGGAACTTAGAAAATCGCACTCTATTGCTGTTGTATTGATGACATATTACAACCCTGTTTACAGATATGGGCTTGAAAGATTCTTCAGGGATGCCTCAAAGGCAGGCGTTGATGGATTAATAGTGCCCGACCTGCCACCAGATGAGGCTGATGAACTCATTGAACAGGGCCGTAAATACCAGATAGCCACCATATTCCTTGCTGCACCCACCTCAACAGATGAAAGACTCTGTCTGGTTGCTGAAAAATCCAGTGGATTTGTTTATTATGTATCTATAACAGGTATTACAGGTTCAAGGTTAGAAATTACAAAGGAAATGTCAGGGATGATAAAAAAGATAAAGAGATTTACAAAGACCCCTGTCTGTGTGGGATTTGGTGTTAAGAAGCCCGGGGAGGCAAAAAGGATTGCAGAGATTGCAGATGGTGTGATTGTGGGTAGCTCAATTGTTAAACAGATGACAGGTGACCTGAGAAAGCTTCAAAGGTATCTCAGGGCATTAAGAAGAGCAATATAAAGACAGGGTGCAGGGTGCAGGGTATAGTATAAAAACAGAATTTCACCTACCCCCTACTCCCTAAAAACATTATGGCCTGGTTTAAGAAGAGAAACAGTAATAATTCAGAAAAAAGGGTAAAGATACCTGAGGGTCTCTGGATAAAGTGCAATAACTGTAAAGAGATCATTTACAAAAAAGAGGTAGACCGAAACCTTCAGGTATGCCCCAAGTGTAAATACCATTTCCGTATAACAGCATCTGAACGACTGAAGCTCCTTATAGATTCAGGCTCCCTACAGGAATTTGCTGATGACATACTGCCCAATGATCCACTCAAATTCAAGGATACAAAACCCTACAGTGAACGCCTTAAGGACTATCAACAGAAGACAGGACTTAAAGAGGCTGCGATAGCTGGAGAGGCAAAGATAAAGGGGATAGATGTAGTTGTTGTGGTGGTGGATTTCAGTTTCATGGGAGGCAGTATGGGCACCGTGGTGGGCGAAAAGGTATCCATCGCTGCTGAAAGGGCTCTGGAGAAAAGACTGCCACTTGTTATAGTGTCTGCCTCAGGTGGTGCGAGGATGCAGGAGGGCATGCTTTCACTTATGCAGATGGCAAAGGTATCTGCAGCTATCGGGAGATTAAAAGACAGAGGCATCCCTTACATATCAATACTTACTGACCCGACCTTTGGAGGAGTAAGCGCAAGCTTTGCCATGCTGGGTGACATTATAATTGCCGAACCCCGCAGTCTAATCGGCTTTGCAGGCCCCAGGGTAATTGAGCAGACCATTGGCCAGAAGCTACCTGAGAACTTCCAGCAGGCTGAGTTTCTCCTTGAACATGGTTTGATTGACATGGTGGTTGATAGAAAGTCACTCAAAGACACGGTAGCTCGCATCCTGAAACTACTGAGATGACATACAGAGAAACCCTGCAATACCTTTATAACCTCACAAAGCATGGTATAAAATTAGGTCTGAAAAACACACAGAACCTGCTAAGAATTCTTGGAAACCCTGAAAAACAATTCAACTCCATTCACATAGCCGGCACCAATGGAAAGGGTTCAACTGCAAGGATGCTGGCAAAACTCCTTGAAGCCTCTGGTTACAAAACCGCTCTATTTACCTCACCTCACCTTGTAAGTTTTACAGAGCGGATATCCATAAACGAAGCCGAAATCACAGAAGAGGATGTTGTAAGGATTACTGGCAGGATAAGGGATGCAATCAAGGACATAGGCGACTTACAGCCTACCTTTTTTGAGTTTATCACAGCTCTGGCCTTTTACTACTTTGCTGAAAACTCTGTTCAGTGGGCGGTTGTGGAGACAGGTATGGGAGGACGGTTTGACGCAACCAATGTGCTTATGCCAGAGGCCTCGGTGATAACCGATATAGGAATGGACCACAGCGAGTTCCTCGGTGACAGCCTTGAAAAGATCGCCTTTGAAAAGGCAGGAATTATGAAGGAATCCGTCCCTGTTATAACCACCTCTCAGAAGGAAGAGGCAATGGATGTGTTAAAAAGAAGGGCTGAGGAAACAGGCAGTAAGCTGTATGTTTACCAGAGGGATTTCTTTACAGAAAACGAGACCGAAGACAGGGGACCTTACTTTGACTTTTACTCCAAAAGACCCTTTGAGTTTACCCTGAAGGATATAGGGCTTCCCATTTATGGTAGACACCAGATAAGAAACGCCGCCCTTTCACTTGAGACACTGCTTGTGGTTTCAGACCCGGTCAGACCCGAGCCAGAGGTGATTATAAAGGCGCTAAGTGATGTAAGGTTTCCAGGCCGCTCTGACATAAGACGGATTAACCAGAGGGATGTAATGTTTGATGGTGCCCACAATCAGGATGCCTCAATGGCTTTAAGCAGGACCCTGAGAGGACTTATTGACTCTGGTGTATACGAATCAGTGGTCCTGGTCCTTGGAGTGATGGCAGACAAGGACATAAGGGGCATAATAGAGCCCCTCGTAGAGGTTTCAGATACCCTGATACTTACAAGGGCATCCTATGAGAGGTCAGCATCAGTGCAGAGGCTAAAGGAGACACTTTCGGAGATAGTGGGAGCAAATGGTAACCTCAAAGTTAACACGATACAGACAGACACCGTAGAGGAGGCACTGAAAGAGGCCGAAAGATTAACAGGTGAAAGGGACCTGATTGTTGTAACAGGTTCCTTTTATACAGCAGGTGAGGCCCTTGAAGTGTGTGGCTACAGGGCGGTACTGGGTGATCTCAGGGAGGTAAGATGAAAAACATACTGATAGCACTGATAATCGTGGCGTCATTGTGGATGCCAGGTGTAGTCTTTTCTGAAACCACCATAAAGGCAGAAAACCTAAAACATGACAAACTCAACGATATATACCATCTAAGGGGTAATGTCTATATTAAAAAGGGAAACCAGGTAATTCGGGCAGATAGAATTGATTATTACAAAAAGACAGAAATCGTCAAGGCAAGGGGGAATGTCTATTATGAAGACGAAAGGGTAATAATCAACTCAGAAAAGGCAGAAATAAATACCCTAGACAGAACAGGTGTGCTCATTAACACGGAATTACTTTTCAAGGATGATAACTATCGCATAAGCGCATCAAGAATTGAAAGGATAAGTGAAACAGAATACATCCTTTACAATGTCAGGGCAACCACCTGTAATCCACCTGTGCCAGCATGGTGTTTCAGCTCAAAAAAGGCAAAACTCAAAATTGGTGACACCCTGAAGGCCTCTAATGTTACCTTCAGGATAAGGGATATACCTATCCTCTACACCCCTTATCTGATTTCACCTGTGCAGACTGAGAGAAAGTCAGGTCTGTTGTTTCCCACCATTGGTGTTAACAGCGAAAACGGTATTTTATGGCGACAGCCTCTTTATCTTGTTATTTCTGACAATAGAGACGCAACCTTCTACTTAGACATACAGGGTAGAAAGGGCGTTGGTGAGGGACTTGAGTACAGATACATTGAAAGAAAGGCCGGACAGGGAAACCTCTGGATTTATCATATAAGAGACAGAGAAAAACATACCGATTATTTTGAACTTAGCTCAGAACATCTGCTTTCAAAATCCAGGGGGCTTACGGGTTTTCTCAAACTAAATCTGATAAACAAAAAGGACTTTTATCGGGAGTACAGCCACAGGGTGCAGGCATGGTCAAGCAGGTTTCTTGCATCAACAGGACAGATTGCCTACAGCACTTCGGATTATCAGACCTATCTAAGTGCAAGGTTCTGGCAGGAATTAAGAGATGGACATCAGACAGGCCAGATTCATCAACAGTTACCAGAGGTGGGTTTTTATCTTTACCCACACAAAGTTAGCAGGGTGTATCTCTCTTTAAAGACATCTCTGTCATCCCTTTATTCAGTGGACCTTAGCAGGCTCTACAGGTTCGACCTCTATCCACAGATAAGACACACCCTGGGAGATACCATCAGACTGAGTCAGTCACTTGGTATTCGGGAAACAGCCTACTGGATAACAAATACTGACCAGTACCCTGACACTCAATCAAGGACATCCTTTGATTATAGGCTCTCTTTAAAGACAGCCTTTGTTAAACACTACAGCATCCTTCGTCACATTATTGAACCTGAACTCTTATATACCTTTATACCACAGATTAACAAAGAGATACCCGTGGTTGATTCTGTTGACCTGTACAACAGGGTGTCTCAAATCAGTGTTAGATTGAGTAACTACTTTTACAGCAGCTCTACGCTTGTAGCATCCCTAAGACTGACCCAGCCCTATGACTTCCACCAGGGAGACAGAGCCTTCCTGCCATTAAGACTCCAGTTACGGATTTTCGAACCCATTGATCTTAATAGCGAGCTCACTTACAGTAGCGGAACTGGCCATATTGAAAAGGCCGATATTGCACTTTCGCTAAACATTCTGGGTGCCAGTCTGTCTATAGGACAGAGATATTCAAGACCCTACGAAATACTCTTTTATACAGGCAGTATCAGCATCCCTGTTTCAAAGAAGATTGGGCTTACAGGAAGTGCCTGGTATGATGCCAAAGGAGAGGGTATAAACAATTATACATTGGGGCTTTCCTATAATTCCCAGTGCTGGGGCATAAAGCTTACCTATGACAAGAGACCGGGTGATTATTCCATCTTTCTGCTAATACAATTAAAGGGGCTTGGAGAGCTGAACTTTGCAAGTTTTATATAATCCCCTCTATAAGCACAACTGCTTCATCCACACTGGTGTGTTCTGTATCTATAATCAGTTCAGGGTTTAGTGGTTCTTCGTAGGGCACATTCACACCAGGCACTGGCCAGCCCTCGCTGGCCTTTTTGTAGATGTCCTTAGGTGCGTGATACCGTTTTTTTCTTTCCACCTCTCTTTTTATACAGGTCTCTATTTCACACCTTAAATAGACCTCTTTAAAATTATCTATTATCTTCCTTGCCAGGTCTCTCCATCTTCTCATATTACCTGTAGCATCAATGATTACATTAAGCCCTGCTTCCTGGAGCTTTTTGGCTGTGAAAACAAGAGCCCTGTATACATACTCTCTCTCGTTGTCAGAATAGGTGGGCTCAGGTGTCACTATCTGCCGTAATTCGTCAATTCTTAAAACAACAAATTCAGGGTGCTTCTTCAGAAAAGCCTCTGCTATTGTGCTCTTCCCACTTCCCGGTAGCCCTGTTATCCATAAAGCCACTGACACTCCAAACCTCCATTTAAAATCACCGAGGATGTTATAATATACACCATCTTTTTCGTTTAATGATAGCATGTAAAAGTCAACATAGGGTGTAGGGGGTAGGGGATAGGGATGGAGGGTAGTTAAAAAGTATAAAATACTGAACGCAAGGAATATGGATAATCAGAAGAAAAAGGCAATTCTTGAGGCACTTATTTTTGTGTCAGGAACACCTATAGGAATTAAGGAACTCCAGAAGGCAACGAGTTTTGCATCTGGGGAGATAGAGTTTCTGGTTAATGAACTGATTGCAGATTATCGCCAGAGAAAAAGTGGCATTGAGATTGTGGAGGTTGCTGAAGGTTACCAGATGGTAACCAGGGCAGAGTTTTCTGAGTATATAAAAAGGCTAAAAAGCACCACTCCACCTAAACTATCTGTAGCAGCAATGGAAACCCTTGCAATAATAGCCTATAAGCAGCCAATAACCAAGGCAGAGGTTGAGCAAATCAGGGGTGTAAACTCTGATGGCGTGATTAAAAGCCTTCTTGAAAGACGATTAATCAGGGTTGTTGGAAAAAAAGAGGCCCCAGGAAGGCCGATGCTTTATGGAACAACCAGGGAGTTTTTACTTTATTTCGGGCTTAAAGACCTCTCTGAATTACCCACCATCCGTGAGTTAAATCCTGATGAACTTTAATATTCAATCCCCTCCCGAGCCTTTAGCCCCTTTTGATGAGGATGTTTAATCATCTTAAAGTATGTCACATAGTCTGCTTTTTCTATTATTTTATCGTTTATCCCCCTCCCTGTTAAGACAAGCTCTCTGTCGGCTGGATAGGAATCAACAAATCTCAGGGCATCATCCTGTTTCAGGATGCCTGTTTTTATCAGATTATTAAACTCATCTATTATTACAAGGTCATAATCTGTTGCTCTGTTTAAAATCTCTTGCAGGTATTGATTAACTCTCCTGCCTGAGCTTTCAATGTCTACATCTGGAAAAAAAAGAGGAGATTTTATATCATCGTAGCGCAGGACATCTATTCCAAGAGCCCTCATCATTTCAATCTCTCCAGCCTCCTCTGTTTTAAGAAACTGCACATAAAGAACCCTTTTTCCTCTGCCCCTTGCCCTTACAGCAAGCCCAACAGAAGCGGTTGTCTTTCCCTTACCCTCACCAGTGTATACCTGGATCATGTCTCCTTTTTTCCCTTATCTTCTGAAGTGTATCAAGGTAAATTTTTTTCCTGTCAGGATTGAGCTTTAATGCCTTAAGCACAAGCCTCTCTGCTTCATCAAGTTTCCTTCCTTCAGTATAATACAACCATGCCAGATTGTTAAGGCTGTCGGCATGTTCAGGATTCTTCTTTATGGAGACTTTGTAATAATGCTCAGCGGCTCTGTAATCACCCTTTTTAAAAAATGCGTTGCCAAGATAAAAGAAGGCAACAGGCAGGTTTTTAGATGCTGCCCTGTATTCCCTTATGGCAAGGTCATACTCTCCTTTTTTTTCATAGGTTACTCCAAGATTTATATGTTCCTCAGGGCTTAAAGGGTCTTTAACTATCATTATCCGTGGAAGGCTACAGCTGTACAGCAAAACAACCACAAACAGGCTCAATACTGCCTTCTTATGGACGAACAACCAGCATCCAGTTTCCCGCCCTACCCCACTCGGCTGAAAACCTCTGAAAAGGTATATATCTGTTTTTTTCTCTTCCATCATGCACTATAAAAGCTTTACTATTATATCCAACCACAACCATGAAATGGTTTTTCTGAACAAACCATATCCCTCTATCAACCATAACTATAACAGGTATACCCCTGCGAATCAATTCTTTTAAATCTCCAGTACTGCCCTGTATCTGCCTGACAGTGAACCCCTGTGCTCTGGCGTGTAAATAAAGATCGAGTGTTAATACTCCCTTATGTGATAAACTGTTTAGCTCCTTTGCTATCTCTTCAGGAGAAATCCCCTTTCCCCAGTAGTTGTATACAGCAGACAAAGACGAAGGACCACACTGATATTCTACCTGAGGGAAAAAGGGCACCTTTAAAATATGCTCATCGGAGAACCGGTCCTGTGAAGAATTTACAGCAGGACCGGTCAAAGAGCATGATATTAAAAAGAAAAGAAGAAGGGTTAGCCCACTAATCCTCGACAACTACAATCCTGTGTCCGGTAAGCTGAAGGAGAAGAACTACCAGAATAGCAATAACAAGAAGGGTTACTATTACACCAAGTCCACTGTCTCCGGCCACCCTTAACTGGTCAACTCTGCTTGCAAACTGATGAAGCTCCTCATCTGAAAGACTGTTTAGTTTCTGTTTGATCTCCTGAGAGCTATATCCAAGCAACTGGAGTCTCTTGCTCACTATTTCGCTTTCTAAAAAACGCTGCAGCCTGTTTAAATCGGCTTGTCGCTGAGTGAGTGCCTTTGTAATCAACGCTGAATCCACCATTGATGCATCCACTCTGGGTACAACAGAGAAGACAGCCATTACCAGAACAAGGTATAAAGCAATCTGCTTAAAAAATGGAACCCTCATAAAAACACCTCCTGTATACATAATATTTTAACCTGCAGATGATTCCTTTTACCAAACATCTTATATAAATAACTACCTTTTCTTACCCTGAAAGATTTCTTCTGTTATGGTTTTAACTCTGTCCTGGAAGTCTTTGGTTATCTGATCAGCCTCATCAAGTGTGTTAATTACATAGGGGGTAACGAGTAACAGTAGCTCGGTCCTTTTAGATGACTCGGTGGTTGAGCCAAACAGGTATCCAAGCCCTGGTATGCTGCTTAGCAAAGGAATACCAGAGCGGCTTTTATCTCTTCTTTCTGATATGAGTCCGCCAATTACCAGTGTATGACCTGACTGGACAATGGCCGTGGTCTCAGCAGTGCGTTTAATAAACTTCGGAAACTCCTGTCCTGCAACTAGTTCAGAGCCCCCGGAGCTACTGAATTCCTGCTTTATCTTAAGTGTAACCTTGTCTTTTGCGCTGATGTGAGGTGTTACATTGAGAATGATACCTGCTGTTCTGTACTGAATTTGACCGGAGGAAACCAGTGTAGTGGCTCCTCCACCTGTTGCTGGCTGCTGTGTAAGACCTGTGGCTATGGGAATGTCGTCGCCAATCTCTATGCTTGCCTCTTTGTTGTCCACCGCAAGTATGTGTGGGCTTGCAAGCACATGGAGGTTTCCCTTTGAGGCAGACATACTTAAAAGGGCATTGAATTTTGCGGGATCAAGTAAGTTTACAAAGGCACCTTCTGAAAACACAGGGCTGAAGGTAAAGTTTACGACCTTTCCAGAGCTTTCCGAAGATGCAAGGTTGCCAGGGGAAGATGAATATCCACCGATACCTGTTATATTATTACCCGAGCCCTTAACCAGCCATTCAAGCCCGAACTTCATGCTATCATCAAGTGTAACCTCTGCAATCATGACCTCAATGAGCACCTGTTTTGGTGGAATATCCAGCTTCTTCAGGGTCTCCAGTATGGTAAGATAATCCCTTGGACTTGCCTTGATAATGATGGCATTTATATCCTCGTAGGCAGTAATGCTTATTTCACCTGAAAGTTCTGCTGATATTCCACTTACCACCTGTGTGGTAGCAGGCTTTTGAATGTTTCGTGTTGTCCTTCTCCTTATTGGAACAATTCGCCTTCTTCTTGTGGTTGTCCTTCTTATGGTCCTTGACCCTTTCTTTTCATAAATCTCCTTCAATTTCTGGGCAAGTTTCTTTGCCTCTCCGTTTTCAACATAGTAAACAAAGGTTCTAATGTTCTCTCTATCTGATGGTGGAACATCAATGGCTTCAAGGATTTTCATTACCTTAACAAGGTCAGGAGGTCTTGCAGTAACAATCAGGAGATTGGTGGGCTCATATACAATCAGGTTGGTGCCTCGTGGCATAAGGGTTCTCAGTATATTTGCAGCATCAGAACCCCTTACATACTCCAGTGGTATTATCTGGGTGATAAATGAAGAGTCAACCACCATCTTTACCTGTTTTCCTGTCTCTATTGCCCTTGAAACCTGTTTGGCAGAATCTATGGGAACAATCTTATAAAGGTCTCCATCCTTTATTGCGGTAAGGCCATTCATCTCAAGGATTGTCTGAAAGATACTGAAGAGGTCTTTCATTGGAAAGCGTTTATAGGACTGTATGGTAACCTTTCCAGAGACATTGGGCGAAAGGATGTAGTTTATTCCAAGCAGTTCACTGAAGGTTGCTATTACGGTTGATATATCTGCATTGTCAAAATTAAGGATTATGTATTTCTGCTCCTGTGCCTTTTCTATTCTGATGGGCTCTTCGATTCTCTTTATCTTCTTTATGGTAGTTGGAGGCGTCTCTTTGACAACTGGTTTGGTTTTCTTTTGAACAGGCTTTTTTACTATTTGGGGCTTCTTAATAGTCATGGGTTGTAGCTGTTTTGTAATGGGCTTTTCTGTGGCACAGGATATTGCAAGAAAGCATAAAATAACAATTGCTATCGCCTTTTTAATCATAGATTACCTCTTTTCTTCAAGGTTCTTTATCTTATCCATGGTTAGAGTTATAGGCTCTCCAAGCCAGTTAATCTCCACAACCCTATCGCTAATCTCAACGACCTCGATATCCTCAACCTTTTCCCCCACTCTCAGCATAATCGGCTTTTTATTATTAATTGATATTATTGCAATATATTCATCGTACTGATTTTGCACAATCCCCTTCAATGTTATCTGTGGCATCTGTTTTGGTGCTTCGACCTCTTCAGTTGTCTCCTTCTCTTCAGTTTTCTTTACATAGGTTCGATCAGGGTTAAAAAGGTTTTTCTCAAGCAAATTCTTATCTACACTGACCTTTTTAGCTTCCTGAACAATCTTTTCACTCTTTTCTATCTCACCTTTTTTTGTGGTAACATAAATTGGTTTATATTTTATTACATTTTGATAAAAAATTATAAGAGAAAGGATAAATGATATCCCCACTGCAACGAGTATTATTCTCTGTCTACTAAGCATTACCCTTTGATTTCTCCTCTTTAAACAGGGTCTTTTCAGGTTTTGCAATATAGCCGGTTATGGTAAACTTTATCCTTATCTTATCTGGTTTCTGTATATTAATCACCCTTATATTCATAGCATCAAGGCTCAGCAGATAGGGACTCTTTACCACACCTTTCAGGAATTCTGTAATTGCCTTCATGTCACCAATTGCAGTGACCTGTACTGGCAGACCAATGAGAAAATTTCCAGTGAAGATATCAACAGGTCTGAGAGAAACTATTCTCAAGTCTGTCTTTTCTGCTATCTCACGGACTATCTGCTGAATTGTAACAAGTCCAAGGGTTTCATTCTTTACTGGAAGAAAGGCATCTTTCATCTTCTCTATTCTGAGTTTAAGGTTCATTAGTTCACCAGCAATTTCATCCTTTTGTTTTGTCAGGGTCAAATATTTTTTTAGTTTTTTCTTTTTTATGAATATCTCTTCCCTGATTTCCTGTCTCTTGTCTGGAATAGGTCTTATATAGTTAACATACATTGCCACAAGTAAAACTGCTATTATGAGTGAGCCAACCTTTTTTATCATTTTCTCTCAAGCTCCATTCTGATTCGAAATCTATCCTTCTTGTTTCTCGTAACAATCGGTGAAGTAAATCTTACCTTCTTGAACAATGGGCCATCCTCAAGTGGTTTTATCAGGTCCGTGGCACTATCTGAAAGCCCCTGTATTTCAAAGTACTGTTTATTGTACTTAAAATTATAAAGCCATGTGTGTTCGGGTATCTTTTCTGTGAGCACATTCAGCGCCTCTACAGGAACAAGTGCCCTACTCTTTATTTCTTCATATTCTCTTATTTTTTCTTTTAAAGACTGAAGCTCCCTGTTCATACTTATCACATCTGCAGCCTTTGACTTTATACTGTTAATCTCACTATTGATTTTATCAAGTGTGCTTACATCTATAAAATATGGAATGAGGTATGAAGAAAGAAAAAGCACTATCGTCAACACCAGTAATAACACAACCGAATAATTGTATTTTAGTTGTTGCTGCTCAGAATAGGTGCTTGTAAAATCAATTAAGGGGGGCTTTCTATGAGACAGTACCCTCAGCAGTTCATGGTCGCTTATCTCCACCTTTTGCACCCTTACTCCCTCTATATTCAATGTATCACAATTTATAAAAAATACTGCCTTTTCAGACAGACTATCTGATTCCTGAATCTCAAAGACCAGTTGTTTTTCGCTTTTTATATGTCTTATGGAAACAATCTTTTTATCAACAATGTTTGCCAGACAATACTTATCGTCTTCTTTATAAACAATTACATAATCTCTTAACCCTGTTAGCCTCTTTGAGACAAATGCCTTAAAGACCTCGAAAAATCCAACCCGAAGGGATTTTAACTGAAGACCAGCCTTTTCAACAATTGACCTGTAAAGCTGTATCTGTCTCTGAAGTATGGTACAGTACAGTACTGTTGAGCTATTTTTCTGTTTTTCGATTATATCAAAGGTGATAGAATAGTCATTAATTGGAAGGGGGAGCTTTTTTTCTAATTCAAAGGGAAGTGCCGACTCAATATCCATTCTCTGTTTTACAGGCAGTGTAACAAGCCCCGAAGAACAATATCGAAATGATGTTAATATAATAGAGTCCTGTATGTCGTACTCAGAGGAAAGCCCTTTGAGTTTTGATATTATCTCTTCCTGCGAGTTTTCCTCTTTTAAAGCAATTGGATCTTCAATACGAAGGGGTTTTGCCTTTTTTTCAACTATGATGTAACAATTACCATCTGTAAACTTAACGATAATCGTACCTGACATTTTCTCTCCAGTATAGAGTTTCGATCCTGAATCCCCTGGGTGCCTTGACCCTCTTTACGACACTCCTGATATTATAGGATATATTGCTTCCCCTTTTCCTGCCCTCTATCTCAATACTGAAATATGCTGACCATGTCTTCTTGAGTCCCCTGGAAACATATTGTGCAGGAATCGCCCTGTACCCACCTATTGTCTCTGTTCGCTGTTGCATTATGTTTTCGATATCTATCTCGTTCAGCCCAAGCAATTTAAGAACCTGTGCGGAAGCGGTATTAATGTTGATATTTCCTGTACCAAAGGTGGTGAAAACAGAACGAACCGCCCCTGCATCTTCGCCTACCTTCTTAAAGAAATCCTTTCCAAATCCATTAACCAGGATAAGCTCATCTATCAGGTCTATCCTTCCATTTTTTGCAGTATAGCCGTATTCTTCATAATAATCGTCTTCAGCGCCCTTCAGGCGATGAAGGTCATCAAAATCTATCCAATCCTTCAGGGAGTCAATCATCTCATCAATCCTGTCTGCTTCAAAACCAAGATTTTTAAACACCTCACGGAGTATTCGTTCGTTGACATAATTGATATTTATCTTGCCCTCTTCGTCTATTATCTTAACCTTGAACTCTCCACCTGCAACTTTTATTGTTTCAGGCAGTGGCTCAGTGTCAAGGTCGATATGAAAACGGCCCTTTTCATCAATGAAATCAATGGCAGGGTCCTTGTCGGACTTTAGATAATTAAGCACTGTATGGTAACCTGACATGGCAATATAATACCCCTCGGTTTGCTCCTTGAAATTTCTTACCATTGCAATAGAGAATCTATTTGAAAGGGTAAAATTTAGAGCAGTTATGGTTAAAAAAACCAGTATCCATATGGTCATTATTAAGGCGTAGCCCCTGTCATCTGGGATATATTCTGTCATGATCTCAAAACCTTATAAAAACACACAACAACAGACAAATCTGTCCTAAAATCCTGAATCTGAAATCTGAAATCTTAAATCTGAAATCCTAAAGCTCTACCTGTGTAACCCTCAATACTTCATCAAGTGTAGTTATCCCCTTTTGAACCTTCAACAATCCATCTTCCCTCAGGGTTCTCATGCCACTCTGAATAGCCTTTTCTCTTAGGTCCCTTGAAGAAGCCTTCTCAGTAATCATCTCTCTTATCTCATCGCTGATGGTTAGAAGCTCAAAAATGGCTATCCTTCCCCTGTAACCAGTATTCGAACAGTTCTCGCATCCCTGTCCATGCCAGAGATGGTCAACCTGAAAACCAAACTCCTCTTTTATGTCGTCCTTTATTGGATAGGGAACCTTACAATCAGGGCATATCCTCCTGACCAGCCTCTGTGCCATCACTCCAACAAGGGTAGAGGAGACAAGATAGTGCTCCACACCCATATCAACCAGTCGGGTAATTGCGCTTGGCGCATCATTGGTGTGCAGGGTGCTGAAGAGCAGATGACCTGTCAGTGCAGCATGTATGGCAATAGAGGCGGTCTCCAGGTCACGAATCTCTCCAACCATTATGATGTCAGGGTCCTGTCGTACAATATGCCTGAGTCCACTTGCAAAGGTAAGGCCAATCTTGGGTCGAACATTTATCTGATTCACTCCCTGCATCAGGTATTCCACCGGTTCTTCTACGGTGATTATCTTTTTATCAGGTGTGTTTATTCTGTCGAGTGAGGCATAAAGGGTGGTGCTTTTACCACTACCTGTGGGACCAGTGATGAGTATCATCCCATAGGGTCTTTTTATGAGAGAGGCATAGGTATCAAGCAGCACCTCATCAAAACCAAGCTCTTCAAGTGTAATGAATGATGCCTCTCTATCTAACAACCTCATGACAATGCTTTCACCATAGACGGTTGGCACAGTGGATACCCTTATGTCAATCTCCTTATTACCAAACCTCCCCTCTATCCTTCCATCCTGTGGGAGCCTTCTTTCAGCTATATTCATTGAGGCAAGAAGCTTTATCCTTGATGTAACAGCAGCCTTCATCCTTACAGGTATCAATTCCTTTTCATACAACACACCATCAATCCTGTATCTCACCCTTACAGCCGTCTCTTCAGGCTCTATGTGAATATCACTTGCCCTGTCTCGTACAGCATTTTCAATAATAAGATTAACAAGCTGTATGATCCCCTTTTCCTGTGCAAGGTCTTCAAGATTTCCTGTCTCATCAGTGGTATCTGCCTCCACATCCTCCTCTACATCCTCAATGACTCTTCTCATCATTGACTCTCTTGATGCAAATATTGTTTCAAGTTGGCGCAGAATAAGACTCTTGCGTGCAAGCACAGGTTTTACATCTACACCATAGGATATCTCAAGCATCTCAAGTGCAGAGGTTATAGTGGGGTCAGCGATAGCAACTTCCAGCTCACCGTCGGTCATCTTTAATGGAAGCATACAGTTTTCCTTTAAGAATTCATAGGAAATCCTCTCTATGGGGATTTCATTTGGCAGGTCTTCTCTGCTGATCACAGGAAGGTCAAGCTGTATGGAAAGGGCCTGTATAAGTTCTTCTTCTTTTAACGCAAGCTCCTCCAGTATCTCTCCTATCTTTCTTTTATGGCCCTCTTTTTGTTGAATCTCAAGGGCCTGAGAAAGGGTGTCTTCAGTAATATAGCCGAGATTAAGTAGTATCTCTCCTAATTTTTTCTTCATAGCCTATTTAACCGGTACCCTTGGCATGGTACCCAGAAGATACTTAAAGTCTTCATCCTCAAAGGTTACTCCACCACCGAAATAGATTCCTCGATGTCTTGAGTTCAGTATGTTGTCAACGCCGGTGCTCAAAAAGATACCTTTATAGATATTATAATCTAACCCGACTTTTAAGTGTGGATTTTTGGCATACTCTTCATCATTACCAAAATCCCATATATCGGCTGATACCTTTAGTCTGTCGTTATTGAAAAACTGGTCTACACCAAAACCAAAGGTGTTCTCTGTAAGGCCAAGCCTGAAGGCAGTGTTTTGGAACCTGCGAGCAAACTGTGCTGTAAACTCTATTTCCTTTTCAGTCTCTTCCTCTTCTTTTTCTTCTGTTACAGTTCCATTTATAATTGTTACGGTCTTTTTGGTGGTAACCCTTGCAATTGGGTCAGAGACAATCCCAATAATGTAGTATTTATCAGGCCGTGGTTTTATAGTAAGATTAAAATATCCCTTTGAATCACTTATGTCTGTGAGATACTCGCCCTTGAAGGTTATAAAGGTCTTTAATCGTTCAACTCTGTTAATAGTTCTCTCTATTCCTTTTACTGCATTGTTAACAGAGGTATAAAGACTTTCGTCATTTACCAGCTTACCAAGGGTGCCCTGTCCTTTTTCTATCTTCCGGGCAATGCTTTTTACAGATTTCATTGTTTCGTTTGCCTGCTTGGTAAGCTCTGTAAAACGGGGGCCGTTTTCTTTTACTAAAGCCTTAAGCTCGGATGAAACATCTCTGAGGTCTTTAATCATTTGAGGCAGGTCATCTCTTATATCAGTGGTAATCCTGTTGAGGTTGTTTATTGTGCTGGATATGCCTGTTCTATTTTTCTCTAATATACTGTTTAATGATGCCACCAGTTCTCTTATACTCTGAAGAGTTACCTTGAGTCTTTTGTCATTTTCATTAATTACACGATTAAGGTTTTTGGTTATCGCTGATAGATTTAGCGCTGTCTCTTTAAGTGATCTCTTTACATCCTCTGAACCAAATATATCATTGAAATTTGTCGCAAGACTGCTAAAGCTATCCGATATATGGGCAAGTTTCTGGATCATCTGGTCCATATCAGTGGGCTCAAGCTTTCTTCGTATCATGTCACCATCTCTTAGAACAGGAGGCTCTGAACCAGGTCTCAGTTCAAGGTATTTATCGCCAAGGAGCCCTGTGCTTTTGATCACCGCAACCGTATCTCTGTATAACTTGATCTCAGGGTATATAAGCAATCTTACTTTAGCCATAGAGCCTTCAAGCTCGATGGAATCGATAAGACCAGCCTCAACACCGGCTATCTTAACCTTTGATCGCTCCTCCAATCCTGCGGTATTTGAAAAGTAAACATATACATGATACCCCTGTTTACGGAACCATTCTCTACCACTAACCATAAAGGTCATATATGTAAGTACCCCCAGCACAAGAAGTGCAAAAATCCCAACCTTCATCTCTGTTGAAAATGTACCCTTCATGCTGTTACCCCCTCTATCTTTATAGGCCCCGTTGCACTACCCGTAACAAACTGCCTTACAATGGGATTGTCTGTGTTTCGTATCTCCTCTGGTGTTCCAATTTCTATAATTTTACCATCATAAAGCATGGCAATTCTGTCGGCAATCTTGTAAGCACTTGTCATATCGTGGGTAATGGTTACCGAGGTCACATTCAACTTCCTCTGAAGACCTATAATAAGCTCATTAATTGCGTCTGCCATGATAGGGTCAAGACCGGTTGTTGGTTCATCATAGAGGATTATCTCCGGATTGTGAGCTATTGCCCTTGCAAGCCCTACCCTTTTCTTCATCCCCCCTGAAAGCTCAGATGGCATCAGATCTTCGATTCCCTTCAAACCAACCAACTTTAATTTCTCTGAAGCAATCTGTTTTGCCTCCTCTTCTGAGACCACCTTCTGCCTTAAAAGTGCAAAGGCCACATTCTCCCATACTGTCAGGGAATCAAAAAGCGCAGCCCCCTGAAAAAGCATCCCGAATCGTCTCCTTACTGCATAGAGCTGTCTTTCGTTTAATCTTGTTATATCTGTATTGTCAATAAATACCTTCCCTTTGTCTGGCTTAAGAAGACCTATTATATGCTTAAGTAGAACACTTTTACCAGAACCACTTCCACCTATTATAACCATACTTTCGCCTTTTTTGATTTCAAGTTCAACGCCCTTGAGCACATCCTTTAGACCAAAAGACTTATATACATTATCAACCTTAATCATGTTTATTTAAATAGCCATGCCGAAAGGAAGTAATCAGATATCAGTATGGTCATGGAAGAAAGCACAACTGCACCTGTAGTTGCCTTTCCAACCCCCTCTGCACCGCCTTCAGCATAAAATCCCCTGTAACAGCTTATCAGTGAAATGGCTATTCCAAAAAAACATGCCTTGATAAGCCCGTTTAATATATCACCCATTTCAAGAAAGTTCCATGTCCTGTTCCAGTAGGAGACCGAACTTGCCCCAAAAAGTCCCACCGTAATTGCATAACCACCCATTATCCCGACAATATCAGTTACAATTGCAAGGGATGGAAGCATCAGTGCACCAGCCAGAAACCTTGGGACAATCAGGTACTTAACCGGGTTAGTGGCAAGGGTCTCAAGGGCATCTATCTGTTCGGTTACACGCATTGTGCCAAGTTCAGCAGCCATGGCAGCACCAGCCCTACCTGCAACAATAAGTCCTGTTAAGACAGGGCCAAGTTCCCTTGTCATGGAAAGGGCTACTACGGTGGCCACAAGGCTTTCTGCGCCAAATCTTTTAAAACCAGTATAGCTTTGAAGCGCAAGAACCATACCTGTAAACACGGCAGTAATCAGTATAACAGGAAGTGATTTAATCCCGATTTCTGACATCTGCTTGAAGATGTTTTTAAGCTCAACTGGTGGAATGATGAGCTGCTTCAGGGTGATGCATAAAAGCAGAATTACCCTTCCAAACTCTTGAGTGAAGTTTATGATCAGACTTCCAAGACGCTCAACTGGATTCATCGTGGATATAAACCCTCTTGTTTAGCCTCCCCAGTGATGTCAGCACCTCATAGGGAATTGTACCTGTTTTCTCTGCAATCTCCTGAGCTGTGTTCTCCTCAGTCGCCTGCTTACCAAGAATCACTACCTCATCACCCTGCATTACACCTTTTATGTCAGTAAGGTCAACCAAACTGAGGTCCATACATATCCTTCCCACAACAGGTACCCTTTTGCCTCTTACGAGAAACTCCAACCTGTTTGATGCCTTTCTGAAGAGACCATCAGCATATCCAATGGGTACAACACCAACGAGGCTGTCTCTTGTGGTTATAAAGGTTCTTCCATAACTGACAGAGGTGCCTTTCTTAAGCCTCCTGAGTGATATAATCCTGCTCTTTACCGTCATTACAGGATAAAACCTCTCCCTGGAGAAGGGATTTATACCGTAAATAATAAGTCCGGGGCGAATTGCATCAAAAAGGGCATTGTCAAGATTAACAGTGGCAGCACTATTTGCCATATGAAAGATACAGGAGCCAGGTATTCTCAATTTTTCTTTTATGCTCTTAAATTCCTTTACCTGTTCGTTAGCAATCTCTGGGTCCTTTAGGTCTGCATCAGAGAAATGACTCATAATGCCTTTTACATTAAGCCCATCCATTGAAAGTATCCTTTTCAGGTCATTTAACAGCCTATTTCCATTAATGCCCATTCTACCCATTCCAGTATCCACATTGATATGACAGTTTATGGTTCTTTTAAAGCCTTTTGCAAGGTCTGATAATTCTCTTGCATATTGAAATGAGTTTACAACCGGGGTGAGATTATATTTGACTATCTCAGGGACGATATCCTGATCAAAGAAGACGAGTATTTCCTTTTTAATACCCGATTCTCTTAACTCTATTGCCTCACTGAGGAATGCCACACCGAAGGTGTTTATCCCCTCGGCTACTAATCTTTTAGCTATTTCCCTGGCACCATGTCCGTAGGCATCGGCCTTGACAACAGCAATTACAGGTCTTCTACCTGCCTTCTTTTTGATTTTCTTGAGATTCAGGGAGAGATTCTTGAGATTGATCTCAACGGTTGCGCCTCGTATCACTTATCCCTTCTGATGCTGCTCTGTGTTTTCCTGTGAAGAGTTCTTTTCTACTGAACTATCTTTTTCTACCGGCTTTTTAGGAGTAACATCAATCTCATCAGGCTCTGAGGTGGCCTTCTTGAAATTCTTTATTGCCTTACCAATACCACTTCCAAGCTCTGGAAGTCTTGAAGCACCAAAAAGGATTACAACGATTATCAGTATTATTATTAATTCCTGAGCGCCTAATCCAAACATATCCTTCCTCCTATGATTTTTTTTAATTCCTCAGGTGTATTTATATTAACAAAACTGCAACCATCAGGGTCTACTTTTTTAATCTCACTCTCATCTATTATACAGATATCCAGTTCTTTAATGAAATCAAGAACCCTGTAGTTTCCTTGTTCAATATGCTCTTGTATCTTTCTTACTAAAGACCTATCGTATAATCCTATCAAAGGATGCAGTTTACTATTATACGAACAAAGCACAGCAGATGCCTCATCTTTTTTTGAAAGTATTAACTCTATGAGCTCCTTCTTAATAAAAGGCATATCACAGGCCACCACAAAAAGCTTATCATCAGATGAATTTAAAAGTCCTGAAAGGATACCTGAAAGCGGTCCAGATGAGCTTCCTATATCGCCTACCATTGGAAGACCTAATTTAAAATAAAACTCTGGAAGATTCGTGCTGAGCATTATCTGATCAAATAAAGAGAAAAGCACCCTTAGCTGACGCTCTATAATCATCTCACCCTCAATCTCTATAAAAGGCTTAAGTGCTGGGTATCGTCTGTTTGAGCCACCTGCAAGAATAAGTGCAAACATGAGATATATTAACCTTAGTGTATTGGTTATTGGTTATGGGGTTATTGAGTTATAATTATACCTAATTCTACTATAGTACACCAAATATACCAATAAAACAACTATACCAAATATACCTTATACCACTACACCAATATACCAATATTCCAATCAAAATGTTTAAAATATTCCTATGTCTATTATCATTTCTGTTGCAGGTGCACATAGTAGCTGTGGGAAGACCACTGTCTGTGAGCTCCTACTGAGTAATCTTAAAGGCAGATGGGGAGCAATCAAATATACAAAAACAGCCTTTTACACCTCTTTAACCGACGATGTCTCAACTCATCCAGAGGGAAAGGACACCCGCAGGATGCTTTCAGCAGGGGCACATCGGGTCTTCTGGCTTCAGGCACCAAAAGAACAGCTCTCAGAGGCTATTCCTTTAGTGGTTGATATGCTTTCAGAGTGCACAGGTATAGTGGTTGAAGGCAACAGCCCAATTGAGTTTTTATCTCCTGATATTGTAATATTTGTATTTGGTAGTGACTTAAAAAGGCTAAAACCCTCTGCAAGGCTGGCTATTGAAAGGGCGGATTTTATTGTATTAAATGAATCAAACTCCGGTGACAAGGGCTCCTTTGAAGGAGAGGCCTTCAGGCTTAATGATAGCAGTGAGAAAGAAGCTTTTATTATTAAGGTTATGGAAAAGATAAAAGAACTTTCGTATAATAAGGCACTTGAACAACTTAAAAGGTTATCAAAGGACAAAAAAATAAACTGCTCTATAGCAAGAAGGATTGCTGAAGAATTTGGCCTTCCTTATAAAATCATTGGAGAAATGGCCAATAAAGAGGGGATAAAGATAAAAAACTGTGAGCTGGGGTGTTTTTAAATGATCATTCTCTTTGAACTGGCACTTACCTTTTATTTTGCAGCAACCATCGTGGGTATTGTAGAACTCTTCAAGGGCTCCAGGGCTACTACCAGAATGATGATTGGTTTAACAGTTGTGGGTTTTATACTGCACACGATTAACATATTGTTAAGATACTTTATAGCAGGACATATTCCCATCACTAACATGCACGAGGCATCCTCTTTCTTTTCATGGTGCATTGTATTGCTGTTCTTTTATATAGAGTACCGTTATAAGATTGGGTTACTTGGCTCCTTCATCATGCCCGTGGTTTTTGTGATCATGCTTTCCTCATCAATACTTCCAAGAGGGATCAGACCTCTGAGCCCTGTTCTTCAGAGTTCCTGGCTTGCAGTGCACACAACTCTTGCCTTCCTTGGTGATGCAGCCTTTACAATGGCAGCAGGCATAGGAGTTATGTATCTATTACAGGAGCATTTCCTGAAATCCAAGCATCTGGGCGGACTGTTTCAGAGGCTTCCCAACCTCCAGATACTTGATGAAATTAATTATAAACTCATAACCATTGGGTTTCCCCTTCTTACCCTTGCCATAATCACAGGTGCACTCTGGGCTGAAAGCACCCTTGGAAGTTACTGGCGATGGGACCCCAAAGAGGTATGGTCACTCATAACCTGGTTTATCTATGTACTCGTTCTTCATGTAAGGTTGAGGGTTGGCTGGAAGGGGAAAAAGGCTGCCATACTTTCAATAGTTGGTTTTTTAGCGGTCCTGTTTACCTTTTTTGGTGTAAACCTATTGCTTAAAGGATTTCACTCGTTCATAAGATGAAGATATTAGTAACAGGATTAAACCACAAGACAGCACCTGTTGAAGTAAGAGAAAGGCTTGCCTTTGATGGCCCAAAGTTACAAGAGGGCCTGAAGGAGCTACTGCGGTTAAGGAATGTAGAAGAGGGACTTATTATCTCCACCTGTAACCGTGTGGAGCTATATACCCATGTTAAAGAGATAGAGCCTGCTATAGAGGAAATCAAGAGATTCCTATCCGATTTTCACTCCATCCCTCCAGAATCCCTTGAGGGCTCTCTGTATTTCCACTCTGAAAGAGATGCAATAAGGCATGTCTTCAGGGTTGCTTCAAGCCTTGACTCAATGGTAGTCGGTGAGCCACAGATACTGGGGCAGGTAAAGGATGCCTTTGACTTTGCGTTGAAGAGAAAGGCCACCGGTGTTTTACTGAACAAACTGCTTAAAAAGGCCATATCTGTGGCCAAGAGGGTTCGCACTGAGACACGCATTGCTGAAAACGCTGTTTCAATAAGCTATGCAGCAGTGGAGCTTGCGAAGAAGATCTTTGCAGACCTTAGCGAAAAGACCTTTATGCTCCTTGGCGCAGGAGAGATGGCAGAACTTGCTGTTCGACACCTTATTAACAACGGTGTTCGGGATGTAACCGTGGCAAACCGAACCTATGAGAGAGGAGTTGAACTTGCCAGGGAGTTTTGCGGAAGGGCAATAAAATTCGATGACTTTAAAGAAGAGCTTGTTAATACTGATATTATTATATGTTCAACCGGTGCCCCTACTTACATCCTTTACAAGGAAGACATGCAAAGGATAATGAAAGAGCGGAAAAATCGTTCTGTATTTATTATAGACATATCGGTTCCTCGAAACATAGACCCTGCAATAAATGATATAGACAATGTCTTTTTATACGATGTAGATGACCTGCAGGGAGTGGTTGATGCAAATATCCTTGAGCGCAGGAAGGAAGCAGAAAGGGCAGAGGCAATAGTAACCGAGGAGGTCGAAAAGTTCCTGAGGTGGCAGAGCTCACTTGATGCAGTCCCCACAATTGTGGCTTTAAGAAACAAGGCTGAGGAGATAAAGCAGACAGAGATTGAACGACTGTTCAATCGTCTACCGGAACTTGACGAAAGACAGCGCAACATAATTATGACATCTATTAATGCAATAGTTAACCGCCTGATACATCCTCCAACAGCAGCCTTAAAGGAAGACCATGAAGACAGGGAATCACTTATTGCAATGATAAAGACCCTTTACGGGCTTGAAGAAAACGGAAGTAAAAACAGGGTATGAACAGGGAGATATATCTATGAAAGACCAGAGAGAAATCATCATTGGAACTCGTGGTAGCAAGCTTGCGCTCTGGCAGGCAGAGTGGGTGAAGGCTCAAATTGAAAGGTTAATACCAGATGTTGAGGTTATTCTGAAAAAGATAAAAACCACAGGCGACAAGATACTGGATGTGCCACTTGCAAAGGTTGGTGGTAAAGGGCTCTTTGTTAAAGAGATCGAGGAGGCAATGCTCAGAGGTGACATTGACCTTGCTGTACACAGCATGAAGGATGTGCCAACAGAGCTTCCCCGGGGACTACATCTTGCAGCCATATGTGAGCGTGAAGACCCCCGAGATGCATTCATTTCAAGACTATCAGACAGTGGTTTTAAAATAAAAGGGTTCAAAGACCTGCCGAATGCTGCAACCATAGGCACAAGTAGCCTCAGGAGGGCCTGCCAGCTTAAAAATATAAGGCCCGACCTCAACATAGTTCAGTTAAGGGGAAATGTTGATACCCGTTTGAGAAAGCTTGACGAAGGCCAGTTTGATGCCATCATTCTTGCCTCTGCAGGTGTAAAGAGACTTGGCCACAAAGACCGCATCACAGAGTATCTTCCAACCGATATAAGCCTTCCCGCAATCGGTCAGGGTGCAATAGGAATCGAATGCAGGGTGGATGACGAATTCATAAACAGCATTATCTCGAAACTCAATCATCAGGAGACAGCAGTATGCGTAAAGGCCGAAAGGGCCTTTCTCAAAAGGCTTGAAGGAGGCTGCCAGGTTCCCATTGCAGCACATGCAGTTTTAAAAGAAGGCAGAATCAGTCTTGATGGCCTTGTTGGAAGTATTGAGGGCGACAGGATCATAAGAGAGCAGATCGAAGGCAATGCCTCGGATGCCGAGGTCCTTGGGGTGGAACTTGCTGAGATAATCCTTTCAAGGGGTGGCAAAGAGATACTTGATGAGGTCTATGGAAATGGCTAATGGCAAGGTCTACCTGGTTGGGGCAGGCCCTGGCGATATAGGTCTTTTAACTGTCAAAGGTCTCAGGTGTCTTCAGAAGGCAGATGTGGTAATCTATGACTTTCATCTCAATGCACAGATCCTCAATTACATAAAAGGCTCTGCTGAATTCATCTATGCTGGTAAAAGAGGGGGGCACCACGAGATGACCCAGGATGAGATCAATCAGGTGCTTGTGCAGAAGGCACGGGAAGGAAAGACCGTATGCAGGCTAAAAGGTGGCGACCCTTTTGTGTTTGGCCGTGGTGGAGAAGAAGCACAGGTGCTTGCTGAGGCTGGTATTGAATTTGAAGTAGTCCCTGGCATCAGCTCTGCAATTGCAGCACCTGCATATGCCGGCATTCCCCTTACACACAGACAGTACTCTTCTTCCTTTGTTGTCCTGCCCGGAAATGAGGCATCTACCAAGAAAGAATCCAATATAAACTGGGCTGAGCTTGCACGATTCAACGGCACTATAGTGTTTTTAATGGCAGTAAAAAACATCGAAAGGGTTACCTCTCGCCTGATTGAAAACGGAAAGTCCCCTGATACACCTGTTGCAGTGGTGCGATGGGGAACAAGGGCTGACCAGAAAACCCACATATCCACACTTGGCACAGTGGCAACAGACATAAAGGACCTTGAGATAAGGCCGCCTGCAGTGGTGGTGATTGGCGAGGTCGTCAAACTGCGGGAAAGCCTTATGTGGTTTGAGAAAAAACCCCTCTTCGGTCAGAGGGTGCTTCTTACCAGAGAGCACACATCAGCAATAGAAAGACTTGAGGAGCTTGGAGCAGAGATCATTCAATTTCCCACTATAAAGATAGTTCCACCTGAAAGCTGGTCTGACTTTGACAGGGCAGTCGAGTCAATCAGAAATTACCACTGGATTGTCTTTACAAGTCAGAATGCCATAAAGTGGTTTTTCCAGAGATATTATGAGCTTGGAAAGGACATAAGAGACCTTTATGGAATAAAGATATGTGCGGTTGGTAAAAAGACTGCCAATGCCATAAGACAGATGGGTATCAGGGTTGACCTCGTCCCGGAGAAGTTCAGAGCTGAGGGTCTGATAGAGGCCTTCGGCGGCAGAGAGTCTGTAAAGGGCTTAAAGATACTTCTTCCAAGGGCTGAGGTTGCAAGAGAGGTGTTTCCTCAGAGGATGAGAGAGCTTGGGGCTCGGGTTGATGTGGTAACCACCTACAGGGCAGTTAAACCCTCAACACATGCAAAGAGACTCAAGAGATTCCTTACAGAAGGCAAGATCACCATTGCCACTTTTACCTCAGGGGCCAACTTTAATAACTTCTGTGAAATGATTGGTGATGATGCACTTGAGCTTTTAAAGGATGTAGTTATAGCTGCAATTGGGCCTGTAACCAGAAAGGCTATTGAAGAAAAAGGTCTCACCTTAAAGATAATGCCAGAGGAGTCAACCATGGAAGCACTGGTGGATGAGATAATCAGATACTTTAGTAAGGGAATTTGAGATAACATATGTTAAAATAACCCCATGTCAAGGACCTATTCTAAATTTGTAATTACAGTTTTAATCCTCTCATTTCTCACCACTACAGCAGGTGCGGCTCCCTGGGATATTGACAAACTTATTGGAAGTCTTGCCCCTGAATTCACCCTGAGGGATATCAATGGAAGGCAGATATCTCTTACAGACTTTAAGGGTAAGACGGTCTTTCTCAATTTCTGGGCCACCTGGTGTCCTGCCTGTAAAGAAGAAATCCCCACCCTCAATAGACTTCAGCAGAAATACCGTAGCAGAGGGCTGGTTGTTATCGGCATTTCCAGTGACAGGTCAATAAAGAAAGTAAAAGACTTTATAAAAAGACACAGGGTAGATTATCTAATTCTCCTTGACAGTAATATTGAGATAACACGAAGATACAAGGTCTTTGCACTTCCCACATCCTTTCTCATAGACTCACAGGGCAGGGTAATCAAGAAATTCATCGGTGCTTATCAGTTAGACAAAAGGGAAATAGAGGATATCTTAAACTCGTACTGAAATCATACGTACTGTTACAAAAGTGAGTCTCCAGGGCCAGAGGGCCTGGCTTCCATTGCAAAGTTAATATTAACTTTACCACTGTCTTTCTGTTATAATTTTCACTACCTTCATTAAAAATACCACTTATAGCATGAAAAGGAGATATTACTATGGCCAGGAAACAGAAGGTGTTAAAACTGGGGCTCCCAAAGGGCTCTCTGCAGGAATCGACTATAAAGCTATTCAAGAAGGCAGGCTATAACATAACCGTATCTCATCGTTCTTATTATCCATCAGTGGATGACCCTGAGATACAGCCAATGCTTATTCGTGCCCAGGAAATGGCAAGGTATGTGGAAAACGGTATCCTTGACTGTGGACTCACTGGATACGACTGGATTCTTGAGCAAAATGCCAATGTAAGAGAGGTGGCTGAGCTAAACTACGCAAAGGAGGGGCTGAGGCCTGTAAGATGGGTGGTTGCAGTGCCCGAGGATTCAAAGATAAAAAGCCTTAAAGACCTTAACGGAAAGAGGATTGCCACAGAGCTGGTTAATTTTACCAAACGTTATCTTAAAAAGCATGGAATAAAGGCAACCGTCGATTTCTCCTGGGGTGCTACCGAGGTTAAACCACCTCACCTTGCAGATGCCATTGTAGAGCTAACCGAAACAGGCACATCATTGCGAGCAAATAATCTCAGAGTGGTTGAAACCGTGCTTGTTTCAACCACAAGGTTTATAGCCAACAGAAAGGCTTGGAAGGACCAGTGGAAGCGTCAGAAGATGGAAAACATCGTTATGCTCCTTAAAGGCGCTCTGGAGGCAGAAGAGAGGGTTGGCCTGAAGATGAATGTACCAGAGAAATCACTTAAAAAAGTACTGTCTCTTCTTCCTGCCATGCATTCGCCCACGATTTCACAGCTTACCGATAACGGATGGTATGATATTGATGTGGTCATAGAGGAAAAACAGGTAAGAGACCTTATCCCAAGGCTCAAAAATGAGGGTGCAACAGGCATTGTTGAGTATCAGTTGAAGAAGGTTATACCCTGATGTTTTTTCATAAATGAGACGATTTATCATCCTTTTTGTTTTAATTGCATTAAATCTTTCATGTCAGAGCAGTTCTGATTTCTCCAGGGCTCCTGTAGAAGGCGAGTTTGTAGTTATTGACATTGACTCCTTAAAAGACAGTAAACCATTATTCTACTCAATAAACTTTGGCAGAAAGACCGTAAATTTTTTTGTTTTAAAGATAGGCGACAGGGTTGAGTCCTATCTGGATGCCTGTATGAAGTGTTACCCTCATAAAAAGGGATTCAGGGTGGATGGTTTTTATCTTGTTTGCAGGTGGTGTAATGAGAGGTATCCCCTGGATGAGCTGAAAAGGGGTTTTGGTAGCTGTTATCCAATTCCGCTTCAGGGAAGTATTAAGGGGAATTTTTATAAAATAAAACTCAGCGTACTGAAAAGGGCAGTAAAGTTTTTTTAGGAGGATATTAGATGGGGCTTTTTGACATATTGAAAAAGGGGCTTACCAAGACACGCTCAAACTTTGTTGGTCGTATTGAACAGGTTTTTAAAGGGAAAAAGATTGATGACAACACCATAGATGAGTTTGAGGAGATACTGATAACTTCTGACATTGGCATTGAGGCAACTGTGCAGATTATAGATGACCTGCGTGCACAGGTATCATCGGGTAAGATCAGGGATTACGAAGGTTTAAAGAGGTTTCTAAAAGAGGAGATGCTCAAAATACTGGGGCTTCCTCAGCCCTTTGTTCTTTATCAGGAAAGACCCTTTGTGGTGCTTGCTGTGGGTGTCAATGGTGTTGGAAAAACCACCACAATAGGTAAACTTGCAAGCAGGCTGATAAACGAAGGACATTCCGTTATAATGGCAGCAGCCGATACATTCAGGGCAGCAGCCATTGAGCAGCTCGACATATGGGCTGAGCGGTCAGGTGCACAGATTGTTAAACACCAGAGCGGCTCTGACCCTGCAGCGGTTGCCTTTGACGCTGTAGAGGCAGCCAAGGCAAGGGGCATTGATTGTGTGATTGTGGATACTGCTGGCAGACTGCATACCAAGTATTCCCTGATGGAGGAGCTAAAGAAGATAAAAAGGGTGCTTCATAAGGCCATGCCAGGTGCCCCACAGGAGACCCTGCTTGTGGTTGATGCCACTACAGGGCAGAATGCCCTCAGGCAGGCAAAGATGTTCAACGACTCAATAGGTATTACAGGAATTGCCCTTACCAAACTTGATGGCACAGCCAAAGGTGGTATTGTGCTTGCAATTAAAAAGGAACTAAACATCCCGGTAAGACTTATCGGTGTTGGTGAAGGAATAGAGGATTTAAGGGACTTTATACCAGAGGAATTTGTTGAAGCTCTAATTGGTAATGAATCAGAATAGCCAGCTCACGGCTGACTCCTTTGTTACCGTCAGGTTGCGTGGTCACGAAACACATGGGTTATTACATCAGGGGGGTTTTCAAAACGCTTATTACATACAGGACAGGTGTAACGGTCTTTCATAACAGGAGGCTCTGATATATCACAGGTCGAGCATGCCTCCTCTGATGGAGTATATTTGCCTTCCTCTTCTTTTAATTCATCTTTCTTCATATAAATATTATATCAGATTTTAAAGGTCTTTACAGCCCCTCAAACTCCCCACATCAATTAAATCCTAAATTCTGATATGTATTTAACCTGTCAAGTCCTTAACAATAACTCTCCTTCTC
>CAZEYP010000032.1:0-31286 GCA_964515925.1 uncultured Nitrospirota bacterium
GAGATTATAAAAGAGCTTGTTTCAAAGACGAAGGGTTTTTCGATGGCATATCTTAGAGATAAGAGATGCGTTTGCCCGTATGGGGATGAACGATGAGGAAACGGTTGCTCTCATAGCTGGTGGCCATGCCTTTGGCAAATGCCATGGAGCAACTCCAGATAAATACCTTGGTCCGGATTCAACCACATCACCATTAGAAAAACAGGGTATGGGATGGGAGTTCAGATACAAAAGCGGAAGGGGCCCGGATACATTCACCTCAGGATTAGAGGTTATATGGTCCTTAACACCAACAAGGTGGGGTTTATATTTCTTGAAGTTCCTGCTGGAATATGAGTGGGAGCTCTTCAGAAGTCCAGCAGGAAAGTATCAGTGGGTGGCAAAGGACGCCCCTGAGATGATCCCAGACGCCCACGACCCGTATAAAAAGCATAAGCCCACAATGCTTACAACTGATCTGGCTTTAAAAGCAGATCCAATATATTCAAAAATAGCAAAAAGGTTTCTTGAAAATCCTGAGGAGTTTGAGAAGGCCTTTGCCAGAGCGTGGTTTAAACTTACCCACAGAGATATGGGGCCAAAAAGCTTCTATGTGGGACCTTTTGTCCCGGAAGAAACCTCTATTTGGCAGGACCCGCTACCACAGAGGAATTGGGCTCTTATAGATGAAAAAGATGTTAACCTACTAAAAGGAAAACTTCTTAATTCTGGACTAAATATTTCCCAACTCGTTTATATTGCCTGGGCATCAGCTTCCAGTTACAGACACTCCGACAGAAGAGGCGGAGCCAATGGAGCACGCATAAGGCTTATATTCCATGAACCAGTGGGAGCTCAATCATCCAGAGGAACTGAGAGAGTTTATTCCAATATATGAGAATATCCAGAGAGAATTCAACGAGGAGCAAAAAAATAGCGGAAGCGAAAAGAGGGTTTCCATAGCTGATTTAATTGTGCTTGGTGGTTGTGCTGCCATTGAGACTGCTGCCAAAAAGTCGGGGTTCGATGTGAAAGTTCCATTTACCCCGTGCAGAGTTGATGCAATACAGGAAGATATAGAAATAGAGTTTTACAGGACTATAGAGCCCTTTGCTGATGGATTCAGAAATTACTTTAAAGATATTGGGAACTTTGATGAATCAGATGTTTATACTACACCAGAGTACTTTCTGATTGACAAGGCAGAGCTTCTTACCCTAACAGTTCCTGAATTGACTGTTCTGGTGGGTGGATTAAGAGTGCTCGGTGCAACTTATCAATACTCAAATTATGGTGTTCTTACAGGAACTCCAGGGACATTAACGAATGATTTCTTTGTTAATCTTCTGGATATGGAAATTGAATGGAAAAGTGTCGATGATAATCACTATCTCTTCGACGGATATAACAGAAGAACTGGAGAAAAAATCTGGACGGCAACACGGGTTGACCTTATATTTGGGCACCACGATGAACTCAGAGCAGTAGCAGAGGTTTATGCAAGCAATTATTCAAAAGAAAAATTCGTTCACGATTTTATAGCATCATGGAACAAGGTTATGATTTTAGACAGGTTTAGTTAGAGGCCAATGCCTATGAGGTGAGACAGATTTTAACAGAAAATTTACCAGGGCAGACACAAAACTTTAACAAGTATCCAGCTTTTTGGTCCATTTATGCGCCATCTTGCATCAATCAGACCACCTTGGCTATACTATAAAGACGATAAAGATATACTGCTAATTGAAAGGAGAGGAAGGGTTATGAAGGTCATACTTAAAGAGGATGTAGAGCGTCTCGGAAGCATGGGAGACATTGTCAATGTAAAGCCCGGGTATGCAAGAAATTTTCTTATTCCAAGAAATCTTGCCGTAGAGGCAAATCCAAGAAATATTAAAGAATTTGAGCATTATAAAAGGATGCTCCAGCAGAAGGCCGAGAGGATAAAAAATGCAGCCCAGTATCTTGCAGATAAAATATCTTCAACCCCTGTAACTATCAAGGTTAAGTCAGGCGAAGAAGATAAACTCTTTGGCTCTGTTACCACTATTGACATTGAAAAGGCATTAAAGGAAAAAGGATTCGATATAGATAGAAAAAAGATACTGCTTGATGAACCAATTAAAAGACTGGGTGAGTATAAGCTACAGGTAAAGCTTCACAAGGATGTAGTTGCTGAGCTAACAGTTCAGGTCGAAAAAGAAGATTAACTTTTCAGATGAAAGAAGATAATATAATATAATATTCCTTCGCTATCGTAGAGACAAGGACAGGCAACAGTGCCACCTGCCGTAAGCTACAAAACAACTGAAGGCAGGGATGAGATAAATATTAAATGTCATACATTGAGGGGCCAAAGGGCATGCTTATTTACTCACGATGCATATTAAAGACCTGAAAATGAATACCACCGATTATGCACAGATAGCCAGCCGTATCCCGCCTCAAAACCTGGAGGCAGAGCAGTCGGTATTAGGCTCTATTCTATTGGATAACGAGGCACTTCTTAAGGTACTGGAGATACTCTCCCCTGAGGATTTTTACCGTGAGGCACACCGAAAGATATTTCTTGCAATGATAGAGATGTTTGAAAAGGGGGAAGCAATAGATATAATCTCCCTGAAGGATCATCTTCAGATGAAAAAAGAGCTTGACAGTGTAGGCGGTATTTCATACATTTCTTCTCTTGCCGCTGCTGTTCCCACAGCAGCAAATGTTAAACATCACGCACGAATAATTCGAGAGAAGGCGCTTATGAGGGGGCTTGTTCATGCTGCCACTGAGGTTATAGAGATGGTTTATGACGGTGGGCTACCAGCAGATGAGATGGTTGATGAGGCTGAAAAGGTTATATTTGAAATATCAGATAAGCGTACTACAACCACCTTTTCCATGATGAAGGATATAATTAAAGATAGTTTCCAGATGATAGAAAACCTTTACGACAGTAAAAGGGCAGTCACAGGGGTGCCCTCAGGTTATCGCGACCTTGATGAGATTACCACAGGTTTTCAGAGGGGGGACCTTATAATCATAGGGGGACGTCCTTCAATGGGTAAAACCACTTTTGCCCTCAATATTGCACAGCATGTAGCTATTGAGCTGGGAGAACCTGTTGCCATTTTCAGCCTTGAGATGTCTAAAAGGTCTCTTGCTGTAAGGATGCTTTGTGCCGAGGCAATGGTTGATGCAAACAAGGTTAGAAAAGGATTTATTAGCAAGGAAGACTGGCACAAACTCACTACAGCAGCAGGCCGACTGGCCGAATCTCCTATCTATATAGATGACACATCCTATCTTTCTGTGCTTGAGATGAGAGCAAAGGCAAGACGGCTGAAGCTTGAGAAAGGGAGCCTGAGCCTTATAATAGTAGATTACCTTCAGCTAATGAAGGGAAGAGGTAATTACGAAAGAAGAGAGCAGGAGATATCAGATATATCAAGGTCGCTGAAGGCCCTTGCGAAAGAGCTTGAGGTGCCTGTGTTAGCATTGAGTCAGCTAAATAGAGCAGTGGAGCACAGGCAGGATAAAAAACCATCTCTGGCTGACCTTAGAGAATCAGGAGCTATTGAGCAGGATGCAGATGTCATACTGTTTCTTTATCGCGAAGAGGTGTATGATAAAGAAAAGAAAGACCCATCCAAAAGAGGTAAGGCAGAGGTAATAATTGCAAAACAGCGTAATGGACCTACTGGTGAAATACCGCTTACCTTTCTTTCAAGCTGTACAAGATTTGTGGATTATACTAATGAGATAATATACGAAGACGCAGAAGATGCCTTTTAAAGGAGCAGAGGGATGACACGAGAGCCTGCGGTGGCAGGACAGTTTTACCGTGGAACTAAAGAGGCATTAAAAAAAGAGGTCTCTCTCTATGTGGAAGAACTACCCCGTGAATCCGTAATCGGAGCCCTCTCCCCCCATGCTGGGTTTATGTATTCCGGTCATGTAGCAGGGCTTGTTTATTCTAAAATAAAACTCCCCCATACCATTATTATTCTTGGCCCTAATCATACTGGTCTTGGCAGCTCAATATCCATTATGACCGAGGGTATATGGAAAATTCCTCTGGGTGACATGGAAATTGACAGTTTCCTCGCAGAAAGGATATACAGACAAGCAGGAACCTTAATTGAAAAAGACAGTAGAGCTCATCTTTTTGAGCATTCCATTGAGGTTCAATTGCCCTTTATATACTATTTTAAAAGCGATACAAGGTTTGTTCCAATCTCTCTGATGCATGCCTCTGTTGATGAATGCAGGGCTCTGGGTGAAGCTATTGCTAAGGCAGTGAAGGAAGCCGATTATACTGTAACCATAGTAGCCAGCTCAGATATGAGCCATTATCTTTCAGCACAGGAGGCTCGAAAATTAGATTTCCTTGCCATAGAGAGAATTATGGAGCTGGATCCGGAGGGTTTATATGACACGGTAATTACTAAAAGAATTTCAATGTGCGGTTATCTTGCTGCAACAACCATGCTTTTTGCTGCACTGATGCTCGGTGCCACTAAGGCAGAACTTCTTAGGTATGCAAACTCGGGTGATATTAATGGAGACTACTCTCAGGTTGTAGGATATGCTGGAGTAATTGTAAAATAATGAAGTTTTAAGAAAAAATCGGGAGTATTATAGTAGTTTTCGTAAAATTCGTGGCTAATTAAGAAATAAACCTCTGCTAAATAAGGAGGGACCATGGGTAAAAACAAGGAAAGACGCACTCATAAGAGATACGAGGTTGATAATGTTGAGGGAGAGGTTACCTATACTTTTGAGGTAAAAATACTGAATATGAGCCTTGAGGGAATGGCCATTGAGACAAACAAGATGCTTAACATAGATAAAAATTACTCAATTAAACTGTATAACAATGATAAAACAATAATGATTGATGGTCAGGTTGTCTGGTCAAGGCTTCAAAGAACCATGAAAACCGAAACAGGCGACATAGTGCCAATTTATCGCTCAGGTATAAAGTTCAATAAGATATTTACAAAGAGGGCAAACGATATTGCTGACTTTATAGAGACAAACAGGATTATGACTCTGGAGAAAAGAATACTGGGACGCTTCAGGGTCAGTAATGACAGGGCTCATATAGACTCTCCTATGGACTTTATTGTAAAAAAAATAAGCCTTTCCGGTATGCTTATCGAGACCTTCCTTCCAATGAAACTAAATGAAAAATATGACATGAGCCTTAAACTGGACGAGAAATACAAAATAAACTTTCAGGGAAGAGTTGCTCATGTTATTTCCCCTGAAAATGGCACAAAAACCTATAAGGTGGGGATAGAGTTTAAAAGACTCAATACCCAGGACAGGGAAAATCTAAGAAAGTACCTTCTTAGCCTGAATAATATAGAATAGATTACCTGTTAGAGTATTTTTCTAATTGACTATTAGAGTTTATTATTTAAACATAATAAATATTTAGATTGACTATGTTAAAGAAATATGTTATCTTTTGATATGCAAAGTATCAGAGAAGAAAACCCCACCCGTAAACGAATACTGTTATACCTGAAGAAAACAGGGGGGATGACAACTGAGGAGTTGAGCAAAGAGCTTAACATTACCCCCATGGGAATTCGACAGCATCTTCTTGCCCTTGAAAGAAAGGGGCTTGTAGAGTATGAAACAAAACGGCATGGAATAGGAAGGCCAGGATACATTTACAGAATTACTGAAAAGGCAGATGCCCTTTTCCCCAAAAATTATGACAAGTTTATACTACAAATATTCGAGGAGATAGAAAGAAGAGAGGGCAAAAAAAAGATAGCCAATCTTTTTAAATGGAGAAAAGAAACACTTATTAAACACCTCCAGACATCTATTAATGGTTCAAAAGATACCAGAGAAAAACTCTTAACACTGGCTGGAATTTTAGAAAAGGATGGCTATCTGGTGGAATTTGTGGAAGATAAAAACTCCTACCAGCTCAGGCAGTATAACTGCCCCATATCAATGGTATCAAAAAAATACCGTGAAAGCTGCAAAACCGAGCTGGATTTTTATAAAGAGCTAATAGGAAAAAATGTCCAGCGAATTGCTTGTATTTCTGATGGCTCACCTGCCTGTATTTATAGTGTACCCAAAAGCTAATCCTCTGCCCATTTTTTATTTAAAAAATCGAATATAATGACAGTAAATTGAATGTAACGCTCGAAGATAATATACATAAATAGCGATTAATTAAAGATAATCTAAAAAACACTTGACAATCGATATGTTTTATTGTTAAATTATTAGCACTCGGGCAAGGAGAGTGCTAAAATGTTAGATGAAAGAGCAGAAAAGGTACTCTGGGCAGTAATAAAGAGTTATATTGAAAACCCTGACCCGGTTGGGTCGAGGTATGTGACGAAGAAGTATGCATTCAGGTACTCACCAGCCACTATCAGGAACATTATGGCTGACCTTGAAGATTTGGGATATTTAAGGCAGCCCCACACATCGGCTGGCAGAGTGCCAACTGACAAGGGATACCGGTATTTTGTGGAGCATATAATCAGTAAGGATGTGGGTTATGATGAAAGGCTTATAGAGGAGCTGGAGAAGAGGTTTAGCAGTAGCATCAGAGACATGGACGACCTTCTTGACAAGACAACAACCACACTTTCAATGCTTTCTCATTTTTTAGGACTTGCCATGTCACCCGGACCCGAGGGAAGCACTTTAAGGAGGATAGAACTGGTCCCTTATAAAGACGACAGTATTGCTGTGATGATACTTACAGATGAAGGTATAATCAGGCACAAAATAATAAAAAACGACTACTCACTTACAGCCAGCGACCTGGATGAGATAGCAAAATACATAAACAGGGAATTTACTGGCTATACGATAAAGGAAATTAGAAGCCAGCTTGTAAAGGAATTTGCAGAGGATAAAAACCTCTGCGACACACTGATTGAGAGGGCATTAAAACTCTGTCATGAATCACTGGATGAGTATGGGGCTAATGTTTTCATAACAGGATTGTCCTCTATACTTGATTTGCCTGATTTTACTGATATTGAAAAAATAAAGGAGCTGTCAAAGACTATCGAAAACAAGCACAAAATGATAAAATTATTAGACAGGATAATCCAGACCGAGGGGGTGCAGGTTGTTATTGGCTCTGAAAACCCTATAAAAGAGATGAGCACCATGAGTATAATTGCATCTGCATACAAAGACAAAGACAGACCTGCTGGCATCATTGGCATAATTGGGCCAAAGCGCATGGATTATCATGCTGTAATCACCCTGGTTGACACAGCAGCACGCTACCTGACAAAAATCATTGAGCAGGAAGGAGGAAGTTAGTATGGAGGAAAAAAAGGACACCGGCTCTGAAAAACAATCAGAAATTGCAGTAAAGGAAGAAGGTGTTGTTGAAGAGAAAAAGGATGAAGATATAGCACCCGTTGATGTGTCTCCAGAAGAGGAGCTTCAGCAGGTAAAGAAGGAACTAAGTGAATACAAAGACAAATATATCCGTCTTTATGCAGAGTTTGAAAACTATAAAAAGCGCGTGCAGAAAGACAGAACAGAGCTTATAAAATATGGCTCTGAACCTCTGATGATAGAGCTTCTTACGGTGCTTGACAACCTTGAGATGGCACTGAGTCATGCAAATGAGCACTCAAGCATTGAAAGCCTTATTCAGGGGGTTGAACTCACCCTGAAGGAGTTCAGGAAGGTACTTGGCAAGTTTGGGGTAAAGGAGATAGAGGCGGTTGGGAAACCCTTTAACCCCGAGTTTCATCATGCAATGGCACAGGTTGAAAGGGCTGATGTGGAAGACAAAACAGTGGTTGAAGAGTACAGAAAGGGTTATACCTACAATGATAAAGTCATCAGGCCATCTCTGGTGGCCGTATCCAAAAAGGTCTCACAGGAGGGGACCAGCAGTGAAGAAAATCAAAAAAACAATGATATAAAGGAGGAGTGATATTATGGGAAAGGCAATTGGTATAGACCTTGGTACCACAAATTCTGTGGTTGCAGTTGTTCAGGGTGGTGAGCCTGTGGTTATACCCAACCAGGAGGGTAACCGCACAACGCCCTCGGTTGTGGCATTTACTGACAAGGGCGAGAGGCTGGTTGGTCAGGTTGCAAAGAGACAGGCTATCACAAACCCTGAAAACACCATCTTCTCAATAAAGAGGCTCATGGGTAGAAAATACAACTCAAAGGAGGTAGAGGAGGCCAAAAAACGACTTCCCTACAAGATCGTTGAGGCCCCTAACGGTGATGCCCATGTTGAGGTGATGGGTAAGAGGTATTCACCTCCCGAGATATCTGCAATGATTCTTCAGAAACTTAAACAGGCTGCCGAGGACTACCTTGGTGAGCCTGTCACCGATGCAGTAATCACAGTGCCAGCCTACTTTGACGACAGCCAGCGTCAGGCCACTAAAGATGCTGGTAAGATTGCGGGGCTCAATGTGCTGAGGATCGTTAACGAGCCCACGGCAGCTGCCCTTGCCTACGGACTTGACAAGAAGAAAGAGGAAAAGGTGGCTGTCTATGATCTGGGTGGTGGAACCTTTGATATCTCCATTCTGGAGATTGGAGAAGGCGTTATAGAGGTTCACTCCACAAGCGGTGATACCTATCTTGGTGGTGATGACTTTGACCTGAAGATCATAGACTGGCTTGTTGAGGAGTTCAAGAAGGAACAGGGAATTGACCTCAGGCAGGACAGGATGGCTCTTCAGAGGCTGAAGGAGGCTGCTGAGAAGGCAAAGATCGAGCTTTCCACTGCCACGGAAACAGAAATAAATCTGCCCTTTATAACAGCCGATGCATCTGGTCCAAAACACCTGGTAATGAAACTTACCAGAGCAAAGTTTGAGCAGATGATCGAGGACCTTCTTGAAAGGACCTCGGTGCCCTGCAAGAATGCACTACAGGATGCAAAGCTTACTGAAAACGATATAGATGAGGTTCTCCTCGTAGGTGGACAGACCCGTACACCAAAGGTGCAGGAGGTTGTCAAGAAGATCTTCAATAAAGACCCCAACAAAACAATTAACCCTGACGAGGCAGTTGCCATTGGAGCAGCAGTGCAGGCAGCAGTGCTTAAAGGCGAGATGAAGGATGTGCTGCTTTTAGATGTTACACCACTTAGCCTTGGTATCGAGACCCTGGGTGGTGTGTTTACAAAGATAATTGAGCGTAACACAACCATACCAACCAAGAAGAGCCAGATATTCTCCACTGCAACTGACAATCAGCCAGCAGTGACCATCAAGGTATATCAGGGTGAGCGTGAGATGGCGGCGGACAACAAACTCCTTGGTGTGTTTGAACTGGTAGGCATTCCGCCGGCACCAAGAGGGGTGCCTCAGATAGAGGTTACCTTTGACATAGACGCAAACGGAATACTGCATGTTTCGGCAAAAGACCTTGGCACAGGAAAGGAGCAATCCATCAGGATAACCGCCTCAAGCGGTCTAACCGAAGAGGAGATCCAGAGGATGATGAAGGAAGCCGAGGCCCATGCAGAAGAGGATAAAAGAAAACGCCAGCTTGCCGAGGCTCGAAACGAGGCAGATACCCTGATTTACTCTGTTGAGAAATCCCTGAGAGAATACGGCGACAAGGTAACAGATGCTGAGAAGAAGGAAATAGAAGAGGCACTTGAGAACTGCAAAAAGGTGAAGGACTCTGCCACTGATGCCTCTGAGATAAAGTCTGCCATTGAAAGGCTTACACAGGCTTCCTACAAGCTTGCAGAGCACATCTACCAGAATGCTCAGGCCTATCAGGGTGCTCAGGCAGGCGCGGGCTCAGGTACTCAGGCTGAAAGCTCAGATGGAAGCAAGCCAAAGGAAGAGGAAGAGGTGGTAGAGGCGGAGTTTGAGGATGTGGATAAAGACAAGTCATGAAGGATTATTACAGGATTTTAGGTGTAAGCAGAGATGCCACGGACGAGGAGATAAAGAAGGCATACAGGCGCCTTGCGCTCAAATATCATCCTGACAGAAATCCTGGCAACAAAGAGGCTGAAGAGAAGTTTAAGGAGATAAACGAGGCATACTCATGCCTCAGTGATCCTCGAAAACGGGCACAGTACGACCAGTTTGGTACCACCGAGGCCTTTGCCGGCGCTGGCGCCGGTGCAGGCTTTGGTGGTTTCTCCACTTCCTTTGGAGACATATTTGAAGATATATTTGGAGATTTCTTTGGAGCATTTACAGGCCAGAGAAGGCGTCCCCGACCGGAAAGGGGTGCCGATCTTCGTTACGACCTTTCAATAAGCCTTGAAGAGGCTGTCCGGGGCATAGAGAAGGAAATAAAAGTACCTCGCTGGCTATCCTGTGAGGCCTGTGGTGGCACTGGTGCCAAACCAGGCCATGGCCCTATAAGCTGCCCTAACTGTCATGGTACCGGTCATATACGCTTTCAGCAGGGCTTTTTTTCTGTCACCAAGACCTGTGGCCGTTGCGGTGGCTCAGGCCATGTCATCACATCACCCTGCTCAAAGTGTAAAGGAAGCGGCAAAATCCGTAGATACCGTAATGTTAAGGTCAGAGTGCCTGCAGGAGTGGATACAGGAACAAGGCTAAGGATGTCAGGCGAGGGTGAGCTTGGTGAAAACGGCGGCCCACCGGGCGATCTTTATATCTATATCGAAGTAAAGCCCCATAAGTTTTTCAAACGAGAAGGTCTGGACCTCTACTGTGATGTGCCTGTCAGTTTTCCACAGGCCGCACTGGGTGCTGAGATAGAGGTGCCCACGCTGGATGGCCCTGAGAAGATAAGGATTCCAGCCGGCACCCACTCTGGCAAGGAGTTCAGACTGAGGGGAAAGGGCGTTCCACGATTGAACAGTCATCACAGAGGAGACCAGATAGTACGCATCTACATAGATGTTCCTAAAAAACTCACTCCTCGACAAAAAGAGCTCCTTCAGGAATTTGCCGAGATAAGCGGTAACGAGATACAGAAGAGTTTCTTTGATAAGGTTAAAGACTTCTTTGCCCCCAATGGATGAAGTCCACAGACGAATCATCCTGCCCGATTTAGACCACGGCCAGAGTAATATCACTGTTAGGGATGAGGAATTCCATTACCTGAAAAATGTCATCAGGCTCAAGGCTGGAGACACACTGAAGGTGCTTGATGGCAAGGGCTGGGAACTTGATGCTTTTATAGTAGATATTAAAAAGAAGAGCCTCACAATCAAGGTTACCAGAAAGATACATCATGAAAGAAAAAGAAAATCCCGACTCACCTTAGTGCAGGCAGTGCTAAAGGGGGAGAAAATGGACATTGTACTTCAGAAGGCCACAGAGCTTGGTGTGGATGTTGTTGTGCCTGTTTTTACAGAGCATACAGCTATGCGTTCTACACGCAAGTACAGGCACTGGCAGAGGGTATGTCTTGAGGCCACCCGTCAGTCAAGACGACTCTTTATGCCCGAAACCCTAAGGCCATGTGAATTCAGAAAGGCCTTGGAAATTGTAAAAGGAGACTGCAGGTTTATACTTCATGAAAAGGCAGAAAGCACTGTAGAGGGGCTTTTAGAGAGAAATCTACAGGGAGATGTGGTTGTGGCAGTGGGGCCAGAGGGGGGATTCTCTCATGAGGAGGCTATGTTTGCAATTGAAAAGGGTTTTGAGCCTGTTAGACTTTCTGAAAACATACTCAGGGCAGAGACAGCCGCAATAGTTTCTGTCTTCCTCTTCAGCCTCCTCTTAAATAAACAGTAAAATACAATCTCATAAATCCCTTTATGTCCTGTGTTACTATTGTCGTTTCATAGCTTATTAAAAATTTCTGCTCCTTTTTGATATATTATATCTATGTTTCCCTATGAGATGATTGGCAAAGATGTAGTTGTCTATGCCAATGGTATTACATATTCCGGCAAACTGGTTGAGATAAACGACCAGGAGGTCTATCTGGAGGCTGAATCAGGCTGGCTGACCATACCCGTGGCTCAGATAGAGCAAATAGTCACATCCTGATGTTTCCAGCTCACTTTTTATCATCCCTGTTCAGCCCCGTTTTAACAAATAAGTTCAAAAATGTACATATCCATCCATATAGGTGTTCAAAAAGGAACAGAAAAAGATAATCTTTCAGAACTGTAAATCATTATTTCCTCAATTATCTTTTTATATCAATAGGTTAGCCATATCTTACCTTCTGGCATAATCATTGCTAATTATTTAGCATGAAAATAGGGAAATTTATTGTAGTTATAGCTATACTGATATTTACAGAAACTGCTCTATTTGCAAAAGAAGTGAGGATGTTGTACTTTTATGTAAACAACTGCAGGTGGTGTAAGAAGATGGAGGAAGTGCTTAAGGACAAAGAGATAAAAAGAATTCTTTCACATACAGAGATAAAAAAGATAAATGTAACCGGAGAGAAACTGGTCTACGACAAGAAAACAGAAAAGGAGGTAACGAGGCTATATAAGGTAAAGGGGGTTCCTACAGTAGTATTTGTTGATTCATCAGGTCAGGAGATATTCAGGGTTCCAGGGCTTTTGACCAAGGAGGATTTCAAAGATATCCTTTGCAATTATGTAAAGGTTGAAAACATTAAATGTAAAAGATAATTTGAGATTCTCTTTGGTAGGTCTGATTAACAGGGTTCAGGCTGTAAGGTGTGAAAATAAATATAATAATCTATGAACTGAGCTCTGTGTGATCACCTAAAATTCAAGAATAAGAGGAGGTAACAGAGGCGAAAATGAGGCAAAACAATTTTAAAAGAATTATGTTTTTAGTTTTTTTGACCCTTCTATTTCTTCTCCCATCCCATGTAAAAGCAACAGATGACACAGATAAAAAGGTGGTTTATCATTGCGACTTTGCAGAACCCTCTCGTGTAGATGCAATGTTGAGAAATATCTATAACCTTGTAAATTATTACACCACCGAGGGGATATCCTATGATGTAAGGGTGGTATCCAATTCTGCCTGTGTTCAGTTTTTACTGAAAGACAGAAAAGGCACAAAATTTGCTGCCAGCAATATTCCACCAAAACTTGCAAAATCCATTGATGAAAGGATGCAGAGTCTGGTTGATGGTTATGATGTTAAATTTGAACAATGCAGTATCACACTGAAGAGAGCAAAGATTCCAATATCAAAACTAAAACCCTTTGTGAAGATTATTAACTCAGGGCAGGTAAGGGTAGTTGAGCTTCAGGAAAAAGGCTATGCCTATATCAAGGTGAAATAAAACTGGAAAGGAGGTGCGAGGATGCAAAAAAACAAGAAAGGCTTAAAAAATCTGATGGTCATGTGTGTAGCACTGCTCTTTATTCTCACAATGTCTGTTGCTACAGTGTTTTCAGCCTCTGACAAAGTCAAGGAAGGCAGAAAGATTGCCATTACCAGAAAGCTTGGTAACTGTGTTTCCTGCCACTTTCTGCCAGATGTTGAATCCCCTGGAAATGCAGGTCCTAACCTGGTGGAGTCGATGAAAAACTACACAGAAGCAGACAGGGATATTATCAGGCAGTGGATAGTAGATCCCAGAAAGTTCAATCCCGACACCCTGATGCCACCCTTCGGAACTAACAAGATACTGACTCCTGAGCAGATTGATGCAGTTGTGGAATACCTCTATTCTCTCAAAAAAACAAAATAATGAAAGAATTCTCTACTGAAAAGAGAAACACCTAAGTTAAAGGAGGAAACATGAAAGAACAAAACAGGATATCCAGAAGACAGTTTCTTATAATGACAGGTCTTGCAGCTGGCGCTATAATTACCTCTCCTTCAGTTGGTGGGTTAATTAAGCCATCAGTAGCCGAGGCTGCAAAACCTGAAAAAGAAGACATAAGAGATGTACTAAAAAAGTTCTTTGACGGCAGAAAGATCAACTACTCAAGAGTAAAACTCAAAACCCCGATAATTGCTGAAAACGGTGCAGTGGTTCCAATTACAATTAAATCTGACCTGCCCATGGAAAAGGACCATTATGTTAAGAAGATCTATATCTTTGTTGACAAGAACTTTCATCCATTCACAGCAAGCGCAGAACTAACACCTGCAAACGGAAAGGCTGCCCTATCACTGAGGATCAAGATGCGTAAGACCTCAAATGTTCGGGTGGTAATGGAAACCAACAAAGGTGAACTCTATGGCGCAAAGAAGATGGTTAAGGTAACCATTGGTGGTTGTGGAGGATAATAAAGAAACTAAAAATATATTTAAGGAGGAAACATGGCAAAAGGAATAGGAAAAATAAAAATAAGGCTTCCAAGGAGATACCACAAGGGTGATGTTATACCTGTTAAGGCCCTGATCACCCATCCAATGGAGACCGGCTTTCGTAAAAACAAAAAGACAGGAAAGAGGATTCCAGCTTACTACATCAATGATGTCAGTGTTTATTACGGTGGTGAGTTGATTACTCACATGGAGTGGACAATCGCGGTAAGTGCAAACCCTTTTATAACATTTTATCTGAAGGCAGACAGGACCGCTCCTTTGAAGATTGTCTGGAAAGACATAAAAGGAAAACAGTTTGAGAAAACTGTTCAGATCAAACCACAATAAAACCTGAGGAGGTTACACATGCATGGAAAGATAATGAAGTTGTTATTATGCCTTGCCATACTCCTGGTTCCGATTACCTTCTCAAAGATTGTAAAAGCTGGCGAAGAGATAAAGGAATATACGCCAAACTGTACATATGAGGAATATGAGAAGATATATCTGGATTTCTATGGTAATTCGACCCAGGAGATGGCTGAAGAAGGTAACCCGGGAGAGCTTATGCTTGATGATGGAGAGGAACTGTTTCACAAGGTAGAAGGGACAAAGGGGAAATCCTGTGCAAGCTGCCATGGTGAAAATGGTGAAAAGCTAAAAGGTGTTGCCGCCCACTATCCGAAATACGACCCGACCATAAACGGCATCAACACTATTGCACTTCAGATCAACCGCTGCAGGAAAGACAAGATGGGTGCAAAGCCACTTAAATACGAATCCTATGACCAGCTTGCCCTCACACTTTATGTTAAATCTCTCTCAAATGGTGTGCCCATCAATGTCAGTATCGACGGCCCTGCAAGGAAATACTACGAAGAAGGCAAAAGACTTTATTACACACGCATGGGACAGTGGAATTTCAACTGTGCCCTATGCCATGTAAAGTATGCCTGCAAGAGGGTACGAACAAATCTGATGTCTCCAAACAGACACCACGGCGACCACTGGCCATCATACAGACTAAAATGGGGTAAGGTTGGTTCACTTCAAAGACGTATAAGAGGTTGTATGAAAAACATGAGAGCAAAACCCTTCAAGTATCAAAGTGAACAGATCCGGTCACTTGAGCTTTACCTGACATATCAGTCAAATGGTCTACCCTTAGAGGTACCAGGCATGAGGATGTAACGAAAACCTAAAACAAATATTAAGGAGGCGCTATATGAGTGTCAGCCGAAGAGAGTTTATCAAGATGCTATCACTTGCCGCAGGTGCTACAACTATTGTACCTCCTTCAGTGCTTGCTAAAACCCTGTCAAGTGACAGGCTGCTTGAGTTCAAGCCAAAGGGGAATATTACAATACTCCATACAACCGATAGCCATGCCCAGCTGGTTCCTATATTCTACAGGGAGCCCGACACAAATATCGGTGTTGGAGTAAATAAAGGAAAACCACCACATCTTACTGGCAAAGACTTTCTCAGACACTTTGGTATCAAACCACATACCCTTGAGGCCTATGCATATACTAGCGATGATTTTCTTGCCCTCGCAAAGGAATACGGGAAAATGGGTGGTTTTGCCTATATTGCTACCCTGATAAACAAGATAAGAGCTGAACGAGGCAATAAGGTTCTCTATGTGGACACAGGAGATACACTTCAGGGTTCAGCCGTTAGTATGTGGACTCGCGGCGAGAATATGGTGAAGGTACTGAATCATCTCAAATGCGATGCAATGACAGGCCACTGGGAGTTCACCTATGGAGAGGAGAGGGTTCAGGAACTTATTGATATGATGAATTTCCCCTTTGTGGCACAGAATGTGTTTGATGCAACCTGGGGCGACAGGATATTCAAACCCTATGTGATAAAATCAATTAACGGTCTCAGTGTTGCTCTGATAGGACAGGCTTTTCCATACACGCCTATTGCTAACCCAAGGAGATTCATACCTAACTGGTCCTTTGGAATAAGAGAAGAAGAGATGCAGGAGGTTGTTGATGAAGTCAGGTCAAAAAAGGTTGACCTGGTAGTTGTACTTTCTCACAATGGTGCGGATGTTGACAAAAAGATGGTTAGCAGGGTGAAGGGAATAGATGTAATACTTGGTGGACATACCCACGATGGTATTCCAAAACCCATTGTGGTTGGAAATACCCTGGTTATAGCATCTGGCTGTTACGGTAAGTTCCTGGCAAGGCTTGACCTTGAGGTGAAGGGTAAAAGGATAACCGACTACTCTTTCAGACTTATTCCTGTAATGTCTGAAATGATTGAGCCTGATCGAGAGACAGAAAAGCTCATCAATGAGATCAGGGCACCCTATAAAGACAAACTAAATGAAGTTGTTGGCCAGACAGAGACTGTTTTATACAGGAGGGGAAATCTTGATGGCACCTTTGATGACCTGATCTGCGAGGCACTTGTTGAGCACTATGATGTGGATTTTGCATTCTCACCTGGGTTCCGCTGGGGAAGGACTGTTCTTCCAGGACCAATTACTGCAGAAGATGTGTACTCACAGACTGCCCTTACATACCCCAATACCTACAAGGCAAAGATGAAGGGCTCCATGCTAAAGGACATCTTAGAGGACATCACCGATAACCTCTTTAATCCCGATCCATACAGACAGCAGGGCGGAGATATTGTCAGGTCAAAGGGGCTTGAGTTCAAAATAGTGGTAAATGAGAAGATGGGTAACAGAATACAGGATCTCAAAGTAAGGGGAAAACCTGTTAAGCCTGATGCTGAATACACCTTCACAGGATGGGCATCCATGGCACCACAACCAGGCCCCCCAGTGTATGACATTGTGCTTGATTACATAAGAAGAAAAAAGACCATAAATGTTAAATTAGACCGTCCTGAGATTGTGTTGTAAGATTTGTAACAAATGCGGGGTATGGGGAGTGATTCCCCACCCCGCATAATTAAGTTATAATAATTTATGAATAAACGCAATCTTTTCTGTATTATCTTTATACTTCTTCTTTTTCTGTCAGAAAACTGCCTGGCAAAATCAACCCTTAACATAATGATTATTCCACTTGACGCCCCTTCTGTGATGTACAAAAGATTCCTTCCATTGAAAAATTATCTGCAACAAAAATTAGACATAAATATTGAAATGCGCATTGCTCCAAAAAGCTCCATGGTTTTAAAGGCACTGAAAGACGGTACCGCTGATATTGCCTATCTCTGCCCTACCCTTTATGTTGAAGCAAAGGATACCATACCTATTGAGCCACTGGTAAAACTTAGTGTAAATGGTAGTTCATATTACAGAAGCGTAATTCTGGTAAGAGAGGACTCTAAATTAAAAAAGACCATAGACCTTAGTGACGGAAGTTTTGTATATGGTAGATATGCCTGCCCTGGTTCAGGATTGCTGCCGGAGATAATGCTAAAGCATGTGGGTATTACTGAAGAGAATTTGATTGACATGGTAAAGTTAGGTTCAGACCAGAGTGCTTTGACAGCTGTGCTTGCTCGCATGTTTGATGCTACTGCAGTTGCTGAAATGATGGCAACCCCTTATCTTGGCAAAGGACTCAGGGCATTGAGATACTCTTACTCCATCCCTCAATATCTCTTTGTTGCCCGCAAAGGCATTGGAACTAAGTGGATCGGCATTATCAGAAGGGCTATGCTCTCAGTAAACCAGTCTCCTGAGAGAGACAAAATCTTAAAAAGTATAGATAAGGGAGTGGATGGCTTTGACCCTGCCTTTGATCATGATTATGATATCGTAAGGGTTTTAATGAAAACTATCAATCCTGACTGGGATTTCTACTATACTGAAAAAACAGGTTATATAAAACTCTATGTGGAGCCAGTGTATTATGAACCAGAGATTTTTGTAAAATTAAATCCATTGATAGAGTATCTTTCAAAAAAAATCAAAGTACGACTTAAGGTGATTGTTCCTTCAACGATGAAAGATTTCCTTCAGATTCAGAAAACAGATAAACCAGCATTGTTTTTAGAAAATCATATCCTTGCCTTATCTCTCAGCAAAAAGGCTTATATCAAGCCAGTTTCATCTGTTATGATAAAAGGACTTACAGAGCCAGTGATGGGTTTGATAGTGGTAAGGAGTTCAACCAACACAGAGGATATAAAATCGCTTCAGAAATTAAAAATAGGGGTACCCTCAAGATATTCTGAAGGCGGTTATATTGCCCAGATTGATTTTTTGAAATATAGAGGAATCAGGCCTGAAAATCTTGATATAAAGAGTCTTGGCACCTTTGAGAAGGTACTGGTTTCACTTTACAGGGGAGAAATTGATGCTGGTTTTGTAAGCCTTTCATCCATTGAATCCATAAAAGATGATATGGATATCAGAAACTTCAGAACCATTGCTTCTGTACCAGTAAAGAGCAACTGGATAATGTCTGCATCAAAGGGTATAAAAGGGTCGTTGATTACCAGGCTGAAAACCGCACTCGAAGCCTTTAATATCAGGGATTCATTATCATCTAAATAACTCTGCAATGAAATTCATAAAAGAGATATACAAACAGACAAGCATCAAAACAAAGGGTGTATTGTATGTTTTTGTGCTTATCATGTTTATTTATGTCTCTGTAAGTATAATCGTTCTTTCAATGTCTCGCAAGAACCTGCTAATGCAGAGGAAACAGTTTCATCTGAGTGTGGCAGAAAAACTCTCTCTGAATGCTTCAGATGCAATAATTACACAGGATTATGGCTTTCTGCTTGAACAGATAAGACAGTTAAAATCAACTGGACAGATAAAAAGTGCAAAGGTGGTTGACAAAAGGGGCATAATAATAGCCTCCGACGACATAACCCTGATTGGTAAATCAGATGCACTGCTTTCAAAATTTATAAAACAAAACTCAAAAAAATTCCTGCATTCCACAAACAGCACCATATCTCTTCCTATAACAATCGGGCAGGACATCCTTGGAGCCCTTAGTCTTACCTTTAACACAGAGGCTGAAGACAGGGCATTCAGACGTGACCTCAAAAAGACCATTCTTCAACTTGTTTATCTGTCCTTTGTCATTCTTGCAATAGGTATAGGGGGAGCCTATGTGGTATCAATCCTTATCACCAAACCTATTATAACCCTGTCAAAGGAGATAGAGAGCTTCGAACAGGAGATAGACTACTCATCAAGCATACCTGATAACACAAATGCCTATAAAGACGAAACCGAGCAGCTTCGCCATTCCTTCTACCACATGCGAGAGACATTGAGAAGGTACCTGTCTGAATACAGGAGATTATCAGAGGAAAAGGAAAAGATGACCTGTCTTGCAGCAATTGGTGAGATGTCTGCTCAAATAGCCCATGAACTAAGAAACAGTCTCCACGCAATAACTGGTGCACTTTCGGGAATAGAGCAGGCAGCAGATCGGGAAGAACTCAACGAGTATATTGAAATTATTAAGGACGAGGCCTACGAGATGCTAAACATGGCTGACGAGTTCTTCAGGTTTGCAAAGTTACCTGTGCCTGCACCTAAACCAACCAGCATAGTCGATGTACTTGATAAGGTAACTGATCTCCTGGAGCCTGACCTTGAGGAGTCAGGTGTTGAAATTGAATATAAAACCCAGAACTCTGTACCACCTGTAATGGTTGACCCGGCATTGATAAAACAGGTCTTTATGAATCTCTTTATGAATTCAATTCAGGCTATGAAAGATGGTGGAAAGATTCTCCTCTGGTTCAATGTGGTAGATAGAGGACTCGAGATTCACATAGAAGACACAGGTCCTGGTATCCCAAAGGAGATTGCTTCCCGTATATTTCAACCATTTTTCACCACCAAAGTGGAAGGCAGCGGCCTTGGCCTGCCCACAGTATATAAAATTGTCCTTGCCCATCATGGCGAGATTAAACTAATCGAATCCTCTAAAGGTGCCCATTTTATTATAATATTACCAGTTGCCAATGATAGATAGTCTGACCCGAACAGGAGGTGCGAAGACCCTTGGAGAAGATACTCCTGGTTGATGACGAAAGAAACATCCTGAGGATGCTTAAAAAATTTCTCAGCAAGGCAGGCTATGATGTAGAGACTGCCAGAAACTATGAGGAGGCACTCTCAAAGTTACAAACAATGGGCTTTAACCTGATCCTCTCAGACATGAGGTTACCCGGCAAATCTGGACTTGATCTTCTCAGATACATAAAACAGAGTTTTCGTGATCTTCCAGTGATAATAATAACCGCCTATGGAAGTATTGAAAATGCTGTAGAGGCGATGAAGGAGGGTGCCTCAAACTACCTGACAAAACCTATCGAAATAGATGAAATGCTCGCCATTATCCGTCACACCCTTATTAATAAAGGTGTCCGTCAGATAGAAACCACCATAAAAAACCAGTATGGAATCATCGGTACCAGCAATGCCATCAAAGACATCCTTGCCTCAATTGAGATTATCAGCTCAAGCAGAGCAAATGTACTTATTACTGGTGAGTCAGGCACTGGAAAGGAACTGGTTGCCAGGGCAATACACAATGCCTCAAACAGGAAGGCCCAGCCCTTCATAGCAATTAACTGTGCAGCCATACCTGCAGAGCTTATAGAAAACGAACTCTTTGGCCACGAGGCCGGGGCATATACAGGGGCAATGGGGCTTGAAAAGGGAAAAGTGGAGCTTGCCAACAGGGGAACCCTGTTTCTTGATGAAATTGGAGAGATGAGTCTCAGTATGCAGGTAAAGCTACTGAGGTTTATTCAGGAAAAGGAATTCTACCGTATAGGTGGCACAGAGCCCATTAAATCTGATTGCAGAATAATCGCAGCAACAAACAAAGACCTGGAGCAGGAGATAAAAGAAGGCCGGTTCAGAGAAGACCTCTTCTATCGTTTAAATGTGATTCCCATAAAGGTGCCACCACTAAGAGAAAGAAAAGAGGACATCCCTTTGCTTGTTGAACACTTTCTGAGAAAATACACAGAGGAGAATCAGAAGTTTGTAAAGGGGGTGGACAGAAGGGCAATGGATGCACTTGTTAAGTATTCATGGCCCGGCAATATAAGGGAGCTGGAAAACACCATTGAGAGGGCAGTGGTTTTTACAAGATACGAAACCATCACTCTTAAAGACCTGCCCCAGAAGATAGCATCTATTGTTTTAGATGACCTGGCAGAACAGGAAATCCCCACAGAGCTAAACGATCTTTCCTCTATGAAACTGTCTGAGCTTGAAAGACTGGCTGTGCTTAATGCACTCAAACAGGAAAACTGGAATCAGACAAGGGCAGCAAAAAGACTTGGTATCACAAGAAGACAGCTTCGCACAAAGATGATAAAGTACAACCTGCTCTGATTGTACATTAATGCACATCACAAAATTACCCCTCTGTACCTTTTTGTACATGCTCTCCTTTGATATGTCTGAAAAATAAGTATTTCCAGACTGGCACAAAAAATGCTAAATGATATAGAAAAAAACAAAGGAGGCACTATGTCAGAGAAAGGAAGGGAAGGATTGGTTATTAGTATTATTGTTGCTGGATTCTTTTTTGTCCTTTATCTTATTTTTAAGATTCACTCCTTTGGAGGTCTCGACATAGATAACCTGAGTGATGAGCAGATCGAGGCAATAAAGCACTCCATCCGAACCATGGTAATAGTTGGTGGCTTCATTATAGGATTTCTGATGGGTGCAGTGGTTCAGAGGTCAAAGTTCTGCATTGCAGCAGCCTGCCACAGCATAGTAACCACAGGAGACCTCACACAGACAAGGGCCTATGCAATGGCTCTTTTTGTCTCAATACTGGGCACCCAGATATTATACAAATTAGGTTATGTGGATATTAATTACTGTATATATATATCTTCACCCTTTACATGGCTCAGTTACATTGTTGGTGGATTTATCTTTGGTGTGGGCATAGTGTATGCGGGTGGATGTGCAAGCAGGATACTGGTGAGGTCTGCAGAGGGTAATCTTGGTGGTCTAGTAAGTGTTATGGCCTTTATCTTTTCATCAGGTGCCACCCTATGGGGTATCCTTGCAAAGGTAAGGGTTGATTATTTCAACAAATTAACCATTGGTTTTCAGAATCAGTACCTGCCAAATATTCTGAAAGGCGTGCCCTTCTGGGTGATACTCGTGGTAATAGAGATTGCCCTTCTGATTTTTATGTTCAGGGCACCAAAGGATTCTGACTGGTGGGGATGGAGATGGCCCCTTGCAGGTGTGGCAATTGGGCTTACCATACTGTTTGCCTGGTGGATTAATGGTGTTGCCTACAAAACCGTTCAGGTGGTTGACCAGTTTTCATTCTCAGGCCCGGATGACCCAACGCTGCTTCAGTTCTGGCGTCCAAAGAGCCTTACCTTTGCACTGGCCGATGCCCAGACATTCAGATACATAATACTCTGGACAGGTGAGTCCATTAACTTTGCCATTTCATCTGTGCTTGGAGTGGTTGCCGGTTCGTTTATTGCATCTGTGGTGACAAGAACATTCACCTGGGTTGCACCACCTCTTGAGCAGTTCAAATACAACCTCTGGGGCGGCCTGCTGATGGGCTTTGGTGCGGTTCTGGCTCTTGGATGTAACATCGGGCAGGGTCTGAGCGGTTTTTCCACCCTGTCTCTGGGTAGTATCCTTACAATGACATTCATACTCATCGGTGCAATCTCGGGAGCAAAGTATCTACAATGGAAGATGATGAGGAGCTTATGATTCTTTCAAAAAAGACCACAGTTTTACTTATTACATTGTCTCTGACCCTTTTCCTCATCCAATGTAGCAGCATGCAGACTGTTAGAACGAAGCCTGTAACATCGGTTAAGCAGGCAGTAGTTATCAGAAGCGTAAGGGGAGACTTTGACGATGTATGGGACAGCCTGAAGTTTGCACTGAATCAGCGTGGGATGGTTATATCCAGTGTATCTCACATACAGGAGATGCTTGACAGAACCGGAAAGGCACTTGGACGAACAAAGAAGATATACATAAAGGCAAAGGTCATGGAGTTCTGTAGCGCCGTAATCTCAAGAAATATGCTTGAGCGGAATCCTCATTTCATATCCTTTTGTCCCTACCAGATCATGGTTTATACGCTTCCAGATAATGATGAGCGGGTCTATCTCTCATACAGGAGGCTTATATGGAATGACAACCAGGACAGGGATGTGCTTGAGGCTGTTGAAAGGCTCCTTCATGACCTCGTCCAGGATGTTGTGGATGAATACGGTGAGTACAGAGAGAAGTAAGAGTGAAAAATGCTTAATAATTTTACCTTTAATCACAACAAAGGAGGAAAGAGATGATGACGGAAATCAAGGCTGACAAGGTAATTGATGCAAAGGGGCTCAACTGTCCCATGCCTGTGCTTAAGACCAAAAAGGCTCTTCAGGAAATCAACTCAGGCCAGATACTTGAGGTGCAGGCAACAGACCCTGGCTCTGCTGCAGATATCCCTGCACTTCTTAAAAAACTGGGGCATGAGTTGCTTTCAAGTGAAAAGGAAGATGGTGTATTCAAGTTTTATATAAGAAAAAATTAATCCCTGAGTTAAAGTTTTTTTGACCCTCCCCAAACTTGTTGATCAAACCCGTGTTTCGGGTTTGGTCAATTTTTTTACAGATGGTAGTATAATTTAGTTATTGGTATATTGGTTAATTGCGTTGATTGCGTTAATTGAGTTTATTGCGTTGAGAGCGTTGTTGGGATTGAGGTGGTCTGTTTTTACTACCCCCTACACGCTACCCCCTATCTCCCTTTAATAACTTTTTAATAAGGAGGTCAGAATGAAAAAGGTAGCAGTGCTCGTTCGGGACAGACAGGATGAGGCATTGAGGATGTCCGTAGGCATCACCCTTCTGGATGACCAGATTGATGTATTTGTGCTGGACAGGAAGCTTGAGGAAAACGAACAGAATACCCTGAACATTGAAACATTGAAGGAGCTTGGCCAGAATATATACACAAACTTCCAGGAAAACACCGGTCTTGAATTCCTTCCTACAGAAGAGATAGCCGGGAGACTTCTTCAGTACGATCATATAATTCCATACTAAGGAGGCATTTAAGATGAAGGTTTTATATATCCTTAAGGATACCGAAACCGATACCCTTAAAAAGTTCATTGATATTCATCAGAAAGACGCAGAGGTAAAGGTCTTGAAGATAGATGACACTACCTCTGCAGAAGAGCTATTAAATGAAATCGAAGATGCTGACAAAATAATCTCATGGTAAGGAGGCAATATTATGACCCTTGGAATACTGGTTAATACCAATAGATTTAAAAATCTCATAGTCGAGCTTACTAAAACAGCACTTAACAGGGGCCACAGGGTTATGCTCTTTTTTATGGATGAAGGAACAAAACTTCTTGAGGATGAATCAGTACAGGCATTACACAGCCTTACAAACACAGACATGAGTTTTTGCGACCATAGTGCAAAGAACTTTGGCATTAACTCCGAGGCAGTTCCTGAATCCATTGTTTCAGGAAGCCAATACAACAATGCCCGCATGATTCATGATGCAGACAAGGTCATTGTGCTTTGATGAAAATTATAGGGTATAGAGTGTAGCGTGTAGGGTGTAGTCTTTTCTCTACTCCCTACACCCTGCCTCTGGTCTTCTCCCTTCCGAGCTTCAGCGCTTCTGCACCATTAAAAACACAGAGTACACAGAGAATTTAACTCTTAAATCATAAATCCAAAATCCTAAATTTATCATTTTCCTTTATTCTCCCTTGCAAGATTCCCCTCACATTTGTTATAAAAGATTAGGGTTATTTTCCTGCCCTCTGGTGATTAGGATGGAAAAGTTGATCCGACATTTTAGACCTTTAGGGAGTCCGGGTAAGGGATGTGGTGAGCATGCCGAGCATCCAATCCTGAAGGGATTATTAGTATTTTTCATAGTCACAGTGTTTTCAGGATTGGGTGCTCGGAAGCCTAAACACCCTTCAGGACACCCACCTGTCATTATGGGGTCTAATTTTTCATCTGCACCTTTGGGCGGGATATTAATACCTCTTATGGTGAATTATACTTTTGGAGGCAATGGCCTTACAAATAAAAGATTTATCTGGCCTGGAATCAAAAAGATATTACTTACTGTATATAAACATCAATTTGATAACAGTGGATTCCGGGAAAGCAGATATATATTAAATTTAATATAAATCACTAAACAAAGACTTTTCATAAACTCCCTCCAAAGGTAGCTTCACCATAAGAGAAAAGGTGTTTTTTCAACCATGGATCTATTTTTTAATGATAGAAGAGAAAGACCTCTTGCATGGCGCATGATGCCTGAGACCCTTGATGAGTTCTGTGGTCAGCAGGAACTCCTTGGTGAGGGAAAGCCACTAAGGCGTCTTATTGAAGAAGACCGTATTGTGTCGCTCATATTGTTTGGGCCTCCAGGCACTGGAAAAACTGCACTTTCAAGGATCATTGCCCACAGAACCAGGGCCCGCTATATAGCTCTCAATGCTGTTACCTCTGGAGTAAAAGACATAAGAGATGCACTGGTATTTGCCAGAAGGGAAAGGACCATACTTTTTATCGACGAGATCCATCGTTTCAACAAACTGCAGCAGGACGCCCTGCTTCCCCATGTGGAATCTGGCGAAATAATCCTGATTGGCGCTTCCACACAGAATCCCTTTTTTGCCCTGATACCTGCCCTTTCTTCGCGCTCTCACATCTTTGAGTTTAAGCCCCTCAGGGAGGACGAAATCATTACACTCCTTGAACGAGCCCTGATATCACCAAAAGGGCTTGGTGAGTATGAGATCAGGATTGACAGAGAGGTTTTTAAATTAATCGCTCTTCATGCCTCAGGGGATGCAAGGAAGGCACTTAATATCCTTGAGCTTGCCTTTCTGGCCAACTACAAAGAAGGACAGTCTCCTACTGTTATCACCACTGATGCGGTCAGCGAGGCACTGCAAACAAGGATGCTCTATTATGATGAAGAAGAACACTACAACATCATCTCTGCATTTATCAAGAGCATGAGGGGTTCAGACCCTGATGCGGCCCTTTACTGGCTTGCAAGGATGATTGCCTCTGGTGAAGACCCAATGTTTATTGCCCGTCGTATAGTTATATGTGCATCTGAGGATGTAGGAAATGCTGACCCACAGGCGCTCGGGGTAGCTGTGGCCGCCATGCAGGCAGTTGAAAAGATAGGTATGCCTGAAGGAAGGATCCCACTTGCACAGGCCACGGTATATGTGGCCACAGCACCAAAAAGCAATGCCTCCTACATGGCGATAGAAAGGGCAATCAAGGCGGTAAAAGAGGAGCCGCTTCAGGATGTTCCAGCACATCTTATGGATGCCCACTACAAAGGGGCAAAGAGACTGAACAGGGGGATTGGCTATAAATACCCCCACGATTTTCAGGGACACTATGTGCCCCAGCAGTATATGGAGAGTCAGAGGAACTTTTATATCCCCTCTGACCAGGGTTTCGAAAGAACAATAAAAACATTAATGAACAAAAGGAGGAGAGGACGGAAATGAATACAGTTATATACCTGCTGATTGGCCTTCTGATTGGTGGTGCAGTATCTGCATTAGTTATCTATCTAAATAAAAAAGGCACAAAGAACCGGGAGATCTCCTTTGAGCAGGAGCGAAACAGGGTTATTTCAGAGGCTGAAAGAGAGGCTGAGCGAATAAAGCGGGAGGCACAACTTGAGGCAAAGGACATACTCTATCGTGCCCGTTCTGAGGCAGAAAAGGAGCACAGGGAAAGAAGAAATGAGCTTAATCGTATTGAAAGACGATTAAGCAATAAAGAAGAAAATCTGGAGCGTAAATTAGAGCAATTAGAGAAGCGTGAGTCAGACCTGATTCACAGAGAAAAGAGCCTTCTTGGCAGGGAAAGATCGCTTAAGGAAAAAGACGAACAACTAAAAAGACTAATCGATGAGCAGCAGAAAAAACTCGAACAAATCGCTGGCATGACTGCTGAAAAGGCAAAAAAAGAACTCTTTGCTCGTATTGAAGAAGAATCCCGTTTCGAGGCTGCCAAGTTGATTAAAACCATAGAAGATGAGGCAAGAGATACAGCAGAAAAGAAGGCAAAGGAGATTATCTCGCTGGCCATTCAGAGATTCTCAAGTGAATATGTGGCAGATTCCACTGTAACAGCAGTTGCGCTTCCCAATGATGAGATGAAGGGAAGGATAATAGGCCGTGAGGGAAGAAATATCAGGGCACTTGAGGCTGCAACAGGGGTAGACCTGATAGTGGATGACACCCCAGAAATGGTAACCCTTTCCTCTTTTGACCCTGTTAGAAGAGAGATTGCCCGTATTGCACTTGAAAGGCTAATTTCAGATGGGAGAATACATCCAGCACGCATAGAAGAGGTGGTTAACAAGGTAAGAAAAGAGGTGGAGGATACTATTAAAGAAGAGGGCGAAAAGGCAGTGTTTGACCTGGGACTTAGTGGGATTCACCCTGACCTGATCAATCTACTTGGTCGGCTCAAATACAGGACATCCTACGGACAGAATGTGCTTCAACACTCAAGGGAGGTGGCCTATCTTGCGGGTATAATGGCTGGAGAGCTTGGGGTGGATATAAAGCTTGCCAAGAGGGCAGGACTCCTTCATGATATAGGTAAGGCAGTAGACCATGAGATTGAGGGCTCTCACCACGAGATAGGTTATGATATTGCAAGAAAGTATGGTGAAGATGAAAGGGTGCTTAATGCCATTGCCTGCCATCATGGAGACATTGACCCCAACTGTGTTGAGTCTGCTCTTGTTGCTGCGGCTGATGCCCTATCTGCAGCACGCCCTGGTGTGAGAAGAGAAAGCATTGAAAACTACATAAAACGACTTCAAAAGCTTGAGGAGATTGCCACTGCCTTTGATGGTGTAGAAAAGTGCTATACAATGCAGGCAGGCAGGGAGATTCGTATTATTGTTAAACCAGAGGATATTTCAGACGACATGTCTTCCCTTATTGCAAGAGAGGTAGCAAAGAAGGTTCAGCAGGAACTCACCTACCCTGGACAGATAAAGGTGATGGTCATCAGGGAGACAAGGTTTGTCGATTATGCACGGTAGGCACTATAAATGAATATCCTTTTTATTGGTGATATAGTTGGCAAGCCAGGAAGAAGGGCAGTAAAGGCCCTTCTTCCGAATCTTATAAATAAACTCAAACTGGACATTGTAATAGCCAATTGTGAAAACGCAGCAGGTGGCTTTGGCATCACAGAAAAGACCGCGGCAGAGCTCTTTTCAGCAGGCATTCACCTGATGACATCTGGAAACCATATATGGGACAAAAAGGAGGCCCTGCAGCTTCTTCCTAAAGAAGACCGAATCCTTCGTCCACTGAATTACCCTCCAGGTGTGCCTGGGAGGGGCTCAATTGTCATTAACGCCTCAAATTCAGTTAATGTGGGAATAATAAATCTCTCTGGAAGGGTTTTTATGGGACTTATGGATTGTCCATTCAGGACAGTAGAAAGAGAGATTGAGCAGATTAAGGAGAAAACAGAGATTATAATAGTCGACTTCCACGCTGAGGCAACCTCTGAAAAGTTAGCCATGGCCTATTTCCTTGACGGTAGGGTAACCGCACTTCTGGGCACACACACCCATGTCCAGACTGCAGACGAACAGATAATGCCCGGTGGAACTGCCTATATTACAGATGTGGGGATGACCGGACCACAGATCTCTGTAATAGGAGTTGACAGACAGATAGTTATCGAGAAGTTTATCACTCAATTGCCAAGGAAGTTTGAGACTGCCAAGGGTGGCTGGATGTTATCAGCAGTGCTCATCGAGGTGGATGAAAAAACAGGAAAGGCCATTTCAATTAAGCGTCTTTCAATAAAGGAGTAACATGAGCATAGGGCGCATCAGCTCCAGTTTAAACAAAAAGATTGTCCTCATACTGGCAGTTCAGTTTGCCCTCATAGTGGGTTTTCTTGGTTACAGGTCATGGCAGGACTCATCAGTTGAGTGTATCCGCTGTCACAGTAACAGGACACTTCTGAAAAAACTAAACGCAGAATGGGCATATATTACCCCTCAGGAGGTGCAGAAACAGAGCCATCACCCAAATATACTATGTAGAGACTGTCACCTTGGAAACGGCAGGGCTAAGGACAAAGACCGTGCACACCGTGGGATGTTAAAGATGCTCATTGTTGGAATGGACGGCTCATTGCTTCCAAGGCAGATTGGTTATCCTGGCCCCCTTAGGGAAACAGGCAATGACAGTATGTTTGCTCTCATGCCAAAAGAACTTGATGAGGGCGAACTCTACATGCTTGAAGATGTCCGAAACATCCTCTGGCATGACCGCGACCCGAAGACCCTGGGGTTTGACCCCAGGATAGCTGAAAAGACCTGTGGCAGACCTGATTGTCATCCGGATGAGCTCAAACAATTCAAGAAAAGCATCATGGCCAGAAACTATCGTCAGAGGACCATGCGTACCTGGCTCAAGCCCTACGGACCCCATAACTGTGGACCATCCTTTGCTGACCTTCAGCCACCAGAGATGCTGGAGAAGGCTGGCTTTGATTATAAAAATACAGAGGAAATAATGGAAAACCTGAATGTGCCCTTCTCTAAGGCCCAGGCAGAGGACAAACAGAAATTCTGTAATGTCTGCCATGCTGGATGCCTTGACTGCCATTACACACCCTCAAACAAAGAGGGTAGACACGCCTTCTCAAGGATTCCCCCTCCCAGGGCATGCCTTGGTGATGGAAGAACTGCGTCGCAGTGTCATCCAGGAGCAATGATGAGCCGCAGGGGCGAGACATATATTGGCGGAGACTATGCCATCCCACAGGGGATGAAACCTGATGTGCATTATAAACTTGGGCTTACCTGTGTGGACTGTCATCCAACAGGGGAAAAGGGAATGGGTGATATGGAGCGTGCTGCCTCCTGCCAGGACTGCCACATAGAAACTGAAGATGCCCACGCAAAGGGTATTCACAAAAATCTGGACTGTGCCACATGCCATGTCAGGAGACTTGGAGGCTACCAGCTTACTGTGTGGGGACCTGGAAGTGTTGCTGAAAGACCAAATCCCTTTCATAAATACTCACTTTACTATGGTATTCAGGAGCCCCCGATTATTATGAAGGACCAGAAAGGTCGATGGATGCCTGTTAAGGTCTGGCCCCACAGTGTTGGAAATATTAAAAAAGATGTTCCTCCATCAGGAAAGATAAAATTTCGCTGGCCCAATGGTGAGACCAGAGATGCTTACTATATCGTTGGCACCTTTGACGGCCTTCCTGGAAACAATAAACATCTTTTATGGATAGAGATAGAACAGGCCGCCCATCCCCTCAGGAAGGCAAGAGACTGCGATAGCTGCCATGCCTCGGAGACCCAGATATCTTACAGCACCTGGGAGTTCAATGATTACGACGGTGCAGATACCTTCAGAGGCAATCATAAAATAATCGCAGACAGTAAAGGGCTGAGATTCGTTGACATTAAAAACACAACCCCCATCAGACTCTTTCCAGGTGCAAGGCTTACTGATTTTGCCACCTGGCTCTACCTTGGCGATAAATGGGCAATGCCCGGTGATTTCTCTATAAAGACAGACAGGAAGAAGTATCAGGAATACAAGAGGAAGTTCAAAAAACTGATGAAGGAGATAAAAGAAATAGACCGCAGGGCAGCAAAGTTTACCAAAAAACAGAAGAAACACTGGTTAGAGATTCGTTCCGCCGCAATACATGATATTGACAGAGGACAGGACATTATAAAGGCCTTCTGGTAAGATGCCCATAAAAACACTTTACTTTCCATGCAAGGGTTTTTTTAGAATTGGAACAGGCAAAGGGCATGTAATATATGGAGGGTTCATATAGTCTGGCGCGCCCGGGAGGATTCGAACCCCCGACCCTCTGATTAGAAGTCAGATGCTCTATCCTGCTGAGCTACGGGCGCAATATTTAGCAATGGTCGGGGTGAGTGGATTCGAACCACCGACCCCCTGCTCCCAAGGCAGGTGCGCTAACCAGACTGCGCTACACCCCGTAGGTTATTAAAATAATACATTCAGGCCATTTTAGTCAAATATCCATCTTAAAGGGTCACCTATTAAAAAGGCTTTTGTCAAGCAGGCAAAATCTTAAAGGCTACACCTC